>NZ_WIAR01000002.1:0-416384 GCF_024701495.1 Corynebacterium sp. zg254
TTCCTGCCCCTCCCCTAACAACAACCCCACACAATCACTCTGTGTGGCCTGTCCGGGAGCCGGTGTCGGTCGCTCTGACTTGAACTAATCTACACACAACCCACACACAACACAAATCCCCAGCTCACAGCCCCAAAAACACCACACACAAACACACCAAAAACACAACCAACGGCACAAGGCGTGCACAGGCTGCGACTGGGTTAATTGCAGGAAGTGTAGCGAGGTCGATGCCAGGCAGCTCTCACAACGAAAGAAGGTCCGTGTTCCTCATGTCGAGGATCACGGACCTTGAACCCTTACGCCGTGCGCACCTTCGCTCCGGCAAAGCGCTTCTTGCCCTTGCGCAGCACCAGCCACTGTCCATGCAAAAGATCATCCGCTGATGGCGACCACTCAGGATCCTCAATGCGCGCGTTGTTGACATACGCTCCGCCCTCACCCACGGTACGACGCGCAGCGCCCTTGGACTTCTCCAAACCGGATTCCACCAACAGATCCACGATGGTGGCCTCCTGGCCGACCTCAGCAATCTCGGTCTCCTGCAAGGACGCGGCCAGCGTCGATTCATCCAGATCGGTGAGCTCCGCACGGCCGAACAAGGCCTGCGCGGCCAACTCCACGGCCTCCGTGGCCTCGGCACCGTGCACCAGTGTGGTCATCTCGCGCGCCAGAGTGCGCTGCGCCTCGCGCTTGAACGGCTCCGTCTCCACCTTCTCCTGCAGTGCGTCGATCTCCTCCTTGCTGAGGAAGGTGAACCAACGCAAGTAGTCGATCACCACAGAATCACCGGCGTTGATGAAGTACTGATACCAGGAGTACGGGCTAGTCAGCTCCGGATCCAACCACAGCTTGCCGCCACCAGTGGACTTTCCGAACTTGTTGCCTTCGGCGTCGGTCACCAAGGGGACGGTGAGTCCGTGGACCTTCGTACCACTCACGCGGCGGTTGAGATCCACGCCGGAGACGATGTTGCCCCACTGATCTCCACCGCCGATTTGCAGCACGCAGCCAAATTCCTTGTTCAGGTGCACATAGTCGTTGGCCTGCAGAAGCATGTAGGAAAACTCGGTGTAAGAAATGCCATCGGATTCCAAACGGCGCTTCACCGTGTCTCGATCCAGCATGGTGTTCAGGGAAAAGTTCTTTCCGAGGTCGCGCAGGTAATCAATCACGCTCATGCGCGCGGTCCATTCGGCGTTATTCACCATGATGGCGTGATTGTCACCGTAGTTGTCCGAAAAATCGACGAAGGCTTGCAGCTGCTTTTTAATGGATTCCAGGTTTTCCGCGACCTGCGCGTCGGACAGCATGGAACGCTCCCCCACATCACGCGGGTCGCCAATCATTCCCGTTGCTCCACCCGCCAACGTAATCGGACGGTGACCAAACTCCTGGAAACGCTTCAGCATAATCAGCGGCACCAAGTGACCGGCGTGCAAGGACGCTCCCGTGGGGTCAAAGCCGCAGTACAGCGTAATCTTGTCTTCGGCAGCCTCACGCAGCGCCTCAATATCTGTGGACTGGTTAATCAATCCACGCCACTGGAGCTCATCGATAATATTTGACATTACTATTCCACCATTTCTCTCACGTGTTATCGAAAACTGTATGGCCGCGCTCTACAGCGGCCAGTCCACGGCCTCATCAACCAGCAAGACAGGGATTCCGTCTTGAATGGGATAGGCCTTGTTCAGACGGGGGTTAACCAGATAATCGCCGTGATCCTCAAGTGGTTGCTTATCTTGTGGACATGCCAAGATCTCTAGGAGCTGTGGATCAATCATGCAGATCAGTCTAGCCGCTTGAATGCGTTCAGGAGCGATCAGCCTGGCACGGCGGCTTAATTGCTTTTTCGGAGTCCGTGACCTGCATGAACGCCGATGTGACTGTGCTGGAAGCCGGCACCTCCAGTTCAATGTTCCTCCGGCAGCTCGGCTGGTTGAAGTCCATGATGACTGCGCTGGCGCGCGACGAACCATCTTCCGCCGATTCTGAAGCCCCGCCGAAAAGCGCATAGACGTAGGCCCCATCAGCACTAGTCGCAGTCAAGTTACGGCGATCCATATAGTGCTGCGAGAACTCCACCGATGATGCCACCTCGCCCTTATACATATCAATGACGGTGACTGTGCCCTTGTCATTGATCGTGGTGAGCATATCGCCGTTGATGGCACCGTAAGAACCATCGATATCGTCGGAGTTAGCCTTCTTCACCGGGCGCTTCCCCGCCACCTTATAGCGCGGGCCATCCTTTTGGATTCCCAGATTAATCACACCCCCGGAGCCGTCATCGGCAACCAAACGATGATGCTTCCTCTCACAATCCAATTGATTAATGTCCCACGGGCGGGCGGCGAATTCATAATCAATAGGGTACGTTTCCACACCATTTTCTTCGGTCCAGGTCACCAGACTTGCCACACCTGCACCCGAATTACCCACAAGCGTGGAGGGCTTAAACTCCAGCCACAGCGCCGATCCATCATCGCACGCGGTGAGGGATGTAATATCCGCCTTGCGGGTAATCACCCGATTGTTGATGTCTCCACTGCCCTGACCTGATGCTGAATGTAATTTAGCGATGCGTGTCCGATCCGCCGTTCCGCCGTCTTCGGGAGGCAGGTCAAAGGCCATGATCGTCGTGGAAAAATGTGGGGAAGAATCCGACGCCGCCAGCGCGGCGTTCTCATCAACCTCCGGCACAGGCAAGGCCTTCACGCGCGTGCCCGAGGAGTTCAAGACCGCGATGGCGTTCTTATCGGCCACAGCATAGCCGTCGGCGAAGCGCTCCAAGCGGGAATCCTTCACGGCAGCTACCTGCGTAGACACGTCCGCCACGGGCTTTCCTTCAGAAGAAAAGCCTTGAACCTGCGCAGTTGAGCCCGAGCTCACGAGCGCCATTAGAGGTGCGGCACCCGCGAGCTGTTCACCCGGCGTCTGGTCCAAACGATGCTTCACGACGGTGCCGGACTCTTCCACAGGGGAGCTCGGCTCCTCCGAGTCCCCGCAGGCGACCAGCATCGCCCCGCAGACAAACAGCGCTGCGAGTGTTTTAGAGTTCTTCAGGAGCATGCTTCACCACGTCGCCCACGTACCACAGCACGTCAACCAGAACACAACCACGAACTAGTGATTGCTAGGGATTGGAGACTGCTCCGCCCATGCGCGGTCCTGCTGAGCTTGCTCACGCACGCGCTCGCGCTGCTCAGCCACCCGCACACCCGCGGTACCACCGCGGGTGGCGCGGGAGGCAACGGCGCCGTCCACGGTCAGCACCTCGCGAACCTCTGGGGTCAGCGCCTCGTGAACGCTCGCGAGCTCGGCGTCGGTCAGATCGATGAGATCCACACCCCGGGATTCGGCGATACGGACGCACGATCCTGACGCCTCGTGTGCCACGCGGAACGGCACGCCCTGGCGCACCATCCACTCGGCCAAATCGGTGGCGAGGGTGAACCCTGCAGGGGCGAGCTCGCGCAGACGCTCGGGGTGGAACGTCAGCGTGTCCACTAGGCCGGCCATCGCGGGCAGCAGGAGGTTCAGCTGGGAGACGGAATCCACGATCGGTTCCTTGTCTTCCTGCAGATCGCGGTTGTAGGCCAGCGGCTGAGCCTTCAACGTGGCGAGCAGGCCCGTTGCGTTACCAATCAAGCGTCCAGTCTTGCCTCGGGTGAGCTCCGCAACATCCGGGTTCTTCTTCTGAGGCATGATCGACGAACCAGTGGACCACTCATCGGCCAAAGTGACGTACCCAAACTCCGGCGTGGACCACGCGATGATCTCCTCCGCCAGACGCGACAAATCCACCGCGGTTTGGGCCAGCACGAACGCGGTCTCGGAGGCGAAGTCGCGAGAACTCGTGGCATCAATGGAGTTGTCCGCTGCCGAATCAAATCCCAATTCCTCAGCGATCGCCTCCGGATCCAGAGCCAAGGAGGAGCCGGCCAAGGCACCCGAGCCGTACGGGGAGACAGCTAGGCGTCGATCCAGGTCACGGAAACGCTGAATGTCTCGCTGCAACGGGTGAGCATGTGCCAGCAGCTGGTGGGCCAGCAGCACAGGCTGGGCGGCCTGGAAGTGGGTCTTGCCCGGCATAATCGCCTCAGGATGGCGGTCGGCCTGCGCCAGCAGAGCATCCACCACATCCGTCACACCGGCGGCGATGTCACGCAGAGCATCGCGCACCCACATGCGGAACAACGTAGCAACCTGATCGTTGCGGGAACGGCCAGCACGCAGGCGACCTCCCACCTCAGGACCCACGCGGTCAATCAAGCCGCGTTCCATGGCGCCGTGAACATCCTCGTCGGAGGCTTCGGGGCCAAAGGTTCCGTCAGCCACATCCTTGCCCAGCTGCTGCAGACCCTCGATCATCGTGGCGAGGTCTTCCTCAGACAGCAGTCCCGCACGGTGCAGCACGCGGGCGTGGGCCTGGGACGCCAAGACGTCGTACGGTGCCAGAACCCAGTCGAAATGGGTGGACTTGGACAATGCCGCCATGGCGTCCGTTGGGCCGCCCGAGAAGCGGCCTCCCCACAGTGCGCCTTCGTTGGTGCCGTGTGCGGATGGTGCAGACATGAAGAGTCCTTTACTGAAAGGTTGGGAACGGGTGTGAGGTGGCCGGGCTGTTCCCGGCCGTTAGTTGGCCAAGTCGCGGCGTGCGGCGATCTTGGAGGACAGACCGTGCAGCTCCACGAAACCACGAGCCATGGACTGGTCGAAGGAATCGCCCTCGTCGTAGGTGGCCAGGTTGAAGTCGTACAGGGAGCTGCCGGAGCGGCGGCCGTTGACCGTGATGGAGCCAGCGTGCAGCACCAGGCGGATGTCGCCGTTGACGTGCTCCTGGGTGGAGTCGATGAAGGCATCCAGGGAGCGCTTCAGTGGGGAGAACCACAGGCCGTCGTAGACCTGGTTGGACCACTCGGCATCAATGCCGCGCTTGTAGCGGGCCAGCTCGCGCTCAATGGTAACGGCTTCCAAAGCCTCGTGAGCCTTGATGAGGGTCACGGCACCTGGGGCCTCGTAGACCTCGCGGGACTTGATGCCGACCAGGCGGTCCTCCACCATGTCCAGACGACCGACGCCCTGCGCACCCGCACGACGGTTCAGCTCCTCGATGGCCTGCAGGACGGTAACCTTCTTGCCGTCGATGGCCACAGGCTTGCCCTTTTCAAAGGAGATGATCACTTCGTCAGGAGCCTGGCCCAGTGCTGGGTCCTCGGTGTAGGCGTAGACGTCCTTTGTGGGGGCGTTCCACAGGTCCTCCAGGAAGCCGGTCTCCACGGCGCGGCCCCACACGTTCTGGTCGATGGAGAATGGGGACTTCTTGGACTGTTCGATAGGGATGCCGTTGTCCTCGGCGAAGGCGATGGCCTTCTCACGGGTCCATGCGTAGTCGCGGACAGGAGCGATGATGTCCAGGTCTGGGGCGGTGTTAGCGAAGCCCACTTCGAAGCGGACCTGGTCATTGCCCTTACCGGTGCAGCCGTGGGCCACAGCGGTGCCGCCGTGCTCCTTCGCGGCATCAGACAGGTGCTTCACGATGAGCGGACGGGAGATGGCGGAGACCAGTGGGTACTCCTTCATGTACATGCCGTTCGCCTTGATGGTGGGCAGGCAGTACTCTTCAGCGAACTCGTCGCGGGCATCGACAACGATGGACTCCACGGCGCCGGCGCCCAGTGCGCGCTGGCGCACGGTCTCCATGTCCTCGCCTCCCTGTCCCAGGTCGATAGAGACGCAGACAACCTCCGCGTTACGCTCCTTAGCAATCCAGCTAATGGCAACGGTGGTGTCCAAACCGCCCGAGTATGCGAGAACTACGCGATCCTTCATGGTGTTCCTTTCCTTCATGCCCGTGTCACCGCTGTCTGTCCCAGCGGTTGAGCTAATCGTATGTGTCTAGTCTATAGGGTTGTGTGTGTTGTTCCGACGGAGGCTAGGCCTGCGCAAGCCCCTGGAAGTACTCGCCTAGCTCCTGGCCGTTGAGTGGCTCCCTCGCCAGGACGAATACCGTGTCATCGCCGGCGATCGTGGCCACCACTTTGGACACGCCCGAGCGGTCCAGGATGCTGGCCAGGTATTGCGCCGCTCCTGGGGGTGTGCGCAGCACGGCGATGTTGCCGGAGTGGTCGTAATCCACCAGCAATTCGCCCAGCACGCGACGGAGTTTATCCGGCCCATCCACGCGCAGCTCGTCGGTGAGCGTGTAGTAGATGTCGCCGTTGCTGCGCACTTTCTTCGCGCCCAGGTCCACCAAGTCACGAGACAGCGTAGCCTGGGTTACCTCGATTCCGCGTTCCTCCAGAATGCTCAGCAGCTTGCGCTGGCTGGATACCTTTTCTGACCCGATGATCTTTCCGATGAGATCCTGCCGGGCAGTCCGGGTCATCGGAGCAGCCATACCAGCAATGCCTTCTGTGCGTGGAGGCGATTTTCTGCCTCGTCGAAGACCACGGACTGTGGCCCGTCGATGACCTCCGCCGTGACTTCGCTGTCGCGGTAGGCCGGCAGGCAGTGCATGAAGATCGCGTCCGAGGCAGCCGTGGCCATCAGCTCGGCGTTGACCTGGTAGGCCCGCAGCGCCGAGCGGTCGATGCTGGGGTCCATGCCCATGGAGACCCAGGTATCGGTGATGACAACATCCGCGCCGTTGGCATCGATGGCATCCGTGACAGTCACCGTGGCTCCGGTTTCGGCGGCGCGCGCTCGCGCTCGTTCCACGAACGTGCTCTCCGGCTGGAACCCCTCCGGCGCAGAGATGGTGATGTTGACGCCCGCCGTGGCGAATCCCAGCATGTAGGAGTTGGCCATGTTGTTTGCACCGTCGCCGAAGTAGACGGCATTCAAGCCCTTCAGCGTGCCCTTGTGCTCCTTGATGGTCTGCAGGTCCGCCAGGATCTGGCAAGGGTGAAAGTCATCGGACAGGGAGTTCACAATCGGCACCGTAGCAGTCTCCGCCATCTGGTGCAGGTTGTCGTGCGCTCCGGTGCGCCACACGATCGCGTTGACGAACCGGGACAGCACGTTGCCTGTGTCCTGGAAGGTCTCACCCTTGCCCATTTGCGAGCTGCCGGCGTCCACCACAATGGGGTTGCCGCCGAGTTCGGTGATGCCGGCGTCGAAGGAAAAACGGGTGCGGGTGGAGGTTTTATCGAACAGCACGGCGATGCTGCGTCGGTCCAGCAAGTCGCGGTACTGATTGTCGTAGCGTTGCGCTTTAACTTCTTCCGCCAGCGCGAGCACCTCTGCCTGCTCTTCCGGCGTGAGGTCATCATCTGCGAGGAAATGACGAATGGCCATGTGTTACTCCGATTCCTTGGTTGGTGCGCCCGACTGTGCCGCGCGGTTATCGTCCAGCATTTTTTTAATTTTTTCGACGCCCAAGCGCGCGTCCTCCCGGCTCAGATTCAGCGGCGGCACAATGCGCAACACATCGGGCGCCGGGCGATTAATAATCACTCCATACTCGAGCGGGTCGACCTCCAGCGGACTGTCCAGCACCACGCCCAGCATCAGTCCGCGTCCGCGGATCGTGGTGACGGATGGGTCCTTCTCCAGTTCGGACGTGATGTAGGCGCCAATCTCGGTCACGTTGTCCAGGATGTGCTCGTCCTCGATGGTGGTGATGACGGCGTTGGCTGCAGCGCAGGCAATGGGATTGCCGCCGAACGTGGTGCCGTGCGAGCCCTTGACCAGCAGCTGCGCCGGTGGCAGAGCAATGCACGCGCCGATCGGCATGCCGCCGCCCAGTCCCTTGGCCAGGGTGATGACGTCAGGGACGATCTGCTCCACCTGATAGCCAAACCACGCGCCCGTGCGCCCCATGCCGGCCTGGACTTCGTCCACGATCATGAGGATTCCCAGCTCATCGCACAGCTGGCGTACCTCGGTCAAAAAGCCCTCCGGAGTGGGGATCACTCCCGTTTCGCCCTGGATAGACTCCAGGACGATCGCCGCGGTGTCCTCATCGGCCATGCGGCGCAGCGCCTCGATGTCGCCGTAGGGGTAGTACTCCACGCCGCCCGGCAACGGCAGGAATTGCTGTTGCTTATCCGGCTGCCCGGTCAGCGCCAACGCTCCCATCGTGCGCCCGTGGAAGCCGCGTTCCGCGGCGAGAATCTTCGTCCGACCCGTCGCGCGGGCAATCTTGAAGGCCGCCTCGTTGGCCTCCGCACCGGAGTTTGCGAAAAACACCTGCGCGGACTGTGGGTCGTGCGCCCACTCCCCGTCCAGATGCTGCGCGATCAGGCCTTTCAGGCGCGTGGCCAGCGTGATGACCTGGGGGTGCGCGAAGTTGTTGGACACGTGGCCCAGCGTGCTGACCTGTTCGGTAACAGCTCGGACAATCGCAGGATGGGCGTGTCCCAACGCATTCACCGCGATGCCAGACAGGAGGTCCAGGTACTGCGCGCCGTTGGCGTCGAATACGAAGGATCCCTCGCCCCGCACCAGTTCCAATTGAGGGGTGCCATACGTGGGCATCAGGGCACTATCCCATTGCTGCTGCCATGGCGCACTCTGGTTTTCCTGCGCACTCTGCTCAGGATTCGTTGTTTTAGGCATGAACGCCCTCCCAATCGTCTTCCACAACCATCGTTCCAATACCGCCAGAGGTCATCAGCTCCAGCAGCACCGAGTGAGCAATACGCCCATCAATCACATGCGCGGCCTTCACCCCTGTGCGCAGCGCGTTCAGGCACGCCTCCATCTTCGGAATCATGCCCGAATCCAGCGTAGGCAGGATGTCCGACAACGCCTGCGGATCAATCCGGGACACCAGCGAATCCTGGTTCGGCCAATCCGTGTACAGTCCCTGCACGTTGGTGAGCATGACCAGGCGCTCCGCGCCCAATGCCGACGCCAACGCACCCGCCGCGGTATCCGCATTGATGTTGTAAATATCACCGTTGACATCGGGGGCGACGGTGGAAACCACCGGGATGCGACCTGCCTCAATGAGGTCCATCAGCGAATCCGCCTGGACGTGGGCGATAGAACCCACCCGCCCCAGGTCGACCTCTTCCCCATCAACGACGCCGAAACGCTTCTCTGCCGTGAACAGCCCGGCATCTTCACCGGAGGTACCCACCGCATAGGGACCGTGCTCGTTGATGAGCCCCACGAGCTCGCGGCCGACCTTGCCGAACAGCACCATGCGGACGTACTCCATCACCTCGGGCGTGGTGACGCGGAAACCGCCCTTGAACTCGGATTCCAGTCCCACGGCGTCCAGCATCTGGTTGATCTGTGGGCCTCCGCCGTGAACGACCACGGGGCGGGCGCCCACGGCGCGCAGGAACACCATGTCGGCGGCGAAGGCTCGGCGCAGCTCATCGTCGATCATGGCGTTGCCGCCGTATTTCACCACCACGATTTTTCCCTGGAAATGCAACAGCCAGGGCAGAGCCTCTGCCAGCACATGGCTGCGCATCTCCGGGGTGAGGTTGGTGATGTCGGGAAGGGCTGAAAAGTTATTAGCCATAGCTCTCACTTAAAAACTAGGAACGGGTGCGGTCGGGCGTTGACGCTTTTTATGACGGTATATCCAGCTCTTTTTATGTGGAGTATTCCGAGTTAATTTCCACGTAGGCATAGGACAGGTCCGTGGTCCACACAGTGGCGGTTCCGCCCTTGCCTGTGCCTAGGTCCACGGTCACCGCGATGTCCGTGCCCGTGAGATCCACCTCGCGAGCATTCGGAGCACCCGTGGAATTGATGCAGACCGGCGAGCCGTTGAAGGACACGCTGATCTTCTCCGCCTCCATCTCCACCGGGGCCATGCCCACAGCGGCCAGCACGCGGCCCCAGTTCGGATCACTTCCGAACATCGCGCACTTAAAGAGGTTGTCGCGGCCGATCACCCGGGCGGCCTCCTTGGCCTCGGCGTCGGTGGCCGCTCCCTCCACCGTGATGGACACGCGCTTGGTCACACCTTCCGCGTCCGCCTGCAGCTGCATCGCAATATCCAGGCACACCTGGTGGATTGCGCGCTGGAACTCCTCCTCATCGGGAGTCACACCGGACGCGCCCGAGGCGAGCAACAGCACCGTATCGTTGGTGGACGTGGAGCCGTCCACATCCACGCAATCAAACGTGGTGGCAGTAGAGGCACTCAAGGCTTTCTGTGCAGCCTCGGGGGAGGCAAGCTTGGCGTCGGTGGTAATAAAGACCAACATGGTGGCCAGGGACGGAGCGAGCATGCCCACCCCCTTGCCCATGGCACCAATCGACCAGCCATCGCCCTGGTAGACGGCCTGCTTGGAGACCGTATCGGTGGTCATGATCGCCTCGGCGGCGGGGCCTCCGGCTTCGACATCGGAGGACAGCTGCGGCACCAGCGCGTCCACGCCAGCTAAGACCTTCTCCATGGGAAGAACATCACCGATCAGCCCGGTGGAGCACACGGCAACGTCCTCGGTATCAATGCCCAACGCCTGGGCCACGTGGTTCGCGGTGGTGGCTGCGTCCTTATCTCCCTGGGCGCCATTGCACGCATTGGCGTTGCCGGCATTGACAATCACGGCCTTGAACTGTCCATTGTGGTGGGACTGGGTCAGGCGCACCGGGCTTGCCGTGACCTTGTTGCGGGTAAACATCGCCGCAGCATGAAAATCCGGGCCGTCGTTGCGCAACAGGGCCATATCCGGCTTGCCCGACGGCTTGATGTGCGCCGTGGTAGAGGCAACGGAAAAGCCCTGGGGAACGGTCACGCCCACAGGACGTGGCTGCGTGGCCGTGGACTGCTCACTGTGGAGGTCGCTCATCGTTTCTTACATTCCTGTCTGCGGCAGACCCGCGGTTTCGTCCCACCCCATCATGAGGTTGAGACACTGCACAACGGCACCGGCGGTGCCCTTCGTCAAATTATCAATGGCGCTGGTGGCGACGATCATCCCGTCATTCACCGTGACCTGGAGGTGCACCATGTTGGACCCCACCACGTTCTTGGTTTCTGGCTGCTGGCCTTCCGGCAGCAGGTGCAGGAACGGTTCGTCTGCGCAGAAGGCCTCATAGGCGGCACGTACTTCCTGGGCGGATGCCTGGGTCCTGGCCGTCACGGTGGTGAGAATGCCGCGCGTAAGCGGTGCGAGGACCGGGGTGAAGGTGACGTGCACGTCCGTGTTTTCTGCGGGTGCGACCTCCGCGAGGTTCTGCGTGATCTCCGGGGTATGGCGATGCGTGCCCACGCCGTAGGCCCGGAGGTTACCCATCGTTTCTGCACCCAACAGGTTGACGGCAGCCTTCTTTCCTGCGCCGCTCACTCCCGTGACGGACACCACGCTTACCTGTGGTTCCATCACCCCAGCGTGGATGCCCGGCAGTGCTGCAAGGGTGGCTCCGGTGGGGAAACAGCCAGGGGCGGCCACGAAGCGGGAAGTCTTGATGGCCTCTCGATGGCCGGGCATTTCCGGGATGCCATAGGTTTCGTGGCCCGCGTATTCGGTGCCGTAGTACTTCTCCCAGTCCGCCTGGCTCTTCAAGCGGAAATCAGCACCGCAGTCGATGACCTTCACGGACTCGGGCAGCTCCGCGGCCAATGCGGCGGATACGCCATGCGGCAGGGCGAGGATGGCAACGTCTGCGGTGGCGAGCACCTCGGGCGTGGTGTTTTCTACTACTCGCTCTGCCAGTGGCGGAAGGCTGGGGACCAGATCACCAAAGCGGGCACCCGCGTTAGACGCTCCAGTCAGGGGACCGATCTGGAAATCTTTGGTGTAGCCTGGGTGATTCAACAGCAGGCGGAGGGCTTCTCCGCCTGCATATCCTGTGGCACCGGCAATCGCGATAGTGAGCATGCCCCTATCATGCCCGACGATACTCCGCATTGCAAATTATGCAATATAATGAGAATTATTCATTGTGGGGTTGCGGGAGGGTCCGCACGAGAGGGCGCTATGCGCGCTGCCTTATGCGCGCTGCACCGCGCCCACGCGACGAGACGCCTCGGCCAGAGCAGACTCGCGTGCTTCCGAGGCCTCTTCCTCCGTCAACGTCCGGTCCACGGCGCGGAAGCGCATGCTGAACGTCAACGAGCGCTTGTCGGCACCCACGACCTCCGACTGGTACACGTCGAACAGGCGAATCTCCTCCAGGAGCTCCCCGGCGCCCTCACGGAGGGCATCCTCCACATCCTGCGCCGGCGTGGATGCGTCCACCACAACCGCCAGATCCTGCAGCACCGCCGGGAAGCTGGACAGCACCGGACGGGGGAACTTCTCCTCCAGTGGCAGCAGATCCGCGTTCAGCTCCATCGCTACGGTACGGGCAGGGATCTGCGCGCGCTCACACACCTGAGGGTGCAGCTCACCGGCATGGCCCACCACGGTATCTCCCACCAGGATCTCCGCGCAGCGTCCTGGGTGCCACGGCAGGTACTCCGCGTTACGGAAGCTAAACTCCACGCCCGCAGCGCGTCCCACCACGCGTGCCGCCTCAATGGCATCGGCAGCCTCAAACGGCACCGCGGGACCCCACGTACCCTGCAGTTGGCGCTGACCCGAGGCAATCATCGCAACGTGCAACGGCTGCTCCGGCAGGGACTCCAGCAGGGAGCGCAGCTCCTCATCCTCTGGACGCTGCGCAACCGAGAGCATCGGAGACTTCTGCTCCGCCTGAGTTGGACGGGACACCTGCTCCACGCCATACAGCGCCACATCGCGCTGACCACGCGTCACATTGCGGCGCAAAGAGTCAATCATGGACGGAAGCAAGGTGGTTCCGATGGTTGCGTAATCCGCCTCCAGCGGGTTCAACACCTTCACAGCAACCCGACGCGGGTCCTCGTCATCCAAGCCCCACACGTCGAACACATCGTTGGCGATAAACGGAGTAGGAAGAATCTCCGCATAGCCCGCCCACGCCAGCGCGTGGTTGACGCTGCGACGCATACGCTGACGTGGGGTGTAGCCACGTCCAGCCGGCGCAGTAGGAACAATCGACGGGATATCCTCCAGGCCCTGCAAGCGCAGAACCTCTTCCACCAGGTCAGCCGGCATCGTCAGATCTGGACGCCAGGATGGTGGGGTCACCTCGATCTCACGCGCACCCAGGCCATCGCGGTGGCCGGTCTCGCGAACGGTACAGCCCACCTCGCGGAGTCGAGAGATAGTGGTGCCGTCCGGGTACACCATGCCAGCGGTGCGGCCCGGGCGGGAGGTGTGCATCAGGATCTGCGGCATCTCTGGCGCAGATCCCACCACCGTGCGGCCTTCCACAACCTCGCCGCCGGCGATCTGTGCCAGAAGGGCGACGGCAAAGTCCAGTGCCTCATTGATGACCTGCGGATCCGTGCCGCGCTCGAAGCGGCGAGACGCCTCCGAGGACAACTTGTGCCGGCGGCACGTGCGCGCCACCGTGATCTGATCCCAGTGCGCCGCCTCGAACAGGACGTCCACAGTCTCATCCGAGATCTCGGACGTGGAGCCGCCCATCACGCCTGCCATGGACTGGATGCCGTTATCGTCGCAGATCACCACGTCTTCGGCATCCAGGGTGCGTTCCACCCCATCCAAGGTGGTGAGCTTCTCTCCCGCCTCAGCGCGGCGCACGTGCAATCCGCCCTGAACCTTCGCCGCGTCGAAGGCGTGCATCGGCTGACCCAGCAGGAACATCACATAGTTCGTCACGTCGGTCGCAGCATTGACCGGACGCTGTCCACACAGCATCAGCTCACGCTGCATCCACAGTGGGGACTCGGCCGTTGGGTCGATCCCCACGACCTTGCGCATGCCGAACACGGAGCACCCGGTGTTGTCGTCCACGGACACATCGTAGATCTCTCCGTCGGTACCCGGCAGGCCCGCGAACAGATCGTTACTGAGTGCCGCCGCCGACGGATCCGTCGCAGGATCGCGGAACTGCAACGCGAAGCTGGAGCCCAGCTCGCGGGCCAACCCGCGAGCGCTCAACGCGTAGCCGCGGTCCGGCGTGATGTTGACATCAAACACGGTGTCACCCAACCCCAGAATCCCACGAGCGTCATCTCCGACGGACAGCCCGTGGTCCGCAAGCTCGGCGTCGGAAATGGTAATAATCCCGGAGGACTGCTGCGTCAGGCCCAGCTCGGCGGCGGAGCACATCATTCCCTCGGAGATCTTCCCATAGGTTTTGCGCGCGGAAATCTCGAAATTGCCCGGCAATACACTGCCTGGAAGCACCACGACAACGTTATCGCCCTCGCCAAAGTTCCGAGCACCGCAAATGATGTGCTGCAACTCGCCCGTACCATTGGCCTGCCCCACGTTCACATCGCAGTAGCGGATCGGCTTCTTAAAGCCGTCCAGCTCCTCGATGCTCTCCACGCGGCCGATGCACAGCACGCCGGTGGTTTCCGGGAGTGCCTCGTAGCCCTCCGTCTCGAAACCTACCTTCACGAAGCCAGCATCGAACTCCTCGCTCGACACAGACCATCCAGGGTTTGCGGTCTGCAGGATCCTGGTCAGCCAAGACTGGGAAATCAGCATGTTGTTCTTAATTCCTTTTCTTTTACCCTGCGAAGATCTACGTTCGCCTAGGACTATCCTCGGACACCAAAGGGAAGAGTGAAACGAACATCTCCCTCCACCATGTCACGCATGTCCGGCAAACCATTACGGAATTGCAGGGTGCGCTCGATGCCCATTCCAAAGGCAAAGCCCTGGTACTCATCGGGGTCAATGCCCGCCGCGGTCAGCACATTGGGGTTCACCATGCCGCAGCCGCCCCACTCGATCCATCCTGCGCCTCCCTTCTTGTTCGGGAACCACACGTCCACCTCCGCAGAAGGCTCCGTGAACGGGAAGTAGTTCGGACGGATGCGCGTCTTGGTCTCCGGCCCGAACAGCGTCTTTGCCAGGTGATCCAGCGTGCCCTTGAGATGAGCCATCGTCAGGCCCTTGTCCACGGCCAGCCCTTCCACCTGGTGGAACACGGGAGTGTGCGTGGCATCCAACTCGTCAGTGCGGAACACGCGGCCCGGGCAGGCGATGTAGATGGGAACCTCGCGGTCCAGCATCGTGCGCATCTGCACCGGCGAGGTGTGCGTGCGCAGCACCTGCGAGGAACCCGCGGGCGCGATGTGGAACGTGTCCTGCAGCGTACGCGCCGGGTGGTCCGGGATGAAGTTCAGAGAGTCGAAGTTGAAGTATTCCGCCTCCACCTCAGGGCCATCGGCAATCTCCCAGCCCATGCCCACGAAAATGTCCGCGATCTGCTCGGACAAGATCGTGATGGGGTGCTGCGCGCCCACCTGACCGCGCGTGGTTGGCTGCGTCACGTCGATGCGCTCGGCCTTGAGCACTTCCTCGTTGCGCTTTATCTCCAGAGCTTCCTTGGCCACCGCGTAGGCCTTCTCCACGCGCCCACGAGCCATGTTAACTATGCGGCCTGCATCTTTACGTTGGTCTTTCGGCAGTGAGCCGAGGCGTCGACGAGCAGCGGGGATGGGAGCCTCATCACCCAGGTGTTTGCGCCGAGCCGTGGCCAGCTGATCCAAATCCTCAGCGGCGGAAAACGCCTGTTCGGCCTGTTCAGCGGCGGCATTTAGGCTGGCTTCGGTCAACTCGACGTCGTGAGCATCTCCGGAATCAGTCACTGATTCAGACACGTTAGTGGGCTCCTCATCTGGCACATAGGCGTTAGGACATTATTAACGAAATAATCATACTCGCTGGGCATCACAGACGCTCAGACGAGGGGGTCCAAGGCGGCACGATCGTCGCCGTCGTCGCCCGAACTCAAGGCCTTCGCGGATTCATAGAGACATATCGACGCCGCCGTCGCGAGGTTCAGCGATTCCGCCCGTCCCCGGATGGGGATGCGCACGCGCACGTCTGCCTCTGCAAGAAGTTCCTCACCGAGCCCATGGGCTTCGTTGCCGAACAGCCATGCGGTGGGCTTGGACAACAGATCCCCGGCGTGGTCGAGGCTCACCTCCCCATCGGCCGACGTGGCCACAATCTGCAGACCATGCGCCCGCAGGCGGCCCAGGACGTCCTTGATGCCGGTGTGGCGCGCGACGGGCAGATGGAACAGGGATCCAGCAGTGGAACGCACAGCCTTGGGAGATTGCGGATCGACTGACTCACCGGCAAAAATGCAGGCATCGGCACCCATCGCGTCGGCGACGCGGATGAGCGTGCCGGCGTTTCCGGGATCATTAGTTTCAACGGGAACGCTGACGAGCTGCGGCCGACCCGCCAAGGCCTTGTCCACGCTCCACAGCACAGGCTTGCACACGGCGAAAATGCCAGTGGTGTGCACGGTATCCGAGAGGTGCTTCGCGGCACGCTCGGTGATGAGGTGAGTGTAGATGTTGAGGTACTTCGCGCTGCGCACGATGGGCTCGAAGCGCTCGGCTGCGGCTTCGGTGAGAAAGAGATCGGTGGCGGAGCCGGTGGCTACGGCGGCTTCTACCGAGTTCTCCCCTTCCGCCAGGAAGGCCCCCATTTTTCTGCGGGCTGCGGCGCGGTGAAGCTTTGCGGCTTTCACCACTCGTGGTGTTCGCTCCGTGAACAGCTCTGTCTCAGACATGCTCTCTACTGTACTGGACATGTGGTTCGTTCCATACCGAGCCCATGATGCACGAAACCCCGCGTCGGACGGCACGAAATGCCGACCCGAGGCGGGGTGTATTCCTCGCTGACTCTTACTGGGCAGCTGGAGCGTTCACGTCCTCTGGCAGAGCTGCCTTGGCAGCGTCGCACAGAGCGGTGAATGCGTCGAAGTCGTTGACAGCCAACTCAGCCAGGATCTTGCGGTCAACCTCGATCTCGGCCAGGCGCAGACCCTGGATCAGGCGGTTGTAGGTGATGCCGTTCTGGCGTGCACCTGCGTTGATGCGCTGGATCCACAGCTTGCGGAAGTCACCCTTACGAGCGCGACGGTCGCGGAACTCGTAGGTCTTGGAGTGGAGCATCTGCTCCTTAGCCTTGCGGTACAGGCGGGAGCGCTGACCACGGTAGCCCTTTGCGGAGTTGAGTACTTCGCGACGCTTCTTCTTAGCGTTCACTGAGCGCTTGACACGTGCCACGGTGATACGTCCTTTACTTAGTTGTGTGGTTCTAGTGGGGCAGTTTCTTTACTGGGGTCTAGTGAAGAGGCGATTAAGCCTTACCCAGCAGACGCTTGATGCGCTTGGTGTCCGCAGGGGCTACATCCTCGGTGCCCTTCAGACGACGAGTACGACGGGAAGGCTTGCCCTCCAGCAAGTGACGGCGGTTAGCCTGCTCGCGGCGCAGTTTACCGGAGCCGGTGATCTTCACGCGCTTAGCGGTGCCCTTGTGAGTCTTCTGCTTCATGTTGGTGAAATCCTCAATTAATTAGTCGAGTGGTGACCAGAGATCTGATCGGAACTACTTACTTCTTGCCCTTGCGGACTGGGCCAAGAACCATCGTCATGTTGCGGCCGTCTTGCTTGGCGCGGGTCTCCACAACGCCGTGTTCTTGCACGTCGTTGGCGAGGCGCTCCAGCAGACGGAAGCCCAGCTCGGGACGGGATTGCTCACGTCCGCGGAACATGATGGTGACCTTGACCTTGGAGCCCTTATCGAGGAACCGCACTACGTTGTTCTTCTTGGTTTCGTAGTCGTGGTCGTCGATCTTCGGGCGGAACTTCTGCTCCTTCACCACAGTCTGCTGCTGGTTCTTACGAGACTCGCGGGCCTTTTGAGCCTGCTCGTATTTGAACTTGCCGTAGTCCATGATCTTCGCCACGGGCGGCTTTGCGTTCGGGGCGACCTCAACAAGATCGAGGTCTGCTTCATAGGCCAGCTTGCGTGCGTCGTCGGTCTTGACGATGCCAACCTGTTCTCCGCCTGGACCGACGAGTCGGACCTCAGGGACTCGGATTCGGTCGTTGATGCGAGCTTCAGCGCTAATGTGAACTCCTCAGTAGCAGTGGTTACATGTGTTACCGCTTTTCCGAAAAGTAATGAATCCCCCCATGCACGATGCTTTCTGCGATGACTCGCCATCCATGGCGACATGCGCACGAATATGCATGGTTTACCTGAGCCCAAGTCCAATCCGACTGTCCGGTGGTGGTCACGAGGTGGGAGAAACTCCACTTTGCAGTCAAGAGCTGTATCGATATTTTCAGTCGAATCTCGAACAGATCTTGAACGGTAGTGCCGATAGTGTAGCACCCCTGCCTACTCTAAACAAATTACCCCTGGTCATTTCTCCAGCGATTCAGCTATGATCCCTCTCAAAACTATTTCACACGCGTCGTGTCTAAGGGGGACACATGAACACTAGTGAATCCACGACCACTGCCACAACCGATCAGATACTTCGAGACATCAGCAGGATTCTCAAGGCCAACAGCACGGCCCAGTCACAACTAGCCGTTCGCATTGATCGCTTTATCCGGGCTCAGTCCACGCTCGCTGCCGATCAGTCTGCGGCTGCTGAACCTCAACCCGCAACTGTCGCACCGCAGCCCGTGTCCGTTGCGCCGCAGCCCGCAGCTGCACCCAGCGAACCCGCTCAATCCATCGCGCAGCCGCCGCGGGGACTTCCGGCGTTTCCTCAATCCCATTCTTCGACGCCCACCTCTCTCCCCTCTCGCCGCACACCAGGAGGCAGGGGCTCTGTGTTCCACAGGCCGCCTGCCGGTGCGTCTGTACAGCCATCGAGCACCACCGGCGCAGTCGGCCATCGTTTTCCTCGCCGGAGCATAGAGTTCAACACCACTCGTATTCTGGCGATCTTCGGATCTATCATCACCATCATCGGCCTGGTCTTTTGCGCAGCCCTTGCCCTGGCGTCCGGGGTCATCACTCCGCAGATGATGGTGTGCCTCGCGGGAGTTCTGTCCGCAGCCTTCATTGCTGCGGGTGTGGTGACGCACGCCCGCAAGATGCCGGATGTTCTGGCGCCGAGCCTTGTCATCGTCGGCGTGATGGGTGGCCTGGTCGATGTGTGGATTGCTGTGTACGGCATTGAGTGGCTGACACCCGAAGTGGGCGCGGTTCTCATCAGCGGGATCTGCGCCCTCGGTACTGCGTTGGCGTTTGTGTGGAAGCACGAGACTCTCGCGGTCATCGTCACAGCTCTATCGCCGATCTTTATCGTTCCCATTGCCCTCATGGTTCTGGCCGAGGGGCACTTCACGGTGCCGCAGAGTATGTACTTTTCAGCATCGGTGGCGCTCAGCGCGCTGATCGGCTTTGCCGCTCGGTGGGGTCACGCATGGAAAAACCTGAACATCACGGCCACGATTGTGTACGTGGGCGGCATGATCCTGGCGCTGTCCAGCGTGCCAACTCTCTTTGTTCTGGGCTCCTTGGCGTTGATTATTCTCACCGTTCTGGCGTTCCGCTCGGAGGAATTGCCTGCACGGGACAGCGCATTCACCACAATCGCTATCACGGTCACACCGGTAGCTCTCCTGGTGCTCGAGGAACCTCTGGCGGCAGTGATCTATGCGCTGGTTGCCTCTACTTTTTCCACCGCGATCACCATGATCGCCGTCAATAGCCCGCAGGCACATGAGCGATGCGTGTCTCTGGCGCTGGCCATGAACCTGGGCGGCTTGGCTACGGCACTGGTGGTGAACTTTTACTCTCAGCCGTTCACCAGTCCGCTGTCCATCCTGTCCGGAGTGGGAGTGGCGGCCCTCACCTCGGTTCTTGTCGCTGTTCGAGCTAGGGTTCCGCATGCCCTGGTGGTGTATTGCCTCATCGCTGTGGTGATCACTGCCTACCCACACGCACTCGCCTCGTGGTTCCACTACGAAGACACGCTACTCCCGGCCGCGCCCGTTGTTCTGGTGGCCACCTCAGTGGCGTTGGCCTATGCGGCGGTTCACTGGAAGAGCCTCATCACCTTGAACCAGCCCGCGCCCATCATGGCTGGCTTTGTCGCACTCGTTACGAGTTCCGCGTGCATTCCAGCGCTGTTTCAGCTGGTCCACAACGGTCACATGAGCTTCATGCTGGCACACACCGTCATTTCGCTTCTGTGGATTGTGCTAGGAATTGTGGTTCTGCATCGCGGTGTCACCTCGACTGGCCTCGGGGTCATCGTGGTTGCATTCCTGAAGTTGATCTTCTGGGATCTTTCGGTGCTGGGTGGCGTGGTTCAGGTCATCGCGTTCATTGCCTGCGGTTCGCTGCTCTTGCTGGCAGCGGGCTTACGCGAACGGCATCAACACTCATCCCCTCAAAAATAGGTGGCACGTCAACTAATCCGTCGGTACAGTCGAAAATATGACTACATCAACGAAGAAGGTTCTGTACATCGGCGGCCACGGAAAGATTGGACTGCTGTCCACCAAGAAACTCTCTGCGCAGGGCCACAAGGTTCACTCCCTCGTGCGCAATCCTGACTACACCGCCGACGTCAACGAGGTCGGCGGCGAGGTTGTGCTGGCTGACATCACCAAGCTCAGTGTTGATGAATGGGCCGACCTCCTGACATCCTTCGATGATGTCGTCTGGGGAGCCGGCAACGGTGGCCGCGGCGGCGCGGACGTCACCTGGGCCGTTGACCGCGACGGCGCCCTCGCCACCATTGAGGCCTTGGAGAAGCTCCAGTCCGAAGGCCGCCACGTGCCGCGGTACTTCATGATTTCTTACCTCGGCGCCACCACGAACACGGCTGAGGAATCCTCCGAGTCCTGGTACGCCTACGTGGAGTCCAAGAAGGCTGTGGACCTTCGCCTGGCCGAAACCTCGCTGCCCTACTTCATCCTGGGGCCTGCAACCTTGACAGATGAGGACGCTGCAGGCATCACCGTGCTGCCACAGCCCCTCAACAAGGACACTCTTCCGGAGGAGTCCGAGCTGAAGACTTCCCGTGAGCTCGTGGCCGACGTAGTGACCGAGCTGGTGGGCCGCGATGAGTTCCCGTCCCAGAGCCCACTGGAGTTCATCGACGGTGAGGACGCAGTGTCCAGCATCTAGACACGCCCCTCACCACCGGGCACTGCGGTGCCCCTACTCCCCTAGTTTTCCGCTCAGCAGATCTAAACGGCGTTGGGACTCCCCGTCGAGTCCCTTCATCTCTACGCTCAGGTCTCGCTGGGCGTATTTTCTATGCACGCTATCCAGCGTCGCCACGGTAGACGCATCCCAAATCTCCGCCTTGGTCAAATCAATAATCACCCGATCCGCGCCGCTGAGCTGATCCTCGGTGTAGTCGAAGGAGTACACCAGGTCGTTCGATGATGCGAAAAAGAGCTGCCCCGTGACCTCATAAATAACGACGCCGGGCTCACCCTCATCCACGCGTCTCTCCACCGTCACGAGGTGTGCAATCCGACGGGCGAACGCCACCATAGCGGTGAGCACGCCACAGAACACCCCGATGGCCAGATTGTCCGTCAGCAACGTCGCCACCACGGTGATCAGCATCACCAGCGTTTCGGACAGCGGCATCTGCTTCAGAGTGGTCGGCGCGATCGAATGCCAGTTGATGGTGGTTCCTGCAACGATGATCATGACGGCCACGAGGGCGGCCATGGGAATCCGGCCGACGGTGTCGCCAAGCAGGAGTATGAGGACGAGGAGGAATACTCCACCCATGAACGTGGACAGACGCGTGCGCGCCTGAGCGCTCTTGACGTTAATCATGGTCTGGCCGATCATGGCGCACACACCAATGCCGCCGATCAGGGCAGACAAGATATTTCCCACGCCCTGCCCGTAGGATTCACGGGTCTTATCGGAGTGAACGTCCGTGATGTCATCCACCAGTTTCGCGGTGAGCAGGGACTCCAGTAATCCCACCAGCGCCACACCCACCACGTACGGTGCCAGCACCGACAGGGTGTCCAGGGTGAGGGGGACATCCGGAAGGAACAAGCCCGGCAGCGAAGTGGGCAGCTCCCCTTGGTCGGCAACGTCCGGCACGTTCCATCCGAAGGCCCACACAGCGCCTGTCAGGATGAAGATCGTGACCAGCGGCGCGGGGATGACCGTGGTCAGACGCGGCAGTCCCAACATGATGACCAGCCCCACCGCCACGAGCGCGTAGACCAGCCAGGGCACGTCGATGAGGTGATCCATCTGTGCGGTCAGCATGAGGATGCCCAGCGCATTCACAAAGCCCAGCATCACACTACGGGGAATGAAGCGCATCAGCTTGGCCACTCCGACAGCAGACAAAATGACCTGCAACGCTCCGGCAAGGAGCACTGCGGCGACAACGTAGTCCACTCCGTGGCTGGCAGACAGTGGGGCGATCACCACGGCCACGGATCCCGCGGCGGCGGACACCATGGCCGGTCGGCCTCCCGTGAAGGCGATGGACATCATCATGATCACGGAGGCGAAGAGCCCAACCTTGGGATCCATCCCGGCCAGAATGGAGAAGCTCAACACCTCAGGGATCAAGGCCAGGGCAACCGCCAGGCCGCCGAAGAGTTCCTTCCGGATCCGTGAGGGCGAACTTACGGCATAGCCAAATGAACTCACGATCCCGGTGGGAGCTGGACCTTCTTCGTGGGAGCCTCGCTGAATCGCGTGTGTATCCAGCGCGTCCACCTATGCGTTCTCCTTGTCTCGTGCGCGGTCATCCGTGCGCTCCTCCGTGTGGGACTTCTCCAGCAGAGGGCGGAGGTAGTGACCTGTGTAGGAACCCTCCACGCGGGCCACGTACTCCGGAGTTCCCTCGGCCACCACGGTGCCTCCACCGGATCCTCCCTCGGGACCCATGTCCACAATCCAGTCTGCAGCCTTGATGACATCCAGGTTGTGCTCGATGATGAGCACGCTGTTGCCCTTGTCCACCAGCCCCTGGATCACCAGCATTAGTTTCCGGATGTCCTCAAAATGCAGGCCCGTGGTGGGCTCATCCAGGATGTAGATGGTGCGGCCGTTCGAGCGCTTCTGCAATTCGGCGGCCAGCTTCACGCGCTGCGCCTCACCACCGGACAGCGTGGTGGCGGCCTGTCCCAGACGGACATAGCCCAAGCCCACATCCACCAACGTATTGAGGTAGCGAGAGATGGACGTAACGGGTTCAAAGAACTCCGCGGCGTCGGTGATCGGAAGGTCCAGAACCTCGGCGATGTTCTTGCCCTTGTATGTGACTTCCAGCGTCTCGCGGTTATAGCGAGCACCCTGGCACACCTCACACGGCACGTACACATCCGGCAGGAAGTTCATCTCGATCTTCAGCGTTCCGTCGCCGTGGCAGGCCTCGCAGCGCCCACCCTTGACGTTAAAGGAGAAGCGTCCCGGACCGTATCCACGAACTTTCGCTTCGGTGGTCTCCGCGAAGAGCTTGCGGATCTTATCGAACACGCCGGTGTACGTTGCCGGATTGGACCGCGGAGTACGTCCAATCGGACTTTGGTCCACCTGGACCAACTTGTCCAGGTGCTCCAGGCCGTCCACGCGCTTGTGGTGGCCAGGAACCACGCGGGAGCGATTCAGGTTGTTGGCCAACACCTTGGCCAGAATCCCATTGACCAGGGAGGACTTACCGGAACCAGACACGCCCGTGACCACGGTCAACACGCCCAGCGGGAAGGACACGTCCACGCCCTTGAGGTTGTTCTCCTCCGCGCCGCGCACCGAGAGCATCCGCTCACGATCCACCTCCCGACGCGAAGAAGGAACCGCGAGCACCTTCTTCCCGGACAGGTAGTGGCCGGTCACCGACTCCTCGCACTCAAGAATTCCAGCCGGGGCGCCCTGGTAGACCACTTCACCACCAAACTCACCGGCGCGCGGCCCGATGTCCACGAGCCAGTCGGCGGTGCGGATCGTGTCCTCATCATGCTCCACCACGATCAGGGTGTTACCCAGGTCGCGCAGATGCTCCAGGGTGTGGATCAGGCGTTCGTTGTCGCGCTGATGCAGACCGATCGACGGCTCATCCAACACGTACAGCACGCCGGCGAGGCCAGAGCCGATCTGCGTGGCCAGGCGAATGCGTTGTGCCTCGCCACCGGACAATGTCCCAGCCGATCGAGACATCGACAAATAGTTCAGACCCACGTCTAGCAGGAATCGAAGGCGAGCTTGAATCTCGCGCAGCACAGCACCCGCGATCATCTCCTCCCGTTTATTGAGTGTGAGGGAATTGAGGAACGCGCTGGCGTCGGAAATAGAAAGATCAGCAAGCTCCGCAATGCTCAAGCGGCGCTCCCCAGCGGCGATGGTGACGGCCAGCACCTCCGGCTTGAGGCGGGCGCCGCCACAGGAGCTGCAGGGCACCTCGCGCATGTAGGAGAGGTAGCGTTCCTTCGACGCCTCGGAGTCCGTCTGGTCCAGCTTGCGCGTCAGAAACGGCATCACGCCCTCGAACGGAGCGGTGTAGTTGCGCCCACGTCCGTAGCGATTGCGGAAGTTCACCGTGATCTTCGTGGAATGGCCCTTCAAAATAGCCTTCTTGTGGGCAGCGGACAGGTCCGAGTACGGAGCCTTCGGATCAAAGCCCAGCTCCTTGCCCAAGGCCGCGAGGAGCTTCTCGAAGTATTTGGAGTTCGGGGAACCCGCCCACGGTGCAATGGCCTTATTCAGTGGGGCATCCTCGTCCGGGATGACCAGTTTCTCATCCACTTCCAGGGCCGTGCCCAACCCGTCGCAGGTGGGGCAGGCACCATAAGGCGAGTTGAAGGAAAACGTCCTGGGCTCCAGCTCGTCCAGCGCCAAGGCGTGGCCGTTGGGGCAGGCCATCTTTTCGGAGAAACGACGGTAGCGGACCGGATCCTTCTCATCCAGGCTCACGAAGTCCAGCACCACAATTCCATCGGCGAGGTTCAGTGCCGTTTCGATGGAATCCGTCAGGCGCTGCTTCTGGCTAGGTTTGACCTGAAGACGATCCACCACCACGTCGATATCGTGCTTGACCTGCTTTTCCAGCTTCGGCGGGTTCGAGAGTTGATGGACCTCGCCATCCACCTTCACGCGGGAATAGCCCTGGGACGCCAGGTCCTCGAAGAGATCCACAAACTCGCCCTTGCGGGTACGCACCACGGGGGCCAGCACCTGGAACTTCAGCCCCTCCTCCATCTGAAGGATCTGATCCACAATCTCCTGGGGAGTCTGGCGCTGAATCACCTCGCCACACTGGGGGCAGTGCGGCGTGCCGGTGCGTGCGTAAAGCAGACGTAGATAGTCGAAGATCTCCGTCACAGTGCCCACGGTGGACCGAGGGTTGCGGTTCGTGGACTTCTGATCGATGGAGACCGCTGGGGACAGCCCTTCGATCAGCTCTACGTCCGGCTTATCCATCCGCCCGAGGAACATGCGGGCGTAGGAGCTTAAGGACTCGACATACCGACGCTGACCTTCGGCAAAAATCGTGTCAAAGGCCAGGGAGGACTTACCCGATCCGGACAAGCCGGTGAAGACAATCATCTTGTCACGAGGCAGGTCGATGTCCACGCCCTTGAGGTTATGCTCACGTGCTCCGCGCACAATTAGCTGATCAGCCACAGTAAATCAGTATCCAAACTATCGTTATCGGCATCGGAAGTTAATTGAACACCTATTCTACTCAAACCTCCGACATTCGCCCCAACGCCGCAAGAGCGCACGATGCGTAGGGTGGTCACTATGAGCACTACGCACCCAGAATTCTTTCACATCTCCGTGGGCAGAATGGACAACAACTGCTGGCTGATCTGCATGGGCGGAGACGCTCTGCTGATTGATGCCGCCACCGATGCCCCCGCACTGCTGGAGTTGGCGCGCGAGCATGGCGTGACCATCACCGACGTCCTCACCACGCATCGCCATGCCGACCATGTGCAGGCCTTGGCGGAGGTGCTGCAGCATACTGATGCGCGCCACCATGCCCCGAGACTCGACGCCCCAGCGCTGCCCTCCCCGGCCGATCGGACATATGGCACGGACTCCGGGGAGACGCAACCCCTGGATCTTGCGAGCAGTGCCTTGAATACATTGGACCTCCAGGTCGTGGAGCTTCGTGGCCACACCCCGGGTGGCCTTGCCGTTCTCCATCTGGACAAGCAGCAGCCCCAGGCATGGGTGGGCGATTCCGTCTTCCCGGGAGGGGTGGGCAAGACAACGTCCGACGAGGACTTCACGCAATTGCTGAGTGATGTGGAGGAGCGGATTTTCACGCTTCCCGACAACACCCTTCTGCATCCTGGGCACGGCAACTCCACCACGGTGGGCGCGGAGAAGCCTCATGTGGACGAGTGGCGCGAGCGCGGCTGGTAAATCGGACGGGACGAGAATGCGTCTTCGAAGGCGCCACCGTTGGCGCCATCATAGACGCCACTGTTGTCAGCACAATCCTTCCCTTGCCACGCGAAAAGTGCACGTGAGAGGGGTGAAGCTGCACGGCGGAAGCTTTTTCGGTATTAGTTGATAGCAGACTAAAAACACCACGAAGGGTTAGGACTACATATGATCCGCAAGATTGCTCATACTCTGGTCGCCTCGGCATTCATCGTCGACGGTGTGCAGACTCTGCGCAACCCCAAGGAGCACGCTGGCGAAGCCAAGGCCGTCATCGGACCTGTGCGCTCCGTTCTGCCTCCTCAGTACGCCAAGGCCATCCCTACCGACGGCCCAACCCAGGCACGCATCCTGGGAGGCACGAAGGTAGCCGCCAGCGCGCTGGTGGCAACGAACAAGGCCCCACGCTTGGGTGCATTGGTTCTGGCTGCAATCCAGATCCCCACCACCCTGAACCGCAACGCCTTCTGGAGCGAGAGCGACAAGAACAAGAAGCAGCAGAAGCAGACCGGCTTCTTGACGGACGCCACCTTGCTGGGCGGACTGCTGGTGACCAGCATGGACACCCAGGGCAAGCCGTCCGTGGCGTGGCGCGTGAAGAAGGCCATGCCAGGTAAGTCCGAGCAGGAAAAGATGCTGGCCAACGCCCAGGACCGCTCCAAGGAACTGGCGGAGACCGCACAGGCACAGGCATCTGACTTCTTCGGAACCGCGAAGGAGAAGGTCGCCGAGGTTGCACAGACCGTCTCCGAGTACGTGGACGATAACAAGGATGACTGGAAGGAGTCCGCACTGGACTTCCGCGACCAGGCTGCGGAGAAGGCCTCCGAGCTGCGCGACCAGGCCGCTGATTTCGGCAGCCAGGCATCCGCCTACGCCCAGGAGCAGGGAAAGGCTGCCCGTGAGCGCGCTCAGGAAGCTCAAAAGCAGGGCCGCAAGGAACTGAAGAAGGCCCGCAAGGAGGCTAAGAAGCGTTCCAAGAAGGCGCGCAAGCAGGCTAAGAAGGCTGCAAAGAAGTACAACTTCTAAAGCGCACGCCCTCCCCCACGCTCGCTGTTCCAGCACTCCCCCGGTCACCGAAAAGGTGACGGCAGGTGGGAATGCATGCACCCCAGTCCGTTGTTGACTGGGGTGCCAGTTTTTATCTTCCGCGAAAGGACATCGTTGAGCATCCACGAGGAACAACGCCACCTCGACCAGCTCCTGGCGCTGATTGCCACACGCCGGGAAGCATTGGAAGCACGCCTGAAAGACGTGCGCAAAGAAGCGGACATCGACGATCCTCAGGGCCTCATGATGCGCGACCGCGAGGCCGCAGATATTACCGCCCGGTTGCAGACCCTCACCGCCGCGGACGTGGGACTCATGTTCGGCCGTATTGATGTGGAAGATCCCACCGACGACGACCCGGATAACCCAGTCACCATCGACGGCACCGTGGTCGACCGCCGCTACATCGGCCGCATTGGCGTCCACGACAACGACGACGCCATGCGGACACTCCTCATGGATTGGCGCGCCCCGCAGGCCCGCCCCTTCTACCTAGCGACCACCCTGCACCCCCAAGGTGTTCACACGCGCCGCCACATCAAAACCCGGGGCCATAAGGTCATTTCCTCCAGCGACGAGACGCTCATTGCCCGCAGAACCTCCGCAGGAGACGCGGCCCCGGCAACGACAGGGGGCGGCGTCGGTCAGGAACAGGCATTGTTGGATGCGGTGAACGCAGCGCGCACGCCGCACATGCGCGACATCGTGGAGACCATCGCAGCGGAGCAGGACACGATTATCCGCAGCCCGTACCGCGGGGTGACGATTGTGCAGGGCGCGCCGGGCACGGGCAAGACCGCGGTGGCTCTCCATCGCGCGGCGTATCTGCTGTACACGTGGCGCGAGCAGCTGGCGAACACGGGTGTGCTTATTATTGGGCCGAATGCGCGCTTTTTGAATTACATTTCCCAGGTTCTTCCCTCGCTGGGAGAAACGGGTGTGGTGTTGGCTACTCCGGGGACATTACTGCCGGGTGTATCCACCATTCCTGAGGAGAATCTCCTGGCCCGTGAGGTCAAGGGCTCGGTGGAAATGGTCCACATTCTGGCATCGGCGGTAAAAACGTGGCAAACAGTGCCTGACGAGCCGCTGGAATTTGTGGTGGATGGCATTTCTCTGTCCCTAACTCCCGCACACGTGCGCGCGGCTCGCACGCGGGCTCGGCGTTCTCGTAAACCGCATAATCAGGCCCGCAGCATCTTTATCAATCACGCCTTGGATACGCTCACCGATGTGTTGGCCGAGCGCATCGGTGCGGATCCTTTGGGCGGACAGAATTTGCTCTCAGGGGCGGACAAGGCGCAGCTTCGGGATGACCTGGGCACCGAGCCCGATGTGGTGGAGGCCGTGGGCGAGCTGTGGCCGGAACTCACCCCAGAGAAGGTGCTCCGGCGCCTCTACACCGACCCCGACAATCTGGCCGAAGCAACCGCCGAGTACGACGAGTCCACGCGCGCCGGCCTCACCTCCCCCGCCCAATGGACCGACGCTGACGCTCCGCTGCTCGACGAGCTCTCCGACCTGCTGGGAGTTGTGGACAACGAGGAATCCGCCGAGGCTGAACGGGAGGAATGGCGCGAGGCCATCGCCGATGCCCAGGATGCGCTGGACATTCTGACGGGCTCGGCGTCCCAAGACTTGGATGATGGGTTCGATGCGGAAATCCTCATGGCGTATGACATTGTCGACGCCGAGGCTCTCGCCAAACGGCACACGTTACAGGAAAAGCGCACCACGGCCGAGCGCGCTGCTGCCGATATCCGGTGGGCTTTTGGTCATATCATTGTCGATGAAGCGCAGGAATTATCAGAAATGGCGTGGCGCATGGTGTTTCGCCGCAGTCCGAATAGGTGGATGACTCTTGTCGGTGATCCTGCGCAAACGGGTAATCCTGCCGGAGTGGATCAATGGTCGCAGACCCTATCACCCTTCGTAGGTGATCGATGGAAACTCCACGAACTGACGGTCAATTACCGCACCCCGCGGGATATTTCCGAGGTGGCTAATTCTCTACTTGCCGATATTGCGCCGGATCAGGACGCCCCGGTGGCGTTGCGAGAATCTGGAACTGGTATTCGCCAGATTTCCGGACAAGAATTGTTCACTGCCTTGCCGGAGATTCGCCAGCGCGCCGGAGAAGGATTAGTGGGCGTTATTTCTGCCACATCCCAGGCCAGTTCCACGCTGGAATCGGCACTGCACGAGCGCGGCGTGGGAATAGACGAGCACGTTATTTTCTGTGATATTTCCGCCGCCAAGGGCCTGGAGTTCGACGAGGTTGTAGTGGTGGAACCAGCCGAGTTCCTGGAGGCCAGTCCGCAGGGGCTCAACGATGTGTACGTGGCACTGACGCGTGCGACCCAGGGCCTCACCATCGTCAACGATGGTGGCTTTGAGTGGGACAACCTGCCCCCAGCGCACAATGACTAATCCACGGTGTGGACGATCATCACATCGCACTGGGACTGCCGGGCCACATCGGCCGGGACGCTGCCCAGCAGTCGCCCCGTCAGGGAGTTGATACCGCGGTTACCCACCACCAGCAGGTCCGCATCCACTTCGGTCACCACAGACATGAGGGCCACCACAGGGGCGCCGGCCTTCATCTTCGCGGTGACGTTGGTCGCACCCTCGTCCTTGGCCTCCTTGAGCGCCGCGGCCAACACTTCGTTGGCGTCCGGCTCCCCCACCACCACACGGGAATCATCTCTGGAGGAGTTCGCCACGTCCGCATCTTGGGGGTAGTAGGCGCTCGCCAGCACCAACTCTGCATCAAACGCTGCGGCAATGGCTGCCGCGCGACGAACTGCCAAAAACGAGGATTGGGAACCGTCGGTTCCCACAACAATGGTGCCGAACATAGTCACCATCCTATACGTTCGGGCTCTTCCCCGGGGCTACATGCCCGCGTCGATCATTCCCTTGAGTTCCTTCTTCAAGTCCATAATCTCGTCACGCAGCCGGCCGGCTAACTCGAACTTCAACTCCCGAGCGGCCTCCTTCATCTGCTCGGTCATCTGAGCAATGAGCTTCTCCAACTGCTCCCGGGCCATGGGCTCCCCCTCTGGAGTGAATGCCCCATCGGTCGCGAGCTGGGCGTCGGTATTCAGGGACGTCTCCCCCGCAGACGGCGAATATTCATCGCTGCCGAATTCCGCGACTTGGTCAAGGATGTCCGCGATTTTCTTCCGCAACGGTTGAGGATCGATCCCGTGCTCCTCGTTGTAGGCAATCTGCTTGGCACGGCGACGTTCGGTTTCGTCAATCGCGTAGGCCATGGATTCCGTCACCTTATCCGCGTACATGATGACCTCGCCGGAGACGTTACGCGCGGCGCGTCCGATCGTCTGGATCAGAGAACGGGTGGAGCGGAGGAATCCCTCCTTATCCGCGTCCAGGATCGCCACCAGGGACACCTCCGGCAGATCCAGACCCTCACGAAGCAAATTGATGCCCACCAGCACGTCATACTCGCCGAGGCGCAGCTGGCGCAGCAGCTCCACGCGACGCAACGTGTCGATGTCCGAGTGCATATAGCGGACCTTCACACCGTGCTCCAGCAGGTAATCCGTGAGGTCCTCGGCCATGCGCTTGGTCAGCGTGGTCACCAACACGCGCTCGTCCTTGTCCGTGCGGCGGCGGATCTGCTCGATCAGATCATCAATCTGGCCCTTGGTGGGGCGCACCTCCACCTTCGGATCGACCAGGCCGGTCGGACGGATGACTTGTTCCACGAACTCGCCACCAGCGGCCGCGAGCTCATAGTCTCCGGGGGTCGCGGACAGGTACACGCACTGGCCTTTGCGGTCATCAAACTCCTCCCACGTCAATGGGCGGTTGTCCAAGGCGGAGGGCAGCCGAAATCCGTGCTCCACGAGGTTGCGCTTGCGGGACGCATCTCCCTCGAACATTCCCCCAATTTGGGGGACGGTCACGTGGGACTCGTCGATGATGGTGAGGAAGTCTTCGGGAAAGTAGTCGATCAGGGTCGCGGGGGCCGAGCCTGCCTCTCGCCCATCGATGTGCCGCGAATAATTCTCAATGCCGCTGGTGAAGCCGACCTGTTGAATCATTTCCAGGTCATATTCCGTGCGCATGCGCAGGCGCTGGGCCTCCAGCAGCTTGCCCTTATTCTCAAGCTCCTCCAGCCGCTCTTCTAGCTCCTCTTTAATGGACTCGATCGCCTTTTCCATGCGCTCCGGCCCCGCCACATAGTGCGTTGCGGGAAAGATGCGCAATTCCTCTACATTGCGGATCACATCTCCCGTCAACGGGTGAATGTAATACAGGGTATCCACTTCATCGCCGAAGAACTCCACGCGCACGGCTAATTCTTCATAGGCCGGTATGATATCGACCGTGTCCCCCTTCACGCGGAATGTTCCACGGGTAAAGGACATGTCATTGCGCGTGTATTGAATATCCACCAACAGGCGTAGGAACTTGTCCCGGTCAATCTCCTCACCTACCCGCAGCACGGCGGAACGATCCAGGTAGGACTGAGGCGTACCCAGGCCATAAATGCAGGATACAGACGATACCACCACCACATCACGCCGGGACAGCAACGCCGACGTAGCCGAGTGACGCAGGCGTTCAACGTCCTCGTTAATGGAAGAGTCCTTCTCGATATACGTATCAGACTGGGCGATGTACGCCTCCGGCTGGTAGTAGTCATAATAGGAGACGAAATACTCCACCGCGTTATTCGGAAGAAGGCTGCGGAGCTCATTGGCCAACTGAGCCGCGAGGGTTTTATTCGGCGCCATAACCAGCGTGGGGCGCTGAACTTTTTCAATCAACCACGCGGCGGTGGCGGATTTACCCGTACCCGTGGCACCCAAGAGAACAATGTCGCGCTCGCCGCGATCGAGGCGTTCGGCTAATTCCCCAATTGCTTTGGGCTGATCGCCCGCGGGCTCATACTCACTAATGACCTGGAATGTGCCAGGAGTGCGTTCGATATCGCCGACGGGGCGGAATTCAGAATAGGATAGCTCTGGTCGCTCAGCTGCAAATGCCATGTCCACAGTCTAGCGTTGCGAGGCACACACGGTCCTCCACAGTTCATCGACCTGCTCCAGCAGCTGCTGCTGCGTGCCGTTGTTGTCCAGGACGGTGTCCGCTGCGGCGAGGCGGGACTCCCTGTCAATCTGTGCCTGGATACGACGCCGGGCGTCGTCCTCATCGAGCCCGCGATACTCCACGAGCCGCGACACACGCAGATCATCCTCCGCGTCCACGACCACCACGTGATCCATGGCCGTGTACTCGCCATTTTCGATCAGCAGCGGCATGTCGTAGACCAGAACCTCAACCCCGGCCTCGCGAGCCTGTGCGAAGCGCTCGCGGGTCAACTCCTTGATACGGGGGTGAGTGATGGAGTTGAGTTTTTCGGTCAGCTCCGGGGAGCTGAAGGCCTGCCGGGCCAATTCCGCACGATGGAGCGTGCCATCGGGATTCAGCACACCCGGAAACGCGGCATCCAGTTCAGCCAAAGTCGGCTGGCCTGGCTCCACAATCTCGCGGGCAATGAGATCGGCGTCCACCACGGTGGCTCCCAGCTCGCTGAGGCGGCGGGACACCGTGGATTTACCGGAACCGATTCCTCCGGTCAGGCCTAGAGTGAGCATCGAGTGTATATTCCTCGATTAGCGCTCAACGATGGCAACGATGCCCTGGCCACCTGCTGCACAGATGGATACCAGGGTACGGCCGCCGCCGTTTTCTTCCAGAACCTTCGCTGCGGTGGCGATGATGCGTCCACCGGTTGCAGCGAATGGGTGACCTGCAGCCAAGGAGGAGCCCTTGACGTTCAGCTTCGCGCGGTCGATGGAGCCCAGTGGAGCATCCAGGCCCAGGCGGTCGCGGCAGTAGTCCTCGGACTCGAAGGCCTTGAGGGTGGCGATGGTCTGGGATGCGAAGGCCTCGTGGATCTCGTAGAAGTCGAAGTCCTGCAGAGTCAGGCCGTTGCGCTTCAGCAGGCGTGCGATGGCGTAGGTGGGGGACATCAGCAGGCCGTCTGGGGTGAGGCCGTCGTGGCCGTGGAGGAAGTCCACGGAAGCAACCTCGGAGTCCACCAGGTATGCACGTACTGGGATGTTGTGCTCCTTCGCCCACTCCTCGGAGGAGATCAGGACGGCGGACGCACCATCGGTCAGCGGGGTGGAGTTACCGGCGGTCATGGTGGCCTTGATGCCGTGCTGCTCTGCATCCTTCTTACCGAAGACTGGCTTGAGTTTCGCCAGCTTCTCCACGGTGGAGTCTGGGCGCAGGTTCGTGTCGCGCTGTACCCCCAAGTAAGGGGTCATCAGGTCCTCGAAGAAGCCTTCCTCGTAAGCCTTAGCCAGCTTCTGGTGGGACTCTGCGGCCAGCTGGTCCTGCTCCTCGCGGGTGACGTTCAGCTCACGCGCGGTGATGGCGGCGTGCTCACCCATGGACAGGCCGGTGCGTGGCTCACCGTTGTTGGGCTGCTCTGGTGCGAACTGTGCTGGACGCACGGATCCCAGCAGCTTCAGGCGGTCCTTGCCGGTCTTTGCGTTGTTGACAGCGATCAGGGTCTTGCGCAGCTCATCGTTGACGGCCAGAGGTGCATCAGAGGTGGTGTCCGTACCACCGGCGATGCCGGACTCGATACGGCCTGCTGCAATAGCGTCACCCACGTGCACCAGCGCGGCCAGTCCGGTTCCGCACGCCATCTGCATGTCAACAGCTGGGGTGTAGGAGGACAGAGCGGAGCCGAGAACAACTTCGCGGGTCATGTTGAAGTCGCGGGAGTGCTTCAGGACGGCACCTGCTGCAACCAGACCCAGCTCTTCGCCCTGGAGTCCGTAGCGGGCAACCAGGCCGTTGATGGCTGCGGACAGCATGTCCAGGTTGGATGCCTTGGAGTATTCCTTGTTGGAGCGGGCAAACGGGATGCGGTTACCGCCGAGGATGGCGACCTTGCGTGGGGCGTTCATAAGAACTTTTCCTCCGATTTTTGTGGAAAGTGACAAATTTATGGCTAATCCCGGTACATCGACCGCGATCACGCCGTAAGGTTATACATGTAAACATACAATGTCACGGCGGACCATGAAGCCAAATTGGACGAACCACTGTCCATTCTAGTGAAATGGTTGCCAGACATTACCGATACTCAAGGAGTTGACACGTGCCTCAAAACCAGGACGCATACCTGAAGTTCATTAATTCCGATGCAGGAAAGAAGATCGCCAAGCAGGTCGGAATGCCTGTTCCTACCAAGCTTCGCCGCTACAAGGCCGGCGAGCCTGCTCTGGACGGTCGCGTACTTCTGGGTGGTTCCGGTCGCTTGGTAAGCCGCATCGAAGAGATGTTGGCCGACGACTACAAGATCACCACCACCGTGGGAGACAACAAATACGCTGCCTTCGTCTTCGACGCAACGGGCATCACCAAGCCAGAAGACCTGCGTCAGCTGTACGATTTCTTCCACCCCATCATGCGTCAGCTTCAGCCATCTGCCCGCATCTTGGTTATCGGAACCACCCCTGAGCTGGCAGCAAACTCCGACGAGCGCATCGCACAGCGCGCACTGGAGGGCTTCACCCGCTCTGTCGCGAAGGAGCTGCTGCGCGGAGCCACCGCACAGCTGGTCTACACCTCCCCTGACATCTCCGCTGACCTGGCTGGCCTGGAGTCCACCCTCCGCTTCATCCTGTCCGGCAAGTCTGCCTTCGTGGACGCTCAGGTCATCCGCGTGAACGCTGACGAGGCATCCGCACCTGCCTCCTGGGACACCCCATCTGAGGGCAAGATCGCTGTTGTCACCGGTGCTGCTCGCGGCATCGGCGCCACCATCGCCGAGGTTCTGGCACGCGATGGCGCAAAGGTGATCTGCGTGGACGTTCCACAGGCTGGCGAAGCTCTGGCAGAGACCGCTAACCGCGTCAAGGGCACCGCCCTGCCACTGGACGTGACCGCCGCGGACGCCGCTGACAAGCTGAAGGAGCACGCCGAGGCTCGCCACGGTGGACCAATCGACATCATCGTGCACAACGCCGGCATCACCCGCGATAAGCTGCTGGCCAACATGGACGAGGGCCGCTGGGACGCCGTCATCGCCGTAAACCTGGCCGCTCCTGTGCGCATCACCGAGGCTCTCCTGGACAACGGTGGCCTGAACACCAACGGTCGCGTGATCGGCGTAGCCTCCATCGCCGGTATCGCCGGTAACCGCGGCCAGACCAACTACGGTGCAACTAAGGCCGGCGTGATCGGCTTCGTGGATTCCTTCTCCGACGCCCTGGCCGACAAGGGCATCACCGTCAACGCTGTGGCCCCTGGCTTCATCGAAACCCAGATGACCGCCGCGATCCCATTCGGCACCCGCGTGGGTGGCCGCGTTCTGTCCTCCCTGAACCAGGGTGGCGAGACCGTGGACGTTGCCGAGACCATCGCCTACTTCGCCGCTCCTTCTTCCCAGGCCGTCACCGGAAACGTTGTCCGCGTGTGTGGCCAGGCAATGATGGGTGCGTAAAAGGGAAACAATCATGACAGTGACCTACAAGGAACTCCCATCCATCCCCGTGTTGATGGATGAGTACAAGAATGCAGTGAAGGACATTGTGCCGGGCGTGGGAACCAAGCGCGTGGCCAAGGACAATCCAACCACGGCCTTCGAGGTAAAAGGCGTGAAGGTGGATCCAAACCACCTGGCGGAGTACGCCTCCGCCACGGGCTTCCGCCTCACCAACGAGCTGCCGCTGACCTACCCGTACGTGCTCAGCTTCCCGATCGTAATGAAGCTGCTGACCGCGAAGGACTCCCCCCTCAACGCGGTGGGCATGGTGCACCTATCCAACTCCATCGAGCAGACCCGCCCACTAACCGTGGACGACGTGCTAGATTTCCGCGTCCATGCTGAAAACCTGCGCCCCCACACGAAGGGTGTGCTGCTGGACGTGGTGACCGTGGCCTCCGTGGATGGCATTGACGTGTGGACCCAGACCTCCGCGTTCCTGTCCAAGGGCGCGAAGCTGTCCAGCTCCTCGCCGTTCAAGAACCTGGAGCCGACCAACGGCCGTATCGTGGATCCCATTTCCTTCGACGCCGACACCGACGATGCCTTCGCCCGCGTCCGTGTCACCGCTGACGATATCAAGGTGTATGCAGAGGCCTCGGGTGACAAGAACCCGATCCACATCTCTGGTGTGGGCGCGAAGGCCTTCGGCTTCCCAGCCACCATTGCTCACGGCATGTGGACTGCGGCACGCCTGGTGTCCTCCCTCGAGGGACTGGTTCCAGCTGCAGCTCGCTTCAAGATTGAGTTCGCAAAGCCCGTGACGTTGCCCGGCACCGTGGCGATTGTGGCGCAGCCTGCTGGCGACAAGGCATACCCCGTGCCGTCCCAGTGGAACCTGCAGGCACGCAAGAGCTCCAAGCTGGACACGCTGCACGCCAGCGCTTCCATCGAGAAGCTCTAAAAGCAACGGCCTAGACAAGGCCGTCAGAGCAAGGCCGGTTCGCGAGTGTATCGCGAACCGGCCTTTTCCACGTTCCGGGACGGTGACGAGATGCAGGTGAGATGAGGGCCGGCGTCGATAATAATGGGGATCAACGCAGGACTATGATGACAAAGTATGGAGGAGCTGCACAGGCATTTTGTAGAACAGATAGAAATCGACCCGTCGCGCATCCCGATTGTGGCGCTGTCCGCGGTGGTGATTTATCTCTTTTTCCTCATCCTTGTCCGAACGTTTGGTGTGCGCGTGATGTCGAAAATGACGGCATTCGACACGGTTGTGCTGATCATGTTCGGTGCGGTGGCGGGACGTGTGATTATCGGTCACCCGCCCACCCTGGCCGCCGGCGCGATTGGGCTTGTAACGCTCATGCTGCTGGAGGCGGCTCTGGGAGCGGCGCGTAAGCAGTCGGGGTTGCGGCGGGTGTTCGATGAAAAGCCACACGCGGTGTTCGCGCACGGACAGTATTTGGACAAGCAGATGCGTCACTATCACATCTCAAAGTCCGATATGCGGATGGTAATGCGACGTGCGGGCATTCATCATCGGAATCAGGTGCAGCTCATTGTGCTGGAACCCACGGGTGAAATGTCGCTCTTCCGCGCGGGAGAGCCGTTGGAGCGAGAGCTGTTTAAGGGGGTTCAGGGAATCCCGGATAGTTTCTGGGCTGACGCCTGACGAAAAGCACAAAAGAAGAAGGGCATCCATCGTGTGATGGATGCCCTTCCTGCTTCCGGCGTGTGTCAGCCGTGCAGTGCGGTGATCTTACTCGCCGCCGGCCAGCTTCTCGCGCAGAGCAGCCAGCTGCTCGTCGGAAGCCAGAGTGCCTGCGTCCTCAGCGGAAGAGTCGGAGGAAGCGGAGCCCTTAGAGTCGTTGGACTCGGAGGAGTAGCCGCCCTCGCCGTTGGCAGCAGCCTCGGCAGCAGCTGCGCGGTTGCGCTCGATCTGAGCGGTGTGCTGGGTGTGGCGACGCTCTGCCTCTGCGTAGCGTGCCTCCCAAGCCTCGCGCTGCTCGTCGAAGCCTTCCTTCCACTCGTTGGTCTCTGGGTCGAAGCCCTCTGGGAAGATGTAGTTGCCCTGCTCGTCGTAGGAGTCAGCCATGCCGTACTTGGATGGGTCGAACTCCTCGTTGTAGTCCTCGTCAGCCTGCTTGACGGACAGGGAGATGCGACGACGCTCGAGGTCGATGTCGATGACCTTGACCATCACTTCCTGGCCAACGCTCACAACCTGGTCTGGAACCTCAACGTGGCGCTCAGCCAGCTCGGAGATGTGTACCAGACCCTCGATGCCCTCTTCCACGCGGACGAATGCACCGAATGGCACCAGCTTGGTGACCTTGCCCGGAACAATCTGGCCGATTGCGTGGGTACGGGCGAAGACGCGCCATGGGTCTTCCTGGGTTGCCTTCAGGGACAGGGAGACGCGCTCGCGGTCCAGAACAACCTCGATAACCTCGACGGTCACTTCGTCGCCCACGGAGACAACCTCAGATGGGTGATCGATGTGCTTCCAGGACAGCTCGGAGACGTGAACCAGGCCGTCTACGCCACCCAGGTCCACGAAGGCACCGAAGTTGACGATGGAGGAGACAACACCCTTGCGGACCTGTCCCTTCTGCAGCTGGTTGAGGAACTCGGAGCGAACCTCGGACTGGGTCTGCTCCAGGAATGCGCGGCGGGACAGCACAACGTTGTTGCGGTGCTTGTCCAGCTCGATGATCTTTGCTTCGATCTCCTGGCCGATGTAAGGCTGCAGGTCGCGAACACGGCGCATCTCGACCAGGGAAGCAGGCAGGAAGCCGCGCAGACCGATGTCCAGAATCAGGCCGCCCTTGACAACCTCGATAACGGTACCGGTAACTGGCTCGTCCTTCTCCTTGAGCTCCTCGATGGCGCCCCACGCACGCTCGTACTGTGCGCGCTTCTTGGACAGGATCAGACGACCTTCCTTGTCCTCCTTGGTGAGAACAAGAGCGTCGATAACGTCGCCGACCTCAACGACCTCACCTGGGTCTACGTCGTGCTTGATGGACAGTTCGCGGGAAGGGATTACACCCTCGGTCTTGTAGCCGATATCAAGCAGAACTTCGTCGTGATCGACCTTCACGACGGTGCCTTCGACAATGTCACCATCGTTGAAGTACTTGATGGTTGCGTCGATGGCTGCCAGGAAATCCTCAGCGGAACCAATATCGTTGATGGCTACCTGAGGTGCGTTGTTGGTGGACATGTGTTAGTTGTCTCCGAAACGGACTCGAATAGAAAACGGACAATTGCAAAGCACGCCCGCGTGGGCGCACAACATTGCAAATGTTACACAGCTTGTACTATCTGCGCAAACGCGCCACACCGCAGAAAAACGCCTCCGTGGAGGGGTTTTGTTTATAGTGGTAGCCAATGAGCATCCTACTTAACATCATCCGCGGTGCCCTGATCGGAATGGCTGAGCTCGTTCCTGGGGTTTCAGGAGGCACCATTGCACTTGTCACCGGCGTATACGAAAGAGTCCTAGCCCAAGCAAATCTTGTCCTCGACGGACTGAAGCTCCTGGTCAAGGATCGTTCTGCAGCAATCCAGAAACTCAAGAGCGCAGACTGGCTGTTTCTTATCTCCCTCCTCGTCGGCATGACAGCAGTTGTGGTATCCATGGCCGGGGTGATGGAGGCGTTCGTCACTGATCAGCCCGTGGCCTCCCGCGCGCTGTTCTTCGGCATGGTTCTGGTCTCCCTCGTGGTGCCACTGTCCATGATCAACAAGGAAGCTGTCTCGCGAAACCTACCCGTCGCCATCGTGGCGTTCATCCTCGCCGCCGTGGCCACGTTCCTCCTCACCGGCGTGACCAGCGCGCCTCAGTCCAACCCCAGCCTCATCGTCGTATTCTTCGCGGCCGCTGTAGCCATCTGTGCTCTGGTGCTGCCAGGCGTTTCCGGTTCCTTCTTCCTATTGGCCGTGGGTCTCTACAGCGCTACGATGGGCGCGGTTCATGAGCGCGACCTTGTCTACATCGGCGTATTCGCCCTGGGCGCCCTCACCGGCATCATCGCCTTCGTGCGCATCTTGGAGAAACTCCTGGAAGACCACCGCGACATCACGCTGGTGGTCATGGCCGGCCTCATGTTCGGGTCCCTGCGCGCCCTGTGGCCGTGGCAGGATGAGAGCGCCAACCTTGAGGCACCCTCTCAGGACATCGGGTTGGCGATCACTCTGTTCCTCGCAGGCGCCGTTGCGGTGGCCATCATGGTGGGTCTGGAGCGTGCCTTTAGCGCGAAGAAATCCACCGACGACGCCGACGCCAGCACCTCCCCTGCTCTAGAAGGCTAGTGCCCGGCAGCATCCCAGTTCTCGCCGTCACCGGCGGACACGTCGAGCGGCACGCGGAGCTCTGCGGCGCCATCCATCTGCTCACGCAGAAGCTGGCGCACCTCGTCTAGCTCTCCTGGGGCTACCTCCACCACCAATTCATCGTGGACTTGTAGCAGCACGCGGGAGCGGAATCCCCCGTCGTTCAGTGCCCGATCCACCCGGATCATGGCCAACTTAATGATGTCTGCCGCCGAGCCCTGGATGGGAGCGTTCAGCGCTGCACGTTCTGCGTTGTCGCGCGCCACCCTGTTCGAGGAGTTCAATTCCGGTAGGTAACGCCGGCGTCCAAAGATCGTCTCCGTGTATCCGGTCTCCCGGGCAACCTCCACTACGTGGTCCAGATATTTCTTCACACCGCCAAAGCGCTCGAAGTAGTTATCCATGATGCGCTTGGCTTCTGCGGTGGAAATGGACAGCTGTTGGGAGAGGCCAAAGCTGGACAATCCGTACACCAAGCCGTAGGACAGGGCCTTTACTTTTCGGCGCAGATCGGGAGTGACTTCGTCCACGGGCACATCGAATACGCGGGAACCCACGTAATTGTGAAGGTCCTCGCCGGATTGATAGGCCTCAATCAAACCACGGTCTTCGGACAGGTGAGCCATCACGCGCATTTCAATCTGGGAATAGTCCGCCGTCAACAACGTCTCATAGCCATTGCCCACCACGAAGCAGGAACGGATAATGCGCCCCGCCTCGGTGCGAACGGGAATGTTTTGAAGGTTGGGATCCGAGGACGATAGGCGCCCCGTGGCCGCACCCTTTTGATTGAAAGTGGTGTGGATGCGCCCATCGCCCTCAATGGCGTTCACCAATCCGTCGATGGTGTTTTTCATCTTCAGATACTCGCGGTGCTGCATCAGATAGCCCAGGAATGGGTGATCCGATTGCGCCGCGAGTTTCTCCAGTTCCGCGGCCGCCGTGGAATATCCGGTCTTTGTCTTTTTCGTTTTCGGAAGGTCCAGATCCTCGAAGAGAACCTTTTGCAGCTGCTTCGGGCTCGACAGGTTGAGGTCGGGAACTCCCGCCACGTCACGAGCGGCATCCACGGCCAGCTGAACCTTATCCTCGTAGTCCTGTGCCAATGTCTCCAAATGGGAGCGATTGACCGAGATTCCCGTCGCTTCCATCCGCGCGAGAATCAGGCACAGTGGCACTTCCAGGTCGTAATAGAGCTCATCCGCCCCGGCCTCCAGCAGCGCGGGCGCGAGCACCCCCACCAATTCTGCGATGGCCTGGGCACGCTCCAGCCCTGTAGCGTCCTCACTCAATTCTCGGCCCACGTGACGCTGCACAACGTCTTCCAATGTGTGAGTGCGCACATCCGGTCGCAGCAAGTATGCCGCGATGGAGGTGTCATGCTCCACGCCTGCGAGGCCGTTCATCTGCTCTGGGGCTATCAGGGACGTCTGCTCGGCGTCGTCCTGATGGGACACGGTGATGACGCCTTGGTCGATTAAGGCGTGAAAGGCCAATTTGGTGTCGTGGAACCATTTCGGGGAATCCGAATCCAGCCACTGTTGCAGTGCATCAAGATCCTTGGTGGAAATCTCAGCAAGGTCAATGGCCACGCCCACGTTATCGCGATCCAATAACGCCAGCGTTTCTCCGCTGATATCCACCGAGATTGGCGTGGAGGAACGCTTTTTCAGCCATCCGGCGAGCTTTCCTTCGGCAATATCTTCTTGGGTAATAGGAATGGCGTCCGCGTTATCAAATTCCACTCCCAGTGTGCGAAACGCTCGAGTGCGAAGGTTGGCGCCAAACTGCAATTCCTCAAAGACTTCGAGGGCATCTGCGGCCTCAATGTCTTGAGGCTTCAGCTCATCGAGGTCTTTAACAAGATCCAGGTCGCGCACCATTTCCGTAATGTCGCGGGCAAGCGTGACATTGTCGATATTATCGCGCAGAGACTGACCCACTTTGCCGCCGATGGACTCAATATTGTCTATGACCCCCTGCAAGTTGCCGTATTGCGTGATCCATTTTTGCGCCGTTTTTGGTCCGACGCCGGGCACACCTGGCATATTGTCCGATGTATCCCCTCGAAGCGCGGCCAAATCCGGATATTGAGCGGGCGTGACTCCATACTTTTCTTCCACGGCTGCAGGGGTAAATCGGTGCAGCTCGGAAACACCCTTCAGTGTGTAGAGCACGGTCACGTCATCGGTCACCAGTTGAAGAGAATCGCGGTCACCTGTGCAAATGAGGGTGTTCATTCCTGCTTCATGTCCCCGCGTGGCAAGGGTGGCGATAATATCGTCTGCCTCATAGGACTCCTTATCGAGAGTCACAATTCCGAGGGTTTCCAGCGTTTTTCGGATGAGGTCAATCTGCCCTTTGAACTCCGGTGGTGTGGAGGGACGCTGCGCCTTGTAGTCAGGGAAGGATTCCTCTCGGAAGGTCGGTCCGGACAGGTCGAATGCGGCGGCAACGTGGGTGGGCTGTTCCTGCTCCATGAGGCCCAGGAACATCCCTAAGAAGCCATAGACTGCGTTCGTGTGTTGGCCACCCGTGGTGGAGAAGTTTTGTGCGGGAAGTGCATAGAACGCGCGGAAGGCCAGGGAGTGGCCGTCGAGGAGCAACAGCTTCTTGTCAGTCATGAGCTCTACTCTATACGTCGCCCCTGACATCAGGATGAGGCGATCTGGCCACAGCACACATAATCGGCACGTTCGTGCCGAAGTTCTAGGGGTAAGTCATACCGCGAGCTCATTATCGCCTTTTTCGGCACGATCATGCCGAAAATGCTTGCTCCGAAGCGACACGGCCGTATATCATGGATAAATCAGCACGTTCGTGCCGATCAACTCATCCCAACGCCACGCGCCCTTGAAAAGGAGCCATCATGAAAGCTTCCGAGATCGGCATCTTCGCCCGCGAACAACGCCGGAAACTACAGCTCACCCAAAGAGATCTGGCTGACCTTGCAGACGTGTCCGAGAGGTTCATCCGGGAGCTGGAAAACGGCAAGCACACAACCCAGTTAGACAAGACCATTGCCGTCTTGTCCGTTCTAGGGTTCGATCTGGAACCGGTTCCTCATAATCAGGTCTATGTGGACCACTTTCAGCTAGCCACGCAGGGCCACAACTCATGAGCAACAACACCCCGCCCCAGGGCAATTCCCTGCCCCACAACAGCACCACAGCGCACCATGCCATCCATCGCGCCGACGTGTGGGTCGGCGCTGCCTTGGTGGGGAACCTCACGTCGTACAGCGATGGCACCACAGAATTTCTCTACAATCAGGAAACCTTGGCACACGGTGGACCGGCCGTCGCGACCACCTTTCCCGTGCGGGACAACGCCACCGTCACCACGGGCGGAGCTCTCCCTGCATTTTTCTCCAACCTTCTTCCTGAGGGCCGGCGCCTGTCTACCTTGAAGAAAAACTCCAAGGTCTCCATGGACGATGAGCTGGGTTTGCTCCTTCACGTGGGCGCCAACACCATCGGCAACGTGGCAGTGGTCCCCCAGGGGCAACGTCCCCACCCTCACAGCGCACAACTCACCATGAACGAGGACCTGGATTTCACTGAGGCGCTATCCAGCGCCGGTATTGTGGATCCCTCGGCGCTACCTGGTGTCCAGGACAAAGCCTCGGCCCGCACCATTGCCGCACCCACAGTATCCGATGGTGTGGACTATATCCTGAAAGTCTCACCACCGGAATATCCGAAACTCGTCGAAAATGAATCGGCCTGCTTTGAGATGATCCGTTCTGCGAAAAAATGGATCCCTGCCGCCTCAGCCACGGTCATCCACGACAAACACGGCCGCTCAGGGCTGTTGGTCACCCGATTTGATAGACACGGTGACACCTTGTTCCCCGTGGAGGACTCTGCACAATTATTGAATATTCCCCCGGCAGCAAAGTACTCCCCAACCATGGAAGACGTTGCCTCCGCAATCCTCACGGTCAGCAGGCGCCGCGCACTCGATGCCCAGAAAATTGCCTATCTCGTGGCGTTCGCATGGCTCACGGGCAACGGCGATATGCACGCAAAAAATATCTCCGTGATCAACACTGGCGAGGGATTTGAATTAGCTCCGGTATATGACATTCCCAGTACTCTCCCCTATGGCGATCACACGTTGGCCTTAAGCGTTGCCGGGGCCACAGATAACCTGAGCGGAAAAAAGTTTCTCAGTTTCACCCACTCAATCGGCTTGAGCGATCGGGCCGCCCGAACGGTGATGGATCGCTCCCTAGCAACCACTGAAGGAGCTGCAGAGAAAATCATCCAGGCCACAGATTTCGATATTCGCCGAGCACGCGATCTCAGACGCGTCCTCGGCAAGCGGCGAAACCTGTGGCTGGATGCCCTGGAGTAACGCACAGCAACGACCTGCATCACGCTTGCCCCAGAAGCAACACCACCTACGAGCGGCAGCCGCGCAGCCACGCCACGTGCAGCGTGGTCTCCCCGTTTTCCTCCGGGTGAAAGCTCACCGCCGTGATGTGCCCCTGGCGTACCGCCACGATCACGTCCTCCCCATCCGCATCCTGAGTCGAGGCGAGGACCTCCACGCCGCCGCCCACCGCGGTAACGATCGGCGCGCGGATGAAACTGGACTCCACCGTCTCACCGTCGATAGTGAGGGTCCGCTCGCTGGAGTTGCGCTGACTACCGAAGGCATTGCGCCGCACCGTCACGTTCAGCACGCCCAATGTCTGTTGTCCCGACGCCGGGTTCTCTAACTCCCGGGCCGCATAAATCAAACCGGCGCACGTGGCTAAGGTGGGCAGCCCTCCCTCGATGGCGGCCGTCAGCGGCTCCGCCAGCTCAAAGGTTCGAGCCAGCTTGTCGAACACGGTGGATTCCCCGCCGGGCAGGATGAGTCCGTCCAGGCCATCTAGGTCCTTGGGAAGCCGCACTCGGCGCGTGTGCGCGCCGAGTTGCTCCAAGATGGCCAGGTGTTCTTCTACTCCACCTTGCAGGGAAAGCACACCGATCACGGGAGCCGTGTCAGGAGACGCAGCAGGCACCGGTTTACCAGCCACGCTCTGCCAGGCGGTGTGGAGCGGGAACGTCGTTGACGTTGATGCCCACCATGGCCTCGCCCAGACCGCGGGAGACCTCGGCGAGCACGGCAGCGTCGTCGTAGGCGGTCGCAGCCTTGACGATAGCCTTCGCGCGAGCCGATGGGTTTCCGGACTTGAAGATGCCCGAGCCCACGAACACACCCTCGGCGCCCATCTGGCGCACCAGGGCGGCGTCAGCTGGGGTGGCCACACCACCGGCGACGAACAGGACCACGGGCAGCTTGCCGGTCTCGGCAACCTCGGCGACCAGGTCGTACGGCGCCTGCAGCTCCTTCGCAGCAACGAAAAGCTCGTCGCGATCCAGCTTCTGAATCCGAGCGATCTCGGACTTGATGGTGCGCAGGTGGCGCACAGCCTCGGACACGTCACCGGTGCCGGCCTCACCCTTGGAGCGGATCATGGCAGCACCTTCGGTGATGCGGCGCAGCGCCTCGCCCAAGTTGGTTGCACCACAGACGAACGGCACGTCAAAATCCCACTTGTTGATGTGGTGGGTGTAGTCAGCTGGGCTCAGAACCTCGGACTCGTCGATGAAGTCCACGCCCAGCTCTGCCAGGATCTGGGCTTCCACGAAGTGGCCGATGCGGGACTTGGCCATCACGGGGATGGACACGGCGTTGACGATGCCGTCGATCAGGTCTGGGTCGGACATGCGGGCCACGCCACCTTGCGCGCGGATGTCGGCGGGGACGCGCTCCAGTGCCATGACGGCGGAGGCGCCGGCGTCTTCGGCGATCTTTGCCTGCTCGGCGTTGACCACGTCCATGATCACGCCGCCCTTGAGCATGTCTGCCAGGCCGCGCTTCACGCGGGTGGTTCCGGTACGGTTGTTAGTCTTCTCGTCAGTCATAGACACCATCATCCATCTTTCAAGTGGTATAGAACAAGATCCACTATAGACCAATTGAATTAGACCACTTAGAGTGTGTCTATGAACATTGTTCTGGACCACTCGGATGCACGCCCCCTACCAGTGCAAATATGCGCCAGTATCCGCTCGCTCGTCGCCGAGGGGCTGCTAGAGCCCGGCGAAAAACTCCCGTCCACCCGCATCCTCGCGGAACAATTGGGGGTAAGCCGCGGCACCATCGTCACCGCCTTTGACCAGCTCATCGCCGAGGGCTACCTGGTCGCACGACACGGATCCGGAACTCACATCAACCCCGCACTCACTCCCAAACCGCTCCACCCCCACAATCACCCCTTGCCCGCGCCCCCGGAGCAACCCCTCAACGAGCTCACTCCCGGACTGCCCGACACGCGCGGACTCGTCACCCCCGAATGGCGCGCCGCATGGCGGGACGCGGCCGCCAATCCCACGGACCTCTTCAGCCCCCTAGGCCTCGAGGCTCTGCGCCGCGAGATCTCCCACCACCTGCGCCACATGCGCGGCTTTTCCATCGACCCGTCCCGCATCGTCGTCACCGCAGGTGCCCGCGACGGCATGGAACTATTCCTGAAAACGCAGCCGTCGAACCTGACAGTGGGCGTCGAATCACCCGGGTATCCCAGCCTGCGCCAAATCCCGACGGCACTCGGCCACACCCTGGTGGACATCCCCACGGACGGCGACGGCCTCACCCTCCCCACCACCCACGTGGACGCCGTCATCGCCACCCCCAGCCACCAATACCCCTACGGCACATCCATGTCCGCCACCCGGCGCACCGAACTCGTGGCCTGGGCACGCGACAACGAACGCTGGCTCATCGAAGACGACTTCGACTCCGAACTGCGCTATCTCGGCCAACCCCTACCCGCCCTAGCCAGCCTCGATCCCGAACACACCATCCTGCTCGGCACGTTTTCCTCCGTGATCTCCCCCTCCATCGGCTGCGGCTATGTGGTCTTCCCCGCCTCCCTCATGCCCCGCGTGGAGCAGATCCGCGACATCTTCCGCTGCCCAGTCTCCAGCATCACTCAACAAGCCCTCGCCACCTACCTCGCCAGCGGTGCTCTGCGCAGGCATACGGGCCGTGTTCGCCGTTCCTACCGACGCCGCCGCGACCTAGTCACGAACTCTTTTCAGGGAATACCGGATGTCACGTTGTTGCCGATCAACGGTGGGCTCCACGCGGTGCTGCTGTGTCGCGATCCTGAGTCGCTGCGCGCGCGTGCCCGGCGGCGGGGCGTGGGGCTGACACTCCTGGCCGACTATTGGGGCGGTGCCCACGCTGACGAAGGCATTGTGCTTGGGTTCGGCCACTTGAGCGATAGCGAGCTGGAGGAGGCGCTGGGGATCATTGCTGAGGAACTGAAAAACACCCCTTGAGGGGTCAAGGGGTGTTTTTCTCGCGTGCCCTTGGTGAGACTCGAACTCACACTGGACGGGTTTTGAATCCGTTGCCTCTGCCAATTGGGCTACAAGGGCGATAGCGGACACTTTACCTTACCCCCGTCACAAGCTACAAACGTGCAGATAAATACCATGTACGAGCCTCGAGCGGGGGTTCCCTACTCCCCTGTGAGTTATCTACTGTGGAACTCTTTTATGGTTCTTCACGACTAATAGTTTGTGTCTATATTTAGAAGGATTCATACGCTGGGTGGCATCTTCATTGCCCCATTAATGTTCGTAGCCGCGCTCAGTGGCTTCTTTTACGCCCTCGCCCCCACCATCGAACGTGGTCTCTACCACCAAGAGATGACAGCCGACGGCGGCCAAGCACAATCGTTGGACAAGCAGGTGGACGCCGCACGCGCCGTGCACCCCGACCTGGACATCGCCAGGGTCCAGTCCAGTGACAACCCCAAGGCCACCACCAGAGTGCTGTTCGCAGATCCCGATCTGCCCTCCAAGAGCTACACACACGCCGTGTTCGTCGATCCGGCATCGCTGGCCATTAAGGGCGACCTCGTGCAATACGGAGGATCCGCAGCACTGCCCTTCCGCACGTGGCTGTCCCAAGGCCACCGCAGCCTCTGGCTCGGCGAGCCCGGCCGCATCTACGCCGAAATCGCAGCCTCGTGGCTCGCCCCGTTCGCGATCACAGGCCTGTTCCTCTGGTGGACCACCCGCAAGCGAACCAGGAAGAACGCCACGCGCGCACAGTCTGCCCGTATGAAGAACGTGGGCCGGCACAGCACCATCGGTGTGTGGATCGCACTCGGCATGCTGTTCCTGGGAGCGTCTGGCCTGTCCTGGTCGCTGGTCGCAGGTGATAACATCGCCGCGGTGCGCGAGCAGTTGCAGTGGCAAACCCCGAGCATCTCCGCCACCGCACCCGAGCACACCGATCACGGTGCCGGCGACCACACCACCCCAGATCCCGCCGCAGCGAACGCGCACGCTGAGCATGCAGCCTCAAGCGCACAGGTCGGACACGGCGACCACCACGCCGCCCACGCCTCTCAGGATATCTACCAGCACATTAATGCTGTGGCCCGGCAGGCCGGCCTCACCGGCGTGTTGGACATTAAGAGCCCGGCGGAGCCCGGCGCGCTGTGGACCGTGAACGAAACTCGCCAGCCCTTTTCCTTCTCCACGGATGCCGTGGCCATCAACCCGGACACCATGTCCGTGGCCAACACCCTGAAGTTCTCCGACTGGCCGATCGCCGCACGGCTGACCACGTGGGCCATCCAGCTACACATGGGAACCCTATTTGGCATCTACAGCCAGATTGCGCTGGCAGTCCTGGCGCTGGGGCTCATGGCCTCCATCGTGATCGGCTACATCATGTGGTTCCAGCGCGTGCGGAAGAACGCAGCCCGCACGCTCGCTCCGTCCTTCCGATGGAATCAGACGTCCCTGGGCGTGCGCATCGCGCTGATCGCAGCACTGATCGGCTACTCGATCATCGCCCCACTATTCGCTGCCTCACTCGTTGTGGTCATCCTGCTGGGCGCAGTCATCCAATACGCAGGCAAGCGCACTAGCCCACGCACTTCTGAGGGATAACCTTGTCATCGTCCACCCATTGCTGCAGAGCTTGCTTCACCGCCCGCGCGTAGACCTTCTGGCCTGCGGGCGCAGGGTGGATCTTGTCATCAATGAGCACGGACGTATCCTCAGCGGCCAGGTTGCAGAAGTCGCCCACATACACATTGGGGTACTTCCTGGCGTATTCGTAGACCTGGTCGCGCGCGCCATCGAGCCATTCCTTGTGCCCGTAGGGGCTCATCAGCACAATCACGCGGTCGGGTCCCAACTGGTCGATGATCTCATCGAGCTGGCCTGGGAAGGCCTCGCCGTTGGTGCCGAATCCCAGCACCACGAACTTGTCCAGAGTCTGATTGGCCTCCATCGCGCTGACAATGTCCGGAACCGCGACGTAGTGACGGGATACTTCGCCGTCCACGTAAATCCCTGGGAAGAGATCCTCCAGGCCCTCCGTGCTGGCCAGCATCACCGAGTCACCAATGCCCGTGATCTGGTCACCCGTCGGCATCGTCCGAGAGACCGATTGGGCTGCGATATCCGCCTTCTCCGCCGGCTTCGTCTGACGCGCCGCCGCGGCTTCCAACTGTTGCTCCAACTGGGTTTTCTGCGGAGCGGTGGCCACACCATACACGGTTCCCGCGACAGCACACAGCACCACGACTGCTGCGACGACGGTCCAGCCGCCCTTCAACGAGGACAACGTGCCACGGATACCTCGGCGTCGGAATGGAGTTTCGATCAGGCGGTAGGACAGGTCAGCCAGCGGCAGGGAAATCACGACGGCAACCACGCCCGGCAGCCACCACAGATCCGTATCGATCAGGCGATCGGCAATCTTCACCACCGGCCAGTGCCACAGGTACAGGGAAAAGGAGCGATCACCCAACCACCGCATCGGGGCCACGCGGAAAAATACCGACGCCGGCCCGGATTCATTCACGACCGCCCACACAACAAGGGCTCCGGCGATGTTGGCCGCGACAATGCCTCCTTGATAGGCCACCGCCGAGGTGTCCTTGAGGAACAAGAAGAACAAGACCAACGCCACGAGCCCCACAGTTCCAGCGGAGCCTGCGGCAAACGAGTGCTTCCGAGGCCAGGAGTCCACGAACACCCGGCGCGAATCCGTCAGGAGCACCGCCACAGTCACACCAATCAGCAGGCCGAAAGCGTGGGTGTCCGTGCCGTAGTACACACGGGTGGGGTCGGCATCCGGGGAGTACAGCGTGGCCATCGCCACGGCAGACGCCACGCCAGCCACCACGGCGAAGAGCCCCAACAGCGGGGCGCTGCGACGATGCCCCTTGCGTGCCAGGGCAAACAGCCCCACCACAATGAGCGGCCAGATGACGTAGAACTGCTCCTCCACGGCCAGGGACCAGTAGTGCGCGAAAATCTGCACCCCGGAATCCGCGAAGTAGCTCTGGGAATCGGCGATTTGCACCCAGTTGTTCACGAAGAACAGCGTGCCGAGGAACTGCTTGCCGAGCCCCACCGCCAGGTCTCCCCCGAGCATGCCGACGATGGCGCTGGTGATCAGCAGCACCGTCAGTGCTGCGGGGAGAATGCGGCGCACGCGCCGGGTCCAGAACTGCTTGAGGCTGATGCGCCCGTACACGGCGTGCTCGCGAATCAGCAGGGAGGTGATAAGAAATCCGGAGAGGACGAAGAACAGGTCAACACCCAGGAAGCCTCCGGGAAGCACGTCGCCGAAAAAGTGATAGATCATCACCGTGGCGACCGCGAGGCCGCGCAATCCGTCCAGGCCGGGAACCCTGCGGATCATGTAGCGACGCATCTGAGCCGGCTGAGACCACTGAGCTGGGGACGTATCCAGATCAATCAACGGGCCAGGCTGGGAATGCGCGCGCGACGTGGCCGTGTGCGTGGTTTCTGAAGGCTCAAAGAGACTAAAGGAGGTGCGCATAGGGAGTTACTTTAGCACTCACCCGTCTATGTTTTTAGTGTCTTTTCGCAAGCGTGCAGCTCGCGGGGCATGGAGAACTACTGCTCAGGGGCTTCCTCCGATTCATACCGACGCCGACGGCAGTACTCCCTCAAGGCGCAGAAGATGAATCTTGCGGTCCATGCCACCGGCATAGCCCGTGAGAGCACCATCCGCGCCGACGACTCGATGGCAGGGCACCACGATGCTGAGGGGGTTGCGGCCCACAGCCTGCCCCACGGCACGGGCGGCACGTGGCCGGCCAATCGCTGCGGCGATCTCGCCATAGGTGCGCGTCTCACCCCGCGGGATGGTGCGGAGCTGCTGCCACACCTGTTGTTGAAGCTCGGTGCCCGTCGGGGCCAGAGGCACCGTCCACTCCACAGAACCACCGTCGAAATACTCACGGAGTTCCTCCGCCACGCGGGCCAGAATGGGATGGGAGGCCGCGGGGACGCACAGCTGGGCGTCGAATATCGGGAAATACGTCTGCCCCTGAAACCAGCAGCCCGTCAGCGCACGACCATCAGTCGCGACGGTGATGGTCTCCAGCGGTGAGGGGACTTCGGCGAAGTGGGAAACGTGTACACGCGGTGCCATAGCGCTTTCTATAATATACAGGTATTCGGTTATACTTCCCGTCATGGTGAACCGTTACTCCCGAGCAGCTGGCGCAGGCCTCCTCGCCTGTGCGATGGCACTGACCTTGGGTGCATGCGTCACGAATGAAGAACAGGGCAACCCCGAAGGCTGGGTCCGCATCGCCCCAGAGCCCGTTCCAGAACTCGCAGCCCTCGTCCCCGACAAGATTCGGAAGCAGGGAAAAATCATTGTGGGAACCAACCCGCCGTATGCACCGAATGAATTCAAAGACTCCAGCGGACAGATCATCGGCTTTGAAATGGACCTCATTCGAGCCGCGGGATCCATCCTGGACCTGGACGTGGATGTACGTCAGACGGACTTCACCCTGATTCTTCCGGGCATTTCCGCCGGCACCATTAACGTGGGCGCCTCCGCGTTCACAGACACCGAGGAACGTCAGAAGGTCTACGACTTTGTGGACTTCGTTAGCGCTGGTATCGCCTGGGCGACGCAGCCCGGCAACGAGGGCGCAGTTGACCCAGACAACCCCTGCGGCTTGACCGTGGCCGTGCAGCAGGGTACCTACTCCGATACGGATGAGGTCCAGTCGAAATCCGACGAGTGCGTGGCGCACGGCAAGCCCGCCATCAAGAAAATGGTGTACCCCACCGCCGATGCAGCGGCCACAGCCACGATTCTGAAGCGTGCCCAGGCGTTCTCCTCGGACTCCCCCGTCATCTCCTACGCGGTCAAGCGCAGCGACGATCGGCTTGTCCAAGTGGGAAAGGCCTTCGACACAGCGCCCTTTGGCTGGGCTGTAAACAAGGATGATCCTCTGGGACCAGCACTCGCCGCAGCCCTGCAGCACATGATGAACACAGGCGACTACGACAAGATCATGGCTCCGTGGGGGCTGGAAGAAGCGAAGATTGATGCAGTGACCTTCAATGCACAGCCCTTCACCTCCCCCGTCAGCACCGCACCACAGACGTCGCGTCGCACGCACTCCCCTCGCCGAAAGAAGACACGCCCATGACCCCGCATACAAAGAAAATGCCTAAGGAAATCAAGGCCGTTCCCCTGCGCCACCCCGGACGCTGGATCGCCGCGGCCATTCTGCTCGTTCTGGCTGCACTCTTCGTCATTTCTTCGGCGCGCAACGAGGCCTTCCACTGGGATACCTACTTCCAATATCTCTTCGATACTCGCTTGCTGGTGGCAGCCTGGAAGACCATTTTGCTGACCATTTTCTCCATGGCGCTGGGCTTGATCGTCGGCGCCATCGTGGCGGTTCTGCGCATGTCGCCCAACCCCGTGTTGGGCGGCGTGGCATGGGTATACCTGTGGATCTTCCGCGGCACGCCGGTGTACGTGCAGCTGATGCTGTGGGGTCTTGTAGGTTCCATCTACCAGGTACTCAATGTGGGAGTTACCGAGTTCGACCTGCAGGAGCTGCTGGCCAACACGTTCCTGCTGGCCATCATCGGTCTGGGCTTGAACGAAGCGGCCTACATGGCTGAGATCGTCCGCGCGGGTATTCAGGCCGTCCCCGAAGGCCAGTCCGAGGCGTCCAAGGCACTCGGCATGACGTGGTGGCAGAACATGCGCCGGACCGTCCTGCCACAGGCCATGCGCATCATCATTCCTCCGACAGGCAACGAATTCATCTCCCTGCTGAAGACCACCTCGCTTGTCATCGCGATCCCCTACACGGCTGAGATTTTCGGTCGCGCGAATGACATCTCCAACAGCCTGTTCCAGCCAGTGCCCCTCATGCTGGTGGCCGCCACGTGGTACCTGGTCATCACCTCGGCACTGATGGTCGGCCAGTTCTATTTGGAACGCTATTTCGCACGCGGTTCCTCCCGGAACCTGACCTCCCGCCAGCTGGCAGCTCTCGCGGATGCCGAGGGAGTACTGCCCCGCAACGTGACCGTCAACGACAAGAACACCGACAACTAGGAGACATGACTGTGAGCACCACCCCTGCACCAGAATCCCGCAGCGCAGCCGCCTCTGCGGACACCATGATCTCCATCCAGAACGTGTGGAAAAAATACGGTCGCCTGGAGATCCTCAAAGGCATCGACCTCGACGTCCCCGCCGGCACCGTTACCTGCCTCATCGGCCCGTCTGGTTCCGGTAAGTCCACCCTGTTGCGGTGCGTGAACCACCTGGAAAAGATCACCGCGGGACGCATCTACGTCGATGGGGAACTCATCGGCTACCGGGAGAAAAACGGCACCCTGTACGAAATCTCGGAGAAGGACGCGGCAGCCCAGCGTGTGGAAGTGGGCATGGTGTTTCAACACTTCAACCTCTTCTCCCACCGCACGGTGTTGGAAAACATCATCGAGGCACCGATCCAAGTGCGGAAAGAAAACAAGGACGAGGCCATCGCCCACGCCCAGGAACTCCTGGAACAGGTGGGGCTGGCGCACAAGGCGGACGCCTACCCCGTGCAGCTGTCCGGTGGACAGCAGCAGCGCGTGGCCATCGCGCGCGCCCTGGCGATGCGGCCGAAGCTGATGCTCTTCGACGAGCCGACCTCCGCCCTGGACCCGGAGCTGGTGGGTGAAGTACTGAACGTCATGCGCCGCCTGGCCGACGACGGCATGACCATGCTGGTCGTCACCCACGAGATGGGCTTTGCCCGCGAGGTGGCGGACACAGTGGCCTTCATGGATGGTGGCGTGATCGTGGAGCACGGGCCGTCAGAGCAGGTGATCAACGACCCTCAGCATGAGCGTACGAAGGAGTTCCTCTCCAGCTTGCTCTAAGGCCGTACCTCCACGTGCCAGGGAACACGTGGAGTTCCGGCGTCGTCTTTGACCTGGCGTAGCAACGGCTCCGCTGGGTCTTTTTCGCGTGTGGTGAGCAGCTCGGCGAAGTTCATCGTCAGCCCCGAAATGGATCCCATGGTGTAGTCGCGCACGGTCACCGTGAGCTCCCCGCCGGTGGGCTGCGCGTCAGGATCGTCCTCGCTGAGATCGCTCAAGTCGTCGCTTTCGCTCCCTCCGTGGAGCTCGACCCACGTCGCCACCAGCTCCGGATCCGGGGCCAGTCCCGTGGTCACGGTGAAGTCGGCATCCAAGGCGCCTTCTAAGGCGGCAATCATCGATCGGAAGTCCTGTTCGATGGCGTTGTGCTCCTCGGCGGTGGCAAGGGTCCGGAAATTAATAGTAGGCATGCACATTAGTGTGACACACAGGTCCCTTTTGGTCGATATCTGCACTAGAATCCCTAGTGTGATTGGCTCAAATTCCTCGCGTCCCGCGCCCGTTCCCCCGTTGACGACCCTGCCAGACGGCACGATCAAGCAGGTCAACCCTTTTTCCGGTACCGAGGTGTGGACGGTGCGCGGCCGCGGCGATCGCCCCAAAGACATCATTGAGGAGCACAAAAACTCCGCCGAACCGATCGCCAACAGAGACGCGGCGTCCGTGTTTGGGCTGGACAACATGCTGGACACGCCGCCGGAAAAGGCGCGCCTCATCATTGACGAGGATGGGGATCCCCGCATTGTGCGCGGTGTTCCCACCACTGAGCTGCACTCCACCGATCCCCTCTTCCGCCGTGTGGCTAATCTCTACGAGATTCTCACCTATGACTACTGGCTGCTGAACTACGGCTACCAGATGAATGCCTCCGCCGGCATGCACATGACCGACTACCTGTCCACCCCAGAGGGGCAGGATCACGTGGAGTCCATTCTGCGCCAGAAGTGGCAGACCCAGGGCATGCCCGCCGAGGAGATTGACGCTCAGTTCACCGAGGACCGACGTATGCAGACCCTCTACGAGAAGTCCCGCATGCTGTTCGCCGGTGGGCACGATGTGATCATCGCCCGGGACCACTACATCCCCGGCGCCACCACCACCGATCAGCTGGCCAGCTCCGGCGAGTTGAGTTGGCAGCACCACCGTCTGTTCATTGCCTTCACTGTGGATGGGATGGATCAGCTCTACCGCCAGAACCGCTATGTGCGCTACGTCGCGGCGTTCCAGAACTGGCTTTCCCCTGCGGGTGCGTCCATAGAGCATCTGCATAAGCAGTTGGTGGCTATCGATGAGCACGGCTTGCAAAACGAGGTGGAGATCGCCCAGGTGCGCTCCAACCCGAACATGTACAACGAGTGGGCCGTGGACTACGCGGCCCGCCACAACCTGGTCATCGCGGAAAATGACCATGCCATCGCTTTTGCCGGCTTCGGGCACCGCTGGCCCACTCTTGAGGTGTTCTCCAAATCTGCGACCACGGAGCCGTGGCTGATGAGCGATGAGGAACGGGATTCCATGGCGGATCTGGTGCATGCCTGCCATGTGGCCTCCGGCCCGCTGATCCCCACCAACGAGGAGTGGCTACACCGCCCGCTGGATGTGGATGTGCCAATGCCGTGGCGCATCGTGATCAAGTGGCGCGTCTCCACCCTGGCCGGTTTCGAGGGCGGCACGAAGATCTACATCAACACCACCAGCCCCATGGATCTCAAGGATGCGGTGCTGGCCACGCTCACCACGGCCCGTGAAGAGGGCCGCCTGGCTCCGGGTATTCGCCTGGGCGATGAATGTGATTTCCGCCCGAACTCTCTGAAGTACAACCCGGCCGTGCGCTAGCACGGGCGTACACTGTGGGTCATGACTGCCGCTAAGATCTCTGATTTCATTAACCATGATCTCCCGGACTTGAGCTGGACCCGGGACTTCTACGAATGGATGCACGCCCACCCGGAGTTGAGCCTGCAGGAAGAGAACACCGCGCGCTTCATCACCGAGAAGCTGCGCGAGTTCGACTGCCAGATCACCACCGGTATCGGCGGCCACGGGATCACCGCTGTCTTCACCAACGGCAAGGGTCCGAACGTGCTTATGCGCGCCGATTTTGATGCGCTGCCGGTCACCGAGAACACAGGGCTGCCCTACGCCAGCACCCATGACGGGGTGATGCATGCCTGTGGACACGACGCCCACACCACCGCACTCATCGCCCTGTGTGCTGTGCTCGACGCACGTCGTGACGTATGGTCGGGTACCTTCACCGCCCTGTTCCAACCGGCGGAGGAGGTCACCCAGGGCGCATCGAACATGATCACGGACGGTCTGGCCAAAGCGATCCCCACCCCCGAGGTCTGCCTCGGTCAGCACATCGTGGCTGGTGCGCCCGAGACCATCATGTCTGCCCCGGGGCCAGTACTCGCCGCGTGTGACACCATCACCGTCGAGTTGTTCGGCAAGTCCGCGCACGGCTCCCAGCCCCACGAATCCATCGACCCTACCTACCTGGCAGCCCTCATCGTGGTGCGCCTGCAGGGCATCGTGGGCCGCGAAGTCTCCCCGTCTGACTTCGCTGTGGTGACGGTGGGAACGCTCAGCTCCGGGCACACGAACAACACCATCCCAGAATCAGCCACGCTGGTTCTCAACTGCCGCTTTTATGACACGGCCGTGCGCGATAAGACCTACGCGGCCATCGAGAGGGTCATTCGGGGTGAGTGCGTGGCGTCGGGGTGCGTGAAGGATCCCATCATCACCTATAGCGCCCACGGCGAGCTCACGGACAACGACGCCGACGTGTTCTACCACGTGCGCCCCATCTTCGACGAGGTGTTTGGAGATAAATCCATCGACGCCGAACCGTGGACAGCCTCCGAGGATTTCTCGGAAATCCCCCGCCACTTTGGCGTGCCGTATTTGTTCTGGACGGTCGGCGTGACCGAGCAGGAGGTGTGGGAGTCCGGCACCGACATTCCGGGGAACCACTCACCGCTGTTCCACCCCACGGCGGGTTCGGTCAAGGCAGCAGAAAAGGCGGCCATCGCCGCAACGCTGAGCTACCTGTGGAAGGACGAGGTTACCGCCGCCGGGCCTCGGTGAGGGCCTGGCGAAACGCCGCCTCATCCAGCTGAAGCGCATCCCTCTTCGTGAGGCGATGCACCACCGTGGGGCACTTCAGGCACCGAGGACGATCCTGGCAGCACTTGTCCTTGACGAGGCCGTGCTCCAGAATGAGGCGGGCCTTGTGCAGCTCCTTGGTGGACCCCACAGCACCGGGCTCCCCCAGGCGCACGCGCTTGGACTTGGACTTATGCTTGTGCTTTTTTTGCCCGAAGGCCGGGGCATCGTGGTGGCTGGAGAGCGACTTTTTCTTTTTTCTGCCCAAGTTAGATCCGCTTGCGCTCGGCACCCAGCAGGTGAACCTGGATCATGTTGGTGTTGCCCTGGATGCCCGGCGGGGAACCGGCCACCACAACCATCATGTCGTCGCGCTTGTACTCCGACTGCGCCAGGAGCATCTTATCCACGGTCTCAATCATCTGGTCCGTGGACTTCACATCAGGGGTGTGGAACGTCTCCACGCCCCACGTCAGGGCGAGTTGGCGGCGCACCTCCTCGTTCGGGGTGAACACCACCATCGGGATATGCGAACGCAGCCGTGCCACGCGCTTGGCCGTATCGCCGGAGGAGGTGAACGCCACCAGGGCCTTCGCGTTGAGGCGCTCTCCGATGTCCTTCGCGGCATAGGAGATCACGCCGCGGCGAGTGCGTGGGCGGTGCGTCAGCGGCGGAACCTCGCCGTCGATCTCGGCAGCCTGCACGATGCGCGCCATGGTCTCCACCGTCTGGAGAGGATACTTACCCACGGATGTCTCACCCGAAAGCATCACGGCATCCGCGCCGTCCAGCACAGCGTTAGCCACATCGGACGCCTCGGCACGGGTGGGGCGAGAGTTCTCGATCATGGAATCCAGCATCTGGGTGGCCACGATCACGGGCTTCGCATTCTCGCGGGCAATTTGGATGGCGCGCTTTTGCACCAGGGGGACGTCCTCCAGCGGAACTTCCACGCCCAGGTCGCCGCGTGCGACCATGACAGCGTCGAAGGCAAGAATGACGGGCTCCAGGGCATCCACGGCCTCCGGCTTTTCCAGCTTCGCGATCACGGGAACGCGGCGGCCCTCTTCCTCCATGATGTCGTACACCAGCTCCACGTCGGAGGGGGAACGCACAAAGGACAACGCGATGAAGTCCACGCCCAGCTTCAGGGCGAAGCGAAGATCGCGGATATCCTTCTCACTCAGCGCAGGAACGGAAATATTCATGCCCGGCAGAGACACGCCCTTGTTGTTGGACACGGGGCCACCTTCGGTGACCTCGCACACCACGTCGTTGCCATCGACTTCCTTGCACACCAGTGCAACTTTGCCGTCGTCCACCAGCAGGCGGTCCCCCGGGCGGGCATCCCGCGCCAGCTGCTTGTAGGTGGTGGACACACGATCATGCGTGCCCTGAATATCGTCTACGGTAATGCGAATGGTCTCGCCGGTGGCCCACACCGTGGCGCCCTCAGCAAAACGCCCCAAGCGGATCTTGGGGCCCTGAAGATCGGCGAGGATTCCCACTGCCCTGCCGGTTTCTTCCGACGCCTGGCGTACCCACGTGTAATTCTGCTCATGGTCAGCATGCTCGCCGTGGGAAAAATTCAAACGGGCGACGTTCATTCCCGCGTCAACCAGGCCACGGATCTTATCCTTGGACGCTACCGCGGGGCCGAGAGTACAGACGATCTTTGTTCTTCTAGTCACCCGCCCCATCTTATTCCCTTTGCGGAGACGCTGCCACGCGGGGCTGCTTACGGCCGGTCCACACGAGCAACGCCACGGCGCTCAGGAAGATCACCGCGGACACCACAGAGTTGATGCGGATGCTGCCGAACACGAGCGTGGCCTCGTCCGTGCGCAGGAGTTCGATGAAGAAACGCCCCAGGGTGTAGCCCGCCACGTAGAGCATGAACAGGCGGTGCCCCTCCAGGGAGAAACGCTTCTCCGCCCAGACCAGGAACGCTGCGAGTGCGAGGCAGAAAAGGAGTTCATAGAGGAACGTGGGTTGAACGCTCGCGATGACCTCGCCGGTGGAGCGTCCCGCCAGCTGGTCCGTGTAGCCGTTCTCATCCACGCGGCGATAAATCTCCAGTGCCCAGGGCTTGTCCGAAGGGCCGCCGTAGATTTCCTGGTTGAACCAGTTACCCAGGCGCCCGATGGCCTGCGCCACGGGAAGGGCGGGCGCCACCGCACCCGCGAACATCGGCACGGACACCTTCTTCACCTTGAGCAGCGCATACACGGCGAGACTGCCCACAATAATGCCACCCCAAATGCCGAGGCCCCCGTTGGTGATCTTGAAAATATCCGCCGGGTTGCGCCCCTCGCCGAAGTACTTCTGGTGATCGGTGAGCACGTGATACGCACGGGCACCGATAATGCCGGCGGGCAGGCCCACCAGCAGGGCGTCCATGACCACGTCTGGATCGCCGCCGCGCTCCTGATACCGCTTCTTAGTCCACAGGTAGGCCACCACCACCCCTGTCAGGATGCACAGAGCGTAGGCGCGCAGTGGGAAGCCACCAAGGTGCCACACACCCTGCGGCGGGGACGGAATCGCAGCGAGAACAGTCGTGGTCATCTTAGGCTCCCTTTCGCACTCCCGCTGCCAGCTCTTCGGCGAGCTGCTCCAGGTGACCTTCGTCCGCGGCCTGGATGAGGGCGGAGCCCACAATCACGCCATCGGCGAAGGCCGCGATGCTGGCGGCCTGCTCACCGTTGCGCACGCCCAGGCCCACGGCCACCGGAAGATCCGTCGCCTGGCGCACGCGGGCGACCAACTCCTCAGCGGAGCTGGACACCGACTCCTGCGCACCCGTCACACCCATGTGGGACGCGGCGTACACGAATCCGTCTCCGGCAGACACGGTGGTGACCATCCGCTCCGCAGTGGTGGACGGCGCCACCAGGTACACCGGCGACAGATCATGCTTCTGGCACGCCGCGGCCCAGCGGTCCGCCTCTTCAGGCAGCAGGTCCGGGATGATGCTTCCCAAGCCACCGGCCGCGGCCAACTCCTCGGCGAACTTCTCCGGCCCATATTGCAGAATCGGATTCCAGTAGGACATCACCACTGCATTGGAGCCGGCCTCCACGACGGCGCGCACGGCGTCGAAGGTATCCTTCACGCGGAAACCCGCATCCAGCGCAGTATCCGCAGCAGCTTGAATGGTCGGTCCATCCATCATCGGATCGGAAAAAGGAATGCCCACCTCCACCAGATCGGCGTGGCGCGCGAGCGCGGTCATGAGCTCACGGGATTGCTCGTTGGTGGGGAAACCCGCGGGGAGATAACCGACGAAGGCAGCGCGTCCCTCGGCGCGGGCATCGAGGAAAACCTGTGCTAGACGTGATGGCATTACTGATCCTCTCCCTCTGTCAGGCCGAACCATTCATTGGCAGTGGCCACATCCTTATCGCCACGGCCTGAAATATTAACGATGATGGTGCTTCCAGGCTCCCGCTTCGCCACCTTCACCGCCGCAGCCACAGCGTGCGCCGATTCGATGGCAGGGATGATCCCTTCCGTCATGGACAGCTGCCGGAAGGCATCCATCGCCTCCGTGTCCGTGATGGGCAGGTACTCGGCCCGCCCCTCGCTGTGCAGCCGGGAGTGCTCCGGCCCCACGCCGGGGTAGTCCAGGCCGGCAGAGATGGAGTGGGACTCGATGATCTGGCCGTCCTCGTTTTGCATCAGGTCAGCATAGGCGCCCTGGAACACTCCCCTGCTGCCCACGGTAATGGGTGCGGCATGGCGGCCGGTCTCCACTCCGTCGCCAGCAGCTTCCGCACCGATGAGCTTCACGCCCTCATCGCTGATGAAACGGTGGAACAAGCCAATGGCATTAGAGCCACCACCCACGCAGGCGATGACGGAATCCGGAAGTTTTCCTGTTTCGTCCAGGATCTGCTGGCGAGCCTCCACACCGATGATGCGCTGCAGATCGCGGACCATCTGCGGGAACGGGTGCGGACCGGCGGCCGTGCCGAAAGCGTAGTACGTGTCATCCGCGTGAGAAACCCAGTAACGCATGGCCTCGTTGATCGCGTCCTTCAGCGTGCGCGAACCGATCTTCACGACCTCCACCGTGGCGCCCAGCAGGCGCATGCGCGCAATGTTCAGCGCCTGGCGATTGGCGTCTACCTCGCCCATGTAAATGCGGCAGTCCAAGTCTAGGAGCGCACACGCCGTGGCGGTGGCCACACCGTGCTGGCCGGCGCCCGTCTCCGCGATCACCTGGCGCTTGCCCATGCGCTTGGCCAGCAGCACCTGGCCCAGCACGTTGTTGATCTTGTGGGATCCGGTGTGATTCAAGTCCTCACGCTTGAGCCACACTTTCGCGCCCACCTCCGAGGAGAAATTCGGAGCGAAATACAGTGGGGATGGTCGGCCGGTGTATGTCCGGTGCAGCTCATCGAGCTGATCCAGATAAGTCTGATCGGACTTCGCCTTGTTCCATGCATCGGTAATCTCGTCGATGACGGCCATCAAGGCCTCGGGTACATAACGACCGCCGAACTCTCCCCAATGGCCCCGGTCATCGGGTTCGTGGTGAGTTGGGGTGGCGAGAACCTCGCCCACGGTAGGTAATGTCACAGACTCGTTATTCACAAGTCTCGATAGTACCTGCCAGCGTAGACATCACGTTTAGTCACCCTTGTTTGGACACGAGGGATGTTGCCCTGCAGCCACCAGTGCCTTGCAGGCAGCGCCCGGGTTACCGGCAGTGACCAAACCTTCGCCCACCAAAATAGCGTCCGCTCCAGCGCCAGCGTAGGCCAGCAGATCCCGCTTATCGCGCACTCCGGACTCCGCCACCTTAATGACATCATTCGGCAAGGAAGGGGCGATCTCGGAGAACACGTTCATGTTAACCTCCAGGGTCTTCAGGTTTCGGGCGTTTACGCCGATCACCTTCGCCCCGGCCTCCACGGCTCGCTGTGCTTCCTCTTCGGTGTGGACCTCCACCAAGGCGGTCATGCCCAGGGACTCCACGCGGTCCATGAGGGAGACCAGACGCTCCTGCTCGAGCGCCGCCACGATCAACAGCACCACATCGGCACCGTGCGCACGCGCCTCGTGAATCTGATACGGGTTCACGATGAAGTCCTTGCGCAGCAGCGGAATGTTCACCGCCGCGCGGACCTTGTCGAAGTCCTCCAGGGAACCGCGGAAGCGTCGCTGCTCTGTCAGGCAGGAGATCACGCTGGCACCGTTCGCGTCATAGGCCGCGGCGAGCACTTCCGGCTCCGCGATCTCAGCAAGGTGTCCCTTGGAAGGGCTTGCGCGCTTGACCTCAGCGATGACCTTCACATTGGGGCCAGACAACGCCGCATAAGCATCGAGCGCCGGAGGGGCGTCTAAAGACATGGCTTTGATCTCCGCATAGGGAATCTTGGCCTCGCGCTGCGCTTGATCCTCAAGCACTCCCGCGATGATCTCGTCCAACACACTGCTCATGCTGTCTTGTCCTCCTCAAGTAACGTTCCACTAAAGGTTAGCGACGGGATGTCTTTGAGGGAAAATCACCATCATCCGTGGGGTCGACATCCGTGGGGTCTACCCCCGAATCCAACGCGTCCCACAGCACGCGCGTGGAGTCCGGGTTCTGGCGCAGGTCCTCCTCTACCCCCTCGCGGCGGGCCTCCGGGGTTTCGTAGCGGCTATGGCCGCGCGAGCTCTCCCCCGGCTTCATCATGATGAGCACTCCTCCACACACTCCACACGCTGCCGCCGCAATGGCCAAGGCGACGGGGAAGGCGTGCACGTGGGCGTCGGTCACCATGGCCCACCCGGATACCTGCAACGGGTCGGATTGCTTTTGCGTTCCCACCCCCGAGGTCAGGATGTCGTGGGCGCGCCGCAGGTCCACCTCGGTGGTGAGCAGTTGCACGGAACGGAAGCTCGCGGTGCCGGCCAGTACGGCGATGATCACGCCGAGCACACGGCGAAGCACCACAGGCACCGCCAGCATGGCGATCAAGGACGCCAGCATCGCCAGCGCCAGCGGAGTAGCAGCTGGATCCCACACGGATCCCACCAGGTCCTTCACAGAGTCCCCGGCCTTGTCGTCCGAAATGTCCACCGTGAGGTAGGTCATTCGGCCAGCCAACCACAGGCCTGCAGCAGACAGCACCACCAGCGCCAAGGCCACGGCGCGTACAGAGCGCGTGTTCTTCATCAGTTCACCTTTTACTTGTCACAGCGGTCAGTACAGGGTCTCTGCCGCAGCCACGGCGCGCAGCACCGCCGCGGCCTTGTTGCGGGTCTCGAGGTCCTCCGCATCCGGATCGGAATCAGCGACAATTCCCCCGCCGGCTTGGACATACACGGTCCCGTCTTTGTACACGCCCGAGCGGATGGCAATAGCCTGGTCCGTGTTGCCCGCGAAGTCGAAGTAGCCCACGGTTCCGCCGTACACGCCGCGCCGGGAATCCTCGAGCTCGTCAATGATCTTCATCGCCGACGGCTTCGGCGCGCCAGACAGCGTTCCGGCCGGGAACGTTGCGGCAAAAGCATCCACCGCGGTCTTACCCTCGGCCAGGTACCCGGACACGCCCGAGACCAGGTGCATGATCGCCGAATAGCGCTCCACATGCCGGAAGTCGTGTACCTCCACCGTGCCGGGCACGCTCACACGCCCCAAGTCATTGCGCCCCAGATCCACCAGCATCAGGTGCTCCGAGTTTTCCTTCTCATCGCCCACCAGCTCCTTTTCCAGCAGCTGGTCCTCCTCCACGTTCGCGCCGCGCGGCCGCGATCCCGCGATCGGGAAGGTCGTCACCTGGCGGTCACGCACCTGTACCAAGGACTCCGGGGAGGAACCCACGATCTGAAAAGCCGTCTCGCTGAAATCCTCATTCGGCACGTTCAGCAGGAACATGTACGGGCTGGGGTTGGAATGCCGCAGCATGCGGTAGATGTCCAGCGCAGGCACGGTAGTGTCCACCTCAAAACGCTGGCTGAGCACAATCTGGAAGGCATCCCCCGCGCGGATGTGTTCCTTGGTTTCTTCGATGCGTCGTTTGTGGTCGTCCAGGCTACGCTGGCGGCGTGGCTGCGGTGCAGGCGTCTCAAAATCTTCGACGCCCACCGCCAGCGACTCACCCAATCGCGCGACCATGGCGTTGATGCGTTCCACGGCCTCGTCGTAGACCTCGTTCGCCCGCGCCTCGGAATTATCCCAGTTGATGGCGTTGGCGATGAGAATGATCGTCCCCTCATGGTGATCGACGACCGCCATGTCCTCCACCAGCAGCTGCACCATATCCGGGATGTCCAGATCATCCACGCAAGTGTTGGGGAGATCCTCGATGTAGCGCACCATGTCGTAGGCCATGTACCCCACCAAGCCGCTGGTGAGCGGAGGCAGCTCCGGATCGCGTTGCGTATGCAGCGCCTGCAGGGTGTTGGTGACCGCTTCCAAGGGGCTGTCACCCAGATCGATGTCCACCGGCGGGGTGCCGATCCACCGCGCCGGGGAGTCCTTCGCCACGAGCGCGCAGCGCGCGCCCGTGCCGATGAAGGAATAGCGGTCCCAGGATTGTCCGTGGGCCGCGGACTCCAGCAGGAATGTGCCCGGCCGTCCGGCGGCTAGTTTTCGGTAGGCGCTCAGTGCAGTTTCGTGGTCTGCCAAGACTGTGCGCACCACCGGTACTACTCGGTGGGTTCGTGCGCGTCGCAGGAAGTCGTCACGACTGGTTACCGTAGTCATGCCGTCTATTGTGCCACGGCCGCTACTCGAGCAGACCGTCGGCGTCGAAACAGGTCCACGTCCCGGTGTGGCACGCCGCGCCACGCTGCTCCACCTTCAGCAAAATGGTGTCCCCGTCGCAGTCCAGCCGCACGTCAACGACCTTTTGAGTGTGCCCGCTGGTTTCTCCCTTGATCCAATAGGATTCGCGGGAGCGCGACCAGTAGGTTCCCTTGCGGGTGGCCAGGGTGTGTGCCAGCGCATGGTCGTTCATCCACGCCATCATCAGGACGTCTCCGCTGGTGGCATCTTGCACCACCGCGGGCACCAGCCCTGCCTCATTGCGCTTCAGGCGTGCTGCAATGGCGGGGTCCAAAGGGTAGTCTGCTGGGGATTCCCCGGCCGAGCTCATAGGCGCACCTCGCTGCCGGCTTCGGCCATGGCCTGCTTGACGTCCTTAATCTCCACCTCACCGAAGTGGAAAATGGACGCCGCCAGCACCGCGTCGGCACCCGCCGCAACCGCCGGTGGGAAGTCCTTGGCGGCACCCGCGCCGCCCGAAGCGATGACGGGAATCGTCACCACGGCTCGCACCGCCTCGATCAGTTCGATATCGAAGCCCTGCTTCGTGCCATCCCCATCCATGGAGTTCAGAAGGATTTCGCCCACGCCCAGCGCTTCGCCCTGCTTGGCCCACTCGATGGCATCCACGCCAGCGGATTTCGTTCCACCATGGGTGGTGACTTCGAAGCCGGAGGGGTAGCCCTCGGCGCGGCGGGCGTCGATGGACAACACGATGCACTGCGCGCCGAAACGCTGGGACAGCTCCCGCAGCAACTCCGGGCGGGCAATGGCCGAGGAGTTCAAGGACACCTTGTCCGCGCCAGCGCGCAGCAATGCATCCACGTCCTCTTCGCTGCGCACTCCCCCGCCCACAGTCAGCGGGATGAACACCTGATCGGCGGTGCGACGCACCACGTCCAGAATCGTGCCGCGCCCATCCTTCGACGCCGAGACGTCCAGAAACGTCAGCTCGTCAGCCCCCTCGCGATCGTAGCGCTGGGCCAGCTCCACGGGATCACCCGCATCGCGCAGCCCTTCGAAGTTCACGCCCTTGACCACTCGGCCGTTATCGACGTCCAGGCAGGGAATCACCCGCACGGTCACGCTCATCGAATGCCTCCTCGGTCCCTAATATCCTGCAGGTTTCTAGCGGCGGTTCCAATTGGAACCGCCTGGATGTGCTGAAGCAAGGTGGAATGAACCTCCGGCTCACCCGCCACCAAGCCGGACACCCCAGGGCGCCATGGATTGCCGGCGAAGTCCGTGGCGATGCCGCCGTTTTCTTCCACGGCCAGGATGCCCGCGGCGTTGTCCCACAAGTTCGGGCTGAAGGTCACCGTGCCACCAAACACACCGGCGGCGGTGAACGCCAAGTCAATGCCCACCGAGCCCGTCACACGCATGCGCGGGTAGGACTTACCGATTTCGTTAAGCATGTCCTGCCGGTAACTGATCGGCAGGTTTCCGCGACGCTGCGAGAGAATCGAGCCGAAGCTGATCTGCGTCACACCAGGATCGGAGTGCGGCATGGGGCGTGCAGGCATGCCGTCCACGCTCACGCCGTGGCCCTGGCGTGCGGTAATGCGCTTGCCCAGCAGAGGCATTTCCGTGACCGAGAGCAGCGTCTGCCCGCGGTGCACCAAGGACACCAAGATGCAGGCGAAGGGGTTGCCCACCGCGTAGTTGGCGGTGCCGTCAATCGGATCGACCACCCAAAACGTCTCGGGCAGATCATTGTTGCGCGGTGGGGCCGCGAGCTGTCGACGGGGGCCGTCCAGACCGTCCGCCAGGGCGTCGTTGGCATTATGCTCCACAACCTGGCCGGGCATGACGGTCCCGAACTCCTCGCCATGAACGGGCAAGCCCGTGTACTGGGACAGCAAGGTGCGCAGGTGGCGCTCCACGTTCAGGTCCGCTTCCGTGGCGAAATCGCCGGGAGCTTTCATGACCTCCGGCTGGGCGCCGACCGCGGCAGTGAAGATGGTTTCGGCTTCATCGACCACTGCCTCGGCGATCGCCAGCAGTGACCTTGTATCTAATTCGTCGTTCATGGTCGGGACGCCTCCAAGGCTTCTTCCAACGTGAACTTGCCGGCATACAGCGCCTTGCCCAGAATCGCAGAATCCACGCCTTCGTGGACCACCGCAGCCAGAGCGCGGATGTCATCCAGGCTGGAGATGCCGCCGGAGGCCACGACTGGTGCCGACGTTGCAGCGGCCACGTCACGAAGAAGATCAATGTTGGGGCCGGTGAGCATGCCATCACGGGACACGTCAGTCACCACCAAACGAGATACGCCCTGGGAATCCAGGCGCTCCAGAACCTCCCACAGCTCGCCGCCATCGGACGTCCAGCCGCGGCCGCGCAGGCGCCACTCGCCATCCACCTCGCGTGTATCCAGGCCGATGGCCACGCGATCCCCGTAGCGCTGGATGACGGATTCGCACCACTCGGGATCCTCCAGCGCGGCCGTGCCGATGTTCACGCGGCGGCAGCCCGTGGACAGTGCGCGCTGCAGGGACTCGTCGTCACGGATACCTCCGGAGAGCTCCACATTCACGTCCAGCGTGCCGGTGACCTCCTTGAGCAGCTCAAAGTTGGATCCACGGCCGAAGGCCGCGTCCAGGTCCACCAAGTGCACCCACTCGGCGCCGGCGTTCTGCCAGGCCAGGGCCGCGTCCAGTGGAGCGCCGTAGCTGGTTTCGGTTCCCGCTGCACCCTGTACGAGGCGCACGGCCTGACCATCGGCCACGTCAACGGCGGGGAGAAGGGTCAAGGGCTGCGATGCGGAAGAGGTCATGTCCGAAATCCTAACGTGAAGTGATTCTTTAACTAGTAATCAGAATAAATGAGGGCGCGTGGTTTACAGGGTAGAGACCCAGTTGCGGAGCAGTGCCGCGCCGGCGTCGCCGGACTTTTCCGGGTGGAATTGGGTGGCCCACAACGGCCCGTTTTCTACCGCTGCGACAAAACGCGAGCGCCCGTGCTCTGCCCAGTGTACTTTCGGCGCTTCGGTGCGACCATCAGTGAAGAGCTCCCATTCGCGCACACCATAGGAGTGCACGAAGTAGAAGCGTTCCTGCTCCACGCCGGCAAACATGGTGCTACCGTCCTGGACTTCCACCGTGTTCCAGCCCATGTGCGGCAGAACATCGGCATCCAGCTTGTCCACGGTTCCCGGCCATTCACCACAGCCGTCGGTGCTGCCGTGGTCACCGTGGTCTGCGAACTCCACACCGTGCTCGAACATGATCTGCATTCCGACGCAGATGCCCAGCACCGGGCGGCCACCGGCGAGCATCTGGCCGATCATGCGGTCGCCGTGCACCTCTTTCAGCCCCTTCATGCACGCTGCGAACGCACCGACGCCCGGCACCAACAGACCATCGGCCTTCAGAACAACCGTGGGGTCATTCGTCACGATAACCTGCGCACCGGCGCGCTCGACAGCGCGCTGTGCGGAACGAACATTACCGCTGCCGTAATCCAGCAGCGCAACCGTGGGTTGAGTCTCAGCCATAGGTGACATATTACTTCCCTACCTTTGAGAATGCCGCTGCACCCAACGCTAAGACGATAATGAGGCCGGATGCCAGGAACGCTCCCTGGTAGGCGAAGCTGGTGGCCACCACGCCGAGCAGCAGTGCACCTGCGCCGGTTCCGGAGTCGAAACTCATGTTCCACACAGCCGAGGCCACGCTGGCCTTCGAGCGTGGCAGGCGGTGGAACATGAGCAGCAACGCCTCGTTTTGCACCGCACCGAAACCGGAACCGAACAGGGCTGCTGCCAGGATCGCCAGTGCCCAGGAGTGCTGCCCGTTGACGATCATCCAGGTGGCCACGCCCACGCCGGCCGCGCACAGGACGAGCGCCGGGACCAGGGCCTTGCCCGGGTAGCCCACCCGGTCCGCCAAAGTTCCCGCCACCAGGCGCGAGCCCATTTGCATACCACCCAGCACAGACAGGACAACGCCACTGATAGCAGCCGACGTCGCCGGGGCCATAAACGTGGAAAAAGCAGCGAAGCCGGTCGCCGCGGCACCGATGGCCACGCCGGGTAGCAACAAAAGCCTCCACGTGCTCGTGCCTTCGGAGGAGCGCTTCTCCCGATCCGCGGCCTTGATGGACGGCAGCCCCAGTGCGGCCACGGCTCCGACCACAGCTCCGATCACCGCAATCCAGAACACGGCGTCACCGAAGGCCGAATGGACCCATAATCCCACAGGAAAGGCGAGAAGCTGGCTGGATCCCACCGCCAGCCCGTACACGCCTGAGGACCGACCGATCAACTCCGGTGGCACCAGCTCTGAGATCAATGCCGCCTCAGTCACCGTCACCGCACCAAAACCGACGCCGCGCACGATCGCCACGGCCAGCACCACCCAGGGTTCAAAGCTCAGCAGGTGCATGGCCGCCGGGAGGCCCAGCATCAATCCACTCAGCATCAGCACTGGCCTGAATCCGACGGTGCGCAGCAACCACGGCGTGAACGCCTGCGTGATCACAGTGGACGCCATGAACACAGCGGTCGAGAGCCCCGCCAGGGAATCCGAACCGCCATTGTCGATAATCGCCAGCGGGATCACAGGCAGGAGCAGTGACCAGCCGCCAAAAGCACAGAAAACCGCCACGAGCGTGGCGGGTAGTCCGGGGGTCTTCAGTAATTCCTTGATTACAGGCTTCCTTTCGTCGATGGGATTCCAGCCACCCGCGGATCGTCTTCCACCGCCTCGCGCAGTGCACGGGCAACTGCCTTAAACTCCGCCTCGGTGATGTGGTGAGGATCCCGACCATACAGGCAGCGCACGTGCAGCGCGATGCGAGCGTTGAAGGCCAGGGACTCGAAAAAGTGCTGATTAATCACCGTGGCATAGTGGCCACCGATCACAGCGTTGATCATGCTGTCCGGCTCACCGGTACCAACGTAATAAGGACGGCCGGACACATCAACAATGGCGTGCGCCAGGGTCTCATCCATCGGAATATATGCGTCGCCGAAACGGCGCACTCCGCGCTTATCCCCCAGCGCTTCTGCCAGGGCCTGCCCCATCACAATCGCGGTGTCCTCCACCGTGTGATGCGCGTCGATCTCCACATCTCCTGTGGCGTGCACCGTCAAATCAAAACTGCCGTGGGCGCCGAGTGCGGTGAGCATGTGGTCGAAAAACGGCAGGCCCGTGTGGATGTCGGTCTTTCCCGTTCCATCGAGATTCCATTCCACCGTAATGTCAGATTCCCGAGTGGTGCGGGTGACTTTTCCAATGCGACTCATCCGTTATGTCTCCTTAAAAATCTTTGCCGTGGCCGCCAGGAATGCGTCATTTTCCTGTGGGAGCCCAATAGTGGCGCGCAGCCACCCCGGAACACCTACGTCGCGAATGAGCACGTCGTGATCCAAATACTGCTGCCAGATAGCGGCGGCATCGTCCACAGGGCCGAAGAAAATAAAATTCGAATGGCTATCGATCACGCGGATTCCCGCGGCACGCAGCTCCGCGACCACACGATCGCGTTCCGCCGCCAGCGTCGCGACCGTCGCCAGGGTATCCTCGCTGTGCCTCAGCGCCACCCGCGCCGCAGCCTGGCTCAGGGTGGACAGGTGATACGGCAAACGCACCAGCATCACAGCTTCAATAAAAGCGGGGTCGGCCACGAAATAGCCCAGTCGGCCGCCGGCGAAATCAAATGCCTTGGACATCGTCCGGGAGACCACCAGCTTATTTGGGAACTCCTCCAACAGCGTTAATGCGCTCGGAGAATCGGTGAACTCCGCATAGGCCTCATCCACAATCACGATGCCAGGGGCAGCCTTCGTCACCGCGCGAATATCATCCAGAGGAGTGAGGTTTCCGGTCGGGTTGTTGGGCGTCGTAATAAAAACGACATCCGGCGAGTGCCTGTCGATTTCCTGCAACGCCGCAGCCACGTCAATGGCAAAATCGTCCGATTCCTGGCGCTCCACCGCAATGAATTCCGTGTGCGTACCCGCGCACAAAATCGGGTGCATCGAATAACTCGGGACAAATCCCATCGCGGAGCGCCCCGGCCCACCGAAAGCCTGCAGCAGCTGCTGCAGCACCTCGTTGGATCCGTTGGCGGCCCACACCATCGATGCATCGACGGTCACGCCCGTCTGCCGGCTCACGTACGCCGCAAGGTCCTCTCGCAGATCCACGCAATCGCGCTCCGGGTAACGGTTCAAGGTGCGCCCCAGCCGCGCCACTTCCTGGGCGATATCGTCAACGATCGCCTCCGATGGAGCAAAAGGGTTTTCGTTCGTGTTCAGCTGGTTTGCTACGTGCAGCTGGGGTGCGCCATAGGCGGATTGTCCCCGCAGCTCGTCGCGCAGGGGTAGATCGTGCAATGCCATAACTACTCCTTAGTGTTCTTCGAAGCGTGCCTTGATGGCCTCGCCGTGTGCGGGCAGTCGCTCGGCCTGGGAGAGCGTGATGACTGTCTCGGAAATCTCGCGCAGGGCGTCCTTGGTGTAGTTCACCACGTGTACCGATTTGAGGAACGTGTGGGTGGACAGGCCGGAGGAATGGCGGGCCGTGCCGCTGGTGGGCAGCACATGGTTGCTGCCCGCGGCGTAGTCACCGAGGGGGACGGGGCTGTAGCGACCCACGAAAATTGCGCCTGCGTTGGTGATGCCCGCTGCGTCGCGCTGCGCATTCGCCGTGTGCACCTCCAGATGTTCTGCCGCGTACGCATCTGCCACCCGACGCCCAGCCTCCATGTCATCGACCATCACAATGCCTGACTGCTGCCCGTTGAGCGCTTCCGCTACGCGGTCTGCATTGAGAGTCTGCTCATAGCGTGCTGCGATTTCCTTCTCCACGGCATCTGCGAGCTCGGTGGAATCGGTGATCAGCACGCTTGCGGCCATGGGATCGTGCTCGGCCTGACTGATGAGGTCATAGGCAACCTCCACGGGGTCCGCCGTCTTATCGGCCAGGATGGCGATCTCCGTGGGGCCGGCCTCCGAGTCAATCCCCACCACCGAGCGGACCAGGCGCTTAGCCGCCGTGACGAAGATATTGCCGGGGCCGGTGATGATGTCGACCGGCTCCAGGTCCTCATCGCCGTAGGCCATGAGGGCCACGGCCTGGGCGCCGCCCACGGCCCAGACTTCATCCACTCCGAGGAGCTTGCAGGCAGCCAGCACAGTGGTGTGCGGCCACCCGGTGTCCTGCGGCGGGCTGGAAACCACCAGGGACTGCACGCCAGCTTCCTGGGCGGGCACAACATTCATAATCACCGACGATGGGTACACGGCCTTACCGCCCGGCACGTACAACCCCACGCGCTGGATCGGGATCCAGCGCTCGGACACCACGCCGCCCGGCGCGATCTCCACGTCGTGGTCTTGGGGAACCTGGGTAGCGTGGAAGGCGCGGACTCGGCGAATGGCCTCCTCCAGGGCGGTGATTTCGGCGGCTGGGAGTGCGTCGACGGCGGCGTCGATAATAGACTGCGGCACCTGGATGGCTTCGGGGCGCACGCCATCGAACGTCTCGCCGTAGTCCAGTGCGGCGGCGGCTCCGCGCTCCCTCACCGCATCCACCACAGGTGCTACCTGGGGAATCACAGAATCCACATCCGTTCCCCCTCGGGGTAATACTCGACGGAGCTGGGAGGTGGACGGGACGTTTCCGCGAAGATCGGTGCGACGCAACTGGATAGACATGCCTAAAGTCTAATCTCTAAAGTGTAATTTATGCACACTACCCTGGAGTCGCTCCTTCGCTCGTCAGCCCAGGCCGCCAAGGATGGCCGGACTGCTGAGAGCTGGCGCATCATGCACCAGTACGCCACACAGTTCTGGTTGGAGGAGCCCACGGAGCCGCTGGGTGAGTTTTATTCTCTGCGCGCCGGCGCCGCCGACTGCCTGGGTATGGCCGATGAGGCAGTACACGCGCTGCAGGAGATGCAGTCCTGGGCCGAGACCCACGATCCGGCGGTTGCTCTCATCGCTCGGGCGCACCTCGCCTATCAATCGATCAACGGAGAAACCCAAACCGTCGAGCTTCCCGACGCCGGCGCGATGTTGGAGGAGTTGGCTCAAGACCTAACGGAGTATGCGAATTCTGAGTGGGATAGCACCACGGCGGGCAAGCTGGTGCTGGCGAGTACCACGGCCTACACCGTGGCATCCAACATCGAGGGCGCGGCCCTGGCTCCCCAGTTTGCCGAGTTCGTGCGAACGTTTGGCACGCGGGCGCCCTCCGAAGCCGATCGTCAGTTATGGTTCGCGCAGGAGGCGTGGACCCAAGGCCAACCAGAGAAGGCCAGAGCACTGGCTGAGGAGATTCTTCAGAAGTTTCCGGACAATGCGATCACGCGTTTCGAGGCCTATGACATGCTCGCGCACTTCGATCTGATGGAGTGCTTGGCGAACGAGGATACGTACTCGGAGTCCATCGCGGAACACTGGGAGACCTGCGCATACATCGCCTGCGAGCTGAACGCCCCACTGATCGCGCTGCGCCGCACGGAGCTTGCCTGCCGGGGCTTCATGGCCTGCGGCAAGGAGGAGAGGGCCTACCGCCTGGCCCGCACCATGCTGGATGAGATGGAGGCTGCACCGATAGCGCCGGCGATTCTTGAGCTCAGCGCGGCCTGCGCCGAGGCGGCCTACGAGATCGAGGACTTCAACTATGCGCTCACACTAGCCCGAGGCACTGCCGAGTGGTGCGAGATGAACGGCGACTTAGATAATGCGGTGCAATGCTACACCGTCGCGTCCCTGTCGAGCATGTATCTGGGTGAGCCCACCGTCGAACTCCAGGAACGACGAGCCGCGGTGCTGGTTCGGCTGGAAAACTACATCGCGGCAGCTCAGGCTTATTTCGCACTGGCCATCGACTCGAACGACATTGAGTATGCCCACAAAGGCTGGGACATCCTGCGCAAGGATCCTGCTCACCCGGATTACCTCTGGGTAGTTGCCGAGGCACACCTCACGAACGCGACCGTTTTCTTGAATAATCGAGAACTGGAGTTCACCGATAAAGCACTCGACATCGCCGAGGACCTGGTCACGGCTCTGCCGGATGCAGAAGATCTTGAGGTGATGTTGCAGGAGCTCAAGCAGCGGCGCGACGAACTCTAGTCGGCGTCGCCGACATCGAACTCTAGTAGGCGACGCCGGCAACGAACTCTAGTCGGCGTCGTTGGGGTTCCCGGCCATCATCACGTTCGCTGAGATCCAATAGCAGCACAGCGCAATCGTGGGGGCAGCCAACAAACCAACGGAAGGGCGCACCAGGGTGGCGACCTCCACCACGGTCCCCGGAGCGGGCTTTCCCTCCACGAGTGGGTGGAACACATCCACCAAGTACGAACCGAAGAACAGGAACCACCAGGTGGCAAACGCCACCACCAGCGTGGTCCACAGCATCGGCCACACACCACGCCTCTGGGATCTAAACACCCACAGCGCAGTGCCCAGCCCTAACACCGTGGTTGCGACAACGAAGCGGACAAACGCGGAAAAGCCCGCTCCTTCGGTCCCGGGGATGCTCTCCGCACCATGGGAAGGCGTCACCAGAACCTCAGTAAGCGGGTAGGTCCACGCCCACACTGCAGCGCCGAGGCTAAACACCACGCAGGTAACCCACAGCACCAACGCACTTTGTTTCATGGACACCTAGCGTTGTTTAGGAGGATGGGCAGAGCTTCCACTGCCCATTTTCACGGGCGAACGGAAGATTGTCCGACGCTCCAGCGGCGGAGACGTTCGCTGTCGCGTGATCACCGTTGACCTGAATGTCATTGACGGCGAGTTTCGGCATGTTGCTATTCACCTCGACGAACTGTTGGTTTGCAGACGCGGCAGCAATCGACTGCTTCACTGCTCCGATACCACCATTGCGCTCCAGGAACGGGGTGCAGGCGTTATCCGCGGCGGCGTTCAAGTAGTTCTCCACGGTGCCGCCGCCCAGCTTGTCCACCACTGCCGTGATTTGCTGCCGATCTTCATCGTTTGCAGGCTGACCACCCTCAATGGGCTTCACCACGCCGCCACCGATCGCTGGAAGGGCAGGTCCTCCCGGTGCCGTCTCCTCCCCTTCTGCAGGGCGTGGCTGCCCCTCAGCAGGCTGCTCGCCCTCGGCCTTCTTCGCGTCTTCAGCCTTTTTCGCTTCGTCTGCCTTCTTGGCTTCCTCGTCCTGCTTGGCCTTGTCTCCCTCTGGAGCGTCTGTAGACGACGTAGAGGCAGAACTGCTCTGCTTCATCGAGGCATTCTGGTCGGCCTCATCATCGGAACCACAGGCGGTCAACAACATCGGGACCGCCAGAACAGCGGCAACTAAAGACTTGCGATAATTCATGTTCCTAAGACTACCCTTAAAGAGTGCAATTACACAGAGCTTTGATCCTCGAAACCGCCACGGGTATCCTCCGCGAGTACGGTTTGGCCGATCTCACGATGCGCCGCCTAGCCCGTCAGCTCGGGGTGGCACCGGGCGCCCTCTACTGGCATTTCCCCAGCAAGCAGGCACTTTTGGGGGCAATAGCAGACACGCTCATCCAAGGAATTAACCACACCGAAGAGGATCTCGAGACATATTGCGTGGCGCTATTCACCGCTCTGTGTTCACTCCCGTCCGGGGCTGAAATCACACTCGCCGCATCGGCCTCGGGAACGTTGGAGCACGATCCCAGCAACCACCTTCCCCCGGCAGTGTGGCATTACGTCCTCGGCGCGGCGATGGATCACCAAGCACGCGAGGAAGCCGCGCAACGGCTGGGCGTCGACGAACCACACAGGATCGACGTGATACCCGGCGTGCGCGCATTGTTGAGCAACCACTAGGCTGGGGCACATGCACGCGCGCGGAGCAGACATCCAGATCACACCCGACCACATCAAGGTCACACGCACGGGGCTGGCGAACAGCCTGTGGGATAGCGCCACGATTCCGGCGTCTTCACTGATCGGCTGGTATAAAAAAGCACCGGATACCCACTCCCCCGGCCACATCGACCTGCTGCACGACGGGGATCCGGTGCGCATCAATTTCTCGGCAGGTCGCGCAGATGACTTTCGTGTGATCGATGGGCGACTGACCGCGCTGCAGGCGGGCTATCCTCTCGACGAGGTTCCTGGCGACCCGGCGTCGGTAGGATCAGACTCCGCACGGCCTGACTCCACTGGACCTAACACTGCTGGCCCCAGCGCCGAGGAATGGGTGGCGGAGGCAACAGAGTCCGGCAGCTCGCGCACCTCGAAGACCCCCACGCGAGCCCCATGGTCGAAGGTCGCCACCCCAGACGTGGTGCCTGAAACCAACACGGACGCGGACATCGACGGGCAGATCTACGGCCAGGTGGTGTGCGTCACCGGCGACGTGGAACCCTACTCCAAGGGTGACGTGTGGAACATGATTGCCCAGGCCGGAGGTAAGGTCTCCAAGTCCGTCACGAAGAAAACCACGATGCTAGTCGTCGGCGAATGGGCCAGCGTGACCTCCAAAGAAAAGCGCGCCAGGGAGCTCAAAGACAAGGGTCAAGAGATAAATATCGTCAGCTTCGCAGATTTTTTGACGATGGTGTGAACCTTTTCAGGCGCCGCGGAGTCTAACAATGCATGTTAAGACTCACTGACGCACCCTTTGACCTCTTCACCCTGCCGCCCCGCGTGGGTATCGGCGACGACCTCAACGTGGAGATCCCCGACGGCGCCGGAATGCTGCGCGACCGCTGGGATGTCGCCGCAGACAAGCTCTTCGAGACGCTCATTAGCCTCGCGGACGATGGGCAGTATCTCCAGTACGCATGGCTGGATGATCACACCACCGCCCGCGTACGCATCATCAACGACGCGTATCCCGCAACGCACACGCTCACCCATCCCAAGCTCATCCGTTTCTTGCGCACCTCCCTCACCGCCCTGTTCGGCTGCGAGCCCGTGATTTACGTCCAGGGTGATTTGATCTGCGCTCGGCCTCAATACCTGGCCGGAACCATCAAGGAGTGGAAGGGCCCCTATGAGATCTCCACCGGGTATTGCCTGCAACCCCCGCAATGCAATAATGACAAGAATGAAGCATCTCCACGACTATGATGCCTGGATCGCCACTCATCGTGACTATGTAGAGCACCTGCGCCGCCGCGTCATTGACGAGTTGGACGACGCCGGCCTCGCTTTCGACCAGGTGACCATCCGCATCAAGGATCGCGAGAGCTATGCCAAGAAGATCGCCAATCCTGCGCTGCCCGACTACAAGGACTTCCGTAGTGCCCACGACATCATCGGAATCCGTGTCATTACGTTCCACTCTTCCCAGATCCCGCAGCTGGTGGATGTGTTGAGCGACCTCTTTGATGTGGTCTCTGTGATTGATAAGGCCGCCGAAACGGCGAAGGAAGGCCGCTTTGGCTACGCCTCACAGCACCTCATTGTGCAGGAGGACGGGCAGCTCATCGAGATTCAGCTGCGCACGGTACTTCAACACGCGTGGGCGGAGTTCGAGCACGACGTGCGCTATAAGAACCCACAGCACGATGATCCCCAGATCGCGCGCGCCTTTACGCTGGCTGCGGGCTTGATTGAGTTGGCGGATCAGCAGTTCGACAAGGTCGCCGACATCGTGGAATCCGTGCGCGATGGCCGCGCGAGCGGAACGTTGGAAGCCTCCCACCTGCCGAAGCAGATCACCCGGCTGGTCGGCGAGGACTACCCGATGTCGCGGGCGGATTATTACACTTATGCCATCGACATGTTGGCGGCCCACGACCTCACCACCGTGGATGACCTCGCTGATCTCCTCGCGCCGGAGAACATCACGCAGCTCACCACAGCGATGGGCTACCGCTTCAAACCGGGCCAGGTGCGCCTGGTCGATGACATGCTGCTGTTCACCTACGGCCGGGAGCACATCCGCAAGACCGTGCACATTGGGGAGACCACTGCCAGCCGGCCGGGGCGTCTGGGCACTCGCTGGCAGCAGCTAGGCCAGCGGACGATTAACGAATAAACTTCTCCAGCTGCCGGCGCTCGCGCTTCGTCGGCCGTCCCGCACCGCGGTCGCGTCGAGGCATCGAGGGGATCAACGGCGGTGGCGGCGAGTGGTCAATGTACGCCGCCCGGGCCAGGGGCGCGCCCACGCGCTTACTCAGAAGCTGGGTAACTTCCAGAACGTACTCGCGGTGGTGGGCCCACACCCGCACCCTGTCCCCCACCACAACGGACTGCGAGGGCTTCACCGTCACATCGTTGATCTTCACATGCCCGGCGCGGCACGCTTCGGCGGCGGCGGTGCGAGTTTTGAAGATCCTCACCGACCAGACCCAGGCGTCGATCCGGGTGCTCACCACTCGTCCTTGTGAGAAGCGATGGCACGGATCTTAAAGTAGCCCACGCCGCATACGGCCACGGCGATGAGCGGAACGATGAAGAGAAGGAAGTTGTTGCTCATCACAGCTCCGGCGATGAGGGAGGCCACGGCCACCACGATGGTCACCAGGCTCACCCGTGCGTACTTGCGCACCTCCGCCTTGCGTTGTGCAATGATGTCGCCGTTGTAGTTATCCATGCTCATGCCGGTTAGTCTAGTCAATCCAGACTGTGGCATCACCACGCACATCCACCGTTCCGCCTGTGGCTTGTGCCACCACAGCCTCCAGCGCCTCCGGTGCCGTGGTAGCGACCGTCATCGTGACATGTTCCGCATAGTCCACGTTCGTGATGGTATGCCCCGCGTTGCGGATCTCCGCCTCCAGTTTCCCGGCCTGTGCGTGATCGACGTCGATGAAGCGCTCATGAACTGAGCGGCGCGTGGTGATCGTGGCGGTGTCCAGTGCGGCCTTGGTGGCGTCGTGATAGGCCCGGACCAGCCCGCCGGTGCCCAAAAGCACGCCACCGAAGTAGCGGACCACCACGGCGGTAATATCCATGTATCCGCGCAGCACATCCAGCATCGGCTGCCCGGCGGTGCCGGCGGGTTCGCCGTCATCGCTGGAGCGTTCGATCGGCTGCGCATCGTCCTGGTGGATGATGAAGGCACTGCAGTGATGCCGGGCGTCCGGGTAGCGCGCGCGAATGTCCTGGATGAACTGCCTGGCTTCGTCCTCCGTTTCGGTCCTGCGGATAAAACCGAGGAATTGCGAGCGTTTAATCTCCAGTTCGGCGCTGTATTCTTCCGGGCCGGGGCGTCGGTAGCTCTCCATTAGGACAGCACGCCTTCCCAGGTGGATGCCTTCAGCGCACCAATGAGGCCGGAGGATTTATCCACACGCATCTCTGGCGCCAGGAGGAATTGGACGGTTTCGTCGCCATCAAGCAAAGTCAAATACACGTCGGAATCGCCCTTATGCTGGCTCAGCACACGCTTGAGGCGTTCCATATTCGCCGGCGTGGCCTGCTCCACGCGAATATTCAGCCGCAGCGGAATACCGGATCCCGCGCCCACGCTGAGCTCCGCGGAACGGAGATCTTCGCAAAACAGGCTCATGCGATCATCTTTGTAATTCACGCGCGCCTTGGCCAGCACAATATTGTCCTCGACAATCTGCGGCGCGACCATTTGATAGGTCTTCGCGAACACGAGGAGCTCCACCTGCGCGCCGTGCTGGTCCTCCAGCGTGGCGATCACCCAGGTTTGTCCGTTGCGGTCCACGCGCCGGTCCACGCCGCTGATAATGCCGCCGATTTTCACTTCCTTCTTGTTCGGAAGTTCGCGGGAAAGCACCGCGGTCAGCGGCGTATCCACCTGCGCGTCCAGGGCATCCTCAAAACCATCCAGCGGGTGGCCGGAGACGTACAGCCCCAGCATGTCGCGTTCCAGGGACAGCTGATGCTTGCGCTCCCATTCCTGTTCCGGGACGTCCACGCGGAATGCCTCCGACGCCGCCGCGTCGTCCCCCAGGCCACTAAACAGGTCGAACTGTCCCTTCGCGGCAGCTTTTTTGGTGCTGATGACGGAGTCCACAGCTTCCTCGTGGACGAGCATCAGCCCCTTGCGAGAGTGCCCCAAAGAGTCGAAGGCGCCAGCCTTGATGAGGGATTCCGTGACGCGTTTAGAAGCGGCGACCACATCGATTTTGTCCAGGTAGTCGGAGAAGTCCTTGAAGTGGCCGTGCTTCTTGCGAGAGGCGATGATGGATTGCACCACGTCTTCGCCGACGTTGCGCACAGCACCCAGTCCGAAGCGGATGTCCTCCCCCACGGATTGAAAGGTGTAGGCGGATTCGTTGACATCGGGCGAGAGCACCTTGATACCCAGGTGACGGCAGTCTGCCAGATAAATGGCGGATTTATCCTTCTTATCGGACACGGAAGTCAGCAGAGCCGCCATGTATTCCGGCGCGTAATTCGCCTTCAGGTAGGCCGTCCAGAAGGACACCAATCCGTAGCCTGCCGCGTGGGATTTGTTAAATGCATATCCGGCGAAGGGAAGAATGGTTTCCCACAGGGTGTTAATAGCCTCAGTCGAGTAGCCATTGGCCTTCATGCCGGACTCGAAGGTCACGAATTCTTTTTCCAGCACCTCGGGCTTCTTTTTACCCATGGCTTTGCGGAATCCGTCTGCCTGACCGGCAGTGTAGTTCGCGACCTTTTGAGAGATCCTCATGATCTGCTCCTGGTACACGATCAGACCATAGGTTTCCTCCAGAATGTCCTTGAGGGGCTCCTCCAATTCTGGGTGGATCGGAACAATGGGTTTGCGGCCATTTTTGCGGTCGGCGTATTCCCAGTGCGCGCCCACGCCCATGGGGCCTGGGCGGTAGAGGGCCAGTGCGGCGACGATGTCGTTGAACTCGGTGGGCTGCATGCGGGTCAGCAGCTCCTGCATACCGCCGGAGTCCAGCTGGAACACCCCCAGGGTCTCGCCGCGGGCCAGCAGTTCATAGGTGGGCTTGTCGACGATGTCCAGGCCCTCGAGGTCCAGTTCGAAGTCCCTGTTGCTCTTGATGTTATCCAGGCAGTCGCCAATTACCGTGAGGTTTCGGAGGCCCAGGAAGTCCATCTTCAGCAGGCCGATGGCCTCGCAGGCAGGGTATGGCCAGCCGGTGATGAGGGCACCGTCGTTGGGGCGCTTCCACATCGGGATGCAATCCATCAGTGGCACGGAGGCCATAATCACGGCGCAGGCGTGCACGCCGGCTTGGCGGATCACGCCTTCGAGCCCCAGCGCGTCCTTGTACACCTTGGCGACGTCGGGGTCCGTTTCGATCAGTTGGCGGACCTCAGCGGCTTCGTTGTAGCGCTCGTGCTTCGGGTCGGTGATGCCGGCCAGGGGGATGTCCTTGGCCATGATCGCCGGCGGCAGCGCCTTCGTGATGCGGTCGGCCAGCTGGAAGCCCGCCTGGCCGTAGTGGGCACGCGCGGCGTCCTTCAGGGCCTGCTTCGTTTTCACGGTACCGAAGGTGATCACCTGGGCGATCTTGTCTTCACCCCACCGGTCGGAGGCATATTTGATCATTTCGGAACGGCGGCGATCATCGAAGTCGATATCGATATCGGGTGCGGACGGGCGCTCGGGGTTCAGGAAGCGCTCGAACAGTAGCCCGTGTTCGATCGGGTCGATGTTGGTGATCGTCAGCGCATAGGCCACGAGCGCACCTGCGGCGGATCCACGGCCGGGGCCCACGCGGATGCCGATGCTGCGGGCGTGCTTGATGAGCTCCGCCACGATCAGGAAGTAAGAGGGGTATCCCTTCATGTCGATCACGCCGATTTCGTATTCGGCGCGGTCGATGTACTCCTGGGGAACCTCGCGGCCCGGGAAGCGCTCTTCCAGGCCAGCCATCACTTCGTGGGTGAGCCAGGACGTCGGCGTGTGTCCTTCGGGAACGTCGGCGATCGGCATGCGGTCCAGCGGGTGCTCTTCCCACACCTCGCCGTAATCCTGGACGCGCTCGGCAACCCAGAGGGTGTTGTCGCAGCCCTTCGGCACCACTTTGTCCCATTGCGCGCGGATGTCCTCAGCGGAGCGCAGGTAGTAGCCGGTGCCGGAAAAGGCGAAACGCTTGCCGCCTTCGTCCAGGGTCGGTTCATCCATGGTGGCGCCGGTTTGCACGCACAGCATCACCTCGTGTTGTGGCGCCTGCTGCTCCAGCACATAGTGGCAGTCGTTGGTGACCAACGGCGGCAGGTTGAGCCGCTTGCCCACTTCCAGAAGATCGTCGCGGACGCGCTTTTCGATCTCCAGCCCGTGGTCCATCAGCTCCAGGAAGAAGTTGTCCTTACCGTAGATGTCCTGCCACGTGGCGGCGGCCTCCAAGGCTTTATCGAACTGGCCCAAGCGCAAGCGGGTTTGTACGTCTCCGGAGGGGCAGCCGGTAGTGGCGATGATCCCCTCGGCGTGCTGCGCGATCAGGTCCGCGTCCATACGGGGCCACTTGCCCAGCTGCCCTTCGTAGGAGGCGTAGGAGCTCAACTTGAACAGGTTGCGCAGTCCCGTGGCGTTTTCCGCGACCATGGTCTGGTGAAGGTAAGCGCCGGAGGCGGACACGTCGTCGCGTTTTTGTTCGGGGCGTCCCCAGCGAACGCGGTCCATATTGAAGCGGGAATCGGGCGCGATGTAGGCCTCGATACCGATGATGGGCTTCACGCCCGCGGCGGTCATCGCGCGGTAGAAGGCGTCCGCGCCGAACATGTTCCCGTGGTCGGTCATGCCCACGGCGGGCATTCCCTGGCGTACCACTTCCTTCGCCAGCAAGTCCACGTTGGCCATTCCGTCCAGCATGGAGTATTCGGTGTGGTTGTGGAGGTGGACGAAGGAAGAGCCGCTCATGCGCCGTAGCCTAACATAGCTTGAAAATTAAGGCGATTGTCCTGCATAGATGGGGCTGCTCAGATTATGCTTTTGGTATGAAAGCTGAAGTTCGTCAGGCAGTTGCGCACCTCGAGGCTCCGTTTTCGGTACTGGACCTGGATGCTGCCGTAGCCAATGCTGTAGATATGACCGTCCGCGCCCAGGGAACGCCGATCCGTTTGGCGTCGAAATCGATTCGCATCCCTGAGCTGATGAAGCGGATCTTGGAGCTGGACGGGTTCCACGGGATCCTTGCCTATAACCTCAATGAAGCCATCTGGCTGGTCCGCGAACACGAGTGTTCGGACATCGTGGTGGCCTACCCCACGGCAAACAAGGATGCGCTGAAGGAGCTCAATGCGTGCGACACGCTGCGCGCGCAGATCACGCTCATGGTGGATTCCGCGGAGCACCTGGATTTCATCGACGAACATGTGCCCGGCCATGAGGAGTTGCGGGTGTGCCTGGATGTCGATGCCAGCCTGGAGTTCGGGCCGGTGCATATCGGTGCGTTGCGTTCCCCCGTCCGCACGCCGCAGGACGCCGCAACCATCACCCGTGATATTGTCCGACGCCCAGGTTTCACGTTGGTTGGAGTGATGGCCTATGAGGGGCAGATTGCTGGCACCACGGATTCCTCCCCTGCCATTGCGGTGATGAAGTCGCTGTCGACGCGGGAGTTGGCGGCACGTCGCCGCAAGGTGGTTCAGGCGGTGACGGACATCGCCGGGCCGCTGGAGTTCGTCAATGGTGGTGGCACGGGCTCGATCGAGACCACGAGTCAGGAGAAGGTCATTACGGAGATCGGCGCGGGCTCGGGTGTGATCGGGCCGGCGTTGTTCGATCACTACAGGACCTTCACCCCGGAGCCCGCCGAGTGGTTCGTGCTGCCGGTGGTGCGTCGCCCCTCGCCGCAGACAGTAACGATCGCTGGCGGTGGACGTGTGGCCTCGGGCGCGATGGGCAAGGATCGCCTGCCGGTGGTGGATTGGCCCTCGGGGCTGCAGATGTCCCCGCTGGAGGGCCCGGGTGAAGTACAGACTCCGCTGACGGGATCCAGCGCGCGCAATCTCCGGTTGGGTGACCACGTGTGGTTCCGGCACGCGAAGGCGGGTGAGCAATGTGAGTTCGCCGAGTCCGTGGTGGTGGTCTCCGAGGGGCAGATCTACGACGAATGGCTCACCTACCGAGGCGCCGGGTTCAGCTTCACCTAGCCCGGCGGAGGGTACCGCGTCGGTTCTTGTGGGTGTTCAGCACCAGGTCGATCACGAACACGGTCACCGCGACCCAAATGATGCTGAAGCCCACCCAGCGAGCCGGAGCGATGTGTTCGTTAACCACGAACACGGCCCAGAGCATCTGCATGATCGGCGTGAGGTACTGGATCATGCCGAGGCTGGTGAGCGTCATCTCCTTGGCCGCACGCGCGAAGCACAGCAGCGGCAAGGCGGTGATCACGCCCGCCATCATCAGCAAGCCCGCGTGCGCCGGACCTTCGGTGGTGAAGGTGTTGGCTCCCGTGAACTCCAGGAACAGGATGTACAGCAGGCCCAGCGGGGCCAGGACCAGCGTCTCCGCCGTGAGGGACTGCATGGGTGACAGCGGAACCCGCTTCTTCACCAGGCCGTAGAGGCCGAAGGACACAGCCAGGCCGAGAGAGATGACCGGTGGTTGGCCCAGGGCGATCGTCAAAATGACCACCGCGACCGTCGCAATGGCCACCGACAGTGTTTGCAGCGGGCGCAGACGCTCCCTCAAGAACACCACGCCCAGCACCACGCTCACCAGCGGGTTGATGAAATACCCCAAAGCCGCGTCCGCCACGTGCCCGGAGTTCACGGCCACGATGTACAGCCCCCAGTTAAAGCTGATGAGCACTGCCGCCAGCGTCACCAAGCCCCACACGCGAAGGCTCATTCCCCGAAGGGTGCCCATCTTCCGCAGGACGAGCAGCACGATCACCATGAACACCAGCGTCCACAGAAAACGGTGCGCCAAAATCTCCAGGGGCTCCGCCGGAATCAGCAACGGAAAAAACGCGGGAAAAAATCCCCACATCAGGTAGCACAGTATTCCCCAGATCATGAATTCATCGGCCTAATTCCTATACGTCCATACGCCGCCCCCACCGGGGCGGGCTCCACCACAGCGCGCTCCCCCAGCTCCTTCAGGCGCTCGGGTGCACCGTAGACAAGCACGCTCGTGATCGTGATGTCCTCGGGCTGCACTTGCGCCCGCGAGCCCCACAGCGTAACCGCCTGCATCAACACGTCCTTCCTGGTATGCCCCGGCACCGGCTCCGGAATGACCCATTGCGCGCCGGGCGCGAAGTACAGGGTGCTCACGCGACCGGGGAAATCTCCCAGCACGTCGGCCAGCTGCTGGGCATTCCACGCGTCCTGAGAGGAGACCAACGCCCACCGGGCGTCTGTTCCCTCCATGGAGTCCAGCTCCCGGCGCGCGTAGTCTGCATAGTCCTGCCCTTGGTAGTCAATGGGGCCCAGCTGATCGCCGTTGATGAGTTGGGCCTTGCTCACGCGATCCGACGTCGACAGGATCACCAAACCGACTATTAAGGCCACCAAGCACAGGCCGCCCACCCAGGCCACCCACGCTGGGCGTCGGGTATCTTCCCATTCCAGCTGGCGTACCCGCTTTTTGTTCTTGGCGATCACCGTGGGGGCTCGTCGCGAGTAATCAGGCATTGTTCACCTCCCGCAGGGTGCTGAGCGCCTGGTCCAGATCCTCCGGGTACGGCGACTGGACGGTCATCCACTGCCCGTCGGGGTGTGGGAATCCCAGCTCCACGGCGTGCAGCCACTGGCGGATCAGCCCCAAACGCTTCGCAAGCTGTGGGTCGCTGCCGTACATGGGATCGCCTACCAGGGGATGGTGCAGGCTGGAAAAGTGCACGCGGATCTGGTGGGTGCGGCCCGTTTCCAACTTCACTTTCAGCAGGCTGGCCTGGCGGTGAGCCTCCAGGGTTTCGTAGTGGGTGACGGCGCGCTTGCCGTCGTCCCTCACTGCGAAGCGCCACCCGGCAGAGGGATGGCGGGCGATCGGCGCGTCGATCGTGCCGCTGGTGGGATCGGGGTGACCTTGAACTAGCGCGTGATACGTCTTCGAGACCTCCCTGTTCCGGAAGGCTCTTTTCAGCACCGTATAGGCGCGTTCCGATTGCGCCACAATCATCGCACCGGAGGTTCCCACGTCCAAGCGCTGCACGATTCCTTTTCGCTCAGGTGGCCCCGAGGTGGAGATGCGGTAGCCCGCAGCAGCCAGGCCCGCGGTCACGGTGGGCCCCTCCCATCCCAGCGTGGGGTGCGCGGCAACGCCCACGGGCTTATCCACCACCACCACGTCATCGTCGGCGTAAAGGATCCCCATCCCCTCCACAATCTGCGGAGGCTCCGCCGCCAGATCCCGCGGCGGTTCGGGGAGGGTCACATCCAGCCACGCCCCGGCCACCAGCCGGTCGGACTTTCCCACCGTGACGTGATCCTGCGTGATGGATCCAGCCGCCGCCATGTCCGCCACCACGGTGCGCGAGAGGCCGAGGAGTTTCGAGAGCCCGGCGTCGACCCTCATCCCGGCCAATCCATCTGGAACGGGCATGGAACGGGTGTCGCGCGCGGTCACGGTTGTGGCTCCTCTCGCTTCGGGTCGATGAAGATCACGTAGCACATATACAGTGCCACGCCGACGGTAATTCCCACGTCAGCGACATTGAAGATCGCGAAATCCCAGAAACTGAAGAAATCCACAACATGGCCATGCAGCCCGCCCGGCGCACGGAACACACGGTCGATGAAGTTGCCGGCGGCCCCGCCACCGATCAACGCGATCGGCCAGATGGCGAAGCGGGTACGGATGCGGAAGGACAAGACAATGCAGGCCACAGCGGCGCAGAGCTGCAGGATGGCCAGCACCGGGGTGAGATCCGTGCCGAAGGAAAAGGCCGCGCCTGAGTTGCGGATGAGATACAGCCGGAACCAATCGCCCAGCACTGGGTAGGCCGTGGCCGGTTCAAGGTTCTCCACCACCCACCACTTGCTCAGCTGGTCAAGCGCGATCCATCCGGCCATGAGAGGCAGAGAAAACGTAGCGATCCGTGCGGTGGGTTGTGATGTCACAAGAAAAGAGTTTAGCGCTGGCCTGTTAGTGTGTGAACTTGTGGGTAATTCGAAACGTGTAGCACTGTTCACTGCGACCTGTGCCTCCGTCCTGTCTGCGGCGCTGACCCTCAGCGCGTGCGGCTCCGATGATGCCGATCAGGCGGCCGTGGAGCAGCCGGCGGCGGTGGCGGTGGCGCAGACGCCTGTCACGCTAGTGTCTGCGGGAGCCGAGCCCCGGGAGTCCCTGGCGTGGTTCAGCGACTCCGGGGAGCAGAAGGTCACGTTCAAAGCCACCCAAGGGCTGGAGCAGCACACCGAAGGCGGCACGGGCGAGGACCTGCCCTATGAGGATGTGACGATGACATTGCCGCTGTCTGCCTCGGTGGATACCGACGGAGAAAAGCGCACCACGTCGGTCACGGTCGGCCGGCCGAGCGGGACGAATCACGAGCGCAATGAAGATATCGCCAGCGCCGAGGGCTTCCAGATGACCACGGTGCATACCGCCGATGGCCAGGCTGTGGAGCGGACGATGGCTGCTCCCGAGGGGGCGTCCGATGCGGCGCGCGCGTCCGTGGAATCCGCGCTGACGCAGATGAATGACTTTCCGGTGGTGTTCCCCAGCGAGAAGGTGGGCATCGGCGCCCGCTGGACCGTCTCCACCAAGGTGGATGCGGGCGTGTCCATGTTCCAGGACATTACGTACACCCTCGCTGCGCGCCAGGGCAAGGATGTCACGCTGAAAATCTCTGTTGATCGACGCCCAGCGGTCACCTCCTACGGCCGCACGAACCTGACGGTGTTGGATTCGTCCACTGAGTCGCGCGGGCAGGTGAAGGTGGACTTAACGCGGGCGCTTCCGGTGTCTGGGCAGCTGTCCGTCACGACTGCGTTGACCTTGGGTGATGGTGAACAGAAGGATTCTGGCACGAAGGTCATACAAAAAGCCACCACCCGTGGGCAGTGGCTTTCTGAGTAGTTTTAAGCCGCAGGAGCTTTACGGCGCAGGTGCCGGTGCTGGCGGCTCGCCTTCCGGCGCAGGTGCTGGGGCAGGAGCCGGTGCTGGTGGCTCACCCTCCGGTGCTGGCGCAGGAGCCGGCGCCTCGCCTTCTGGCGCGGGTGCTGGAGCGGGAGCCTCACCGTCTGGCGCTGGCTGCACCGGATCGCCACACATCGGTGGCACGTTGTCCGGCATCACGTTTTGGATCAGGGTACATGCCCAGCGCTGGTCGAGTTTCCACTGCTCAGCGTCGTAGACAAACAGCACATCGCTGATGATGACTGGTTCCTGCTCCGGCAGGGTCAGCTCCACGGTGGCCTGTGCCTGGGTGGGGATGATCTGCAGCACGGGGTCGACAACCCGCATCTCGGCGCCTGATTCGGCGCGCATGTGGGTCAGGGAGTCGAAGATTTCTGGGGCGGTCTCGCCACCGACGACGGTGGCGGCCTTTTCTTCCGTGGGAAGTTCAGGATCCACGGCGCGGTGGAGGACGTTGGTGAGCTCCTCGGTGGTCGGAGCTGGGATGGACTCCGAGGACGGTGCTGCGGAGCTGGAAGTGTTGTCAGATTTGCTGTCATCGTCCGAACCACATGCGGCCAAGGTGAGGCCGGTGGTCAAGGCGACGGATACGGCGAATGCCTTCTTCATCTTCATATCGACCATGGTACACAAGCCCCGATCTGCAAGCCGTGGGGCGCAAGTGACCCCAGGGCACTACTGTGGTAGCCATGCATTCTCCTTCCCTCTCCACCGGCGAGCATCCCGCGCCTGACCGCGGCCCCGTCATCGTCCTCGGAACGGGCGGCACCATCAGCTGCACGCACGGCCCGAGCGGCGACCTGGTCCCCACGCTCAGCACCGCAGATCTCGTCGCCCGCGCCGGCATTCCCGCCGAGGCGCGTGACATCCTCCACCTGGATTCCTCCAACCTCACCCTGGAGGATATCGACGCCCTCCTTCACGCCATTAACAGCGCCATCGAGGACGGCGCTGGTGGCATCATTCTGTTGCACGGGACAGACACGATGGAAGAAACCGCGATGGCTGTGGATTTCTTCTTCGCGGGCACTGTCCCCATCGTCCTCACCGGCGCGCAGAGGCCCGCCGATGATTCTCAACCGGATGGGCCGGATAACATCCGTCGCGCATACCAGGCTCTCGGCCGTAGCGCACACTCCGGCGAGCACAGTCCTGCGGACTCCGGCTCAGAGTCTCCCGCGAGGCCTGCCGCGAGTTCCCTGGCCCCGGCGAGCGTGTCCATCGCATTCGGCCCCGACGTCCTTCCCGCATACGGCGCCACCAAGCGGCACACCACGGATGATCGCGCGTTTAGCAACGCGTCTGCCAGCGCCAGCCACAGCGCCACCCCCAGCACGAGGCCGCTCCCCCGCCCCCAGCGCGCACCGCTTAAGGGGTTGAATGTCCCCATCGTCACGATGTTCGCCGGCGCCACGGCAGACCTGGTTCCCCAGAACATCGACGGGCTCGTGGTGGAGGCTCTCGGCAGCGGCAACGTTCCCGCCGCCGTCGCCGAACGGCTGTCCGAGCTCACCTGCCCCGTCATCATCTGCACCCGCGTGCCGGAGGGCGAGGTGCACTTCGTCTATGGCGGCCCCGGCGGAGGTGCCTCCCTGCAGCGGGCCGGCGTACGCTCCGGCGGCTTTTTGCGCCCCAGCCAGGCGCGCATCGAGCTGCTCTGCGAGCTGGCTACCAGTCGAGACTGTCCACAGGGCTAGCCGGGTGCAGGGCGGGATCATCCACCTTCATGGTCTTGGTAAAGCCCGGCCCCGTGGTCCTCGTTTCAAAGCGCACCGTCACCACGTCCAGCCCGGTGCCCTGAACCCACCCATGGCCCCACGTGTCGTGGCGGACGTCCTGTGTGGGATACCACCCGCCGATCGCCAGCGGCTCCGGAGCTTCCTCGTGCACAACCTCCACGCGCGGGGCGGGCCGATCCTCAGTACGGTCCAGCTCGGGGAAGAGAACCTGCTGGCGATCGTGGGACAGGCCGGACAGCCCCACCCCCACCAAGCGCACGGCGCCTGATTCCTCTGGTCTGAGCAGCACTCTGCGTGCCGTGGACACAATGACGTCCAACTCGTCCGTCGGCGCGGCCAGCGTGGCCGAGCGCGTGTGAATCTGGAAATCTGCCGTCCGCGTTTTCACCGTCACGGTCCGGGCGGCACGCCCGTCCTTCAGCAGGCGACGGTGCGCGCCCTCGGCAGCCCGCTGCAGAAACGGCAGCAAGGCCTCGGTGGAGGTCACATCGCGCTCCAACGTGTGCTCGGCACTGATCTGCTTGGCTGGTCCGCGCGGCGCAACCTCGCGAGGGTCGTGGCCAGCGGCCATCGTATGCACCTCCACACCCACGTTCCCCAACAGCGCCTGCACATCCTTCGGATCCATCGCCACGAACTGGGCGATGGTATCCACCCCCACGTCGTGAAGCTTGCCCTGAGCCACCCGCCCAATGCCCCATATGTCGGACACGGGCCGCGGCCCGAACACCTTCATCCGCCGGTCGTGCTCAATCACGCACACCCCGTGAGGTTTCGCGAGGTCACTGGCCATTTTCGCATCCAGCTTCGTGGCGGCCATCCCCACGCTCGAGGACAGGCCGGTCGCCTCCTCCACGGCCCGCCGCAGCTCCTGCGCCCACCCCTCGGGATCGTCCGTCTCCGCGGTCGCGAATCCCTCGTCCACGGAGAGCTGCTCCACCACTCCTGCCTTGTCACGCAGGACATCGAAAATTTTTTCCGACGCCAGCTTGTAGATCTCAGAGCGCGGTCGAACAACGACGGCCCGGCGTCGGCACAGCGTGATCGCCTGGTGCATCGGCATGGCCGAACGGGCGCCATACGCGCGAGCCTCGTAGGAGGCTCCCGCGACCACGCCGCGGCCGCTCACGCCGCCCACAAGCACGGGCCTGCCGCGCAACGTGGGACGGGTGAGCTGCTCCACGGATGCGAAAAACGCATCCATGTCGATATGAGCAACCCATCGACGGCCCATGGTTCTAGCGCGTGATCTGAGCCGTGCAGCCGTCTGCGATGTCGTGCTCCAGGGCCTGGTCCGTGACGACCTCGATCTCGGTGGCAAGCACTTCCCGCGCGATCGCGGCGGCGTGGCGCTCGGCCCACTCCCGCTTGTCCTCCGGAACAGAGAGGGTCACCTGGATGCGGTCGCTGATCTCCAGGCCGGAGTTCTTACGCGCCTCCTGCAGGCCACGCACGCGGTCGGCGGCCCAACCCTCGGCCTGAAGCTCCTCGGTGATCGTGGTGTCCAGAACCACCAGGCCGGAGTGGCCGGTGACCTCGGCGGTGTTGTCCGGGTCCTGCGCCACGAGCTTGCGGCTGTACTCGCCGTCCTGCAACTCGATGCCGTCGGCGACGACCGTGCCCTCGCCGTTGACCTCGTAGTTGCCCGACTTCACAGCCTTGATCACGCGCTGGACATCCTTGCCCAGGCGTGGTCCGGCCGCGCGGGCGTTGACGACCACCTCGAAGGTTCCCACACTGGATACATCGTCCGTCAAGATAACTTCCTTGACGTTCACCTCGTCAGCAATGATCTGCGTGAAGTCCTCCAGCGTGGAGGCTTCAGGTACAGCGATGGTGAGCTTCGGCAACGGCAAGCGGTTGCGCAGCTTGTGCGCCTTACGCAACGAGCTCGTCGCAGAGCTGATCGCGCGGACGGAATCCATAGCGCGGACGAGGTCGGCGTCGGACGGCAAAACGGAGGCATCCGGGAAATCGGTCAGATGAACGGAGCGCTCACCCGTCAGGCCACGCCAGATCACCTCGGTGGTCATCGGCAGCAACGGCGCAGCCACACGGCACAGGGTCTCCAGCACGGTATAGAGCGTGTTGAACGCCTCAGGGTGCACCTGGTCGCCGGCCCAGAAACGCTCGCGGGAACGACGCACGTACCAGTTGGTCAACGCATCGCAGAACCAACGGACCTCGTCGCAGGCGGTGGCGATGTCCGTATTCTCCAGGGCCTTGTTCACCGCGGCCACCGTCTCGTGCAGCTTGGCCAAGATGTAGCGATCCAGCACATGGGTGGACTGGGTGTTCCACTCCGCAGGCTGGGAGGCGTACAGGCGCAGGAAGGAGTACGCGTTCCACATCGGCAGCATCGCCTGGCGCACGCCCTCGCGGATGCCCTGCTCCGTGACGATCAGGTTGCCGCCCCTCAAGATCGGGCTGGACATCAAGAACCAGCGCATGGCATCCGAACCATCGCGGTCGAACACCTCGTTCACATCGGGGTAATTGCCCTTGGACTTGGACATCTTCAGCCCATCGTCACCCAGCACGATGCCGTGGGCCACCACCTTCTTGAAGGCAGGACGGTCGAACAGCGCCGTGGCCAGCACATGCATGGTGTAGAACCAGCCGCGGGTCTGGCCGGAGTACTCCACGATAAAGTCCGCAGGTGAGTGGGTATCGAACCACTCCTTGTTCTCGAACGGGTAGTGCTTCTGGGCAAACGGCATCGAGCCGGACTCGAACCAGCAGTCCAGCACCTCAGGCACGCGGCGCATGGTGGACTTACCCGTCGGATCATCGGGGTTCGGGCGGGTCAGTTCGTCGATGTCCGGGCGGTGCAGCGAGCGAGGACGCTCGCCGAAGTCACGCTCCAGCTCCTCCAGGGAACCGTAGACGTCCATGCGCGGGTAGTTCTCGTCGTCAGAGACCCACACAGGGATCGGCGCACCCCAGTAACGGTTTCGAGAGATGTTCCAATCGCGGGCGCCCTCCAGCCACTTGCCGAACTGGCCGTCGCGGATGTGCGCAGGGATCCATTCGATCTGCTCGTGGTTTAGCTCCACCATGCGATCGCGGAACTTCGTCACCGCCACGAACCAGGATGGCAGGGCCATGTAGATCAGCGGCTCACCAGAACGCCAGGAGTGTGGGTAGGAGTGCTCGATTGTCTGGTGGCGGAACACGCGCCCAGCTGCCTTGAGGTCCTTGATGATGTCCTTGTTCGCATCGAACACCAGCTGCCCCTCGTAGGGGGCGGCCTGGCTGGTGAACTTGCCATCCATGTCCACGGGGATGACCAGCTCGATATCGGCCTGCTGGCAGGTGTTCATATCGTCCTCACCAAAGGCCGGAGCCTGGTGCACCACGCCGGTACCGTCTTCGGTGGTGACGTAGTCCGCCGCGAGGATCTGGAAGCCATTCTTCAACTCCGGGAAGAAGTCGAACACTGGCGTGTAGGTAAAGCCCACCAGCTTCTCACCGGGGAAGGTGGCGAGAACCTCGCGGTCTTCGCCCAGCTCCTTGGCGTAGGCGTCCACCAGGGCTTCCGCCAGCACCAGCTTCTGGCCGGCAAATCCGTCTGCGCCGGACTCCCCCACCTTCACCAGGGCGTAGGTGACCTGAGGGTTCACCGCCAACGCAGAGTTCGAGGGAAGGGTCCACGGCGTGGTGGTCCATGCGATCGCGGCGGCGTCGTTCAGTTCGGGGATCTCCGCCAGCGTAGTCTCAGCGGCCGAGCCCGGCTTCGCTCCATTGAACGGCATGGTCACGGTCAGGGTGGGGTCCTGACGCATCTTGTAGGAATCGTCCAGGCGGGTTTCCTGGTTGGACAGTGGGGTGTGCTCGGCCCAGGAATAGGGCAGGACGCGGAAGCCCTGGTAGATGAGACCCTTGTCGTACAAGGTCTTGAAGGCCCACATCACGGACTCCATGAAGTCCGGGTCCATGGTCTTGTAGCCGTTATCGAAATCGACCCAGCGGGCCTGGCGGGTGACGTAGTTCTTCCACTCATCGGTGTAGCGCAGCACCGAGGTGGCGCAGTACTCGTTGAAGGCCTGCATGCCCATCTTCTCGATACCGGCGCGGTCGGTGATGCCGAGCTGCTTTTCCGCCTCCAGCTCTGCAGGGAGACCGTGGCAGTCCCAGCCAAAGACACGGGCAACCTTCTTGCCCTTCATGGTCTGGAAGCGCGGGACGATGTCCTTCACATAGCCGGTCAGCAGGTGACCGTAGTGAGGAAGGCCGTTGGCGAAGGGAGGGCCGTCATAGAAGACGTATTCTTCCGCTCCCTCGCGCTGGCTGAGGGACTGCTCAAACGTCTTATCGGTAGCCCAGTAGTGAAGGACTTCCTTCTCCAGGCTAGGAAAGTCCGTGGGGCCACCGTTGGACATATCTTGGCGGGGGTATGCGCCGCCAGCAGGGGTGTTCATCGCTCGTCAGGTTCCTTTGTGTATCGAGATTGTTTTTCGCTTTATTTTCTAGATACACAGGGGCGCTTCTAGACCTGCGCGGTACCACCCTGATTTTTCACTTGTTCTTACAGCGTCTCGTGCTGTGAGCCCGCCCGGTTCTACTGAGCTGAGCACCTCATCGTATCGATGAGGTGCGCGGCTGTTCTTCCGGTGACGCTCCCCGGTGATGGCCGGATCGTTGCGATTTATCCTTACCTTAGCGGCGATCGCCGTTGGACTCAATGCTGCCGTTGTGAGGCGCAGCGGTACCACGGCTGTTCAGCTCTTCCAGCTGAGACTCCAGGAAGGTCTTCAGGCGAGTACGGTACTCACGCTCGTAGGTACGCAGCTCTTCGATGCGTGCCTCCAGAGCAGCCTGCTGCTTCTTCACGGTGGTCATGATCTCCGTGTGCTTGCGCTCGGCATCCTGCTGCAGCTGGGTTGCCTTGTCCTGAGCGGAGCGGATCTGAGCCTGAGACTGAGCATTCGCATCAGAGATCAGGGTCTCGGACTTCTGCTTCGCATCGGCCAGCATCTTCTCCGAACGGGTCTTCGCATCAGCCAGCTGGGACTCGGACTTCTGCTTAGCATCCGCCAGAGTGGACTTGGAGCTTGCGTCCGCGTCATCGACGGTCTTCTTGGCTGCAGCCCGAGCCTCAGACAGCATGGACTCAGACTGAGCCTTCGCATCACCGGTCAAGCGATCAGCCATCTCCTGAGCCAGGGACAACACGCGAGCTGCCTGCATGTGGGTCTCAGGGGTAGCCGCTCCGTCAGCAGCCTCAGAGGTGGTTGCAGAGGATGGGGATGCGGCAGCTGCAGGCTGGGCGGAGTTCTTCTTCGCCTGAGCCAGCTCAGCCTCAAGCTTCTTGGCCTTGTCCTCAGCAGCGGTAGCACGAGCGTCGGCATCCTTGATGCGGGACTCGTAGCTGTCCTTCAGCTTGTCCTGGGCAGCAGAATCCTGCTCGGAGGTGGACTGTGCGCGCTGAGCCTTGTCGAGCTTGGCGCTGTACTCGCGCTCAACCTCTGCGCGAACCTCGGATTCGATGGAGCGACGCAGCTGAGCCTCGTCAACGGAGGAGGCTGCAGGCGCAGCAGTGGATGCAGAGTCACCCGTGCCAGAGGACAGGTCCTCGACCTGCTGCCTCAGATCGGCGTTTTCATCCTGCAGTTCAGCGAGAGTGTCCTCGATCAGGTCCAAGAACTGGTCAACTTCATCCTCGTTATAACCACGCTTGCCAATGGGAGGCTTGCTGAAGGCTACGTTGTGCACGTCTGCTGGAGTCAGCGGCATGGGGTCTACCTTTCCTAGTTAAATTAGAAACTGGCTCACAGCATACCAGCGGTTCGGCAAAAACACTCAACCTTATCTGAAGATTCAAGAATAAAACTTAAAAATTCTTCTTTTTGGGGGTCTCCCCGATGCTTCAGCCCTATCCCCCGCCGTCTTAAGCCCTGTCACCACGTCCACTCATCCCCACGACCTCACAGGCCCACGCGCCCTAGGCCCGCTCCCGAAAAACCACGAGGTGCCCCGAAGGCACCTCGTCACAGAAACTTACCGGGCTAGAAACCGAACTCGATACCGGGCTAGAACGCCCCAATCATCGCCGTCAAAATCATAATGAGAATCTGCAGGCCAAAGAACAGGACCAGGACAGACACATCCAGCGCCACGCCACCCAACTGGATGGGTGGAATAAGGCGACGCAACGCCCGCACCGGAGGATCAGTCACCTTAAAAATGGGCTCGGCCACAATAGAAAACCACCGTGGTGGCCGCCAGTTACGGGAGAAGCTCTGGATCATCTCCACGACAATCCGCACGAGCAGAAGGAAAATATAGAGCCTGATCAGGTAGATCAGCAATAACAGGAACTCAGTCATGAACTACAGCTCTTGCGCCAAGCTCTCCAGCTGATCGGAACTCAGCACCACACCCTGAGGGATCAGAATATAGTTACGCACACCGCTCAGCTTCTTCAAGTCGGCATCCAGGGCACGGCGCGCGCCGGAAATGAAATCCAGCGCACGTGCAGCCTCGCTGCGCTCCACACCGGACAGAGTGAACACCACAACGTCACCCGTCTTGGCCACATCCACAACCTCGGTCGCGTCCTTGTACGCGCTCAAGTGCAGCGGAACGTACTTAGGGTCCTGTGGCACGCGGCGCTGTGGCTGGGATCCGTAGTGGGACTCACCATAACGGTACGGCTCGCGAGCCGAGGACTCGTAACGGGACGCCCTGCCGCCGTCACGGTCGTAGCCACGAGAGGCGCGAGGAGATACATAATCGTCCACGTCATCCCGATGAGTCCGCCCGGAACGGGTCTCCGAAAGCTCAGCCTCCGTATCGTAGTTATCGACAGGGCCGAAACCGAAAAATTCCTTGATCTTGTCCATGATTGTTTGAAAAGTTTCCTTCACGTTCGGGGACGCTTCCTTCTAGTTTCCACTAGCCCTAGTTTCCACTAGCCACTAGTGTTCAAGCTACTGGTCGTGTCCCCATGATATCTGTTCCGACACGCACCAGCGTGGAGCCTTCAGCGATGGCGATCTCCAAATCGCCACTCATACCTGCACTGTACACAGGCGCGCCCAGAACCCGGTCGGAGATACGCTCCAGGATCCGACGGCCGTCCGCAAAGACCGCCGCGGCGTCGGATTCAAGAGGGGGAACGGTCATCAACCCGCGCAGCTCCAGGTGCTCCAGCGACGCAATATGGTCGGCCAAGGCATCCACGTCCTCGGCGACGATCCCACCGCGAGCGGGGTCACCATCGGCAGACAGCTGCACCAACACGGGCAGACGGTCGCTGCGCTGCCCCCGCTCCTGAGCCAGCGCCACGCCACGGTCCAACGCATCGGCGAGCTTCACAGAATCCACCGTATGCACCGCCGCAGCCCAGCGCGCCACGTGGTTCGCCTTCTTCGTCTGCACCTGTCCCACCATGTGAATCGCCATGGATTCGCCCAAAGCCTCAGCCTTGGAGCGAGCCTCCTGCTCCCGGTTCTCCCCCACGGCGTGCACGCCCAGCTCCGCCAACAGCGCCACGTCCTCCACGGGGTGGAACTTGGTGATGGGCAGCAGGTCTGCGCCACCGGCCACGGCAATCCGCTGGCGAACGAGCCGCAGACGCTCGGCCAGCTGCGCGCGTCGGTCATCCTGTAAGTTCGTCGATGAATTCGTCATGGCATCCATATAACTCCTGCTTGGCGCCCGGTGACGCCCTCACGTCGGTAGGAAAAGAACTCGGGCGTGTCGATGGTGCACCGCGGGTCGGCGTCGATCTGGCGCACGCCGAGCCTCAGCAGCTGGCGCGTGAGCCCCTGACGGATATCCAGCCCGCACGTGCCCTGTCGAGTCCGGGTGCGGGAACCGGGGAGCTTGGATTCCACGTCCGCGGCCATCTCGGCCGGTACTTCATAATTCTCCCCCGACGCCGCCGGGCCCATCAACGCGTGAATGTGCGCGGGCAGCGCCCCGAGCTCACACATGCGCTCCACCGTGCGCGCTACGATGCCGTTGCGGGCACCCATGCGGCCGGCGTGTACGGCTGCCACCACCCCGGCCGTCTCATCGGCCAACAGAACGGGCACGCAGTCGGCCACCAGCACAGCCAGGCCCACGCCGCGCAGGGTGGTGACCAGGGCATCGGTGGCTTCCACGGGGCCGTCGAGGGTCTCCAGGAGATCGGCGGTGACCTCCGTGACCGTCGGCGAGTGGATTTGCTCCATGTACACCATGCGGTCCAGGTCCAGGACTCGCGCGAGGCGCGCCCGGTTCTCAGCCACGGCCGCCGGGTCATCGCCAACGTGGTCGCCCAGGTTGAAGCTTCCGTAGGGCTCAACGGACACGCCCCCGTTCCGGTTGGTGAATACCTTCCGGACCGGGGGCTGAACAGCATGAGAAGTGTCGCTCATGTGCGGCATACGTCCTTTGTTGGTTTTAGGCCTTGCGATCATAGGCCTTGTGGTCTGAGGCCTTAGAAGTCAGGCAGGTCCAGGTCGTCTTCGTCCTGCACAGGCTCTGGCTGACGGCTGGTGAACAGTCCGCCCTGGGTCTGAGTCTGCTGACGCTGGCTAAAGCTCGACGGCTGCTGCACCGGCTGAGCTGGCTGTACCGGCTGCGCCTGCTGGTAGGACGGCTGTGCGGGCTGCTGCACGGGCTGTGCAAGCTGCTGTACCGGTTGCTGCGGTGCTGCGTCGGTTCCACCGAAGATCGCCGGGTTCTGCGGCGCCTGCTCCTCCGCGGCCGCGTGACGACCGGAACGAGCGATGGTGGACTCAGCGTTCGGGGAATCATCGAAGCCGGTAGCGATAACAGTGACGCGCACCTCGTCGCCCAGCTGGTCGTCGATGATGGTACCGAAGATGATGTTGGCATCCTCATCAGCCAACTCTTCTACGATGTTCGCGGCCTCGGAGACCTCCATCAGGCCCAGGTCGGAACCGCCAGCGAAGGACAGAAGCACGCCCTTCGCACCCTTCATGGTGGACTCCAACAGTGGGGAGTTAATAGCAGTCTCGATAGCCTTCTTCGCGCGATCTTCACCCCGAGCGGTACCAATGCCCATCAAAGCGGAGCCGGCATCAGTCATCACGGAACGCACGTCGGCGAAGTCCACGTTAATCACACCAGGGGTGGTGATCAGCTTGGTGATACCTTCAACACCCTGCAGCAGCACCTCATCTGCCTTGTGGAAGGCGTCCATCATGGACATCTGTTCATCGCTGAGCTTCAGCAGCGCGTCATTCGGAATAACGATCAGCGTGTCACACACTTCGCGGAGTGCATCGATGCCCGCGTCAGCCTGCTTGGTCCGGCGCTTGCCCTCAAAGGTGAACGGACGAGTCACAACGCCCACGGTCAGCGCACCCTGGCGCTTCGCCACGGATGCCACCACCGGAGCGGCACCGGTTCCCGTTCCGCCGCCCTCGCCGGCGGTGACAAACACCATGTCGGCGTCGGAGAGCATCTCTTCGATCTGCTCTTTGTGGTCCTCGGCGGACTTACGGCCAACCTCAGGGTTTGCACCTGCACCCAGTCCGCGGGTTTCCTCACGTCCGATGTCCAGCTTCAGGTCTGCGTCGGTGAGCATCAGGGCCTGGGCGTCCGTATTGATCGCCAGGAACTCCACGCCCTGCAGCTTTTCATCGATCATGCGGTTCACGGCATTCACGCCGCCGCCGCCCACACCGACCACCTTGATGATCGCGAGGTGGTTTCCTGGATTCGTCATGTGCTTGTTTCTCCGCTGTGTTGAGGTTGAATTTCTCTAACCATCTTCGTTGACCATGGTGAAAAATTCCCGCACATTTTTCGTCGCGTGTCGTATCCCTAAAGTTCTACTTTAGGCTTAAGGGGCAGGTGGAGGGCTATAGTCACGCACCGTCGTCATCGACGGGTTGGACACGTTCCACCGCGTCCCCTCCTTGCCCAACACGATGCGCGTGGCCTCCGCTTTCTCCTCGGCCCGGTCCGCGCTACCCCAGAACACCTCACGGCCCTCGGGGAAAAACATCGCAATGGAATCCGCGTCTGGCGCCTCAACCCGCTCCAGGGAATCCTTGAGTTCCTGCGGCAAGGCACTCACCGCGGTGGCCGCGGCGTGGATCGCTGCGGCGTCGTCCGATTTCGTCCGCTCAAACTCTGGCACACCCTCCGGCTGCAGCCCCGACAGGAAAATCGCACCCTGGGTGTTCACCGCCAGCGGGGTCGAGCCCTTCTTCACAAATCCCGCCGCCACGTGCTCCTCAATGGTGATGGTGATCGTGCGTGGCCACGTGCGCGAGACAGTGACCTTGTCCACCCACGGGACGTGGGATATACCCGACGCCGCCGCCGCGGTGTCCACCCGAAGCATATTGCTCCCCGTGGTCACTCCGGAGGCTTCCTTCACGGCGGTCTCGTCGGCATGCACGGCGCCCGTGACCTCCACCGTGCTCACAGTGAGGATGGGGAAAAACCACGCTGCTGCCGAAGCCACTGCTCCCAGCAGTAGCACGGACAGGACCACGATCACGGCCTTTTTCATTTACGCCAGCTCCCGCAGGATTTCATCGGCCAGCATCGTCACCGTGCCAGCACCCACGGTCAGCACCATGTCACCCGGCTGCGCGATCTCCGCGATGGCGGCGGGCACGGCGCTGAACTCGGGAACGAAGCGCCAATCGGACGTGACGTGCTCGCCAATGATCCGACTGTCCACTCCTTCCACCGGGTTTTCTCGGGCCCCGAAAATGTCCAGGAGAACCACCTGATCGGCCAGGCTCAGCGCCTCGGCGAACTCGTGCGCGAAATTGATCGTGCGGGAATACAGGTGAGGCTGGAACGCCACCACCACACGGCCGTTGTCTCGGGTGGCCAGGCGCTCGCGCGCGGCGGTCAGCACCGCGGTGACCTCGGTGGGATGGTGGGCATAGTCGTCGAAGACCTCCACGCCTCCGGCGGAGCCGTGGTATTCAAAGCGGCGGCGCACGCCGTCGAACTCGCCCACGCCATCGACGAGGCTCTCCAGGTCCTCGCCCAGAAGGTAGCCGCCCAAGACCGCTGCCGTGGCGTTCAAAACCATGTGGGCACCAGGGATGCCCACATGCAGCTGGGTCGCGTGGCCGTCCACCTCAATCTCGGCGATGGTTCCCTTGGTGGTGATGGTTGTGGACGTGATGATCGCTAGTGCAGGCACCTGCGGGTGGGCCTTTACGGCGTCTGCGGTTCCATAGCCCACCACGGTGACAGACGCAGACTCGTCGGCGACCAGCTGCTCTGCCAGTGCCGCGGCACCAGGATCGTCCAGGCACACCACAAGGTGCCCGTCGGCCGTCACGCGGTCGGCAAAGTCACGGAAGACCTGGCGATAGGCCTTTTCCGTTCCGAAAAAGTCCAAGTGATCGGGTTCGATATTGGTGATCACGGCCACGGTTGGTTGATAGGTCAGGAAGGAGCCATCCGATTCATCGGCCTCGGCCACGAAGATGTCCCCGGTGCCGTGGTGCGCGTTAGTTCCCGCGCGGTTTAGCTGGCCACCAATGGCAAAGGACGGGTCGCTGCCCGCCTTCTGCAGGGCGGCCACGGCCATCGAGGTGGTGGAGGTCTTCCCGTGGGTTCCTGCCAACAAGAAGGAACGGTAGCCAAGCATCAGCGCGCCCAGAACATCTGAGCGGCGCACCACCGGGATTCCGCATTCCTTCGCGCGCGCCAGCTCCGGGTTATCCTGCGGAATCGCCGCGAAGCTCGTCACCACCACTGTGGGCAGCTCGCCCGAGAGCTCCAGGTTCTCCGCTGCGTGTCCGATGGCGATACTCGCTCCCGCCGTGCGCAGGGCGAACACAGATTGGGAGTCCTTCATGTCCGAACCGCTCACCACGCTGTCGCGAGCCAGGAGAATACGGGCGATGCCGGACATGCCGGCACCCCCAATGCCCACCATGTGGACGCGGGACAGATCTATCGACGTGAGATCAACGTGTTGGTCAAGGTGTGTCATGTCTCTTCTATCCTTATGTCAAAAAGTCCGTGGGGTATCAACGGGGGAATCTATCGGCGACCGGCTCGGCTGGTAGCCACCGCAACAGCTAATGCTTCAGCGATGGTGTGCGCGGCATTCCGGTGGCCGGAGCCACGGGCGGCTGCAGAGGCGGCGGCTAGGCGGTCTGGATCGTTGAGGACGGGAACAACCTTCTCCACAATCGCGCGTCCGCTCAAGTCCGCATCCTTGACGATGACTCCGCCGCCTGCCTCCACGATAGGCAGTGCATTGAGTTCCTGTTCGCCGTTACCGTGTGGCAGCGGCACGTACACGGCCGGCAGGCCCACTGCGGAGACCTCGGCCACCGTCATCGCACCGGAGCGGCACACGATAGCGTCGGCGGCCGCCAGTGCCAAGTCCATGCGCTCGATGTAGGGAACGGCCCGGTAGGTTCCGGTGTCCGGCTGCTGGAACTCGTTCTTCTTACCGTAGGCATGCAGCACCTGAATACCTGCATCGTGCAGGTCCGGAGCGGCCTCGGCGATGGCCTTGTTGATCGACTGAGCTCCCTGGGAGCCACCCGTGACCAGCAGCACCGGCCCCTCCTGATTCAAGGAAAAATACTCCCGCGCCTCAGCGCGCTGGGCGCTGCGATCAAGATTCACGATCGATTGCTTCACAGGGATTCCCACCACGCGGGCAGGCAGACCCGAGCCGTCCACGGCTGCGAGCCCGTGGCCGCCGAGCTTCACACCCAGCTTGTTAGCCATCCCGGCTCGGGCGTTCGCCTCGTGCACGAAAAACGGCAGGCGTTGGGCCTTTGCCGCCAAATACGCCGGTGCGGAAACATAGCCACCAAAGCCAATCACTACGTCTGCTTCGACCTCGCGGAGGATCTTTCGGGTTTCCTTCAGCGCGGCGCGAAGACGCAGCGGCAAGGTAGCCAGATCCTTGTTGGGTTTCCGCGGCACAGGCACCGGCGGGATCATCCGCAGATCAAATCCGCGGGCCGGAACAATGGAAGATTCCAGGCCCCGTTCTGTCCCTAGGGCCGTGATGCGTGCGTTGGGGTACGCGGCACGAACCGCCTCAGCGACAGCCAGCGCGGGCTCGATGTGGCCTGCGGTGCCACCGCCGGCGACAACCACGCTGAAAGATGAATGGTGGGGCATGCTCGTCATGGATCAAGGCCTCCTGTGGGAACGAGATGTACGGCCGCTAGGCCTCTGTGGCAAATCTTGCCGTCGTATTCGATCGTAGCGCCGTGGCTGCTGATGCACCCCAGCGCGCTTCAGGGCCTGCTCGCGGCGCTCTTGTTCGCGCCGGACGTCCTGGCTGGCGTGCGCGTCCCGTCCGCGTTGCGTTACCGGCTGCCCATAGGTCCGGGTGGTGGAGCGCCTCTTTTCGCGGCGCTGTTCACCAATCTTGTACGGGCGTGGTTCGGGCAGCATCAGCAAGCGGTCGAACAGCGGGCGGCCTTCGTGCTGCATGGAGCTGATCGTCGCGGGCTCGTGGCGCGCGCAATTGGCCAGGAGGCCCAGGGTAATCAGGGTAATGATGGCCGAGGATCCACCCGCCGAGATCAGTGGCAACTGGATACCCGTGACGGGCAGGAAGCCCACCACATAGCCCATGTTGAAGAAGGCCTGGACCACAATACCGATGGTCAGCGTGGCCGCCATCATCTTCAGGAAGGGATCCCGCTGTGCGCGTGCGGTACGAATGCCGAACCAGCCCAGCAGAGCAAAGAGCAGAACCACGATGCCGGCGCCCACGAAGCCCAACTCTTCACCCACCACGGCGAAGATGAAGTCATTCTTAGCCTCGGGGAGGTAGAACCACTTGGAGCGCGACTGGCCCAAACCGGTTCCCAGCAGCCCACCATCGGACAGAGACAGAATGCCCTGGTAGGACTGGTAGGCATCTCCCTTCGTGGTGTGGTCCGAGAAGCTCAGCGTGAGCGCATCAAGCCAGGTGGTGATGCGTGCCGAACGGAAACTCTGCGCCGTAATACCGATCACGCCGACCACGCTCACAGCTCCGACGAGGACCCCCATCACGCGTGTGGGCATTCCGCTGAAGAACATCAGGGCGAACACCACGATGCCCACGGCGAACATCATACCCAGGTCTCGTTGGCCAACCACCAGAACCAGAACCACTCCCGCGGCCACCAAGAACCGTCCCAGGGCACCTCTTACGGTGGGATTTTGTCGCATTCTGTCCGCTACCTCGGCTGAACCCCACACTGCCAGGGCCAACTTTGCCACCTCGGAGGGCTGCACACCAATGGGGCCGAAGCGAATCCATGAATTGGATCCCACCTCATCGGCACCCACGCCGACAGATGGAATCAGAACCAGCACCAACAGGACGAGCGCGAAGGCCAAGAGCGCCCAGGCGTACTTTTTCACGGTCTGCGCTTCCATCCGCAGAGCACACCACATGCCCACCAGTCCCATCACCACCACGGACGCCTGCTTCAAAAACTCCTTCCACACGGAGTTCTGGCTGGCATAGGAATCCACCATGGATGCGGACAGCACCATCGTCAATCCGATAAACGTGAGGATTAACGTGATGGAGCAGATCACGATGTAGTTCAGCTGAGGGGTGGCCAGGAGTGCCTGCACCTTCGCCATGAGGCTCTGGCTGGCAGAATCGTTCGACTCCACTCGTCCGCGCTGATCATTCCGATCACGCTGATCCAACCGACCGCGCCCGTCGTTTCGTCTGCGCGGATCACGTCGATCACGCGGTTCATAGCAAGTACTCATCAGCTCTCCCCTTCCTCCACTGAGCTCTGGGAGACGTACTCGGCGAAGAGATCACCGCGCTGGCTCATGCCGGTGTACATGTCCAAGGACGCGGCGGCCGGCGCCAGAATCACGCGGTCCCCAGGGGCCGCCAATCCGCGGGCAACACGCACCACTTCCTGCATCGCGACGAGCGGATCCGTAGAATCCACGGACACACACGTCACCTCCGGCACTTGCCGCGCCAGCTCCGCAACGATGTCCTTGCGGTCCACGCCCAGGACAACGGCAGCCTTCAGCGACGGGGCAATCGAGGTAATCAAGTCAGATACGCTGGCTCCCTTCAACTGGCCGCCAGCCACCCAAATCACATTCTCCTGTCCGCGCAGCGCAGCCTCCGCAGCATGAGGATTCGTGGCCTTCGAATTATCAATCCACGTCACCCCGTCGCCCTCGAACACCACTTGCCCGCGGTGGGCTTGGACGGTGAACGTGCCCAACGCAGACGCAATAGCCTGTGCAGACACACCGACGCTGCGCGCCATCGCCGCGGCCGCCGCAGCATCCGCCACACCCGCAGGTCCCGGAGGGCTGATCCCCTCAGCCGGTGCCAGAACCGTGCTGCTCACCCCTTGCGGTGTGGTCAACAGCTCAAGAATCTGTCCCTCGTGCACGCCCACACGTTGGACGAACTCCTCTCCGGACAGCTCGGACGGATCCTGCAGAGTGTAGGCCGCCGGTGCCGATTCGGAACGCGGCAGGCCGCGCACCACCGCGTCGTCCACGGCAATCACCGGATGCTCCGCACGCAAGACTGCAGCCTTGTCTGCCGCATAGTTCTCAAAGGAGCCGTGCCAGTCCAGGTGATCCTCCGCCAGATTCAGCACGCACCCCACCGTGGGCGTGAACGTGGGCGCCCAGTGCAACTGAAAACTGGAGACTTCCGCCACCAGCACCTCCGCGCGCATCTCCCCGCGCTGTTCCGCGGTCAAGGCCACCGCCGGCGACACACCGATATTGCCCACCGCCACCGCACCGCGACCATCTGCCACCAACATCGACGCCAGCATGGCCGTCGTGGTGGTCTTCCCATTCGTGCCCGTCACCGCCAACCACGTCCGCGGCCGCCCGAAAGCTCCTGCCTGGTCCGCGAGCCACGCAGCCTCAATATCCCCGATCACGGGGATTCCCGCCTGCTTCGCAGCCTGAAGTAGCGGCGAGTTCGGGGACCATCCGGGAGAGGTGATGACCAATTCTGGAATGAGGCCGGCGTCGGTATTGTTCAGAAGATTCACGGCATCAGAAACGGACAACGTGGCCAGGTCAGAATGGTCATCGGCAATGGCTATATTGCTATTCTCCGCAGCATTATCCACCCCGGTAAGCGCGCACAGCATAGAGATCACCCCGCGGCCAGCGACCCCCGCCCCGGCAATAAGAATGGGGCGAGAGCGCATGATCTGCACCGCCTGCGTGGGAGTCAGCGTATTGGTCGTACTCATCGTGCGGACCTTTCGATCAAGGTGGAGGAATTAAAAGTGGACAGAGGACAGCCACTCGCTATAGAACAGGGCAAAACCGGACATGGCGGCCAAACCAGCAACCAACCAGAAACGAATAACTACGGTAGTTTCCGCCCAGCCGCCATTTTCGAAGTGGTGGTGAAGTGGCGCCATGCGGAATACTCGCTTTCCGGTGGATTTAAAGGACACAACCTGAATCACCACAGAGGCGGCCTCGGCCACGAAAATCACACCGACGATAATCATCAGCAATTCCGTCTGGGAGGTAATGGACAATCCTGCCACTAAACCACCCAGGGCCAGGGATCCGGTATCACCCATGAAAATCTTCGCGGGAGCGGCATTCCACCACAAGAAGCCCAAACATGCGCCCAGGCCAGCCGACGCGAGGATGGCCAAATCGAGCGGATCGCGCACCGAATAGCATCCAGCCGTCGCACCATTGGAGCAGGAGTTCCGGAACTGCCAGAACGTGATCAGCACGTACGTTCCCATGACCATCGCGGTCACGCCACCGGCCAGGCCGTCCAAGCCATCGGTAAGGTTCACGCCATTGGACCAAGCGGAAATCACAATGTAGATGAAGATCAGGAACAAAATCGTTCCGATAACAGCCCCGCCTACCGCGATATCAAATACCTTGATGTCGCGCAGGAAAGACAAGTGCGTGGACCCAGGGGTAATGCCGCGCGCATTGGGGAACTGCAGAATCAGGAAACCAAACACAACGGCAATCACCAATTGGCAGACCAGTTTTGCCTTGGCATTCAGCCCAAGGTTTCGACCCATCACCAACTTGATGTAGTCATCGGCAAAGCCCACGGCACCCAGCGCTAAGGTCAGCCCCAGAACCAGCCAGCCCGATACTCCGGGGCCCGAGCCCACGGACACGTAGCCATACACCACGGCCATTAGATAACCGATGGTGATACCCGCCAAAATGGCAATACCACCCATGGTGGGCGTGCCACGCTTCTTAAAGTGAGACTTCGGCCCTTCTTCACGAATCTCTTGACCGAGCCCCTCGGCGGAGAACTTCTTAATCAGAAAAGGTGTGAAGAACACGGTCACCAGGAACGCAATAGCTCCCGAGATAAAAATCTGCATCATTGTTCTTACACGTCCTTTTACTTATCTTTTCCAGGGTCCACAATGGTTTCGCCCATCAGCAAACCATCCGCGACTTCCCACAGGGCATCGGAGTAACTAGCCTTCACCAACACCACGTCGTCTTCCTGCACTTCCAGGTCCACATAGTTGATCGCCGCGTCAGTGCTTTCAACGGTCGTGGTCTTCACACCAGCGGCATCGGCGGCCTCGGCCAGAGCCAGTTGATTAACTCCCGTGCCCACCACAACCAGGTTCTGGATTCCGAACTCGGCCACCGCACGGCCCAGGGCTTCGTGCTCTTCCGTGGCTTCATCGCCCAGCTCACCCATCTGGCCCAGCACGGCCCAGCTATGGCCGTTGTCACGGTGGGACGTGGTGAATGCCAAGGCATGCAGCCCAGCGCGCATCGATTCCGGGTTGGCGTTGTAGGAGTCATTAATCACGGTCACGCGGTCGCGTGCGCGCGTCTTCACATCCATCCGACGCTCGCTCGTGGCCGTATGCCCGGACACCGCGCGCGCCACATCCTCGGCGGACAACCCGGCTTCCATGCCCACGGCAATCGCGGCCAGGGCGTTGGAGACCTGGTGTTCTCCGTGCACGGACAGCGTAATGTCCACAACCCCGTCCGGGTGGTGGAGGCTAAAGGACGGGCGAGTCATGTCATCCAGGACCACGTTCGCGGCGTAGTAGGTGGCGTCGGTACGTCCCTCGGCGGAAAACGTCACCACGCGAGCCGTGGTGCGCTCCTGCATAGCCAGCACCTTCGGATCATCCGCATTGAGGATCGCCACACCGGTTTCCGGCAGAGCTTCCACCAATTCGCCCTTGGCCTGCGCGATCGCCTCGCGCGAGCCGAACTCACCCAGGTGCGCGGTGCCCACATTCAGCACCACGCCGATATTGGGCGGGGTGACCTGCGTCAGATGCTTGATGTGCCCCACCCCGCGGGCGCTCATCTCCAGCACCAAAAAGCGCGTGGACTCCGTGGCCCGCAGCGCGGTGTAGGGCAAGCCGATCTCATTGTTGAAGCTGCCCGGAGGGGCCACAATGTCGCCGGCCAGCTCCAGAACCGACCCCAGAAAATCCTTCGTGGAGGTCTTGCCCGCAGAGCCGGTAACCGCCACCACGGACATGCCCTTGTCCTTCAAGTGGTCCGTGTTGTAGCGCGCCAGAGCGTCGATTGCCGCAATGACGGCGGCGCCGTGGCCTTCCGAGTCATACTCAAACGCCGAGGCGTTCGATGCCTCGTCACTCAAGGCGACGGGCTCGGCCACCAACGCGGGCGCATCCACGGTGCGACCCACCAGCGCCAGAGCCGCACCGGACTCCAGAGCCTTCGGCACAAAGTCGTGGCCGTCCACGCTGGCGCCCGGCAGCGCCATGAAGATGCTTCCCTGGGACACCTTGCGCGAATCGAATTCGACAGGCCCCTGAACGGGCTGCTGTAGATCCACGCCACCGATGGGTGACGCGCCGGTGATGTCGGCGATCTCGCCGATCGTGAGCTCAATCATTTCGCGTTGTGTCCCTTAATATCTTGTCGTTGTTCCAGCGCCGCGGTGAGTTCGGCCACGTCATTAAATTCATAAACGACGCCGGCGATCTCCTGACCAGTCTCATGCCCCTTACCGGCAATGACAACGGCATCACCCGGCTGAGCCCAGGCGACCGCCTCCCGTATGGCCTCCCTACGGTCGGCGATGTTCCGCACGGTCACCTCCCGGCCACTGGCGGCCACGGCATCGCGCGCGCCCTCCTCCACTGCGGCGCGAATCATCGCAGGATCCTCGTCGCGTGGGTTGTCATCGGTGACGAAGACAGCGTGGGCGATGCGCGCAGCTTCGTAGCCCATCTTTGGCCGCTTGTCGTGATCCCTATTGCCGCCGGCGCCGAGCACCACACCGATGCGTCCGTGTGACTGGGGTAGATAATCCGCCAAGGTGTTCACCACGGCAGCAACTGCACCGGGCTTGTGGGCGTAATCCACCATCGCCAGGAAGTCCTGACCGGCATCCACGGCCTGCATCCTGCCGGGAACCTGCACGGTCTTCAGCGCCTGTGCCGCGGTGGCGGGCGCCAGGCCCGCCGCCGTGGCACACGCAATAGCCAGCACGCTATTGGCAACATTGAAGTTCCCGGCTAGGCTGATGCTGTAGTCCAGGACCTCTCCCCCGACATCCACGCTCACGTCCTGGCGTCCCGTCAGGGCGACCGACACCGAACGCAGCGACCAGCTGTCACCACCGCTGTAGAAATCGGCGGCGGAGCGAGCTGCCTCGCCCTCAGCCGCAGTGGAAATCAGGGTCACATCACACCCAGCTTGGGCGGCGACCCCCGCCATCTGCTCCCCCCAGGAATCGTCCACACAGATCACGGCGCGGGGCGTCGTCCCATCTTGAACGCGGGTAAACAGCAACGTCTTCGCACGGAAGTATGCGTCCATTGTGGGATGGAAATCCAGGTGATCCTGGCTCAAGTTCGTAAAAGCGGCGACGTCGAAACCGATGCCCTTCACGCGACCCAACTCCAGGGCGTGGGAGGACACCTCCATCACCACGTGGGTCACCCCCTCGTCGCGCATCCGGGCGAGCAGCGCCTGCATCGTCGGCGCCTCCGGGGTGGTGAGCTTCGTGGGCACGGGGTTGCCGTTGATCCGGGTACCCGTGGTGCCGATCAGGCCCACGTGGAACTCGGTCATCAGGGCGCGCTCGATCAAGTAACTGGTGGTGGTCTTACCCGAGGTGCCCGTGATGCCGATGATCGTCAGCTCACGGGATGGGTGATCGTAGATCTCCGCGGCCACATCCCCCATGCAACTGCGCACATCCTCGACAATCACGCGCGGTAGATCAGGGGCCTGCTCGTCCAGAATGGACTGCCCCGCGGCGTCCGTCACCACTGCGGCGGCAGAGCTGGACGCGGCATAGGTCGCGCCATGCACGCGCGTCCCCGGAACGGCGAAAAACAATCCACCAGGCTGAACATCGGACGAGCCGATGGCGGCGGAGGTCACCGTCACGTCGGCATGCTCTGGTGCCACGTGTCCGCCGGTGAGGCTCGCGATGTCCGCCAAGCTGGTTGGGGTTCCTTGAGGGATGGCCATGGGAACTCCTCCTTATACCTTCAGTGTTGGTCGATTGTCTGCGTGGTTGCCTGTGCTCATTATCCTAATCTGCCGCCCCTACTATGGTGTCTCCAGCAACAGCTGCGGGCCAGGATCTGCAGACAGTGGCACGTTGTAGTAGTTCAGCAGCCACGTTCCCAGCACATGGAACAGCGGGGCCGCGGATCCGCCGGCGCCGCCATCGGTTCCTCGCTGCGGATTATCCAGGGAAATACCGATCACGAATCGCGGATCATCGGCCGGGGCAATACCTGCGAAATTGATCCAATACTTAGACATCGAATACGCGCCCGTCTCCGGATCAATTTGCTGCGCCGTACCGGTCTTTCCGGAGACTTGGTAGCCCTCAATCTGAGCGGGAGCACCGCTACCCTGTTGTACGCCCGCCGGGTCGGACTGGGTGATGGCGCGGAACATATCCACCACGGTCTTGGCCGTCTTTTCGGACACCACCCGGGTCTTCTTCGACTCATCCACCGGCACGTCCGAACCGTCCGCGGAATTGATCTTCTCAATCAGGGTCGGCTCCACGCGCACACCACCATTGGCCATGGCCTGGTAAATGGAGGTCATCTGCACCAGGTTCATGGACATGCCCTGGCCGATCGGCAGGTTGGCGAAGGTTCCGCCGGACCATTGGGACAGCTCCGGCATATAGCCTGAGGTCTCATAGGGAAGACCCAGATCCACGGCCTGTCCGATGCCGAATTTCCGGAAGTAGTCGTACATCTTTTCCTCACCCACGCGATCGGCCAGCATCAACGTACCCACATTGGAGGACTTACCGAACACACCCGTGGTGGTGAAGCCGGTGGTGCCGTGCTCCCACGCGTCTTTGACCGTCACGCCGGCCATGTCGATGGAGCCCGGAACCTGCAGCACCTCATCCGGGGTGGTCTTGCCCTCTTCCAAGGAGGCGGCGGCCGTCATGATCTTCGCCACCGAACCCGGCTCGAAGGAATCCGCGGTGGTGCGGTCACCAAAGACCTTGCCCTTATCCAGCTGTTTTTTGATGTCGCCATTTGGGTCAACGGAATCCGAGGATCCCATGGCGATAATCTCGCCAGTCTTCACATCCATCACCACTGCAGAGGCGGACTTGGCGCCCGACTTCTCCCGCGCGGTTTGCAGCTGCTGCTGCACATAGGTCTGGACGTTCATGTCCAACGTCAGTTGGTACTGGTCCCCATCCACGGCGGGCTGCTGATCGCGGGTGGATCCAGGAATCAAGTATCCATCACCGGCAACATCCACGGTGCGGGAGCCGTTAATACCCTGCAGTCGGGAATCCTGCGACAATTCCAAACCAAATTGGCCCTGATTATCCGTAGAAATCTTGCCAATCACGTTCGCCCCCACCGCACCATTGGGGTACTGGCGCAAATCCTGACGCTCGGAGGTAATCTCCGGGAACTCTTCCGCGACCTTTTGAGCCACATCCGGATCGACGTTACGCACCAGAACCTCGTAGGTGTTGTCGGAGGTCAGCTTCTTCAGCAAGTCCTCTTCCTTGATGTCGTCACCTTCGTCGTGAATCATCTTCGGCAGAGTCTTGGCGATATCTTTGATGCGCTGCTGCGGCTCTGGAACGTCATCCGGGTACAGCCGGTGGCGTTCCGCGATGTACTCCTCCAGCCGCGTGGGGTTCACCGACAGGGAGCGCGCCTCCATCGTGTAGGCCATGACCTGACCATTGCGGTCGATGATCTTCCCGCGGTGCGCAGGGTCAGTGATGATGGCAGTGCGCTGGGATTGCGCCTGGATCGACAGTTGAGGCCCCTGGATCAGCTGCACCCACATGAGGCGCAGGATCATCGCGACGAGCAGAATCAGGATCACACCGATGACGAACTGAACGCGTTGGTTGAAGCGGGCTCCGGACGTGTCCAGAATATTCCACGAGTTGCCTTCAACGGCGCGGGGATGCGTCCTTCGGCGATCGCCTGACTCAGAGCTCAACGCTTCCAGCCTCCTTTTTCACGTTCGTATTGTCCCCTGTTTTAACGCAGGACACCGGGTCATTTGCACCCGGCGTGTCCTATTTCTGCTCGTGGTGGCCTTTACGCTGGTGGCGCGGCGGGAGCAGGTGGGGCTGGGTGACCCGCAGCTGGCGCAGGAGCAGCTGGGGCGGGTGCGGCAGGAGCTGGAGCCGGTGCAGGTGGTGCAGGGTTGGCTGCCTCTGGGCCGCGCGGTGCCGTGCGGTTGTCGTAGGGCAGTCCGCCCGTGTTGGAGGCGATGTGAGCGCCCACGCCGGCAACCACAGCTTCCTGCGGAGCCAGTCCCTCCACGTTCGCCGTCTTATCGGGGTTGGAGGTGGCGCCGCGAGGACGTGCGTCGCTGTTGACGTCCGTAATCTCCTTATCCTTTCCGACGCCGGGCTCGCGTACCGTCGCAGCCTCTGCACCCTGGGCGTCGATCACACCGGCTTGGTCGGGTGCGACCATTCCCAGCTTCGCTGCTTCCTTCGCGATCGTGGCGCCGGACTTGGCCACTTCTGCGTCGCGCTCCAGGCTTTCAATTTCGTTGGCCAGTGTGGTCGAGTGCTTCTGAGCGGCGGACAACTGGAAGGACTGGGCTGTCGCCAAACCGGAAATCCACATCACCACACCGATGCCAAGCACGAACGCCAGCACAGGAAGCGCCACGAGCTTCACCAGACGCGAGTTGTCCTTCACCGCCGTGACACGCCGGCCACGGACGGATACCTGCTGGCGGGAGCCCAGACGGCTAGAGCGGCTGCGCGTGGGGCGCCTCAGCGCTTCGGCGTTCCTCGAGGTGCCGGTGCGCCTAGGGGAATCGATACGAGTGTCCGCATGCGTTGTGTGAGTCCGTACGCTCCGGGCAGAAGGACGGTCGTAGGCGGCGCGGTCAACAGAGCGGCGCAGCGGTCGGCCGGTGGTCTCTGCAGCGCCCCTGCGGGTTGCTTCTGGGGTCACAGTTGCTGCCATAGTGTAGTCCTCACGGTGTGTTGTTGTAGTGGTTTACGTGTGTGCGTTGCCGTCGTCGATAGGGAATGTTGTGTGCCCTCCGTCGCTGATGCGCCTTACAGCGCGCACGCGTACCGGGGCGGCACGAGAGTTTCGGTCGATTTCCTCCTCGGAGGCCTTTTCGGCCCCTCGGGTGAGGAACTCGAACGGCGCCTCAGTTCCCGGAAGTTCCATGGGAAGGCCTTGGGGAGATCGCGAGGTACTCAGGTCCTTAAGTCCCTTTTTGACTAGCTTGTCCTCGAGCGATTGGTAGCTCATGAACACGCCCACGCCGCCGGTGTGCAACCACCCGGTGGCGTTGGGGATGGCGTGTTCAATGGCGTCCAGCTCCGCGTTCACTTCGATGCGCAATGCCTGGAATGTCCGCTTGGCGGGGTGTCCCCCGCTGCGTCGGGATGCGGCGGGAATGGTGGCATAGAGCAGCTCGACGAGCCGGCCCGAATGGGTGAAGGGTTCCTTCTCCCGTTCGCGCAAGACCGCAGAGGCGATCTTCCCGGCGAACCTCTCATCACCGTAGGTTTTGAGGATGCGAGCCAGATCGCCGTGGGAGTAGGTGTTCAGAATCTCCGCTGCGGTCAGGCTGATCTGCGGGTCCATGCGCATGTCCAGCGGGGAATCCACGCTGTAGGAAAACCCACGGGGAGCCTGGTCCAACTGCATGGAGGACACTCCGAGGTCGTAGAGGAAGCCGGAGACTCCGGTGTGTAGTACCTGCTCACTCAGTTGCCCCGCGTCCACGAGTCCATGCAGCGCTTCGCTGACGTTGTCGAAACGTGTGTGGTAGCTGCAGAACCTGTCGCCAAAAGGCTCGAGACGTTCGCTCGCTTCCGCCAGGGCGTGTGGATCTCGGTCCAAGCCCACCACGATCGCGTCAGGAAACGCTGTCAGGAATGCTTCAGAGTGACCGCCGGATCCGAGGGTTCCGTCGATAATGACGGGGGATTCTGGAGCAGTCGCTGCGCGCAGGCCGTGGCCCACCAGCTCGACCATGCGATCGCGCATCACGGGAACATGCCCGTGGTGCGGGTCTTGGCGCTGTGGGGCCATGGCGTTGCCCTCCTTTCTGCACTGGTCTCCGATGGGCGGGATAAGCGGAGGCGTGTACTACGAGTGAGTTACTTTTCTGTAAGCGAGAGTGCTCAGAGTGTGGACAGGGCCTCACCAGCCTGGGTGTGGGCTTGATATTGGGGAAGAAAACCAAGCGTCACGTCGTCCATGCGGGTGAGGGCCTGAGCACACTCTTCGAGCTGCATTTAGAGGAACTCGGCAAAGGATTCGTCATCTCCTGCGGAGAAATCCTCTTCATGAGCCTCGCTGTACTCAGCCCACGCGTTGCTATCCCAGATTTCAACGAAGTCCACGTTGCCGATGACCACGCAGTCCTTTTCCAGCCCGGCGTATGCCCGGTGAGGAATGGAGACTGAGATCCTCCCCTGAGAGTCCAAGGTCTGCTCATCGGCACTCGCTGCCAAGTTGCGCACGAAGGCTCGGGCACGGGGGTTGGTGCGGGAGGCCGCCGAGGCCTTTTTCGCACGGCGGAGGAATTGCTCCCTGGGGTACACAGCCAGTGAACGGTCTTGCCCCTTCACCACCATGAGCCCATCGGAGAGTTCTTCGCGGAACTTCGCCGGAAGCGTCAGCCTGCCTTTGTCATCCAACTTGGGCGTGAAAGTACCGAAGAACACGTGGGGTTCTCCTTTCCTCACCCGGGCGACGATAAGCACACCAACAACTAATGCATCTCGCTCTATGAAGTTTTCACTGCGTTGCCACCATCCGCAGCAACGTGCCCCACTTTACCCCACCTAGTCGACCTAAAGCCACCATACAGCGGCGTTTCTCAAGGTTTTTCCGGAAGGGCTCGCAAGCTAAAAACGTTCATGAGCTGCCTCAAGAGTACATGATTGAGTTCGTGGGGGAAAGTGGGGAATTTTTCCTAGCCTGTGGGGCCACTGTCAGGATCGCAGACTCCACCAGCACGGAGCGCAGCAAAAAACCTCCCGGTATAGACCGGGAGGTTTTCTGTGGATACCGTTCTAGAGTTCGGCTCTAACTTTCTAGAGTTCGGCCCTACCTATCGAAGCGGCGGCGGAAGCTATCTTCCATCTTGTCTCCGAAACCACCTTTCTTGCCTGAGGCGGAGAGGTTCAGCTTTGCTTGTGGTGCGGAGGCCTTCTTCTGAGACGAGGTCGATGGGCGTCCGAATGCCAGCAGCCCTCCTGCGAACATAATCAGGAAGCCAAGAATGCTGATGGAGACGAACCAGAGAGAGTTCTGTGCCAAGGCAATGCCGCCGATCAGGCCGAGCAGCCCCAGCATCATAAGGGCGATGGATTGAATACTGAAGTTAAAGCTGGACTCGTTGTGAGCTTTGGTCGCCTGTCGAGCAAGCCGCGGATCTTCAGCAATGAGCGCTTTCTCGATCTCCGCGAGCATGCGCTGTTCTTGCTCAGAAAGAGCCATCGCCTACCTCCTTTGATATCGTTTCGCCTACCGCAGTGCCGATCATGTGCACCGTCGGTGTGTATGGCAGCAGCCTCTGCATTATCTAACGGTGAGGCCACTTATTTTGTTCCCCGCTGCGGGGGTAACTGCGCAGGAACCGCACTAACGCCCAGCCTACAGCACCGCGCACTTATGCGACGTTCGGCAAGTACTTCACGTTCCCCCTGGCCACATCCACAAACGCACACACCCGAACATAGATGGAGTGGGCCACCTCTGGGGAAATACCTTTTTCTAGCCCCATGTCCGCGCGCGAGGATAAGCGGGCCAGTGTGCGAAACTCCTCTACCCACGGCTGCATTTCCGGATCTAGTTTGGACAACTTATCCCATGCGCTCCCCTGAGGGATTCGTTGTCGATCCTGCGCCGCCCACTGGATCAAGGCACCGGCGGCGCGCAGCGCCGCGCGATAGGAGTAGACCACCGACTGATCACAACGCAGCTCGGCACGCGCCAACTCCAGCTGACGTTCTGCATCCTCCACAAATGCTCGAGCTGAAGCCATGCGTGCCCGCGCACTCATCCGAGTAGCCATTGTGATCACTCCTTACCTTTCGCTGTACACCATGCGCTCTGTACTTTTTCGCAACTCGCTCCGGTCAGCCTTACTGAATGTTCTGCCGTTCAGAAGCGTTACCCATACGCTAGAGCTCAGCCCCTACACTCCTCCTCACTTAATCCACATAAATAGAACACTTGTTCGATAGTTTATATTTCAGCAATCCTTGGTGGCACATCACAGAGATTTGGCACTATAGACAACTATGACCCCACCCGATCTGGACGCCTCCGTCACCGTCTCCATCGTCACGGCTGACGCACGCCACTTCATCCATCGCATTGATGAATTGATCGACATCCATCTCCAGGCCATGCGCTACCCCTCCAGCGCACACCTGTCTCGCAGAAACCTGTGGATCGCCAATGCCCACCGCGAAGACTTCACCTGCAGCATGGCGCTCATCCACCACAGCACCTCCGCACCCGACATCACCGATCCGCGGCAACGCGTCGCCGGAGTGGCCTACTGCTTTAAGGGAACTCCCGATTCGTGGTGGTACCAGCAGGTCGCACGCGGCTTATCAATCCACGGCCACTCCCCCGAAGCCGTAGCGAAGGAGCTCAGCGACTACGCCGAGCTGTCCGAAATCCACGTGCGCCCCACCGCACAACACCGAGGTATCGGCGAAGCTCTCCTCCACGACGTCCTAACCCGAACTCCCCAGGACACCGTCATGCTCTCCACCCCGGAAGTACCCCGAGAGGATAACGCCGCCTGGAAGCTCTACCGCAAACTAGGTTTCCAGGACGTCCTCAGGGATTTCTATTTCCCTTCGGACCCTCGCCCATTCGGCATTCTTCGGCGCTACCGCACCGCGTCGTGACCGAGATCCGGCCCCCACGCCGGTGCCATGCCCAGGTTGTGCAGCACGTCCTGGGTGGCGTGAACATTATTCATCGTCATGAAGTGGAGATCCGGCGCACCTTCACTGATCAAACGTTCGGCCATCGCCGTAGTGATCTCGATACCCACCTCGCGCACCGCCGCAGCATTGCCCACTTCATCGCCCGCCGCAGCCTTCATCAGCCTCTCCTCCAGCGGCTTCGGCAGCGAGCACCCAGCAAGCTCCATTTGCCGACGCACACCACGGATAGACGTAATAGGCATGAGCCCCGGGATGATCGGTTTGGTTCCAAACTCCGGATCTGCCGCAGCCAGGCGATCCCTCAGGCGCAGGTAGTCATCAACATCAAAGAACATCTGGGTGATGGAATACTCCGCTCCCGCGCGCAGCTTCTCCAGCGTGTATTTCGTGTCATGCTCCAGGTCAATCGCACGGTAGTGCCCCTGGGGGAAGCTGGCGATGCCGATGTCGAAATGCTGCGTAGCCTCAGTCTGTTTCACCAGCTCGATGAGCTCGACTGCGTGCGTGAATCCGCCTTCCGTCGGAATCCAATCGGCATTCGGATCCCCCGGCGGGTCACCACGCAATGCCAGCAGATTCGACAGGCCTTCCTTGGCGAACGTTTCAATTAGCTCCACGAGCTCGTCACGGCGGTGCCCCACCAACGTCATATGCATGAGGGTCGTCAGTGGCTTGGCCGCCAACTGCGATGCCACGCGCAGGGTGCGCTCCTGGGTAGATCCTCCAGCTCCGTAGGTGATGGAACAAAAGCTCACACCCAAATCGTGGAAGGCTTCCGCGCAATTCCACAAACGCTCTTCCGCCGCGTCATCTCGGGGCGGCATGAACTCCACGGAAAAGGGAATACGGCCCGGCACCTGGGACGATATGGCTTGAGAGACTGCTACTTGTCTACTTACTGGAGGCATACCCACAGATCTTAGCTGAACAGAGCTGTCTAGTGGCGTTAGGCTGGCACCACACCATGTCGTGAGGGGTTCTACAGTTGTCACCCAAGACCACTAGAATCACTAAGCATGAGCACTCTTGGAGAGAACTGGACACTTCAATCACCACTGCAGGACGTTCCGCAGGCAGTGAATACGCGCCTCCATCAGTACTTTGTCGATTCTCACGAAGAGTTTTCCTACATCAACCCCCTGGTCTCCCAGGCCATCACTGTACTCAGCGATTTCGTCACCTCTGGGGGTAAGCGCGTCCGCCCCACCTTCGCTTGGGCGGGCGTCAAAGCGGGTCTAGAAGCCGGCGGTCACACCCCGTCCGCCTCTCCAGGAGCCCCATCCACCGCAGACAACACGCTCACCGCAGACAGTGCTTTGACCGCAATTTCCTCTCTGGAGTTCATCCAGGCCTGCGCCCTGATTCACGATGACATCATCGATAAATCTGATACCCGGCGCGGCCACCCCACCGCCCACCGCACTTTCGAGCGTCAGCATTCCAGCGACGGCTGGCTGGGCGACTCTGCACATTACGGCATCAGCCAAGCCATCCTTATCGGCGATCTGGCCCTGGCCTGGGCTGATGACATGTTCACGACCTCCGGCATCGGCGCAGAGGCCCTGCGCCGTTCCCTCGGCCCATGGCGTGCCATGCGCACCGAGGTGATCTCGGGCCAAATGCTCGACATCGCGCTCGAGGCCAACGGCAGCGAGTTCGTGGAGGATTCCATGGACGTCATCACGTATAAGACCGCGTCCTATACCGTGGCGCGTCCACTGCACATCGGGGCGTCGATCGCCGGCGCCCCGGACGAGCTCATCACCCGGCTCCGCCGGATCGGCCACGACATCGGCGTGGCCTTCCAGCTCCGCGATGACCAGCTGGGTGTGTTCGGGGACCCCGATGTCACCGGCAAGCCCTCCGGCGACGACCTACGCTCCGGCAAGCGCACCACCCTCATCAACTTCGCGCTCGAGCAGGCAACGCCAGAGCAAGAACGCACCTTGCGCGCTCACCTCGGAACGATTCCTGCGGGCGACGCCGGCGAGGACAGCGTCAATGCCCTGCGCCAGATCATCCATGACACGGGCGCTGCCTCCCGAGTGGAAAGCCTCATCGACCAGCATTCCTCCCGAGCCATCGAGCTGATCAACACCGCCAGCCTGTCCGATGAGCTCACCCAGGAACTGTCGCGTTTTGCCCGAACACTCACCCATCGAACGTTCTAAACCTACTAGCTCTGCTAGCCCTTCACCCCCTTCTAGCCGTGAAGCACTGACACACCAAGGACCGCGCCCGCCATGCCTAAGTCTTCCCCCGTTTCCGATCGCCGGCACCTGAAGCTCCCTCGCCCGTTGATCCCGATGACCCGCGCAACCACCCGTAAACGTATTAACGACGCCAACAGTGTGCTCATCATCGGCGCCGGCCTTTCGGGACTTTCCGCTGGTCTCAGGCTTCGGGCCGCGGGAAAGGACGTCACCATCGTGGAGGCAGCTTCCGGTGTGGGAGGTCGATGCCGAACCGAACACCTCACTTCCGCCCATGGAGACTTCTATGCTGATACCGGCGCGACCGTTCTCACCATGCCTCAGCTGGAGGAATCGGCCATCGCGTCCGCCGGTATCAACCCTCGCGACCTGGTGCTGGATAACGGCACCCGATGGGGGCACACTCGCCTGGCGCCCGCGTACCGGGGAGAGTTCGCCTCGGGCCGCCACATCACCCTCTTTTCCGACCCGGACAGCATGCACAAGGAGCTGCGGCGCTTCGCCACCGACAAGTTCCAGTGCCGTGAGACTGCCCCGGACGTCACACGTCTGATCGACGGCTATGACACGCACCGCGCCTGGGCCGAGTCCATGTTCACCCTGGCCTACGAGCATTTTCTTGCCTCGGACTTCGATAGCCTCCTGGATGTAGTCGCCACGCCGGCGTCTGCCTCCTCGATGCTGCGGCTGCTCTCCGCCGGCGCGTTCGGCCGGCTGGGCCACGCGTGCGCGCAGCAACTCCAGGACCCCGAGCTGGAACGAATGTTTACCTTCCAGGCTCTCTATGTGGGCACCGCCCCCAGCAAGGCCTTGGCCGTGTACTCCGTCATCTCGCACATGGACACGTCCATGGGCGTGTATTACCCGTCCTTCTCCATTGGAGATACCGCCGAGTTCCTCGCCAAGGCATTCACCACGGCTGGGGGAACGTTGCGTCTCAACTCTCCTGTCGCACGGCTTCACACAGATAGTGTGAGCGTAACGAACGTGGAGTTGGCGTCGGGGGAAAAAATTGCAACGGACGCCGTGATTTCCACGGTCGATCTCCCCATCACGGCGGGGTGGCTGGGGCGCCAGGATGCGCTGAAGAAGATCACGTACTCGCCGTCGGCGGTGGTTATTCAGGCGACGATCCCCACGGAGGTCAGCGAGCAGTGGGCGTCCCAGCAGCACCACACGATCAGTTTCGGTGAGCAGTGGGATCAGACATTTGAGGAGCTGACCGCGAAGAATGGGGCGGGAAAGATCATGTCCGATCCCTCCTTGCTGATCACGCGTCCGGCCTGCACGGTGCCTGAGCGCGTGGAGACGAACAACGGTGTGCGCTATGAGCCGATCAGCATTCTGGCGCCGGCGCCCAATCTGCAGTCCGCCTCCATCGACTGGGATGTGCTGCAGCAGCACTATGTGCGCGAGATTCTGGACGTGCTGGAGCAGCGCGGCTACCACGGCATTGCAGACAACATCGCCATCGCCCGCGTGGACACCCCCACCAGCTACGCCCGGGAGCACCAGTACGGTGCGGGCACGCCGTTTGCCGCGGCGCATACCCTGCTCCAAACTGGCCCGTTTAGGTCCAAGAACTACCCCGCGTTTGGCTACAACAACCTGGTGGTCGCCGGGTCCAGCACCACCCCGGGCGTGGGCGTGCCAACGGCGATTATCTCGGGCGCGCTGGCAGCACGCCGCATCACAGGAGGTGGAGTGCGATGAGCACAAGCACGTCCACAAGCACATCCTTCACCCGTGCGCTGCTGGACCACTGGGCGCACAGATTCCGTGCGATCAGTTACGACTCAGCCATCACCATCGGGCTGGTCGGCAGCATCATCATCGCGCTGTGCTCGCATGCGGTCGGCGCCCCGCGCATCCGCGGTGGCATCATGCACCTGCTGGGGCTCACGTCCTTCACCAGCGGCCACATGCAGGGCATTTTAACGGTGGTGTTCTGGATCGCCATCGCCCTACTGATCGTCAGCTGGATCAGCGTGGGCGGCCACATGTGGCGCGACGGCGCTCCCCTTCGACGCCGCGCGGTGGCCAGCTGGGTGATCCCGTTCCTCTTCGCCGGCCCCATGATGTCCCGCGATGTGTACTCTTACCTGATGCAGGGGACGCTGGCCCGCGATGGGATCGACGCCTACACGCACGGCGCAGCCGCCAACCCCGGCCCGATGCTGTTCGAGGTCAGCGCGGACTGGCGCAATACCACCACGCCGTACGGGCCCCTGCACCTGTGGATTGGTGAGCTCATCACCCGTGTGACGGGCGATAACATCACCGCGGGAGTCCTGGCGTTCAAGCTGCTGTCCCTGGCCAGCGTGGCGGTGATGGTGTGGGCGGTGGCTCGGCTGGCTGAGCACATGGGCGCCCGCGCTGACCTTGCAGTGTGGATTGGTGTGCTCAATCCGCTGTGCCTGATCCATCTTCTGGGCGGCATGCACAACGAAAATCTGATGATGGCGCTGGTACTCACCGGCTACGTGGTGGCGCTGACCTGGAAACCCGTGCCGGGGCTGGTGGCGGGTGCCGCGCTGATTGCGGTGGGAACGGCGTTGAAGGCGACCGCGATCATTGCCCTGCCGTTCCTGGTGTGGATCACGGTCGCGCGCATCGCCGGGTCCCTCCCCGCGCCCGGCGCGCTGCGTCAGCGTGCAGTGGTGGACACGGGCCGACGCCTACTCACCCTTGTATGGACTGGCGTGCTCGCCGTGGTGGTCACCGTTGCCGTGATGGCTGCCATCACGGCGGCCTCCGGTCAATCCTGGGGCTGGGTCACGCAGGTCACGGGCAATACCAAGGTCATTAACCCGTTGGCGCTTCCAAGCTTCCTCGCGTCCACTGCGCAGGTACTCTTGTCTCCGTTTGAGACGGGGCTGACGTTCAACGTGATCGTGGATGCGTTGCGCCCCATCTCCACCGCCATCATGCTGGTGGGGCTGGTGGTCGTGTGGTGGTTGTTCCGCCACGATCCCCTGCGGGCGATTCAGGGTGTCACGCTGGCGTACATGGTCACGTGCGTGTTCAACACCGTGACCTTGCCGTGGTACTACGCTGCGGCCCTGGCCTTCGTGGGCCTATGGGTGCGTGAGGCACGGGGCCTGTACGTGGTTGCCGTGTTCGTGATGTGGCTGAGCATGATGTTCGACGGCGGCGGCAACAACCGCCTGTATACCCTGTGGTGGGTGCTGCTCATGCTCGTGGTGATGGGGTGGCTGGCCGCTGCGGCGTTTGTTACAAAGCCATGGCCTGAGCGCGGCGCATCACTTCGCGGGCAAGGTGGCCGTGCAGGGCGTCCACTGGGCGACCGGGAAGCGAGTCGTCGTCGGTAAAGAGGTAATCCAGAATTTCCTGATTGTTGTAGCCACCATCGGAAAGCAAGGCGATGGCACCGGGTACAAACTTGTTGACCTCCCCGGACTCATTGAAAAAGGCCTCAGGAATGTAGCGGACATCCTGGATGCGCACAGCAATCAGTTGCTTGTTGCGCAGCATGTCGAACAGGCGGGTGACGACGATCCCGGCCTTCTCCGCGGCGTCCGGCAACGCCAGCAGACGCGTTCCTTCAGGGATGCCGCCCACTGCCGCGGTGGAGACCACCACGTTCGAGCCTTCGACCGGTGCGACGGACGCCCGAGGAGCCTCAGCTGCCGAGCTAGCGGTTGGGTTTGAGTCAGTTTCATTGTTCACGGCTGTCACATTAGTGCATGTATCCTTGATATTCATCACCCCTGTCCCCAGGAATGTCCCCAGAAAGCGCACAAAGCTAGAAAGGATCGGCGACTCACCTCGTGTCTACCCTGTACCCCGGCGATCTCTTGGACGGCCGTTACCGTATTGCCACAGCTATCGCACAAGGCGGCATGTCCACCGTGTATGCGGCTATCGATACACGCCTAGACCGCGAGGTTGCCGTCAAGGTCATGGACAGTGCGCTGGCTCATGACAACACCTTCCGGACCCGCTTCGAACGCGAAGCACGCGCCGTGGCGCGCTTGTCCCACCCGTCCTTGGTGAATGTGTTCGACCAAGGCGTGGACACCACGCTCATCGAGGAGCGTCGCGGAGCGCATTCCGCGGAGAACTCTGATGGCTCTGCGGAGGAATTGGTGTTCCTGGTCATGGAGCTGGTCCAAGGCGGATCGCTGCGCGAGCTGCTCCGGGAGCGCGGCCCCATGCCACCGCACGCGGTAGTGGCTGTGATGAAACCGGTCCTCACGGCACTCGCGGTGGCCCATTCCACGGGAATGATCCACCGCGACCTCAAGCCGGACAACGTCCTCATCGGCGAGGATCACGATGTGAAGCTCGCCGACTTCGGGCTGGTCCGTGCCATTGGCACGTCCACGGACACGTCCCACGGGCAGGTCATCGGAACGGCCGCGTACCTCTCCCCTGAGCAGGTACAGGGCAAGCACCTCACGCAGGCCTCCGACGTCTACTCGGCCGGCGTGTTGATGTTCGAGCTCATGACGGGCACAACCCCCTTTAATGGCACCAACCCTATTGATACCGCCACGGCGCGTCTCCACAACGACGTCCCGCTGCCCTCCACCCTGGCAGAAGGAATTCCGCAGGAATTCGACGACATTGTTGCCACGGCCTGCCACCAGGATCCAGAGCAGCGCTATGTGGATGGCCAGGAGTTCTTAGAGGATCTCCTGGAGGTTGCAGAAGAACTAGAGATCCCACCGTTTAAGGTTCCCGTGCCGCGGCATTCCAGGGTGGCCGAAGCGCTCTCCCGCGCGGATTTCGGTGAACGCAAGTCCTGGGATGACGCGTCCATGGCCACACGCACGTTGACCATCCCTTCCGAGGATCAGGAGCCGGACTCAGACGACGACCAGGATCCGCCCGCCGGAGACCCCTACGAACGCTACGAAACGCGCCAATGGGTCGCACCCACGCCTCAGCAGGACACAGCCGCGGCTCCCGCGGCCTCCCCTGCCCCACTGGCGCAGCCGCACCAGCCTGTGCCCGCGCAGACCCCGGTGCCTCCGTCGCCACGGCCTGCCAATGCACCCGCCTCGCGCCCGCTCACGAATCGCTCGACCGCCCGCACGGTCGTGTGGCTGCTCGTGGTCATCGCGCTGGTGGTCAGCATGGCCCTCGGCGCCTGGTGGCTCACCAGCGGACGCTACGGCGAAGTGCCCTCGGTTCTGGGGATGGACCGGGTGGCCGCCACCTCTTCCCTGGAGCAAGAGGGCTTCCACACCACCGTCACCGAACAGTATTCGGATGATGTCCCCCTCGGCGCCGTCATCAAAACCGAGCCGCCGTTTGGCCATCGCGTCCTTCAGGGCAGCGATGTGGTGATGCTGGTGTCTCTCGGCCAGCCCATTGTGCCGGAGCTGAACGAAGACGAGACTGCGGCGTCGTATATCTCACGGCTCAACCGGCTCACCCTCAACGGGGCCACGGGCGACGATGAATACTCGGATTCGGTCCCGTCGGGCAGCATCGTCCGCGTGGAACCCTCCCCCGGCACGGCGGTGAAAACTCAGTCCTCCGTGACGGTGCATGTCAGCAAGGGTCCGCAGCCCATCGAGGTTCCTGATGTGGCAGGCGAATCGGAATCCTCCGCATCCGCCGCGATCCAGGACGCCGGACTAAAGGTGGACAAGGTGAAGGAAGAAGAAGGTGGCTCGGTGGAACCCGGTCACGTGATCCGCACCGACCCACCAGCAGGAACCCGGCTGAGCAAGGGTGACAAGGTCACCGTCTACGTATCCGGCGAAGCCACCGTCCCCTTCGTGCTGGGCATGACCGGTGAGTACGCCAAGAAGAAGCTCAAGGAACAGGGCTTCAAGGTAGACATCGACGGCAAGAAGAGCGGCATTGTCTACTCGCAGTCCCCTGGTCCGATGTCGAAGACGTCCAAGGGGGCTACGGTCACGATCAAGACGCTGTAGCCAGCGGCCGGCTTCCGCTCGCCGGTCAACTATCGCTAGCCGCGCAGCATCTCCGCCACGAGGAACGCCAGCTCCAGCGACTGCTGGGTGTTGAGTCGAGGATCCACCGTGGTGGCGTAGCGGGACGCAAGGTCGGAATCGGTGATGGACTGGCCGCCGCCCACAACCTCGGTCACGTCCTCGCCGGTCAACTCCACGTGGATTCCACCAGGGTGGGAACCGATGGCGCGGTGAACCTCGAAGAATCCCTGAACCTCGTCGATGATCTTGTCGAAGTCGCGGGTCTTGTAACCGGAGTTCGCGGTGTAGGTGTTGCCGTGCATCGGGTCGCACTGCCAGATCACCTTGTGGCCGGTTGCCTCCACAGCCTCCACGATCGCGGGAAGCACGCTGCGGATCTTGTCGTGACCCATGCGGGTAATGAGGGTCAGTCGACCAGGATCGTTGTTCGGATCCAGCTTGTGCACGTATGCCACGGCCTCTTCCGGCGTGGTGGTTGGGCCAATCTTCACACCCACCGGGTTACCGATGAGGGAGGCAAACTGGATGTGTGCGTCTTCTAATCCACGGGTGCGCTCACCGATCCACACCTGGTGTGCGGACAGGTTGTACAGCGCGTCTTCGCCGTGCTCGTCGTGGCCGAGGCGCAGCATAGAGCGCTCGTAATCCAGCACCAGCGCCTCGTGGGAGGCGAAGATCTCCGCCGTGCGCAGGATGGAGTCGGACACACCACAGGCGGTCATGAACTCCAGTCCGCGGTCGATCTCCTGGGCCAGCGCCTCGTAGCGTGCTCCAGCTGGGGATTCCGCCACGAACTCGCGGTTCCACTCGTGCAGCTTGTACAGGTCAGCGGTACCGGAGGTGGTCAGCGCGCGCACCAGGTTCATGGCCGCCGACGCATTCGCGTAGGCGCGAACCATACGCGATGGGTCGTGCTTGCGGGCTTCCTCGGTGGCTTCCACGCCGTTGACCAGGTCACCGCGGTAGCTCAGCAGACCGGAGGAATCACGGTCCGCGGAGCGGGGCTTTGCGTACTGCCCCGCGATGCGTCCCATCTTCACCACGGGGGTGGAGGCGCCGTAGGTCAGCACCACAGCCATCTGCAGAAGGGTCTTCACATTGCCGCGGATGTGCGGCTCCGTGTTCGCTTCGAAGGTTTCAGCACAATCGCCACCTTGCAGGAGGAATGCCTTACCCAGTGCGACCTCGGCAAGCTGTTCCTTCAGGCGGCGGATTTCTGGTGCTACAACGATCGGCGGTACCGATTCCAGGATGCGGCGCACGCGCGATGCGTGGTCTTTATCCCAACTGGGCTGCTGGAGGGCTTGACGAGACAAAGCGTCTGTCAGGCGCTCCGCAATAGAGTCCGGCAACGGTGGCAGATCAGGGAGTTCTTCTAGGGGTGCGTCAATAGTCCAAGCCATATGCCAAGCATACGGGACTGCCCCTACATATGCCGCGATAAGGTTGACGTAATCTCACCGTCCGTCGCCGCCGTCGCCTGCTTCGCGTTCTTATCCTTTTTTACGACGCCAGCTTTCCATACACGCACGATATTTCACCACGTTGAAACGTGCGTCGGCCAGGGCGTCGTGCGCGTTCGTCGGGGGCTCTGGCAGCGTGGGCGACCCGGCCATTTCCCAGAGCTGTTTCAGCTCTCGGGTAAAGCGCGGGAGCTCCTGGGGCAGGCCTGTCATGTCACCCCAGAGTTGGGCAAGGGCCACGTGATCGTAGGCACCCACCCATGCCCACAACTCAGGCCGTTCGTTCGCGTGGAGGCGCCGGCCTTCGACATGGTGAGGCACCAGGAACTCAAACAGTTGTGCCTTCAAGGTTGTCCGGTCCATCCATGCGGGATTGCTGCGCGGCGGCAGTTGGGGCAGGACGTGCTTTTTCACCCAGGGGTTAGCACGTGTTTCATCGAATTCGGTGGAGATGGCGTAGAACTCGCGACCGTCCTCGCAGACCACGCCGATGGATACGAGGTCGATGATGGTGCCGTCTTCGATGAATTCAGTGTCGTAAAAGTATTTCATGATGCCTAACGCCGCGGTTCGGACCCTGCTGGGTAGCCGTGGCCGGCTTCCAGGCTCTTCTTCACGTCCGCCGCGTAGAAGTCCGCCACATACTCCTGGCCGGACAGTGCGGCGAGCTCCTCCATAATGCGGTCGGTCAGCGCTCGGGCCTGGGCGTACTCATCGCCCTGGTCGGCGAAGTCGGCAGGGTCGATGGGATCTCCCACGATCATCCCGCAACGCAATGGACGCGGAATCCAGCTGCCGATGGGGTTGACCTTGTGGGTGTTGATCATGGCCACGGGGTAGACCGGCACGCCAGTCTGCAGCGCGATGCGAGCCAGGCCCGTCTTTCCGCGGTACAGGCGACCATCCGGGGAGCGGGTGCCTTCGGGGTACATGCCCAGCGGGTCACCCTTCTTGAGGACCTCCAGGGCCGTAGCCATGGCGGCATCCTGGGAGTCCTTATCGGCGCGGTCAATGGGGACCTGCCCCACGGAGCTGAAGAACCACTTCTGGATACCTCCCACGAATCCAGGGGTGGTGAAGTATTCCTTCTTCGCCAGGAAGGTCAGCTGGCGGGGAGCCATCAGCGGCAGGTAAAAACTGTCCATCACCGCCAGGTGATTGGAGGCGAGGATCACTGGACCGTCCGAGGGGATCTTGTCCATTCCCCGGGCAAATGGCCTATTCCAGACATGCAGGAAAGGACCAATGAAAACATGCTTCAGCCACCAATACGTTCGATTCTGCATTGTTCTTTGTTATGTTCCCTCGTGACGCCGATGTGTACGCTCGCCAGCCTCCTGGCGGGCCAATAAAGCTACGCCTATCATACCCGCATCACCCCCCAGCTGTGCCGCTGCCACGCGCGATACGGGCCGGTAGCCCGAGCCCACAATGCTGCTCCCCAACTCCGCTGTCGCCGTGTCCATGAACAGGTCGGCCTCTGTGCTCAGTCCCCCACCGATCACGATCAGCTCGGGATCGAAGATGTCTTGCACCAGGCCCAAGCCCTGTCCCAGCCACGTGGCCACCTCGTCCACGGCCTCTTGCGCCAGGGCGTCGCCGTGCCGTGCGGCATCCACGATGACCCGCCCGGTGAGCTCCTCGGCCTTATTCGCATAGGCGTCCACCAGTCGGGACGCGGAGTAGCGCCGCGTGGCCATGAGGTCCTGCGCCGCCAGCGCCAGGGCCGACCCGGAGCAATAACGCTCCAGGCATCCGCGCTTGCCGCAGGGACATGCTCGCCCTTTTGGCATCACCGTCAAGTGGCCGAACTCTGGAGCCGTGCCAAACGCGCCCCGGTAGATCCGTCCGTTGATCATCACGGCACCGCCAATGCCCGTCCCGAGCGCGAACAGAACCCAATTATCCACCCCTTGTGCCGCACCGAAGGCGTGCTCCCCGATGGCGGCGGAGTTGGCGTCGTGCTCCAACACCACAGGAAGACCGAGACGGGCGCTGAGGCGCTGAACAATCTCCTGATGGCGCCACGGCAGGTGCGGCGCGAAACGCACGCGCGTGCGGGTTTCGTCGATGAAACCAGCGACAGCCAGGCCCACCGACACCACAGACGGGTGGCGCCCACGAAGCTCCGCGATCGCCAACTCGAGGGCCTCTTCCAGCGCGGACACGCTCGACGGCGTGGGCAGCTGCTCAGTATCGAGGATCGTCCCCTCGGCGTCTACCACAGCAGCGCGGAAGTTCGTTCCTCCGATATCCACGCCGATTGTCAGTTCGTCCGTCACATTACCCTCGATCACTACTCGCTTCTCCCCCGCGGCCTGCCCTGCGTTACAGGTCCGTCGGCGGGTAACCAAACGATCCTATCAGTCGCGTGTCACAGGTGCCGAACCGAGCGTGTCGCCCGCTGCATTCCAGCTGTGCCGCGGCGGAATGCCTCCGTCCCCGGCGATCACCGCGCGAAGTTGAGCCCCCAGCGCGTCCCACGTCCACGCGTGGTTCACCGCCGTCACGCCACGGTCAGCTAGTTGATGCCGCATCTCAGGGTTGTTCAGCAGGTCGGCCAGTGTGTCAGCCACGCGCTCAGGGTTGCGGCCATCCACAACCAGCCCGGTCGATCCATCAATCACAGTCTCCGGCGCTCCCCCGCCGTTGCCCGCCACCGTGGCCACCCCGCAGGCCTGAGCCTCCAGGAACACGATGCCGAGCCCCTCGACGCTCAGGCCCCCCAGCTGCGTGCGCACGGGCAGGGCAAAAACGTCCCCCGCGCCGTAGTACCCGGCCAATTCTGCGAAATCGACCGGGCCTGTCATCGTCACATGATCCTCGACGCCCAGCGTCACAGCCAGACGGCGCAGCGCCGAGCGATAGTCCCCCGGCCCCACCAGCAGCAGATGCGCGTTGGGCACGCGCTTCACAATGGTAGGCAGTGCCTTGATCAGCGTGTCCTGCCCTTTTCGAGGCACCAGCCTAGATACGGCCACGATCACCGAGGCATCTTCCAGCCCGTGGCGGCGGCGTAGCTGTGCCGACAGCTCCGGTTGCGGCCGGAACACCGTGGTGTCCACCCCGCCGGGCATGGGCTCCCAGCCCACGTCAGGCCCAAAGGCTCCGGCGAAGCGGTTCCGGGCATAGCGGGAGACATAAGTGAGCGTGTCCACGTGGCGCCCGATATAGCGCAAAACCTGCCGGGCGCCCGGCAGCATGGACCAGCCGACCTCGTGCCCGTGGGTGGAGGCGATGATGCGGCGAGCGCCTGCGCGCCGCGCCTGGGGCGCCAACACCGCCAGCGGAGCCGCCGCGCCGAACCACACGGTGTGAATGTCGTGTTCGCGGATGAGCTGCATCATCCGGCGGGCCACGGCGGGTGTTGGAAGCATCACTGTCCGTGGCCACCGCACCACGGTGTATGCGCGCTCGGCGTCGAATATCGTGGCGGCATCCCCGTCCTGCGTGGAGGCAAACACGACCACGCGGGAGGGATCCAACGTCGCCACATAGTCACGCAGGTAGCTCTGGATCCCGCCGACGGTCGGCGGGAAATCGTTGGTGACAACCAGGACGCGGGGATGGCTAGCGGGCATAGAGGAACAGGGCAGCCTAGTAGCGGGAAATACCCACGATCGGCATGGAATCCAGCGGAACAACCTGGACAGGGATTCCATAGTCCGACGCGTGGACGATCTTGCCATCGCCGATGTACATGCCCACGTGCGTGGCGCCTGGGTAGTAGGCCACGATGTCGCCAGGCTGGATGGAGTCACGGCTCACGGACTGGCCACCGTTCAGCTGCGCCTGGGAAGTGCGAGGGATGGTCTTGCCCTGCTGCTGATAGGACCAGTACATCAGGCCGGAGCAGTCGAAAGCGTCCGGGCCTGCAGCACCCCAGCTGTAGGGGCTGCCGAGCTTGGACAGTGCCGCGCCGACCACGCCCTGGGCGTACGCGGAGGCCGCGGGGCTGCCGCCAGCCTTCAGACGGGAGAGGAACTCGTCCACGTTCACGTCGATGGGGCCGTTTTGAGCGACCCAGCGTTCGCGGTCAGCCGGGCTCAGGTTGTCCACGGCCTTCATGACGGTGCGCTTCAGCTCCTCCAGCTGCGCGGAGCGGGACTCCAGCTCTGCCTGCTGGCGAGCCACGTGGCGCTGCTCGGCTTGAGCCTTCGCGCGGGCAAGGGCTGCATCATTGCGCGCGTCCACGATACCCTTGAGGTCCTCCTCCGCGGCCTTGATGGCAAAGGAGTTGTGGTTGGCGATGGATTCCAGGTACGCGGTCTTCTCCACTGCCTCGCGGGGGTCAGCGGAACCAGAGATCGCCGAGAGCTCCGACGCCGTGCCACCGTTGTAGAGAGCACGGGAGACATCCTCTACGCGCCCCTTGGACACCTCCAGCTCAGCGACCCGCTGATCGCTGCGCTGCTGCGCCTCGTCAATACGAGCGTTAGCCTCCTCGATGCGCTTCTGGGACTCAGCCAGCTCGACCTTGAGCGCTTCCACCTGATCGTTGGTTTCCCCGGCAAGGCGGGAGACCTCGCCCACGTGCTTGAGCAGCGCATCCACGTCGGTGGGGATGGGCTTATCCAACAGAGCTTGAATTTCAGCCGCGCGATCCCCCGGTGTGGCGGGAGCGTGCGCTGGTGCATCCTGAGCAACCGCAGCGGGAATGGTCAAGACCGTGGCGGAGCTTCCTAGGGCTACGACAACCGCAGCGGTGCGGAGGGCGGAATTCAACTTCACGAGGTGGTGTCGCTTTCTTGATAACGCTCAGGGCCTATGGGTACAGGCACAAGTGAATGGAGTGAACACAGTGGCTGAAGTGAAAAGCACTGTAACCACCAATGGTCCCGCCTTGATTACTCAAGACGGGACCGGTATGTCCGAATAGTTATATCGTAGCCTAGAAACGCACCACGGAGTTAACTGGCATGTAGTTCATGTCGGTAACCTTCACTGGGGTGCCGGAGTTGATGGCGTGCACAACCTTGCCGTCACCGATGTAGATGGCCACGTGGGAGTTGCCGCCGTAGTAGCCCACAACGTCACCCACCTGAATGTTGGACAGGCTCACAGGGCTTCCGCCGGCGATCTGAGCGGAAGAGGTGCGTGGGATCTTCTTGCCGTGCTGTGCGAATGCCCACTGAACCAGACCGGAGCAGTCGAAGCCAGCTGGGGAGGTTCCACCCCACTGGTATGGAGCGCCCACCTGAGACAGTGCGGAGTCCGCAACCTTCTGGTTGCCAGCGACAGGAGCAGCGATCTTTTCAGCCAGAGGAGACACAGCAGCCTGCTGAGCCACACCGTTCAGCTGCACGCCGGCCTGAGCCAGGTGAGGCTGAGCCTGGGCGGCGAACTCATCTGGAATGTCGAAGGAGAAGCCGGAAGGGATGTGTACAGCTTGAGCGGCCTGCGCGGAGGCTGGCGCCAACACAGCCGCACTGACCCCCACAGCAGCGATGACTGCGGAGTTACGTACGGTGCGATTCGCCTTTACAGAGTGCTTGCCCATGGGGAAGAAAAACCTTTCGAGTGTGCTTGCGTACTGTCAACCCTCCACGCACCGTCTGTGCGTAGTCAGGAACGTCGACGCTCATTGGGAGCGCCAAAGACTTTCCAAAGATTACGAAACGTTATCAACGTTGTCCAATTCGTTGTCAAAATCCGGGCGCTTGAGGCTCAAGATCACGAAGCGTTACCAAACGGACCTTCTCAGGAAACTGCCCGACTGTATCCGATCCACAGAGCCAAGAAGTGCCCCATGAACTGCCCTAACCGATCACACTGAGCAACATCAAAACCTGAGAGAATTACTTCCCATTCACTCTCAAAACTTCTAATGTGATGTGCGTCACATTCCCCAAAAGAGGGGCGCTACAGCCGTTATATAACGTTCTGAGAGGCGACGCACAGCACGAGAAACGTGCGTGCAGACTACGGTCTGTAGGGCCTGCCGACTACACTCACACACGTGAGCCCAACACAGCAAGAGATCATTCAGAAGCTTCAGAGCGCCAAGAACAACAGCGTCACAATCGATATCGAGACCACTGGCCTTGATCCACACTCAGATAGAATCATTGAGATCGCTGCCACACGCATTGTTAACGGTCGCGTGACTGAGAACTTCCACACGCTTGTTAATCCCGCTGTGCGTCTCTCCCCTTTTATTACGGATCTCACGGGCTTAAGTGATGGTCTCCTCGCCACAGCGCCGCGCTTTGAGGAGATTACGGACGAACTCACAGCGTTCCTCCACCTTGATACTGGCACCATCGGGGGCACGGCCCCTGCCGAGGACTTCTACCCCGCCCAGGATTCGGCTATTGACACGTTGGTGGGACACAATGTCCAATTCGATTACGCCTTTTTACAAAGCGAACTCGTTCGCGCCGCCCTGGCTACAGACCAGGCGTACCGGCCATACACGCCTCGGCTTCTCTGTACAGCCGAGGCGGCACGCGCGCTCATCCCCCGTGAGAAGGTTGGCAGGTACCGCCTCGACCGCCTTGCAGAGCTCCTAAACACCCCTCATAAGCCACGGCACCGCGCGCAGGCTGATGTGGCGGCAACCATCGACCTTGTGGCGGAGCTGTCCAAGCTCCCCATCGATGTGTAAAAGAACCACAAGCACAAGAATAAAGGCCCCGGCCACTGTAAGGGAACAGTGTCCGGGGCCTTTATTAATTCTGTGAGCGCAGAGAGAGTACGTGTTCCTAGCCGTTTGGGCTAGGAACCTTGTACCTATTTACTTATCGTCACCCTCAAGCTCGATGCGGTTGCGCTGCTGCAACTTCTCGAACATTTCCTTCTGCTCCAGGTGGTTGCGGTGCTCGATGTCCTCAACCTTGGAGACGATGTCCTGTGGGTCCGCCTTGAAGAAGGAACCACGGGCTGGGTGACCACCGAAGCCAAGTTCGTTCATGGTCTTCGGAACGGCAGCACCCTGGTACTCCAGAGGGATAGCGTGGCCGTGCTCGTCCACAGGGCCCAGTGGCTGGTGAACTTCGATGAACTCACCGCTAGCCAGCTGGCGGATGGTACCGGTCTCGATACCATGCTCCAGAACCTCGCGGTCATTGCGCTGCAGGCTGATGCACAGACGGTAGGTGATGAAGTACGCGATCGGTGGCAGCAGGACCAGGCCGATGCGACCAACCCAGGTCATGGCGTTCAGGGAGATCTGGAAGTGGTACGCAACCAGGTCGTTACCACCGGAGATCGTCAGCAGAACGTAGAACACGATAGCCATCACACCGATAGCGGTGCGGGTAGGCACGTCGCGTGGACGCTGCAGAAGATTGTGGTGGGCGGTGTCGCCCGTCATCTTCTGCTCGATCCATGGGTAGGCGAACAGCAGGGCCACCAGGATTCCGAGGAGCAGGGCTACCCAGAACACGGCGGGGATGGTGTAGTTACCCAGGTAGAGCTCCCACGCTGGCATAACACGTGCTGCACCATCCGTCCACAACATGTAAATATCAGGCTGGGAACCGGCGGACACCTGAGATGGGTTGTATGGACCCAGGTTCCAGATGGCGTTGATCTGGAACAGACCACTCAGCAGTGCGATCACACCAAAGGTGAACAGACCGAAGGATGCGGCCTTGATACCGAACACCGGCAGGATTCGGATACCCACAACGTTGTTCTCGATGCGGCCCGGTCCAGGAAACTGGGTGTGCTTCTGGTACCAGACCAGAGCAACGTGGGCAGCAATCAGAGCCAGCAGGATGCCTGGGATCAGCAGAACGTGTGCGATGTACAGGCGAGGAATGATGATCTCGCCTGGGAAGTCGCCAGCGAACATGATCCAGTGCAGCCAGGTACCAACGATTGGCAGGGCCACAACGATGGCGGACATAATGCGCAGACCAACACCGGACAGCAGGTCGTCTGGCAGGGAGTAGCCGAAGAAGCCTTCTGCCACAGACAGGAGCAGCAGCAAGCAGCCGATGACCCAGTTCGCCTCACGTGGCTTACGGAACGCACCCGTGAAGAAGATGCGGAACATGTGCACCATGATGGAGATGGCGAACAACAGTGCCGCCCAGTGGTGGACCTGGCGGATGAAGAGTCCGCCACGCACCTCAAAGGAAATGTTCAGCGCAGTGTGGTATGCCGCGGACATTTCCACACCGTTCAGTGGTGCGTAGGCACCGTCGTAGATCACCTTGCTCATCGAAGGATCGAAGAACAGGGTGAGGTACACACCTGACAGGATCAGGATGATGAAGGCGTACAACGCGATCTCGCCCAGCATGAAGGACCAGTGCGTTGGGAACACCTTGTTGATGTTTGGGCGGATAATGCCGGAGGCAGTGTACCGCTCGTCGATGTTGTTAGCCGCGAGTGCTGCGCGGTTTACTTTAGTTTTACTCATGAACGACGCTCCCAGAATGCAGGGCCGACAGGCTCAATGAAGTCACCCTTGGCGATAAGGTAGCCCTCTTTGTCCACGGTGATCGGCAGCTGTGGCAATGCACGTGCAGCGGGGCCGAAGACTGGCTTACCGTACTGCAAGGCATCGAACTGCGACTGGTGGCATGGGCAGAGGATGCGGTTGGTCTGCTGCTCGTACAGGGACGTAGGGCAGCCGATGTGGGTACAAATCTTGGAGTATGCGAAGTAGTCACCGTAGTGGAAGTCTTCCTGACCTTCACGTGGGATAGCCTTCAGGGCGTCTGCGTGGCGCAGGCGGATCAGCATCACGGCGTTACGTGGGCCGTGAATGGAGTGCATGTGCTCCTCGTAGACATCCCGGTTAGCATCGTAGACATCGCCGTCGTTGATCATGTCCTCGGTCATAGGGAAGACCGTTTCCATGGCTCCGGCGTCCAGGTCCTCAGCACGCATACGTACCAAGCGGGACACGCCCTTGGTGCTGTAGTGGCCGTCGTGCTTCTCAGCGATAGCAGCGGTGTCGCGGCCCAAGTAGACGGTCTCGCCCTGGGAGGCAAGGGTCCATCCGGTGGTCCACAGGGTGCCGTCACCCTGGATGCCCATTGCCTTAGGCTTCCATGGGTTCTTCACGATGCCGCCCAGTGGCAGGATGATGCTGATTCCAGCCAACACCGCACCAGCACCGGCCAGACCGGCGATCACCGGACGACGGCCAAGGGTGGAGGTCTGCCAAGAGTCATTCAGCAGAGCCACCAGCGTACGGCGGTCAACCTCATCGGACGGACCGTCGTGGCGGGTCTGCACGGAGATCTCTTCAGGAATGAAGGTCTTGGTGTAGGACGCGATACCGATACCCATGAACACCAGAGCCAGGCCACCGGTCACGCCCAGCAGTGGGGTGTACAGGGTGTAGGTCCACAGACCTTCCTGCTCCATGTGCTTGTAGGTCCATGGCCAGAAGAGGTAGACCGCGATGAACGCGATGCCCATCAGCACGGACAGTGCAAAGAAGGTTGCGACCTTGCGCTCAGCGCGCTTTTCAGCTGGGTCGCCAGCAACTGGGAAGCGTTCCTTGCGGTAGGCAACGGTAACGCCGTCGAGCTCAGTTCCGAGACGGGCAAGCTCATCATTGCTCATCTTGTCGAGCTCTTCGTTTGTGTAGTTACGATTCACATCACTCATGAGCGAGATCCAATCCACATTGCGAAGGCGATCATAATAACGATGCCGAAGAACCACATCAGCATGCCCTCAGTCACTGGACCGATTCCGCCCAGTCCGTAACCACCTTGGTTAGGGGTCTCCTTAGAAGACTTGATGAAAGCGATGATGTCCTTCTTCTCATCAGCGGTCAGCTGGCGATCGGAGAACTTAGGCATGTTCTGTGGACCGGTCAGCATAGCCTGGTAGATTTCCTGCTCGTTTGCTGGGTCCAGAACCGGTGCGTACTTACCGCCAGACAGTGCTCCACCACGGCCGGTGAAGTTGTGGCAGGATGCACAGTTCAAACGGAACAGATCGGAACCGCGAGCTACGTCAGCTGGGTCAATCTTGCCGTTCTGGTTGTTCTTTCCGCGCAGGGACTCCATGGAGATGGTGCCGTCCTCGTCGCGAACGATTCCTGGGCCGCCACCATTAGCGTTGACGTATGCGGCCAGAGCCAGGGTCTGCTGCTCGGAGTAGCGTGGCTGCTTGCGAGCGGCCTGTGCTTCGTTGCGGAGCATCGGCATGCGGCCGGAGTGCACCTGGAAGTACACGGCACCTTCGCCAACACCGACCAGAGAAGGTCCACGATCCTTCACACCTTGAAGGTTGGCACCGTGGCAGGTGATACAAGCAATCTCGTAGATCTCCTTACCCTGCTCCACCAAAGCGGTCTCGTCCTGGCGAGCCACTGCGGTCTGAGCGTCAGGAGTTAATGCGTTGGCCAGGAATCCGGCACCGGTCAATGCGAAAGCCAACGCCAAGGCACTCGCCAGAGCCTTACGGATCCTGCGCCGCCGACGAGCGGTCGCACCGCTCGTGGCACCGCTAGCCTGCTGGCTAGCGTCTGCGTGTGTGGAATGTGTTTCCATCTTGTTCCCTCTAAAGATTCGTCAATGGAAGTTTGATGGGCTGTAGGCCGTTCGGGTGTTTACACCCAGCGACCGTTACGGCCTACTGGATGAAGTAAATGGTGATCCACAGTGCAATCCAGACCACGTCGACGAAGTGCCAGTAGTAAGACACAACAACGGCAGCGGTTGCCTGCGCTGGGGTGAACTTAGATTTAGCGGTTCGCAGCAGCACCACACCGAAGGCCAGGACACCCGCGAGAACGTGGGCACCGTGGAAGCCGGTGGTGATGTAGAAGGCGGAGCCGTACACGGAACCTGGGATGGTGGTGCCGTGCTGCACGAGGTGTGCGTACTCGTAGCCCTGTCCGATGAGGAACACAAGTCCCATCAGAGCAGAGATTGCGTACCACTTACGCAATCCGAATACGTCTCCCCTCTCCGCTGCGAACACGCCAAACTGTGCGGTCACGGAGGACGCCACCAGGATGATGGTGATTCCCGCCGCGAATGGCACATTCAGCTCGGTCGGTTCGGAGGGCCAATTCCCTCCGGAGTTGGCCTTGGACACGAAGTACATCGCGAACAGACCAGCAAAGAACATTAATTCTTGAGACAGGAACACAATCGTGCCGACACTGACCATATTTGGACGGTTCAATGTCGCAACACGCTGTGGTGCTGCCATACCTGGGTTTTCAACTGCGCTCGTCACGCTTATTAGTATGACGGTTCGAGGGGTGTAAGTCGATTCATCGGGGGCGTTTTCTTGCAGCTTTCTGTAAAAATGCAGGTAAAACCTTGGGGGAAGCTGTCAAACCCACCCCTTTGGGGCTAGTGGAAAAATCTCTTGGGATTGTTGGGAACTTTCTTTGATTGATATCCGACGCCCAGCCTCACGCCCCTCCTGCCTCACGTGCAACCCCAGTATCACGACCCAAAAGCATGCTGACTACCATGGTGGCATGAACCACATCAACATCAACTCAGATACCGCCGATACACCGGCATCTCGCTCTTCTCAGGACTGGTCCTGGCCCGGAGTGTTGAACCTGATCGGCTCTGGCGACGCTCTTCCCGACGCGGCGGTGCACTGGGCAATGTCTCAGATTATGGGCGGAGAGGCTACGCCCGCCCAGATTTCCGCCTTTGCGTTCGGAATCAAGGTCAAGGGCATTACGCCTGAGGAATTGGCCGCAGCCGCGGAGACGATGAGCAGCTTCGCCCAAACGGTAGACACCGGGGACATCACGGATGCCGTGGACATCGTCGGCACGGGCGGCGATGGCCACCACACGGTCAATATCTCCACCATGGCGAGCTTCGTGCTGGCGGGACTGGGGACCACTGTGGTCAAGCACGGTAACCGTGCAGCCAGCTCCAAGTGCGGCGGCGCGGATCTTCTGGAGCAATTGGGCTACCGCATTGAGCGCACGCCCGAGGAGATCGTCAAGGACATGGCCCGTACACACTTTGGGTTCATGTTCGCCAAGACCTATCACCCTGCGATGCGTTTCGCAGGCCCCGTGCGCTCGGAGCTCAAGGTGCCCACGCTATTTAACCTTCTGGGACCGCTCACCAACCCTGCTCAGCCGCGCTACGGGCTGATTGGCTGCGCGTTTGAGGACCAGCAGGAGGTCATGGCTCGCGCCTTTGCTCAGCGCGGCGATAGGGTTCTGGTGGTTCGTGGACACGACGGCATGGACGAGATCACCATCTCCGGCCCCACCCACGTAGTCGCCACCAATTCCGACGGAAGCATCACCCACTTCGACCTCTCCCCCGAGGACTATGGTTTCGAGACCGCGTCGCTTGAGTCCCTCCGTGGCGGCGATGCAGCGTTCAACGCCACCGTTGCCCAGCAGCTCTTCGCCGGGGAATTGGACGGCCCGGTCAAGGCTGCGGTCTTAATGAATGCGGCGGCAGCGCGCGCGACCGTCACGGGCTGGGGAGACGCCACCGACGCGGACTCCATCAAGGAAGCGATCCTTCAGCAGCTGCCGTTCGTGCGTGAGTCTCTGGAGTCTGGCGCGGCACAGAAGGCTCTGCTCACCGCCACGTCCTAATACACTCACTGCCACCACGTAACAGGCTCGGCGCCACCCGCTGAGCCACGAACCGGCCGCTGAGCTACGAAAAGGGTGGGCTAGGAATCCTTAATCAGGATTCCTAGCCCACCCTTTTAGGTAATGAGGGTAGTCAGCGCGTGACTAGTGCTTCTCTGGTGGAAGACCGTACTGCAGGTTCAGCATCGTTGCGGTGTAGATCAGGCACACAGCGCCGGCCACGATCAGCCAGTAGTGCCAAAAGCCAATGCCGAGTCCCAGGATCACGATGGACACGGTCATTGCGAAAGGCCAGATGGAGCTTGCAGAGAAGAAGCCCAAAACGCCCTCTCCGTCCTCGATCTCTGCTTCTTCCCAGTCAGCAGGTCCGATGTCGGACTTGGACTCGGTGAGGTGCAGGTACACAGCCAGCATCAATGCCAGCAGGCCACCCAGGGTCATGCCGACCACGCCGGACCACTCGATGCCCTTCAGTGCCGCGGAGTGGTCCACGGTGATGGTTCCGATGATGTAGACCGTGGTGACGATAGCGAAGAACAGTGCGATACCGTAGAAGAGTTTTGCGCCTGAAGCCATGTCAGATTCTCTCTTTCCTGAAGTATTTTCTACTACGCCGCGTTGCGGTCGGTGTAGTTTTCATTGGCGGTACGGGTACCCGCACGCTCGGTCTCGAATGGGTGAGTGGAGGTTGCGTATGGAGCTTCGTTGATCTCCTTCAGTGCCGCGGAGTTCGGTGCATCTGGGTTCTGCTTACGGAACTCGATGTACTGCTTGAACTTCTCAGGGGACACAACGCGGATCTCGAAGTTCATCATCGCGTGGTAGGTACCACACATCTCAGCACAACGGCCGACGAATGCGCCTTCCTTGTTGATCTCGCGCACCTGGAAGCGACGCTCCTGCTGGTTCGCCTCAGGGTGGTTGTACACATCGCGCTTGAAGAGGAACTCAGGAACCCAGAAGGCGTGGGACACGTCAGCGGATGCCAGGTCGAACTCGATGGCGGTGTTGGAAGGAAGAACCAGAACTGGGATCTCTTCGGTGGTGCCGGTGGTCTCAATCTTGCTGAAACGCAGGTGGCTGTAGTCATCCTTAGACTTGCCGTGGATTGGTCCTGGGATTGGGTGGCCGTGCTTATCCACGCCCAGATCCTCGTACTTGGACTCCTCAGCTGCCTTCTGTGCAGCCTCGTCGGTCAGCTTCTCACCGTAGACATTGGCGTAGCCGAACTTCCAGTTCCACTGGAATGCGGTCACGTCCACGGTCACCTCTGGGTCCTTGTCCAGTGCGGTGGCCTCATCCTGAGCCTGAACGTTGAAGAAGAACAGGGTCAGAACGGTCAGCACTGGCATCAGGGTCAGAACCAACTCAAGTGGCACGTTGTAGGCGGTCTGACGAGGGAACTCCTCGTGATCACCACGGCGGGTGCGAGCCTTGTCGTTGTAGCGTGCCATCACAAAGAACATCAGGCCCCACATGATGAAGCCGATGATCCAGGCAGCTACCCAGACCCACACCCAGAAGTTGCCCAGCTGCTGGGCCTCTGGGGTGATGCCCTTCGGCCAACCGAAACGCAGCAGTTCAAAGAACTTATTCTCTGGTGGATTTACGGTACAACCAGCCAGGGCAAGGCCACTGAAGCCCAGTACGCCTGCCAAGCCAAGACGGCGAGTCAAACCGTGTACTTTTCGCTGTTCCACGCGATTATTGCCTTCCTCATTAACACGTCGTTTGGTGCTGGTATCGCCGGCTTGTGAAAACCTGTCGCTATCTGCAGTACATAGCGTGAAGCAAAACCAGACCACTTCAACGAATGACTTTAGTGCATTTATCCTCACTTGCCATCATCACATCCATTCAAACCCCACATTTCCGGGGTATCGTCCCCCTATTTGCCCCCAACTGGGGCACGGGCGTGATCTATCCCACTTTTTTGCGAGACCCCGGTTGCGCTCGCACGCCAGAGAAAAGCGCGCCAGGCGTCGGATATAGAGGCAGATCTCCACCGGCCTCACAGCGTGGCAGGTGGTTAGCACACGGTTCACAGCGTAAAGTGCGATCTCATGTGTGGATTGCTAGGTTTCATTGCCGCCGACGGCTCAGCAGATCAATACGTCAACGCCGTGGAAGCGGCCCTCCCGTGCATGCATCATCGCGGCCCGGATGACAGTGGCACGTGGCACGACGACAACGTGGTGTTCGGATTCAACCGTCTGTCCATCATTGACATTGATCACTCGCACCAGCCTCTGCAATGGGGACCAGAGGGTGACGACAAGCGCTACACCTTGACCTTCAACGGTGAGATCTACAATTACCTGGAGCTACGCGAGGAGCTTCAGGCCGAAGGCTACACCTTTAATACTGAAGGTGATGGCGAGCCGATCGTGGTGGGATTCCACCACTGGGGCCCCGACGTGGTGCACCACCTGCGCGGCATGTTTGCCTTCGCCGTGTGGGATTCGGCCGAGCAATCCCTGTTCATCGCCCGTGACCAATTCGGCATTAAGCCAATGTTCGTGGCGACCACCTCCGCGGGCACGGCCTTTGGCTCCGAGAAGAAGTGCATCCTGTCCATGGCGGACGCGATCGGCCTGTCCGAGGAGCTCGACATCCGCGCCATCGCCCACTACACCGACCTCCAATACGTGCCCGAGCCGGAGACCCTTCATCGTGGAATCCGACGCCTGGAGTCCGGTTCCTACGGCATCATTACCCCTGGCGGCACGCTGCAGGAGACTCGATGGTTCGAGCCGACGTTTCCAGTTCGCCCCGTATCGTCCGGTTCGGAGACGCAGGTCTTTAAGAAGATCGCCGAGGCTCTGGAAGATTCCGTGGAGAAGCACATGCGCGCGGATGTGACCGTGGGCTCCTTCCTGTCCGGCGGTATCGACTCCACCGCCATCGCCACCCTGGCGAAGCGTCACAACCCGAACCTGCTGACGTTCACCACCGGCTTCGAGCGAGAGGGCTACTCGGAGATCGACGTGGCGGCGGAATCCGCCGCGGCGATCGGCGTGGAGCACATCGTCAAGGTGGTCTCCCCCGAGGAATTCGCGGCTGCTATCCCGCAGATCATCTGGTACTTGGACGATCCCGTAGCGGACCCTGCGCTGGTGCCGCTGCACTTCGTGGCCGCCGAGGCACGTAAGCACGTGAAGGTCGTCCTGTCGGGCGAGGGTGCCGATGAGCTCTTCGGTGGCTACACGATCTACAAGGAGCCACTGTCCCTGGCGCCGTTCGATAAGGTTCCCTCTCCCCTGAAGAAGGTCCTGGCGAAGGTGGGCGACGCCATGCCAGAGGGCGTGCGCGGAAAGTCCCTGCTGCAGCGCGGCACCATGAGCATGGAGGACCGCTACTACGGCAACGCTCGGTCCTTTAACTACCAGCAGCTCGAGCGCGTGCTGCGAGAAATCCGCCCGGAGTGGGACCACCGTGAAGTCACCGCCCCAATCTATGCGAAGTCCACGTCCATGGACCCCGTGGCACGCATGCAGCACCTGGACCTGTTCACGTGGATGCGCGGCGACATCCTGGTGAAGGCCGACAAGATCAACATGGCCAACTCGCTGGAGCTGCGCGTTCCGTTCCTGGACAAGGTGGTCTTCGAGGTTGCCGAGACTTTGCCTCACGAGCTGAAGGTCTCCCACGGCACCACCAAGTACGCGCTGCGCAAGGCCATGGAGTTCATCGTTCCGGAGCACGTGTTGAACCGGAAGAAGCTCGGCTTCCCTGTTCCGCTGCGCCACTGGTTGGCCGGCGATGAGCTCTACGGCTGGGCCAAGGAGAACATCGAGGCATCCCAGACCGACCATATCTTCAACAAGGCCGAGGTCCTGGCGATGCTGGACGAGCACAGGACGGCCATGAACTCCGGTTCCGGCCCAGATCACTCCCGCCGTATTTGGACGGTACTGTGCTTCATGATCTGGCACGGTATCTTCGTGGAGCACCGGATCACGCCGGACATCGACCAGCGGGACTACCCGGTACGCCTCTAGGCGTCCTCCTCTGAGTGCCCTCCCCTGGGTCCTCCACACATCACAGAAGGTCCCCACCCGTCACGGGTGGGGACCTTCGTAGTACTAGAAGCCGACAAGCCTCCCAGCGGCTTCTGCTCAATCACGCTGGAATCAGGAGAAGGAGTCACCGCAGGCGCAGGAGCCGGTGGCGTTGGGGTTGTCGATGGTGAAGCCCTGGGACTCGATGGTGTCCGCGAAGTCAATCTTCGCGCCGGTGAGGTATGGGGAAGACATGCGGTCAACCACCAGGTTCACTCCGTCGAAGTGGTCAACAATGTCGCCGTCCAGCTGACGATCATCGAAGAACAGCTGGTAGCGCAGGCCGGCGCATCCACCGGGCTGAACTGCAATGCGCAAGGCCAGGTCGTCACGGCCTTCCTGAGCCAGCAACGCTGCGGCCTTTTCCTGAGCTGCTGGGGTCAGCTCAACACCCGTCAAAGATTCTGGAGCAGTCATGTGCGTCCTCTACTTTCCTTATGTCTGAACCCCACGATCACTCCTATTACGAGCTCACGAGATCCCAAGGATATCGGGACACTCCCGATAGGTCTACCCCTCATAAACTACACCCTGGTCTGAACCTATGCCACTAAGGTCTGAACCTATGCCACTAGGCCCGCTCCCCTTCCCGCGTGCCTTTATAGACTAAAGATTCTCGCTGCTCTAACCTGTTAAGCGTGAAAAAGCCGAAATCGTCCGAAAAGTCCACCGCCGCTGCCGAGGCGAACTCCACTCACGCGAACTCCGCAGAACCTAACTCCGCAGAGTCCACCGACTCTTCCGCGCCTACCCGCAGCGCCGCGTTCACTCCGAAAAAGGGCAAGCCCACGCCCAAGCGCAACGAGGTTGAGCGCCAAGCGGGCGTTCGTCGTACATCCTTCGAAGCTCCGACCACCCCAGCCGAGGCGCGCAAGCGCCGCAAGGAACTGAAGCAGTCGATGTCCAAGGAAGAGTACAAGGCGATGAAGCAGCGTCAGCGCGATGAGGCCGCGCGGGAGCGCCGCAAGGCCAACGAGCGCATGATGGCGGGCGATGAGAAGTACTTGATGGAGCGCGATAAGGGCCGCGAGAAGCGCCTGGTGCGTGACTTCATTGACTCCCGGCGGTTCATCATGAACATCTTCCTGCCGCTGACCCTGGTGGTCGTGCTGGTGATGCTGGTGGGCACGCGCAATCCTCAAATTGCCAACCTCGCGTCCCTGGTGATGATGGCCATCTTCCTGATCCTTCTGCTGGAAGGCATCTGGGTGGGCCGCCGGGTCAATAGGCTGGTCAATGAGCGTTACCCGGACAACCCCTTCGGGAAGTTCCACTTGGGTATGTATGCGTTTACCCGCGCCACGATGCTGCGCCGTTTCCGCACTCCTGCTCCGCAGAAGAATATCGGCGATTCCGTCTAGGAACGTGTCCCGATGACTTCTATCGTGTTTCCGCAGGTCACACCACCGGACAACGCCGCACGTGACGCGATGCGCGAACAATGGACGCGCCGGCGTCGAATTCATTCATCATCCACCGCGACCGTCAACCCGGGCGATGGCCTCGGCTCCATTGCCCTGTGGCTCGCGGGATGCATGCCGGCGAAGGACGCCCACGCCGATGCGGGGCTGGAGAACGTGCGCCACATTGTGGTCGCTGGCAATCACCCCGTGGGTGAGGCGATCCCGGAAATCTCCCATGTGTCTGCGGGCCAGGCGGGGTTGGACGAATCCCTGGAGCTGACCGCCGATGATGTCCATGTTGAATCGTTATGGGTCGACGCCCAGCGTCACGCCCCACAGGCCCACCCCGCAGATCGGGGCGATGCTTTGACGGAGGAGGAGTTCGACTCTGCCGTGCGGGCTGGGATGGATCTTGCGGACGCCCAGGCCGATTCGGGGGTCTCCCTGTTGTTGGTCGGCGATCATGGACGCGGCCTCACGTCCACTGCCGCAGTGGTGGTAGGCAGCCTCTGCACGGTGGAACCCGTGCGCGTGGTGGGGCGCGGCTCGGGCATAGATGACAGCGCGTGGCGACAGAAGGTCACCTATATCCGCGATGCGATGTACCGCGTCCGGGACGATCGTGCCGCGGCGCAGCGCGTGCTGCGCAAGGCTGGGAGCGCGGATCTTGCGGTGCTGGTGGGACTGTTGGCGCAGGCCGCGGTGCGCCGCACCCCTGTGGTGTTCGATGGCGCCGGGGTGGCTGCTGCGGCCCTGGTGGCACACGCGATGGTGCCTGGTGCAAGTGAGTGGTGGGCGGCTGCGTCGGCGGGGACGGAGCCGGCGACCCGGGAGGCGTTGGCGTACCTGGATCTGACGCCACTGTTGGATCTGTCTCTAGACACAGATCAGGGCACCTGCGCGTTGCTCGCCCTGCCGATCATTCGGCATGCGTGGCGCACGGTGCCCCGGGTAACTGACTAGCGGTCACTACCAAGTGTTTGGCTCACGGTGGCTGTTGATTGAGTCCGTGAGCCGTGAGGCCATACGCTGTTGCGGACGGTTAGTCCTTCAGCGTGACCATCCAGCCGTGAACATCCTCCACGGATCCGCGCTGGATTCCGGTGAGGTGCTCGCGAAGCTTCATGGTGATCTCGCCGGCCTCGCCGCCGTTAACCTGGAACTCGCCGCCCTTGTGCTTCACCACACCGACGGGTGTGACCACAGCGGCGGTGCCGCAGGCGAAGGCCTCCGTCATCTCTCCGCTGGTGGCTGCGCGCTCCCACTCTTCAGTGGAGATCAGACGCTCTTCCACGGTGTACCCCAGGTCCTCAGCAATATCCAGCAGCGAGGAACGCGTCACGCCCGGCAGCAGGGATCCCGTGAGCTCCGGTGTCACCAGGGTGACGTTGTCGCCGGAGCCGTAGACGAAGGCAAGGTTCATGCCTCCCATTTCCTCCACGTACTTGTGCTCCACGGCGTCCAACCACACCACCTGGTCGCAGCCCTGCTGCTCTGCGAAGGACTGGGCGATGAGGGAGGCGGCGTAGTTGCCCGCGAACTTGGCGGCACCGGTGCCACCGCGCACCGCGCGGACGTACTCGGTGGCCAACCACACGGACACGGGCTTCACGCCACCCTTAAAGTACGCACCGGCCGGGGAGGCGATCACGCAGAAGGTGTAGGAGTTCGCCGGGTGCACGCCCAGGCCCACCTCTTGGGAGATCATAAAAGGCCGGTAGTACAGGGCTTCCTCGCCACCGGCCGCAGGGACCCAGCGGTGATCCACGGCGGTGAGCTGCTTGAGGGATTCAATGAACAGCTCCTCGGGGAGCTTCGGCATGGCCAGACGCTCGGCGGAGTCCTGGAAGCGAGCGGCGTTGCGCTCCGGGCGGAACGTTTGGATGGATCCGTCTTCCTGGCGGTAGCCCTTCAGGCCCTCGAAGATTGCCTGTCCGTAATGCAGCACGGACGTGGCGGGATCCAGTTGCAGTGGCGCGTAGGGAACCACGCGTGCGTCGTGCCAGCCAGCATCCGCATCCCAATCAATCAGCACCATGTGATCGGTGAAGTACGTACCGAAGCCCGGCTGGGCCAAAATTTCCGCTACCCTCTCGTCGCTTGCCGCGTTGTCGTTGAGGGTAACGGAGAAGGAGTCTTTAGTAGCTGGCACATAAGTCATGTCCTTATCGTACAACTCACCTCCCACACGTGTACCGCTCCCCTCGGCTTTGTTCGGGGTATGGTGGTGAGCGTTGTCACTAAAACATGTGAAAAGGTGGTTTCTCTCGTGTCCCAGCCCGCTGTCACTCCGTCCAACTTGTCCCGCGGTCATGTGCCGGAACTATCCATCGCACCGTTGGGCGCCGATGCTCACGATTCACTCACGGCCGACGTCCTCATCGTGCCCGTGTTCCACGGCGAGAACGGACTTGAACTGGCCGGGAGCCTAGGAGGCGCGTGGGGCCGAGGCCTCGAGATCACTCTGTGGAAGCTGCTTGTATCCCTGGGCGCCCAGGGCACACCAGGCGAAGTCACTACTGTTCCCGCAGCCTCTATTTTCTCCCACGATGACGAGTCAGAAGAGGCCGGCGCAGACTCCACTAAAGAGTCTTCCCCCTTCACCACCATCATCGCCATCGGCTTGGGCGATAGCGATGAGCTGACCGCCGAAACCATCCGCGAGGGTGCCGGCACCGCCATTCGTGCAGTACAGCGCACCAAGGATCAGGAACCGGCCTCCGTGGTATCCATGCTGGGCATCTTCGATCCCGAGGCCGCGGTGATCGGCCACGCCTTGGGCGCCTACACTTACGCCGGTTTTAAGGAAGCGAAGCCCTCCGTGGCCACGGTGAGTGTGGTGACCCCTCCTGCCACCGAGGAGGACAACAGTGCCGACGAGATCCTGCAGCATGCCCGGGTGCTGGTGGACAGTGTTGCGCTGGCCCGCGACCTGGTCAACGCTCCCGCCAATGTGCTCTACCCGGAGTCCTATGCCTCCTTCATTAAGAACGCGGCTGAGGCTGAGGGCCTGGAGGTGGAGATTCTCAAGGAATCCCAGCTGGAGGAGCAAGGCTATGGTGGCATCCTCGGCGTAGGACAGGGCTCTGCCCGCCCGCCCCGTTTGGTGCGTGTGAGCTACAACAAGGACGCTCAGGACACCCCACTGGTGGCTCTGGTGGGCAAGGGAATCACCTTCGATACCGGCGGCATCTCCCTGAAGCCTGGGGCCAACATGTGGAACATGATCTCGGACATGGGCGGCTCGGCGGCCGTGGTGGGATCCATCATCGCCGCCGCACGCCTGGGCCTGAACCTGCGGGTCACCGCCACCATTCCACTCGCGGAGAACATGCCTGGCGACAAGGCCACGCGCCCCGGCGACATCATTGTGCATTACGGCGGGTTGAGCTCCGAGGTTCTTAATACCGACGCCGAAGGTCGCCTTGTCCTGGCCGATGCGATCGCCCGCGCGTGTGAGGATGAGCCGGCCTTCCTCATTGAAACGGCTACCCTCACGGGAGCTCAGATGGTGGCTTTGGGTGAGCGCACGCCTGGCATCATGGGATCCATCGAGTTCCGTGATCGCGTGTCCATGATTTCCCAGAATGTGGGTGAGAATGCGTGGCCTATGCCACTGCCGAAGGAGCTGGCGAAGGAAAACACCAGCGATGTGGCCGATCTGAAGAACATCTCTACCTCCCGCTGGGGCGGCATGAGTGTGGCCGGGCACTACCTGTCCAAGTTCGTGGCCGAGGGCGTTCAGTGGGTGCACATGGATGTGGCCGGGCCGGCCTACAACACGGGTTCCGCGCACGGATACACCCCGAAGCGCGGAACGGGTGTTCCAGTTCGCACGATCGTGGCCAGCTTGGAGGCCATCGCGCGTGGCGAGGTCGATCACTAGGCAGCGCGCAGCCGACAGTCTGACGTGCGCTAGAGAAGCGCACGCAGGACCGGTCGCTTAGGAGCAGTCCGCGTCCTTCTGGGCCTGCCGGGCGGCGCGGCGCTGCCGCTGCTCCTCGCGGGCTTTGAGCAGCCGATCGCGCTCAATTTTTTCGCGCATGCGTTGCGGGTAACCGGTCTCTTCCGCGAAATAGAGAGGGATTCCCACACCGCGCGCCACGGCGTCGATCCCCTTCGGGCCACCAATGGCGCGGCGCGTCCACTCCCCTGCGGCGTCCACCAGCACCACGGACATCTCATTGACCAGCGTTTCGGGTTCCACAAACCCCTCTACCCCGGTGCGTCCGGACGTCCACCGCTTGAGGTAGTCCAGATCTTTCGCGCGCACGGTCTGCCCCGGCGCCCGCGGAGGTGTGGCGCCTTTGTTCTTCGAACGTCCGAAAAGATTAAACACAGGAACTCATTTTACGGCAGGATGCGCTCATCTTTTTCGGAACAGTTAACTACTGCCCCATAATCCTTCTAGTTCCATAATCTTTAGGCGGCGTGGTGAACCGTAGGCTGCGGCGTCCCCGAGGCGGAGCTGGGGACCTTTCGGGGTGGACACTCGGCGTCGAATATCTCTGGGAGCACACAGGACGACCCACTGTCACCAGCAGATACGGGCACAGACAGTGGGTGTGCACGCACGTATTGAGCACCGCCGCGGTTGTGCTGCAGCGGGCATTATGCGACCTCGCGTGAAGAACACCTCGTGTTTGAGTAGGCTTGAGACCGTTAATCGCAGCTTTAAACCTTGAGGAGCTTCACAGATATGGCGCACAACGTCGAAATGCCCGAACTGGGCGAGTCCGTCACCGAGGGCACGATTACCCAGTGGCTGAAGAAGGTCGGCGACACCGTGGAGGTCGACGAGCCTCTCCTGGAAGTTTCCACCGACAAGGTCGATACCGAGATCCCTTCCCCCGTCGCCGGAGTGCTGCTCGAGATCAAGGCTGATGAGGACGAGACCATCGACGTCGGTGACGTCATTGCTGTGATCGGTGACGAGGATGAGGCGTCTGACTCTTCGGACGACGCCGACGATGCTGACGCTGATGATGCAGATGGCGCTGATGAGGCGGACGATCAGGACGACGCCGCTGACGATGCTGACGACGAGGATGCCGACGACGCCGACGAGTCCTCCGATGACGAAGATGATGAGGACGACGAAGCAGACGATGAGGACGCTGCCGCCGAGTCCGGTGACGCTGAAGATGTGACCATGCCAGAGTTGGGCGAGTCCGTCACCGAGGGAACCATCACCCAGTGGCTGAAGAAGGTCGGCGACTCCGTGGAGGTCGACGAGCCACTGCTGGAGGTCTCCACGGACAAGGTGGACACGGAGATTCCTTCCCCAGTGGCGGGCACCCTGGTGGAGATCGTGGCTGACGAGGATGACACCGTGGATGTGGGCGACGTCATCGCGCGCATCGGCGACGGTTCTGCACCCAAGAAGTCCTCGAAGAAGTCCAAGGACTCCGAGAAGTCTGAGAAGTCTGACGACAAGGACGAGAAGAAGTCTGAGAAGTCCGAGGACACGAAGGCTGACGAGTCCAAGGAGGATAAGAAGGCCGAGAAGTCTGAAGACAAGGACGAGAAGAAGTCCGCCGGCGAGCCGTCCGAGGACAACCTCCCCTATGTCACCCCACTGGTCCGCAAGCTGGCCGAGAAGCACAGCGTGGACCTGTCCACCGTGTCCGGAACGGGCGTGGGTGGCCGCATCCGCAAGCAGGATGTTCTGGCCGCAGCGGACAAGACCTCCGAAGACACGACCTCTGGCTCTGACGAGTCTGGCTCTGCCACGTCTGAGACCTCCCAGTCCTCCGGCAACGCCGGTTCCCGCGCCTCCACGCACAAGGTGGATCCTCGCAAGGAAGAGCTGCGCGGAAGCACCCAGCGCATCAACCGCGTCCGCGAGGTGACTGCCTCCAAGACCTTGGAGTCCCTGCACTCCTCTGCACAGCTCACCCAGGTTCACGAGGTGGATGTCACCGGCATCACCAACCTGATCGCAGCACACGAGGAGGCTTACGCAGACAAGCACGGTGCGGAGCTCACTGTTGTTCCGTTCTTCGCGAAGGCCATCGTCGAGGCTCTGGTGTCCCACCCGAACATCAACGCGTCCTACAACGCGGAGACGAAGGAAGTCACCTACCACGAGTCCGTGAACCTGAGCGTCACCGTGGACACGGAGGAGGGCCAGCTCAGCCCTGTAATCGCGGATGCACAGAAGCTGTCTCTGCCGGAGCTGGCTCAGGCCATCGTTGATGTGGCCGATCGCGCGCGCAACTCCCAGCTCAAGCCAAACGACCTGGCTGATGGCACCTTCACTCTGACCGACATCGGTTCCGAAGGCGCCCTCACCGATACGCCAATCCTCACTCCTCCGCAGGCTGCGCTGGTGGCCACCGGCCGCATTGTGCGCCGCCCGGTCATCATGGAGGAGGACGGCAGCGAGGCCATCGCTATCCGTTCCATGGTGTTCCTGCCGATCACCTACGATCACCGCATTATCGACAGTGCCGACGCTGGACGCTTCCTGTCCACCGTCCGTGATCGCCTGGAGAAGGCCGACTTTGAGGCGGACCTGGAGCTCTAAGCCCTCAGGCGCCTGCGGCACGTCCCGCACCTCGCACCCCTGGAGCCTCGAGATCCTCGAGGTTCCGGGGGTGCGTGCTTTCTACGGCGAGTACACTATCCCCCATGGGTTTCCAAGAAGGAAGTATTCGGCGGAACAGCGATCCAATCCAGGTGGAGTGGCTCGGCCAGGTGGACTATGCGGACACCTGGCAGCGTCAGGCGCAGATGGCCGCGGAGATTGCCGACGGCACGCGCCCGGACACCGTCTTGTTGCTGGAGCATCCCCCCACATACACGGCGGGCAAGCGCACGGAGGATTCCGATCGCCCCACCAATGGCCTTCCCGTGGTGGATGTGGATCGCGGCGGCCGGATCACGTGGCATGGCCCTGGCCAGTTGGTGGCCTACCCGCTCATTAAGCTCGCCGATCCAGTGGATGTGGTGGATTATGTCCGCCGCATGGAGGAGGCGTTGATCGCCACCTGCCGGGACTTCGGTGTGAACAACGTGGGCCGCGTGGAGGGCCGTTCTGGCGTGTGGCTGCCGGCTGGGGTGGTTGATGGCCAGCTGCTTCCGGCTCGGAAGATCGCGGCGATTGGCATCCGCGTGACCCGTGGTGTGACGATGCATGGCGTGTCCTTGAATTGCGATAACACGCTGGAGTACTACGACCACATTGTGCCGTGTGGTCTGTCCGATGCGGGCGTGGCCACGTTGTCGCGCGAACTCGGCCGTGATATTCGTGTGTCCGACGCCGAGCCTCACCTGCGCCAACACATCATCGATGCCCTGAACGGTGACTTGCATGTGGAGAAGCACGAACTGCCAGAACAATAGGTCACACATCCAGAAGACAAGGCCCACGCGTCGTGCTCTACGCAGCTCCCGAGTGCCCCTACTTGCTAGTCGCGCACGCGCCCGAAAAGCGCGTAGGGTGGTGGGCATGACTGTGAACGCTGAAGGCCGTCGAATGCTTCGGATCGAAGCGAAGAACTCGCAGACTCCGATCGAGTCTAAGCCACGTTGGATCCGCACCACCGCAAAGATGGGTCCTGAGTTTCGTGATATGAAAAACCGTGTGTCTGGCGCGAGCCTGCACACTGTCTGCCAGGAGGCGGGGTGCCCCAATATTCACGAGTGTTGGGAGGATCGCGAAGCTACCTTTCTCATCGGTGGGGATACCTGCTCCCGCCGATGCGATTTCTGCCAGATTAAGTCCGGTCGCCCCTCCCCCTTGGATCTCGACGAACCGCGTCGTGTGGCCGAGAATATTCGGGAGATGGGTCTGCGCTACGCCACGATCACGGGTGTGACGCGTGATGATCTGGATGATGAGGGCGCCTGGTTGTACGCGGAGGTCGTGCGCAAGATCCACGAGCTGAACCCGAACACGGGCGTGGAAAACCTCACGCCCGACTTCTCTAACCGCCCCGAGCTGCTCAAGATTGTCTTCGAGTCCGAGCCTGAGGTATTTGCGCACAACCTGGAGACGGTTCCCCGTATCTTTAAGCGCATCCGTCCGGCGTTTAAGTACGACCGTTCCCTGGAGGTTATTCAGGCCGCGCATGACTATGGTCTGGTCACCAAGTCCAACCTGATTTTGGGCATGGGTGAAACCGCTGAGGAGGTTCGGGATGCGATCAAGGATCTCGCCGCAGCAGGCACGGATATTCTCACCATTACGCAGTACTTGCGCCCGTCCTCCATGCACCACCCCATTGAGCGCTGGGTGAAGCCGGAGGAGTTTATGGAGCATTCGGACTTCGCCTACGAGGCAGGTATTAAGGCCGTCATGTCTGGTCCTTTGGTGCGCTCCTCGTACCGTGCGGGCCGGTTGTATGCTCAGGCGAAGCACGCTCGCGGAGAGGCTATCCCTGACAACCTGCAGCACCTGGAGGCCACGTTGGACAGCACCACGTCCCAGGAAGCGTCCTCCTTGCTGAAGAAGTACGGTTCTTCTACCGAGACCCCAGTTACTGCTCGTTAGTTCTGTGCTCTATCCTTAAACGCATGGCGAAGGACATCCGCGAAAAGGAAAACAAGAAGGCAGAAAAGGCCGCGAAGAAGCAGGCCCGTCGCACTCAGTACTCCCAGATGTGGCAGGCGTTCAAGCTTCAGAAGCAGCGCGATAAGGCGCTGGTCCCCTGGATGATTGTGGCTTTTCTGGCTCCAATCATTCTGCTGGGTCTGTTGTCTCTCGTGTGGGGCTACTGGTTCCTGAATATTCCCGTGGGCATTGTGCTGGGTGCCATGCTGGCCTTGGTGGTCTTTAACCGCCGTCTGCAAAAGGGTGTCTATGACCAGATCGAGGGTGAGGCCGGCGCCGCCGCGTGGGCGTTGCAGAACATGCGCGATGGTGTGGGCATGAAGTGGATCACGGAGGCAGGAGTTGCCTCCAACACCCACATGGATGCTGTTCACCGTGTGGTCGGCACCCCTGGAATTGTCCTGGTGGGTGAGGGTGCGCCTCACCGTCTGAAGCCGATGATGGCTCAGGAGCGCAAGAAGTTGGCCCGCATCGTGGGAGCCACGCCGATCTACGACGTGGTGGTGGGCAACGAGGAGGGCCAGGTGCCCGTCAAGAAGCTCCAGCGCCACCTCATGCGCATGCCTCGCAATGTCAAGAAGAACGAGGTGGACGCCCTGAACGGCCGCGTGGAATCGATTTCCCGCCTGACGAACGCACAGCGCGGCATCCCGAAGGGTCCGCTGCCGAAGGGCGGTCAGATTTCCGGCATGGGGCGCCGTGCGCGCCGTGCCGCTGAGCGTGGCAAGAAGAAGTAGAACGTGCCCCTCGCAGGTATCCTTCTAGACCCTCGCCATAGTTAAGCGGTCTCCGCCATGGATGTACAGGCTCTCCTGACCATTCTCGCCATCAATGTGGTGGGCATTTACTCACCGGGTCCGGATGTGTTCCTCATCATGCGTCTGGCCACGAAATCCCGACGCCACGCGCTCGCCGCGGTCGCCGGCATTTCCACGGCCGTGGCGCTCTGGGTGGCACTCACCGTCTTTGGTGTCGCCACACTTCTCTCCACTGCACCAGAGGCCATGGGCATCATTCAGCTCGTGGGCGGCCTATGGCTGGCCTACATGGCCTATGGCATGGCACGCTCGGCTCGTGTTCAATGGGGCCAGTCGGTCGAGGAGCTGGGCGTCGATGATCACAGCAATATCCTCGGGTCGCTGGGGCATTCCTACCGCGCGGGACTATTGACCAACCTTGCTAACCCCAAGGCGGTGTTGTATTTCGCGGCGATTATGGCGCCGCTGATGCCCACGCAGGCGCCGCTGTGGGTGTCCGTGGTGCTGGTGATCGTCATCGTTGTCGAAGTGGCACTGTGTCACGGCCTGATCGCCGTGACAGTCAGCACCGAGCGCATCAAGCGCAGGCTGCTGGGAGCGGGCGCGTATATCGACGCCGCAGCCGCCGCCATCTTCGGCCTGTTCGCCCTGGCCTTGTTCATCAAGGGAGTGTCTGCGCTGGTGGGTGCATAGGAGAGCGGGGATCGCTCGCGCCGCCGCACGCTAGCGGACACGGATCACAGCGGTGCCGGTGGCGCGGTCGTGCATACCGCGGCCATCGGTATCCTGAATGACCGGCGGGAACAGGAAGACCGTCAGCAGGGTGCGCACCACCGAGCGCCACGGGCCCACGCGCTTGGAGCCATCGTCGATGCGCGCCACACCCAGCCCCAGGAATGCATGTCCCGGAGATTGGGCAAACAGCCACACGGTGACGATGCGCCACACGATGAAGGTGAACATCGCGACGGTTGCGTAGTCTCCCAATGCATCAGTCATGCGGGTAATGAAGAACGCCATGGCATAGCACATCAGCCAATCGATCAGCAGGGCTGCCATGCGGGGGAAGAGCCCCGCCAGCGATCCCGGACCGGATTGTGGCAGACCTAGGTTCTCGCCGGCATAGGTGCTGGGTGCAGCGGGATCCTCGTACTGTCCCGGAACTTCAGGACCCTCCAACCACGAACGACGGGGCTTCGGTTGGGCGCGCCGGTGTGTGCTCGTGGGCTTGTTGTTTTTTGGCTGCTCTTTACTCATGATGCTTCAAAGATTATCCGCACCCCCTCCCCCAATGCACATTGACCCGCAGGATTCAGTACAGTTGAAGGCATTGGGTTTGTTAGCGAGTGCACGGTGAACCTTGCAGTGTGGTTCACGACATATCACTAGTTAACATTCTCGAAACACTAAAGTGACAGTTAAGCAACAACGCTTTTCTACACTGTGTGACTACGAGGTTCTAGTTTCCCGAGTAGGACGTTTGGCCTAGGGCCTGCAGGAAATAATTCCCACATAAAGGAATGGAAGAGATCATGTCATTTAAGACCGCTGAAGACATCGTCAAGTACATCAAGGACAACGAGATTGAGTTCGTTGACGTTCGCTTCACCGATGTGCCAGGTATCGAGCAGCACTTCACCATCCCCGCTGCAATGTTCGACGAAGACCTCGCAGAGGAGGGCTTGGCATTCGACGGTTCTTCCATCCGTGGCTTCACCACCATCGAAGAGTCGGACATGAACCTGCTGCCGGACTTCGAGACCGCGCAGATCGACCCATTCCGCAAGGCGAAGACCCTCAACATCAAGTTCTTCGTCCACGACCCATTCACCCGCGAGCCTTTCTCCCGCGACCCACGCAACGTTGCCCGCAAGGCCGAGCAGTACCTGGCCTCCACGGGCATCGCGGACACCTGCTTCTTTGGTGCAGAGGCAGAGTTCTACCTGTTCGATTCCGTTCGTTACTCCACGGACATCAACAGCAGCTTCTTCGAGGTGGACTCCGATGAGGGCTGGTGGAACCGTGGCGAAGAGTTCAACCTGGATGGCTCCTACAACCTGGGCTCCAAGACCCGCCTGAAGGGTGGCTACTTCCCTGTCGCGCCATACGACCAGACCCAGGAAGTCCGCGACGCCATGACCAAGAACCTCCAGGCCGCTGGTTTCGAGATCGAGCGTTTCCACCACGAGGTGGGAACCGGTGGACAGCAGGAGATCAACTACAAGTTCAACACCCTGTTGAAGGCAGCCGATGACCTGCAGACCTTCAAGTACCTCATCAAGAACACTGCTGTATCCCACGGCAAGGCTGCAACCTTCATGCCGAAGCCTCTTGCAGGCGACAACGGCTCCGGTATGCACGCCCACCAGTCCCTGTGGAAGAACGGCGAGCCTCTGTTCTACGACGAGAACGGCTACGCAGGCCTGTCCGACATCGCGCGCTACTACATCGGCGGTATCCTGAAGCACGCCGGCGCGGTTCTGGCCTTCACCAACCCAACCCTGAACTCCTACCACCGTCTGGTTCCGGGCTTCGAGGCTCCAATCAACCTGGTGTACTCGCAGCGTAACCGCTCTGCTGCCATCCGTATTCCAATTACCGGTTCCAACGCCAAGGCCAAGCGCATCGAGTTCCGCGCTCCGGACCCATCCGGAAACCCATACTTCGGTTTCGCGGCCATGATGATGGCTGGTCTGGACGGCATCAAGAACCGCATCGAGCCTCACGCTCCTGTGGACAAGGACCTCTACGAGCTCCCACCAGAGGAGGCCAAGGACATCCCACAGGCGCCAACCAGCCTGGAGGCCTCCCTGAAGGCTCTGGAGGAGGACTCCGAGTTCCTGACCGAGGGTGGCGTGTTCACCGAGGACCTGATCGATACCTACATCGGTTACAAGTACGACAACGAAATTGCTCCCGTGCGCCTGCGTCCTACCCCGCAGGAGTTCGAGATGTACTTCGACTGCTAAACGCTGCACGAATCCTCATCGCTGCATGAGCCTGCCCCAACCGGGGCAGGCTCATTAGCTTTTAATGATGCTTTTTAAATACATCTTTATTGCCTAGACTGATAGCTGTGACAGCGTCTCTCCGCGATACCCGTCGTCGTCCACCAGTGTGGCCCCGCTACATCTTCCTGCTCTTCGCAGGTGTCTCCCTTCTTCTGGGCCTCATCACCGCATTGAGCCGGCTGGGCGTGACCACCAACGATCTCAGCACCACACTGTCCGGGATCCACGGCCCCCTCATGGTCTTCGGGTTCATCGGCGGAGCCATCGGCCTGGAACGCGCCGTGTCCGTAGTCAACAGCTCCCCTACCCACACCCTCTGGCCGTGGGCGGGACCGGGCTTCCACGCCCTGGGAGTCATCACGCTCATCGGTGCCGCCTCGCAGCCCACGTTCGCTCCACCATTCATCACCGAGCATCCGCAGGCCATCGCGGGCATCATGTTCACCCTCAGCCAGGGTGTGCTCGGCGCGCTCTACTACAGCATCTACCGGCGCCAGCCCAGCCTGGCGGTTCTCATCCAGGCCTGTGGCGTGATCGGCGGCGCATCGGCCACCGCCCTGTTCGCCAGCGGCGCGGCCTTTGCGGACATCCTCCCGCTCACCGCCGTCTTCGTGGTCGCCACCATCATCGGTGAGCGCTGTGAGCTCGCCCGGGTGTCCATCGCCGGTGCGAACGCCGAAACCCACCTGACGGCGTTGATCTGCGCGGTGACGGCGGCGTCGATTATCTATATCGCCGCACCACAGCTGGGCTACCCACTGATCGGCGCACTGCTGATCGTCACCGCCGTGGCCACCGCACGCGTGGATATCGCCCGCCACATGCTGAAGTCCACCGGCCTGCCTCGTTTTAGTGCTGTGGCGATGATGCTGGCCTACGCCTGGCTGAGCATCACGGGCCTGGTGTGGCTCGCCTTCGGGCAGTCCAGCGCCGGATTTGCCTACGACGCAGCCGTGCACACCCTGTTCATCGGGTTCACGATGTCCATGATCCTGGCGCACGCGCCGATCATTTTAACTGGGGTCATCCGCAGGCCGCTCCCCTACCATCCAGTCATGTATGTGGCACTCGTGCTGCTCCACACGGGCCTCGCCGCCCGCGTGATCAGTGCCGCCCGGCAAGCCACGGGCCCCTGGCAGGTAGCTGGCGTGGTGACCGTGCTTGCTGTGGTGGTGTTCCTGCTGGTCTCTGTCACGCTCACCGTGCGGGGCGGCTCTATGCATGCCACCATCTCCCACCAACACACCCCACGAGTGGAGGTTTAACACTGTCATGACTGGTGTCACTCTTGGTTCGTCGAACGGCCCGACCGACCCGAAAGACCAGAACGATACGAATGGCCAGGGCGGCTCCTGGGCAACCAGGCTGGTGGTGGGGCTTGCCATCGCAGCCATCGTGATGGTGACGTTCACCATGTTCCACGGTGGAATCCCCACGCAGGATCGGGATAGCGCGGCGGTGGGGGCGTCGGATACATCAGGGGCGATGGATCAGCAGCACGTGGTTCCCACGGGTGAGGTCGTCACGAAGGACATCAGTATCACGGGGATGAGTTACTCGCCGAGCGTGATCGAGGTGCCGCGCGGCGCCACGTTGATCGTGAACGTCACGAACAAGGGTACGATGCAGCACGACCTGACGCTCAACGGTCAGACCACTAAGATGCTCTCCCCGGGGCAGAGCGACCGGCTGGACGCCGGTGTGATCGGGCAGGATAGCGAGGGGTGGTGCACGGTGGCAGGGCACCGCCAAGCGGGGATGGTACTGCAGGTCACGGTGGTTGACAGTGATCATGCCTCGCAGCACTCGCATGGCCCAGGACAATCACACAGTGCGCGTGGCGAATCCTCGGAGCATAAGGTTCGCGACGCGCGGCTGCCGGCGGCGAAGAAGACCGCAGTGCACGAACTCACGATGGTGATGACCGAGGAAGTGCGGGAGGTCGCGCCCGGCAAGAAACAGATGCAGTGGCTGTTTAACGGCCAGGCGCCGGGCCCCGTACTCCGAGGTACTGTGGGCGATCGCTTCCGCATCACGCTGAAAAATGAGGGCTCCATGGGGCACTCGGTGGACTTCCACGCCGGCGAGGTGAGCCCGGATGCCACGATGGCAACCATCCAACCGGGCGAAGAGCTGGTCTACGAGTTCACGGCGCGCAGAGCCGGCGCATGGATGTACCACTGCGGCACGAATCCCATGAGCCTGCACATCGCCAACGGGATGGCCGGCATGATGGTCATCGACCCCGCGCCAGGCTCCGAGTTAGCACTGGATCCCGTGGACCACGAGTTCGCCCTAGCGGCACACGAGGTGTTCCTCGGCGATGAGAAGACCGGTGCGGATGCTGCGAAGGTGCGCGACGACCGCTACGACCTAGCCGCATTCAATGGCTATCCGAATCAGTACGCCGATGAGCCGCTGCGTGTGAAGGTGGGCGAGCGCGTGCGGATCTGGGTGGTGAACCTAGGCCCCACCCAGGCGTTGAGCTTCCACGTGGTGGGAGCTGTGTTCGATACGGTGTTCAGTGAGGGGAATTACAGCCTGCGGCACGGGATACAGCAGAACACGGGTGCTCAGGTGCTGCCGTTGCTGGCGGCACAGGGAGGGTTTGTAGAAATAGAATTCGCTGAGGCGGGCACCTATACGATGGTGAACCACGCCACAGCGATGATGGAGAAGGGCCAGATGGGCCGCATCATTGTGGAGAAATAGCCGCGGGGAGAACTAGCCCCCGGGCTAGCCGCGCAGGGACTAGTCGTCAAGCTTGTCCTTGACTTCCCCATCGATAACTTCGGCCAACTGCTCTTCGTCAATGTGGGATTCGGAGAGGTGCTTGTCCAGCTCGCGCTCCTCCTTAGCGCTGAAGTCCTCCTCGGGATCCTCACGGTGGGTAGTCAGCTCGTGGATGCGGTCACGACGCTTGGACTCGCGAGCAATGCGAGCGCGGGACTTGATCCACCACGCCACGAGTGCCGCGATCATCAGCAGACCCACGTAACCGATCACTGGGTAGACCTTGGCCATGAGAGACTCGAAGCCCACGAAGCTCACGGCGTAGCCCACCAGGGTGGCGCCAATAAGCGCTGGGCGGAAGGAGAACTTCGTGCTGGCGGTCACGCGCCGCGCGAGGGCGTAGAACATACCGATGGCCGTGTTGAAGATCATCACGAAGATGATGAAGGCCATGATGATACCCAGCGTTGGGTGGATCTGGTTGATGATCTCCAGCATCGGCACCGAGGTGCCCTGAACGTCCTCCATGTTGAGGTACAGCGTGATCGCAGAGATGAACAGCATGATGGTGTAGATAGCACCACCGATGATGCCGCCCATGCCCGCCTGACGAGGCGAGGCGTAGTTTCCGCCGATCACCAACGTCATGGACACACCCAGCAGCAACGCCAGGCCGTCATAGTTCAGGGCGGACAGCCACCACGGAGACACCGGAGACTCCTCGGCCTGGGCCAGAGCCTCCGCAGTGGAGGTGTCCGGCATGTTCATCATCGTGTAGACGAACGCGAAGATCACCGCGATGATGATCAACGGGGTCAGGCCACCGATCACGCGGCTGACCTTGTCAACGTCCAGCATGCCGGTGAGGATCACGATCACTGTCATGATCAACGCGCCGATCCAGGCGGGCAGGTCGAACTGCTGTTCCAGGTTCGATCCAGCGCCTGCCAGCATCACAAAACCGATGCAGAACAGCGTCAGTGTTACGGAGATGTCCAGGAATCGGGACACGATCGGGTGGGAGGTCTTTTTGAACACCATGTTGTGTTCATCCGCCAGGAAGTAGCTACCGATCTGCAAAAAGACCGCGCCGCTGATGGTCACAACCAATCCAGCGATGGCCACTCCCCACAGCCCGACCAGGCCGAAGGACATGAAATATTGGATAACTTCTTTACCTGTGGCAAAGCCGGCACCCACAGTGAGTCCGACAAATGCCATAGCGATGGATACTGTCTTTTTCACTCTAACGAGGATACACACCTGCAGCTGCAGTGCCAGTGGAGCTTAGTGCTCGATCTCCTCAGTCTGGGCGATAGACTCCTCAATAAACCGCTGAACCTCGGCCACGTCATTAGGCAAATCGGTGACGTGACGATCGGCCTCCATGATGCCCGCGAAGCGAGCCGGAATCTCTGGTTCCTGCCCGATCGCCTCGCGGATCGTGTCCGCAAACTTCACGGGCAGCGCGGTCTCCAGCACCACGATCGGGGTGTGCACCTGATCGGACACCTCCCGGGCGGCCTTCACACCATCGGCCGTGTGTGGGTCGATAAGCGTGTCGAGACGAGAGTGGGCGTCGGAAATAATGGAGACACGATCAGCGTGGGTGGAGGAGGCGGACAGGAAACCGTACGTCCCTGCGGCCTCTGGGAAGGCGGGGTCGTCGCTGAGGCTGAAGCCGCCCTCCTTGACCTTCGTGCCGAACAGCTCGTTGACGCGCTCGGCGTCCCGGCCGAGAAGGTCGAAGATGAAGCGCTCGAAGTTGGATGCGCGGGAAATGTCCATGGAGGGGCTGGACGTTTCGTACGTATCGGCGGAGCTGCGCACGCGGTAGTCGCCAGTGCGGAAGAACTCGTCCAGCACATCGTTTTCGTTGGTGGCGACGATGAGCCGATCGATGGGCAGCCCCATCTGCCGGGCGATGTGACCTGCGCAAATGTCGCCGAAGTTTCCGGTTGGCACGGAGAAGCTGACCTGCTGATCGTTGGAGTCCGTGACGCGGATCCAGCAGCTGATGTAGTACACGATCTGGGCCATCAGGCGGGCCCAGTTGATGGAGTTCACCGCGCCGATTTTGTGGGTGGCTTTGAACTCCGCATCGGCGCTGACGGCCTTGACGATGTCCTGGCAATCGTCGAACACGCCGTCCAGGGCGATATTGAAGATGTTCGGGTCATCGAGTCCGAACATTTGTGCCTGCTGGAAGGGGGTCATGCGGCCTGCCGGTGTCAGCATGAACACGCGGATTCCCTGGCGGCCGCGCATGGCGTATTCTGCACTTGACCCGGTATCGCCGCTGGTGGCGCCAAGGATGTTTAATGTTTCTCCCCGACGCCCAAGCTCATATTCAAACAGCTCACCCAGAAGCTGCATGGCCATGTCTTTGAAGGCTGCCGTGGGCCCTTCGGACAGGTGGCCGATGTAGATGTTGTCTTCTAAATGGGTGACGGGCACGATGTCCGGGTGGGCGAACTTCGGGGTGTTGTACGCCCTGTGTGCGATAGCATCCAGCTCCTCGGCGGGGATGTCATCGATAAAGAGCGCGAGGACCTCGGCAACGAGGGCTGGATAGCCGCGGGATTCATCGGCGAGCAACGCGCGCCAGCGGGTGAGCATGTCGTTTGTAATGCTCGGATACTCTGCGGGCAGGTACAGGCCGCCGTCTGGGGCGAGGCCGCCGAGGAGAATATCGGTGAACTTAGCTGGGGTCTGTTGGGGGTTGCGCGTTGAGATGTATTCCACGTGTGACAGCTTAGTGGAGTGTTGCTGTGGTTCCTACCTGTGGGGTAATCATGTGCGGTCCGCCTCATCAACTCTCAAGGGCCTCCAGAATGTGCTTTGCCTGTGACAGCGTGACCTCAGGGTGCTTTCGGCGCAGCTGGCGTGCGGCGCTCACCAACCCTCCGCTCTCCAGTTCGCCCCGTAGGGACTGTTTCTCACTCTCAGTCAGACGGACCGCCCTGGGCGTGTTCTGTCGTTGAGTGAAAGCAGCAACAGCTCCGACCACGGCAAGCGCAAGACACACAAAGCCACTCACTGCAGACCACGAGGACGGGCCATCCGATAATGCGATGAGCAAGCAGCCTATAACTAGCAGGCACACTGATGATGCGCACAGTTTTTCGAACATGGAGCCTCCTCTACTACTAAGCGCCTAGCAATTATCCTTAATAGCAGCAATTCCCAAGAGCTCGGAAGCCGTAGCACCAGCAGCCGAGAGCGCGCCGTCTAACTTTTCCGCATTAGTTGTTGCTCCTACTAGCAACTGAATTGCCTCCTTCACATTGCCAATCGCCTTCACGAACTTGGCCAGCTTGACAACCGCCCCAGCAGGAACAGCGATCGCGGCAGTAACCGCGGCCACACACTTAGTCCCCCCCCAGGCTCCATCAGGATCAGCTGTCACTGGATACTGAAGGTCCGAGCTTAGATCTACCTTTTGAACAAGACGATTACCCTGTACGTCAAAGTAAGTATCAACTTGTTTTCCCTTCGCATCGACCGCCCAAGGCGTTTTAATACGCCCTGCAGCCTCGCCATTGCTTGAACGGAAAAAAACACCACCATCGGGAGCCTCTTCAAGCGTAAACCCTGCAGGAAGGGCGAAATCGAAGACATAGGCGTCAGGGGAGGTGACACTATCAATAGTGACCACCTGGGAAAAGGAGTCTCCATCTTCCGTAGATTTAATAGAATGCCCGCCCAGCGAATCTACAGCGAAGGCTCCACCTGACAATCCTCGCGACGTTGGAGCAATACCTCTTCCAGTTATAGTGATTACACCATAATGAGAATCATGAACTGCTGAAATCGCAGACCCCATCGCCGCTGGGCCACCAGCAGGAGCAGCAACTGCTTGGCCAACCAACGCTAGCGACAGCATGACTGTTGCAGAAGCGACCACCACTCCCTTGAAGTTGTTGACACTCATGGAAATCCTCCTTACGTGATGAACAAGTCAACTTTTGTTGACTAATTAATACTTAACATGCCATGCGCTCGTTGTCTGCGATTTGGAAAACTTAATAGCTGTACAAACATACATACCTTGGCATGTGCAAGAGGCTACGAACGAAATTTCGACGAATTTGATTGGCCATGCCGATAATCCCGAGCTGAAGTGCATCCCACATATAGTCACTTGGTGGAGTGTTGCCGTAATTCCTGCTTGTGGGGTAATGTCAACAAGATATTTTCTGACGATTTCGTCATTACACGACGTTATGACATGACGTTGATGTGTGACGATGGGGCGTAACCACACGAACCCAGACGGCCCCTCCCACAGGAAGAGTAAAACATCATGTCTTTCGCTATGCGCGCGCACGACATTGAATTAGTTGGTGACGAAGGCCCCGTCTTCGGCCCCGTCTCCTTCGACGTTCCAGCAACGGGCATCACCAGCCTCGTGGGCCCCTCCGGCTCCGGACGCACTGCCCTCACCCTCGTCCTCTCAGGACGCATGAAGCCCACACAGGGAACGCTCGAGGTTCTCGGGCACACGGACATCGCCACCATTCAAAAAATCACCGCACTGGCGGGCGTGGAGCAAATCGATCTTCTGGACCGATCCGTCACAGTCAAAGAGGTCCTGACGGAGAACAAAGCCTGGGCCTCACCCTGGTACAAACCTCGCTCGCGCGTCACCGACGCCGACCTCGAGTACTACTGCAGGCGCATCTTCGGCGACCGTGATCTTCCCCCACTGAACGCCTACATCTCTCAACTAGCGGGCATCGACAAGCTCCTGCTGCGCATGAGCCTGGCCATGCACCCCGCCCATCAGACACCAGCGGAGATCCTTTTGGTGGACGACCTGGAACAGGTTCCTGAACTGGCCACACGGATGTACCTCATCGACCGGCTAGTCGCCTTGTCCGAAGAGATTCCTGTGGTGGTCACGTCGGTGAACCCGATCAACCAGCTCACACGGCTCGCACACTCCCCTGCCGTCCCGTTGGCCGCGGAAATCCAGCTCAATACGGACGCCGGTCACGTCATCCCAGAGCACACCGGAATCACCTGGAACGCTGACCGCACGATCGATGCGATGACCGCCATTGCCCCGCACCCCTTTAGTACCCGCAGCGACATGGGACGCACGGCACGCCCTCACGCCCCACACACTCACAACACAGACGACGCGGAGGTTTAAGACATGATTGCGCTGTTTAACCCTAATAGCCAGATTCGTAGTTTCAAACGCTCCAGGCTCACGCGCCTTGCGATCATCTCCCTGATCCTCATGCCCCTGCTCTACTCCGCGGTTTACCTGTGGGCGTTCTGGGATCCCTTCAACAACGTCAATTCACTTCCCATCGCGTTGGTTAACAACGATAAGGGCACCACAACCACGGACAAGGACGGCAAGACCAGCTCCGTCAATGCCGGTGATGTGATCGTCCAAGGTCTCCACGACAACGACCGGATCACGTGGATCGATACCTCCACGGAAGGAGCACAACAAGGGGTGAAAAACGGTACCTACTACTTCTCCCTGGAGATCCCCGAGAACTTCAGTGAGGCAGTGACCTCCCCCTCCACCGACAGCCCTGAAAAAGCACGGCTGATCACCACCATGAACGATACCAATGGTTACCTTTCCACCATCATTGGTAACAACGTCATGAAGGAAGTGCTCACCACCGTCAGCAACAAAATCTCCACCCAAGCCGTGGACAAGATCCTGGTGGGCGTGATGGATTCCGGTGGCGGCGTTCAGCGCGCCGCGGTCGGCGCCAAGCAGATAGCAAACGGCACCGCCCAGCTCAAAGACGGCACCGCCCAGCTCAACGACGGGGCACGCCAGCTGGAAGAGGGGCTAGGCCGCAGCAAGGACGGCTCCGCCCAACTCGCAGACGGCTCAAGGAAGCTCGACAATGGATTGGGTGAGCTCAGCAACGGTGCGGGACGGCTCAGCGCTGGAACGGCCGAGCTGAATTCCCGGGTGAGCGCGGCGTCGGAAAATATTAAGGCCTCGGCGGACACCGTGGATCAACTGCGCGCCAACGCCGATCAGCTCGCCGGTCGGGCAGCGCAGATCAACGGGGTGGTGCAGCAGCTCAACCGGGTGGCCGATGCCCTGCCGCCCGAGCAACGAGAGCAGTTGAATCAGCTGGCGCGGGACACGGGCGATCTGGATTACCAGCTCAACAATCCGTCCTCCCCGCTGAAGGCGGGCCTGGGACAGGCTGGGTCGCTCACGGGCCAACTCGACCAGCTGACCGACGGGGTGCGCCAGATCAACGACGGTGCGCAGCAGCTGGACGCGGGGTTGAAGACGGCCAAGGATGGCTCGTCCCGACTCGCCACGGGAAGCAGGGAGCTCGACGAGGGTAACGCCAAGTTGCTCGACGGAGCCCACCGCCTGTCCGAGGGAACCCACAAGGCCGCCGAGGGCAGCACCAAACTGGACAAGGGAGCCCACCAGCTCTACACCGGCCTGGATAACGGCTCGAAGCAAATTCCGCGGTGGAACGCGCAGCAAACGCAGAATGCCGCGGACACCATCGGTAACCCCGTGGAGCTGAATAGTTTCAACGACGCCGGCGATCACGCCTTCGGCCCAGGCCTTGCGCCGTTCTTCCTTAGCCTGTCCTTGTACATCGGCGGGATCGTGATCTTCTTTATCCTCCGCCCGCTGCAGACTCGCACCGTGAACTCCGGTATCAGTGCCTGGCGGGCAGCCTTTGACGGCTACTTCCCAGGGCTCGTGATCGGCATGCTGCAGGCGGTTGTCATGATCGCCACCACCGTGTGGGTGGTGGGACTAGAGCCGGTGAATCTGGTGGGTACCTTTGCCTTCGCGATCTTGGCGTCCGCGATGTTCATCGCGCAGCTTCAGATGTTCATCGCGGTGTTGGGCATCGGACCCGGCCGCGTGGTGTCCATGGCGGTGTTGATTCTGGAGATGATCTCCTCCGGTGGTTTGTATCCGGTGGAGACTCAAAACAAGGTCATTCAGATGCTGCATCACTTCAACCCGATGACCTACACGGTTAACGGATACCGCCAGGTCATTTACGGTGCCTACGATGAGCGCTTGGCGATTGCCATCGTGGTGCTGCTGTGCCTGATCGCGCTGTTCCTGACAATAACGACGCTTACGGCGCGCAGCCAACGCACCTGGACGATGAAGAGGCTGCATCCAGCGCTCAATGTGTAAGCGCGCGGGCTGTCAACGTATAAACGTGCAGAGTGCGGTCAGGCCTACGCCGTGCGGGTGAACTTGATGTGCCAGTCCTCGGGTCCTTCCTGGATGTACTCCAGGTCGAAGGTCTCGGGACGAGCCTCTACCTCCCGCAACAGGGGCACGGGGTTGTGCGGGGCGATGAGGATCATCGCCTCGCCCACCTGACGTGTGCCGAGTGCGCCGTGGATGGCGCCGTGTCGCAGTGCATGGGGGATCGCGCTGGCGTTCAGCGCTGGAATCTCTTGGGGCTTTCCTGCCTCGTGGATGGGGAGTTGCATGTGTGATTCCTTTCGGTCACGATGTCGGTTCATACTTCAGTGATGAGTCGGCAGCAATTCGGCCACTACTCCGAACTGAAGAATCATCATTAAAGATGCATTCAATATACCGCTTTTAGCTAGGCTCCCTCAAGAGCACCAACGCCAGCAACTCCACCCATAGCCACCACTCCCCCAAAAAGAGCACATCCCGCAAACATTGAGGAAAAATTCCCCTCATTACCGCAGCACACGGTGCGCGTCGGTTATGATCTTGGTTCATGAGCATCGCTTCCCCTCGACTGTCAGCACAGTGCACGATCAACGCACCCGCAGCCGTAGTGTGGGATAAGCTCAGCGATCTATCCGCCATGGGCGCCCGCAGCCCCCAGTGCATGAAGATGATCAGCTTCGGCTCCCCCAACAACATGGTGGGAAGCCTCACCCTCAACCTGAACCGGCGTGGGCCCTTGTGGTGGCCCACGTTTTCGGTCATCACCGAGTGGTTCGAACCCCGTGTCCTCGAGTTCCGCATCCCCATTAACGGAACCCGATGGCGCTACACACTGACGGAGGACACCACCCCTGACGGACAGACGGTCACCCACGTGACCCATGAGCGCCTGGTTCAGGGCGATACCACAAAGCTCTCCCGGGCACTGGTCGCCATCGCCATGGGCGGCAACGAATCCTTCGAACAGGAGCTTATTAACGGCATGAATCAGACCCTGGCCGCCCTCACACAGGATTCCGAACAGCTGTGAACACGGACGCCAGGAAACCCTGGATCCTCTGGTGCGTAGCCCAAGTCATCAACCTCGGGGTGACTGGTCTGTGGGGGCTCAGCGTGGACGACGTGCACTACTATCACCGCGGGCTGAACGACCCCTGGCACGGGAGTCTCTCCGAGTACCCGGACGCTAGCCTGTGGCCCCTGCGTCTGCTCGAGATGATGAGCAACCACAGCACCTCCACATTTACGTGGCTCTTCCTACTGTTTAACGTGGGAATCTCCGGCCTGTTCATGCTCTATTTTTCCAAGCACCCTTCCCGGGACGGCGCCTTGCGCGCGGCCTGGTTCTGGGCCGCTTTCAACGTGTGCATGGGCCCCCTCATCCTGACGCGCTTGGATCTTGCTGTGGGGCTGGTTGTCGCATGCTTCATCGCGATGCTCAGCACACGGTGGGGATCCTTCGCCCCGGCACTGCTGGCCTACGCCACCATGATGAAGCTCTCCCCTGGTGTGATCGCCGTGAGCCTGGTGGGACGGATGACGGAGTCCAAGACATGGATGCGCGTGGGGGTATTCGTCGCAAGCCTTGGAGCCATCGCAGCACTGACCCTGAGCCACGCCGACGTCGACCGCCTGCTCTCCCCCTTGAGTTACCAGGATGTTCGCGGTTTGCAGGTGGAGTCCGTGGCCGCTACCCCCTTCGTCCTAGCTGCGGCACTGACGGATGGCCAGTGGACGGTCGCGTGGTCCCCGTCGAAGAGCTATGAGATCACCGGCCCCGGCGTGACCACTGCTCTGGCGTTCACGAATGCCCTGATGCTACTGACGATCGTGGCCGCGCTAGTACTGGCGTTGGCCCAGTTTTTCCGTTCGGCGAACTCCCGGATGCGCGGCTGGTCGGTGGACTACGTCATGCACGCCACCTTGAGCATCATGATGGCGTTGCTGGTGGCGAATAAGGTCTTTTCGCCGCAGTACCTGATGTGGGTGGCCCCCATTGTGGCGCTGCTCCTGGCGCGGGAGAATCGCCCCCGCCTCGCACGAGGGTTCCTGGGCACCGCGCTGCTGTCTGCGGTGATCTTCCCGTATGCGTATCTGGAGCTCACGGACGGGCCGGCTCTGTGGATCGCGCTCGTGCTCTGTGTGCGCAACGCGCTGGTGGTGTACACGTGTTACGTGTGCGTGCGCAATCTGCTTGCGTTTATGTTTCCTGACTCCCGTACAATCCCCTTCGACGCCGAGCCTCACCCCCGCCCGGCCACCGTCTCCTAGTCGGCGTCCCTACCCTCGCGCGTGAGCGTGGTGCAGGGACACACTACTGAGATTCCAGGCGCCTAAACGTCGGAAGGTAGAACACCGCTGCCGCTGCGAGGCACCCTAGAAGCACAGCTGCCACGAGCTGAACCTGTCCCCACCTGTCGAGCGCGATGTTGATGGCCAGCGCCGCAATCATGACGACGGCGAACGTGATGACGCTGTTGAGCGCGTCCTTCTTCTCCGCGAGGTCGTATTCCGCCCAGGGCTCGTCCGGGTAGAGTTTCATGGCGCTTCGGCGCCGGGAGCGATCCTCCCGGAACACCATCAGGCCCAGGCACGCGAGGGTGCACACGCTGGCGATCATCACGATCAAGCCTTCTCCCAGCCCTAGCCCCACGGCCAGCGCCGCGATACTCAGGGAGATCACGATTTTCTCCACGGGGGAGACCACAATTACCCGTGTTGGATCCACTCCAGAAATGTCCATTGTCCTGCACTTTCTTATCCAGAAGCCATCTCATACGGGTGGCTTCATATTGTCTTTCGGGGGTACTCACACACAGTGGAAGCAAGATCAGCCTACCCTAAATTAAATCCATAGTGTTAGGCTACCCTTGGCTTATTCATGATAAGGAAGGCTAACTTAAGATGCAGCATAGGTCTTCGCTGGCTGTGGGCGCCCGCACAGCAGCCAGCGCCCTAGCCCTCGGCACCGCACTCACCATCGGTGGAGGGCTCCTCGGGTCGGCAGCACCCGGCGCATACCTGCCCGAGGCCTCCGCCCAATCCTGCTCCACTCCCCACCAGAGGCTCCAGGGGCAACTGGATTGGGCCGTAAAGGACTCGTTCCTGAATTACATCAAGGGACCCATTGCGAAGGGTTCCTGGACCACCCGTGGCGCGAAGGACAATGGATCAGGCTTCAGCTTCACCGTATCCAAGGGCTACGTCGATGCTGACGGACTCGGCTTCGCCGCAGGCGCCGGTAACGTGACCTTTACGGGTCACGGTGGACTCCTCAAGACGTCCATCTCGGATCCCACCCTGAAGTTCACTGGAGGCAACACCGCACAGTTGCTGGTGATCATGAGCTCTCAGGATGCCGACGGCAATGAGATCCAGGGTCTGGATGGCTGGGTTCACCTGGCTGATGTGACCTTCACCTCTCCTGTCACCGGCGGCGGCAACTACACTGGAACCCCCGTCCTAACCAGCACCGGAGCAGCAGCCTTCGCCGACTTCTACGACGAAGGCACCGAGCTGGCGGACATCAACCTCAGTGTTCAAGCATCCCAATCCTGTGGCTCTCTCCCCACACTCGATGGGCTGGACTCGGTGTCCACCAATACTCAAGCCGCCACGCCGCGTCCACACAAACCTGCAAACGGAAACTCTGGAGCATCCGGTGCCAAGCCTGCACCTGCTGGCCGCCCGGCCTCCGGCACGAAACCCGCCCCCGCAGCAGGCGGCAAAGCAAGCGCAGCCCCAGCTCGCACGCAATCCGGCGGCTCCCAGGGAGGAGCCGGCGCACCGAAGGCTGCCACGGGCGGCGGCTCTGGATCGGGTACTGCCGAGCAGTGCACCGCCGTCACTTCGAGCCAGATTTCCTGGGGTGTGAAGCAATCCTTCCGCACCTACATCAGCGGCTCCATCGCCAAGGGCGGCTGGGAAGGCGACGGAGTGGGTGACTCCGGAAACGCCTTCGTCTTCTCCGGCGGCTCCGGCTCCGTGGATGCGAACTCCAAGGTCGGTTCTGTCAATACCTCCGGTACCCTGCGCTTCTACGGCCACAACGGCAAATTGAACCTGGTCATCTCCAACCTGCGCGCCACCTTCTCCGGCAACAGCGGACAACTCATCGCCGACGTGCAGTCTTCCGATGTGGAAGGCACGCCGAAGAACTTCGGCACGGTCGCGCTGGGAGATCTTTCCTATAGCTCCTTGGACGTCAGCAGCTCCTCCGTGTCCGGATCTGCCGAGGTCTCCCTCACCGCCGCTGGTGCGGACGCTTTCGCCGGTTTCTACGAGCCCGGCACTCGGCTGGATCCGATCTCTATCGGCGCAAGCTTGGGCGGCTCTGCCGACTGCGCAAGCGCCACCAGCGGCGCCTCGAGCGCCTCCGATGGAACGGCTGCCGCAGCATCCGGTGCTGCAGCCGCCCTGAAGGGGGGCGGCGGCAGCGGCAGTGGCTCCTCGGCAGGTGGCGCGAAGTCCGGCCAGGGCGCCAACGCCTCCAGTGGGGACGCGAAATCCAAGTTCGGCCAGAAGGGCTCCGGCCTGCTCTCCTTCCACAACGGTGAAGGCGAGGACGACGGAAGTGGCATCCTCTCGGCAGGACTCAGCGGCGCGAACATGGGCCCTGTTCAGCTCATCGCAGTGCTCGCCGTGTTCGGCATCGCTGCCGCCTCCTGCCTCACGCTGTCCTACAAGCGCAAGCCTCTGGGCCTGGCGGAGGTGGAGTAAGCCCATGCAACTCCCCACCACCAGGAATGCACCGCACGGATCCCTCCGCAAACCCTTCAGCAAGATGGCCTTAACGGCGGTGATGCTGTCCGGGATGATGCTGTGGGCGTCGTGCGGAATCAACACAGACAACGGCGCACGGAACGCGGCGGCGGCGCAGGAAACATCCTTCGATGCCGTGATGGAGCAAACGGCGCAATGGACGAAGAAGGATCCGCGAGCCACGAAGGGCGTCTCGGAAGCAGAGTTGGTCGGCGATGTCACGCCCATCAGCGACGCTGTCACCCCCACCCTGCCCGTCTCCCTGACCGACGCCGACGGCTACGACGTGGAGGTCACCGACGTCAGCAGGATCCTGCCGCTGGATCTCTACGGCACCACCTCCCGCACCATCGCTGGCCTGGGGCTTCGCGACAACATCGTGGGCCGCACGGTCAGCTCGATGGAGCCGAGCCTGGCCGACCTCCCCGTCGTCACCCAGGGTGGGCACAACCTCAACGTTGAGGCCATCCTGAACCTCCGGCCCTCGCTGGTGATCGTCGATCATTCGATCGGCCCCGATACGGCCATTGACCAGATCCGCGACGCCGGCGTGACCGTCGTGGTGCTCAACCCCACCCACTCCCTGGACAGCATTGGCGAGGACATCCAGAACATCGCGGGTGTGGTTGGCCTCACGAAGGAAGGCAAACAGCTAGCGGAGCGTGCCGAACGCGAACGCGACGAGGCGATCACCAAGATCAAAGAGATCGCACCCGACAACCCGCTGCGCATGGCCTTTATCTATGCGCGCGGGACCGGCGGGGTGTTCTTCATCCTCGGACCGGACAGCGGCACCGATGATCTGATTTCCTCCGTGGGCGGCGTGGACACCTCGGTGGATGCGGGCATTACCGACATGACCCCCGCAAACGCCGAAGCGCTGGCCAAGATCAATCCCGAAGTCATCGTCATGATGACCAAGGGGCTGGAGTCCGCGGGCGGCCTGGAGGGATTGCTCGCCAAACCTGGTGTGTCCGAAACGGAGGCAGGCAAAAACCAACGCATCGTCACTATTCCAGACAGCCAATCCCTAAGCTTCGGCCCGCAAACAGGCGAAATGATCCTGTCCTTCGCCAAAGCGCTCTACCAATAACCCACCATCAACCCCCCTCAAGCACGTGTGAAAGGTACACCATGACCATCAACAACAAGTCCCTGAAGAAGTCCGCACTGCGCGCACTGATCGCAACCGTCGCCACCACCAGCATTGCGATGGGTGCCGTCACCCCAATGGCCACCGCGCAGACCGACGCCGCCAGCGCCGCGACCTGCAGCGACGCCGGCAAGAACTACAACGTGACCGCAGGCACCTTCAATTGGGATCTCCGTGACTCCTGGGTGCGGTACATCCATGGCCCCATCGCTCGTGGTCACTCCGCGGCCACCGGTGACATCACTACCAACGGTAGCGACCAGAGCTCTTCGTGGACCTTCAACTCCACCCGAGGTACGGTGAGCGGCCCGGACCAGGCAGAGTTTGCAGTGGATGGCACCCTGCACTTCCAGGGCCACCAGGACAAGAAGAGCGGCGACTACATCCTGGATAATAAATTCTCCAACTTCGTGCTGAAGGCCCACGGCACCACCCTGGAACTGGTCGCTGACGCAGATGCCCGCGAATACGTGGATACGCACACTGTTGGCAAGATGAACTCCACCAAGGCTGTGACATTGTCCACCTGGACACTCACGGAGCCGTTCACCGTGAGCGAAGGAACGGTAAACTTTGCCTCTGCTGGTAGAGGTCAATTTACGGAGGCGGGGCAGATTGCCTTCGGAGGCTTCTACAAAGACGACAATATTTACACGTCCCCTATCAGCGGCAGCTTCACTTTTGCCGCGGAGTGCCCGGCTCCTGCGGAACAGCCTGAGGAACCAAAGGTAGAGGAACCAAAGACCGAAGAGCCGAAGACTGAGGAAACCTCGAAGCCTGAGGAGCCAAAGACCGAGGAAACCTCGACGCCACAGGACCCAAAGGTCGAGGAGCCGAAGGTAGAGGAGACCAAGACGCCTGCGGATCCAAAGGTGGAGGATCCAAAGGTCGAGGAGCCTTCCAACCCGGAGCCTCCAAAGGTTGAGGAGCCCAAGACTCCTGCCGGCAGCGGAAACTTCTTCACCAGCCTGTTTGCCAAGTTCCACGGCGTGGCAGGAGTCCTGGTCGGTTTCCTGGGAACCTTGGGACTGATCGGACTGATCACCCATCTGCTGCTCCACACTCCGTGGCTCCACCGCTAATCACCCCCACCGCTCGTACGAGCAGCTAAAAGGGTTCAGCCCCGCTGGTCACCAGCGGGGCTGAACCCTTTCTTTGTGGGTGAAACGACACAGTGTGTGTCCTTTAACCGCAGATCCACTACTGGCAGTAAATCTTGCCCAGGTCCACGAACACCTTCTGGTTAAGGATGAAGGCAGTACCCGCGCTTGCTACCAGGGCGTCCTGTTCCTCGCCGCTCAAGATAGTCTGCAGTTTATCTAACGCCATGCGGTATGTGTCCTTGTAGGGCTTAAGCTTGCCGATGGCCGTGAAGTCATAGAAGCTCAAGGCCTCCTCGGGGATTCCCAGCAGGCTTTTCATCTTCGAGGCAACCACCTGTCCGCCCGACAGATCCCCGAGATACCGCACGTAGTGGTGTGCAATCATGGCGACCGTATCCCCACGCTCGGCAACCTCCTGCAGATGGGCAACGTATTCGGCGGTAGCGGGAAGCGGTTGTGCGTCAACGTTTCCCCCCAGCGCCGCCACGTCGTGGCGCAGGCGATCGGCGCGGTCCAAGCGCCGATCGGCCACATACTGCACGCAGGGGTCCTGGGTGAACGTGTCCAATGCGTGTTCCAGCGCCGTATAGAATTGCAGGCTCTGTTCCTGGAGGGCCACGAAAGCGTCCCTGTGCAGCTTTCCTTCCAACAAGTCCACGATGAACGTCGAGTTTTCTGCGCGAGTGTGGGCCTCAGCGGTTTCCTGCTTGAGCCGTTGAGCCAGCGAGCTGGTGTGTGATGTCTGTGTTGATTCCATATTTGCATCCTTCATGTGTTGTGTGTCTGTGCCGTATGTGAATGTCTTGGCGTGAACGTGTTGGCCGTGAACACGTAGTCCAAGCTGGCGCGATACGTGTGACGTGTGTGAGTCCTGTGGGCTGTGTGCGATGTCAGAACATGGGGCACGTACCCTGCGCCCGTTCCCGAGCCAACGCCAACGCCGCAGCCCGCGCGTCCTGGCTGCGTTGCCCGTGCGCCGCACGGATCCAGGGAACCCCATCGATGTAGGCCACATCAACCGGCCACCCGTACACGTCGCTGAGGTTCTCGGAGGTGCACACGTGCGCTGGCATGCCCTGGGCCACAACCTCCCCCTCCTTAAGGAGCACTACCCTATCGCAATGCCGCGCCGCGGTCTCCAGGTCATGGATCACCACCAGCACCGCTTTCCCGCTAGCCGCCATGTCGCGCACGTGCAGCATCGTTTTTTCACTGTGGCCAATGTCCATGGCCGCGGTGGGCTCGTCGAGAATCACCACATCCGAATCCTGAACAATGATCCGTGCCAGTGCCGCACGCGCACACTCACCACCGGACAGGGTGGTGATGTCACGGTCAGCGTGCTCTCCGAGCCCAACCTGCTCCAGAGCATGGGCCACACGCTGTTCATCATCTGAGTCTTTACCCCACGCGCTGCGCCCCATGGCGACCACGTCACGCACACTAAAGGAGAAGCTGACCTGGGTGTTTTGCATCATCACGGAGCGGATGCGAGCCGCCTCTTTATCGCTGTAGGACGAATACGCGCGCCCTTTGAGGAGGACACTTCCGGCGTCGGGTTCAATATCTCCCGAGAGCACCGACAACAGGGTGGATTTGCCGGCACCATTCGGCCCGATCAGCCCCACCACTTCGCCGGGCAGGACCTGCACGTCCACTCCCTTGAGCACCTCGTGCGTGCAGGCGCCGCCGACGGTCAGTCCCACGTTCGTGCAGCTGAGAATAGGTGTGATGGCCATTAGTGAGCACCTCCGTAACGCGCCAGGTTGCGGCGCAACAAGATGAAGAAGGTCGGTCCGCCCACCAGGGCCGTGAAGATCCCGATGGGCAGTTCTGCATAGGCGATGAGCGTGCGCGCCACGAGGTCAGACAGGGTGACCAGCACCGCGCCTCCCACCGCGGACAGCGGAACCAGCCACCGGTTCGAGGGGCCCAGAGCTTGGCGCAGGATGTGCGGCACAATCAAACCAACAAACCCGATGATGCCCGCGAAACTCACTGCCGCGGCCGCCAGCGCAGTGGACAAGCCCACCACCAGCGGGCGCATCACACCCACGCGAACGCCCGCATGCCGGGCGGCCTTCTCCCCAAGCGCCAGCACGTCGAGCCAGCGGGCAATCGCAATGGCGCCAGCAACGCATCCCACAATCGGGATGATGACGGTGGCGATGTGCTTCCACTGCGCACCGTTTAAGGAACCCATCTGCCAGAAGATGATCTCCTCACGGGCGCTAGTGGGGGCGAGGAAGACGAAGAAGCTGATGAGGGCGCCGGCAACAGCATTGACGGCGATGCCTGTGAGGATCAGCGTGAGGATGTGAACCTTGCCCTGCGATCGGGAGAGCCGGTACACCAGCAGCGTGGTGATGATTCCGGAGAGGAACGCGAAGAAGGGCACCGTCGCGGTTCCCAGGAAGGTCCAGCCGAAGACGATGGCTGCGGCCGCTCCCACGCCGGCGCCGCTGGTCACGCCGATCACTCCGGGTTCGGCCAAGGGGTTTCCCAGCAGGCCTTGCAGGATGGTGCCGGCAACGGCGAGCGCACTGCCCACCAGTAGGCCGAGGATCAGGCGCGGGACTCGGATGTTCCACAGCACGGAGTTGTGCGGCCCTGCCGAGTGTTCGTCATAGCTGCCTCCGGGGCCTGCGAGCACCTGCCTCCAGACCTCCCCTAGTGACATGGAAAATTGCCCGAGGGTGAGGTTGAGCACGATGGTTGCCACGCTGCCTAAGGCGAGCAGAGTGATGGTGATGATGCGCCGTTCGCGCAGGCGCTGCGCTGATGTTTTCTCCTGCCGTGTCTCCACTTAGGTAACACTACATTAGGATAGGCAAACTTTGGTAATGCGTGCTGTAGCTGCGTCCGTTCCTCTAGGCGAGCGCCGCCCGAATCGCCGCCGCAGTCGTCGCACAGGACGCCGAAATATCCTCATCTGGGTACGCGCGGCACACATCCGACCCATGCGCCATCACCATCAGCATCGCCGCGGACAGCTCCTCCGCGAACAGCTCTTCATCTTCCTCGCTGAATACGTTCGTCACCGCCGGAATGCTCACCCGATCCCGATCAACGGGCGCCGGACACGCCGACGCCGCAACCAACCGAACCACCGCCTGAGCCGCTATGCCCACCGTGTTGCGCTGCTCCATCAATTCATTAATCCGACGCCGGAACTGCAACATGGACGGCATCGTCACGTGATGCTCGCGCCAACGCGCGGTCGCGTGAGCGCGATCCAGCGCTGCCCCCAGCTGTTCCTGCTGCACGGCAATTGCCGCGTGGAATGCGTGCAGGCCCAGTTTGTCGCAGGCAGTGCCCAGCACTCGCAGGCCCTCCCAGTGCTGTTCAAGGTAGGCGGCGCGCCCGATGAACGGGAGCTGGTGCGCGATCATCCGCTGCCAGCATTGAGAACGCTGCAGCGCATCGGTGATAGTAGTGCGGGTGCTCTCCACCAACGGTGCCACATCAAGGTATGCGCGGTGGTCCTGATCCCAGTGATCCGCATTCATGGAACGTGTTCGCCTCCTTTTCTCAAGAAGTTAGCCTACCCTACCTTAAGGCGCTTGTGAAACTAATGCTCAAAATCAAGTCCCACGTCCTCGCCCCAGAACACTCGGTCCACCACCCGGCGCGCCTTACGGGTTGCCTTCAGGTAGCGATCCAGGAACTCCTGCGACTCCGTGGGTGACCACCCTGCGGCTGCAGCCACCGCGCGAAGATCATCACCGGCAGCGGGAAGTTGATCCTTCCGCTTGCCCTTCACCAGCACCAGCGCATTGCGGGCCTTCGTGGCCGTGATCCACGCCGTGCGCAGAATCTCCGCATCCGCCTGGGAGATAAACTCCGCATTCGCAAGCTCCGTCAACACCTCCAGCGTGGAGGTGTTGCGCAGAAGCTCGCACTCGGGGCCATGCATCATCGTGAGCAACTGGACCGTCCACTCCACATCGGTGAGGGCACCTCGCCCCAGCTTGGTGTGCATGTTCTTATCCGCACCCCGCGGCAAGCGCTCTGCATCCACGCGCGCCTTCATGCGGCGCACTTCCTGGACCGTCTTGTCTCCCACCCCGCCGGGCGGGTAGCGGAACTGGTCGATCATGTGCAGGAAGCGGATACCCAGATCCTTATCGCCCGCGATCCACGTGGCCCGCAGCAACGCCTGGTACTCCCAGACCTCACCCCACTCTTCGTAGTAGCGGCGATAGCTCTCCAACGTGCGCACCACCGCACCGCTGCGACCCTCGGGTCGCAGGTCCACGTCCACGTCCAACGGCGGATCCTGCGTTGGACGGCCCAAGCGCGTACGGACCTGGTCGACAATCCGGATGGCCCACCGGACGGCGTCGTTTTCCTCCACGCCCTCCACCGGCTCACACACAAACATCACATCGGCGTCGGAGCCATAGCCCAGCTCCGCACCACCCAGGCGGCCCATGCCGATCACGGAAATCCGGGCGGGCGCGTTCATGGCCTTGCGGTCCTCCCACGCCGTAATCTCCGCATGCAGGGCGGCCTCGAGCACTGCGTCCCACACCCAGGACAGGGACTGGCACACGCTCTCGATATCCATGAAGCCCAGCAGGTCGGCGATGGCAATGCGCGCCAGCTCCGCGCGGCGGAGGCTTCGCGCGCGCTCGATCGCCTTATCGGGATCGCTATAACGCCCCGCCGCCGCGACCAGGGAGTGCGTCACCACGGAAGGTTCACGGTCCATGAACTTCGGACCATTGGCACCATCGGAGAGCAGCTTGATGGAATCCAGGGAGTTCATCAACAAATCCGACGCATACGGCGACGTCCCCAGAATGTGCATGAGACGCTGGCCGACGATGCTCTCATCGCGCAGCAGCCGCAGGAACCACGGGCGGTCCTTCGCCTTTTCAGACAGCAGACGGTAGTTCAGCAAACCAGTATCCGGATCCACGGTTTCGGCCAACCAGCCGAGCAAGCTCGGCAGGATAATGACCTGGAGCTTCGCCTTGCGTGACGTGCCGGACGCCAGCGCAGTCAAGTGCTCGTAGGCACGATCCGGGTAGTAGAAGCCCAGCGCGTGGAACTGCCTGATCGCCGCGTCCTTCGACAAGCGCACCACATCCGCGTCCAATGCCGCCACCGAGGCCAGCAGCGGCCGATAGAACAGCTTCGTGTGCAGCTGCTTGACTTCGCGCGCCGTGCGGCGCACCTCCGCATCCAGCTGCTCCGCATGTGTGCGCTCCTGCTCCGGGCGACAGCCGGCGGTACGCGCCAACCACGTCCGTGTTGCCTCGTCATCCGCCGGCGGCAGCACATGCGTGCGCTTCAAGCGCTGCAGCTGCAGGCGGTGCTCCAGCAGGCGAAGGTATTCATAGTTCTTCACCAACGTCTGGCCGTCTTCACGGCCCACATAGCCACCATCCACCAGAGCCCGCAGGGCCTTCACTGTGGACAGAACACGCAGTTTCTCGTCCGTCCGTCCGTGCACCAGCTGCAGAAGCTGCACCGCGAACTCGACATCACGCAAGCCGCCCTGGCCCAGCTTCAACTCACGCTCACGCAGGTCCTCCGGCACGTTATCCAGCACACGCCGGCGCATCGCCTGCACGTCCGGAACGAAGTCTTCCCGTTCCGACGCCGTCCACACCTTCGGAGCCAACGCATCCACATAAGCCTGCCCCAGCTCCAGGTCCCCGGCCATCGGCCGGGCCTTCAGCTGCGCCTGGAACTCCCACGTGTGTGCCCACCGGTCGTAGTACTTCACGTGAGAATCCAGCGTGCGCACCAGGGCACCGGCCTTGCCCTCCGGGCGCAGGGCCGCATCCACCTCGAAAAACAGACGGCTGCCGATATTGATGAACTCTCCTGCCCAGCGAGTGGCCTTCGCGTCGGCAGGCTCTGCCACGAAGATCACGTCCACGTCGGAGATGTAATTCAACTCCTGCGCACCGCACTTGCCCATCGCGAGCACCGCCAGGTGCCCCGGAACCTCCTGCGTCTCCTCCGACCCGGCGCGGCCAAACACGGTCGCGCACGCCACCGCCAACGCGGCCGTCAGCGCGGCATCGGCCGCATCCGACAACAGACCAGAGACCACCTCAAACTCCAGAGGCTCAGAACTCTCCTGGCCGCGGTGCACCGTCGTGCTCGCCACATCCAAGGACGCAATGCGCGCCAACAGCGTGCGGTACTGCGTCCGCAGCGCTTCATCGGCCTCAGGCCCCACCACGCCGGCGCGGTACACCAGCTCTCCGGCTTCGGGAACGTGCTGGGCGTCCACAACCCCCAGCATCAGATCCATCATCTCATCGCGTGTAGGAAGATCCTTCGCCAAGCGAACCCACTGATCCGGATTCGCAACAATGTGATCTCCCAACATGGTGGAGGAACCAAACAACGCAAAGAGCCGAGCACGATACTCCGCATTCTCCACCAGCATCCGGTGCAGTGTGGCGAGTGTGGCGTCGGGGATCTCACCACACGCCTCACCTCCCGCGCCCTGACTGAGGTCCTCACCACGTGACTGCGCATCCTCCAGCGCGGCACACAAGCGGACCACGTTATTGAGGGTCAGGTCGGGGTCGCCCGTGGCGGCCAGCGCCCACAGGATCGGCACATGCTCTTCGTCAGTCCACCCCAGATCAATGAGGTCCTGCTGAGCATGCGCACCGCTGAGCCCCAGCACGCGGTGAGACGGAATTGTTGAGCGGGAGGAGCGTGGTCGAGTCATTAGAACGCCAAATTATTCCGAAGTTCCCAGGCAGTGATTTGAGTCTGGTAGTCGTTCCACTCACTCCACTTATTGCGCAAGAAGAACTCAAACACGTGCTCGCCCAATGCGTCGGCCACCAGTTCAGACTTTTCCATTTCCCGCAGGGCGTAATCCAAATCGGTTGGCAAATCTTTGAAACCGGACGCGATACGCTCGCGACGCGTCATCAGATTCACGTCCTCTTCCGCAGGATTCGGCAGCTCATAACCATCCCGGATGCCCTTCAATCCCGCGGCCATCAACACCGCGTAGGTCAAATACGGGTTGCATGCGGAATCCGGTGAACGGACCTCAATGCGGCGGGAGGCCGCCTTGCCCTTGTTGTACATCGGCACACGAATGAGCGCCGACCGGTTCGACGCACCCCACGCAGCCGACCGCGGAGCCTCATCTCCCGAGGTAATGCGCTTGTAGGAATTAACCCACTGGTTCGTGATCGCCGTCATCTCCGGGGCGTGGTGGAGAATACCCGCCATAAAGGACTTCGCCGTAGGAGACAGATCCAGCTCATCATCAGGATCGTGGAACGCATTATCGTCGCCCTCAAACAACGACATATGCGTATGCATCGCCGAACCCGCGTAATTCTTAAACGGCTTCGGCATAAACGTTGCACGCACCCCACCCTGACGCGCAACCTGCTTAATCAAATAACGGAAACTCATGATGTTGTCCGCCATCGTCAACGCATCGGCAAAACGAAGATCAATCTCCTGCTGGCCCGGCGCCGTCTCATGGTGAGAAAACTCCACCGAAATGCCCATCCGCTCCAGCGCAGAAATAGCATTCGCGCGGAAGCCCGGGGCCTCATCCGTCACGGCCTGATCGAAGTAGCCACCGAAGTCCGTCGGCACCGGCTCCTGGCCGTCCGTATCAATGCTGCGCACCAAGAAAAACTCAATCTCAGGATGCACATAACACGTGAACCCCTGATCTGCTGCCGCCTTCATCTGACGGCGCAACACCTGCCGCGGATCCGCCCACGACGGCTCACCATCCGGCGTGACAATGTCACAGAACATCCGCGCCGAAAGCTGCCCATCGGCAGCCTCCGAAAACGGCAAGATCTGGAACGTGGAAGGATCCGGCAACGCGATCGTGTCCGATTCCGCCACACGGGAAAAGCCCTCAATCGCAGAACCGTCGAAGCCAATGCCCTCCTCAAAAGCCCCCTCAAGCTCCGCGGGCACCAACGCCACAGACTTCAAATAACCCTGGATATCAGTAAACCAGAGGCGCACGAAACGAATGTCGCGTTCCTCCAACGTGCGAAGAACATATTCCTGTTGGCGATTCATGAACCCCATACTAGTGGAAAGGTCACACACCACGCGTGGCACAATGAACACTATGACTTCTGCCCACAACAGCTCCCAGACTTCATCGCACGACGTACCCCAGGGCTACATGGTCCCCACCAAGCAAATCCGCCTGTCAGACCTCCAAGCCCGCAAAGGCCCAGACAGCACCCCGTTTGCCATGGTCACGGCCTACGACTACTCCACCGCCGTAGCCTTCGCAGAAGCCGGAATTGAGATGATCCTGGTGGGCGACTCCGCCGCCAACGTAGTCTTTGGCTACACCGCCACCCAGCAAGTCTCTATGGACGAAATGTGCTACCTCGCCGCGGCGGTTGTCCGAGGAGCGGGCAACGCCTTCGTTGTTGTGGACCTTCCCTTCGGCACATACGAGGCCTCGGACGAGCAGGCTGTGGCGTCGGCAGCAGAAATCATGCGTCGCAGCGGCGGGCACTGCGTGAAGATCGAAGGTGGCGAGCGTATCGCCCCACGCATCAAGGCGCTGAAAAACGCCGGCATCCCCGTCTGCGCGCACATCGGGTTCACCCCGCAGTCCGTCAACGCACTCAGCGGATTCAAGGTTCAAGGGCGCGGCGCGGGAGCAGAACAGCTCAAGGCGGACATGCGCGCCGTTGCGGAAGCCGGTGCGGACTTCGTGGTCATGGAAATGGTGCCCGCCGCCATTGCCCAGGAGATCACGGAAGAATGCCCCGTCCCTACTATCGGCATCGGCGCCGGCCCACACTGCGACGGCCAAGTGCTGGTGTGGCACGACATGGTCGCATTCCCCGCCGGCGGACACCGCCCGAAGTTCGCCAAGCAATGGGGCAACGTGGGAGCCACAATGACCCAAGCCGCCGCCGACTACAAGCGCGAAGTGGCCGAGGGAACCTTCCCGGCGGAGGAGCACTGCTTCTAGCGCTGGGCTCTGTGAAGGCTAGTCTTCGTCGTCGTAGTCGTCGGCCTGCTCGTTGCGCTTGCGCGCGATCTCCAGCGCGTTCTGTGCTTCCTCCTTGGAGGAATACGGCCCCATGCGGTTTTCCCAACCGCTGGCCTTATCTTGGCTGACCTGTCCCGTTGCGCTATCAAACCACCATTGTTCAGACATGGTTGATAGTCTACGCGAACGCCGAAAAGCCTGGGGTGCTTCATCGGCCGAGGTGTGTAAGCGGCCGAGACAATCTGTGAGCCGGATTCTGTCATACGCCGCCACCACGAATGGCCCGTGCGGCGCGAGGTGATCATCCATCTGGACCAACCATCGCTGGTGGCCTCAAGCGGTCTACCTGGTTCTTCAATCAGACGGGCCGCCCTAGAACCGGGCAGCACTGCCGCACACTGCTTCAGTGGCAGATATGGGGTAATGCTGCCTCTTGACCTTGCTCCCAGTGGGGTTTACCGAGCCATCCCAGTCACCTGGAATGCTGGTGCGCTCTTACCGCACCTTTTCACCCTTACCAGTATCACTGGCGGTACTTTTCTGTGGCACTAGCCCGCAGGTCGCCCTGGGTTGCTGTTAGCAACCACCGTGCCCTATGGAGTCCGGACTTTCCTCCGCGCGCGGCGTGTGCAATGACTTGCCCGTTCCGCGCGCCGCGATCACCCGATTGTCTCAGCCGATCTACACCCTACCGCAGATGATGAACATCGTTGAGACGGCGAAGCATAGGGGTAGTGTCCTTCCCCCGCATCCACTCCGCGATGGACAAGGAACCATCATCCAGATAGATGCGCGAACTGGCAGTGCGGACCGATCCCAGCACCCACCCGATCAGCCGGGCCAAGGCATCCGGGTGTCCTATTAATGCGATGGTCTTGCCGGGCAGCTTCTCCTCGATGCTTCCCATCGCCGCCTCGATCTTTGCGCTGGACTTCCGCTCCAAGTCCGCGCACTCCTTCAGCTGAGGAGCTTCGCTGCGGAGGCTAGAGTGCTGCGCGAACCGCCCCATCTGATCCGTCATCTCCTGCGCAGCATTCCTGGCAGACTTCCCCACCGGATACACCGCATCCACTCCCCCACGGGAAGCCAGATACTCCACGGAACGCTGCGCACGAGGCGTCAAACCACCCGCAGGTGGCTCCTTGGTAGTCGTGCCGCAGGCTACGAACACAAACCGGGTACGGGACACGGGCGTGGCCTGAACGTCTCGTTCGTCTCGTGATGTTTCCTGCGATGTAACTTCTGTGTTCTGCGGTGCGGTCTCGGCATCATGCCGCTCTGTCTTTGAGGCCTGTGGTTGAGCATCTGCACCCTGCTCAGACACCACATCCTGGCTGAACCACTGCCCGGACTCCCCATCATCCATCGCCCGATTCGCCAACTCATCAGCCCGCTTATTTTGCGCGCGTGGAACCCACGTAAAACTCACCGACGCCAACTGCCCCTGCAGCTTCTTCGCCTCAGCCGCCAACGGCTTCATGTCCGGGTGCTTGATCTTCCACCGGCCGTTCATCTGCTCCACAATCAACTTGGAATCCATGAACACATCCACGGCCACATCGGCGGGCGCAACTCCCCGGCGCTCGCCGACCTCCTTGGCGAGCTCCAAGCCGTTAATCAGACCCCGATACTCCGCCACATTGTTGGTCGCCGACGCAATAAACTCCCAACGCGCCGCAATTTCTTCGCCAGCACCGCGAATGACCGCGCCGACGTCGGATAAGGTCGACCCAGCCCCGGCACGACCAGGATTTCCGCGGGACCCGCCATCGCACTGCAGGCGCAAATGGATCGATTCGGTGGCGGGGGTTGGCATACTACGGCTCCTTATCAGGTTCGGGTGGCGAGGTTGTGAGCGGCGGGGTTGGGGTTCGCTTCAGCGGCTACGGCTGGTGAATGGTCCACGGATCGGTGCACAGGCCAATCACACGCGCCTGCGCGCCGGTGCCCTTCGCGACCACGTCCGCGGCCTGCTCACACCAGGGAAACTCGCTGGCCCAGTGAGCGGTATCAATAACGGGGCAACCACCCATGCGCAGGTGCTCATCCACCGGGTGATGGCGCAGATCGGACGTCACAAAACAATCCACGTCCATCCCCGCGACCTGCTGCAGGAAACTATCGCCTGCGCCGCTGGCCACGGCTACGGTGCGGATCATCGCCTCGGGATCGCCCGCGGCGCGAATACCCCACTGAGTCTTCGGCAGGCGCTGCTCCACCCGGCGGGCAAACTCCGCCAAGGTCATCGGCGTATCCAGCTCGCCCACGCGACCAATCCCCAGATCCTCGCCCGACGCGCTGCGCTCCCCCTCGATCGGACGCAGCGCAGGCCCCGGAGTTACGCCCAAAAGCTCCGCCAGGCGGTCATTCACGCCAGGCCGGGCGGAATCCGCGTTCGTGTGCGCGGCGAACAGCGCGATCTTGTGGCGAATGAGCTTGTGGATGATCCGCCCCTTCGGGGAATCAGCGGGGACAGCCGTCACGCCGCGCAGCAGCAAGGGGTGGTGGACGACGAGCATGGTCGCTTCGGAGTCGATCGCCTCATCCACGACAGCATCTGTGCAGTCCAAGGCGAAGGCAACCTTGTCCGCGGGCTCTTTCGGGTCGCCGCAAATCAGGCCCACGGCGTCCCAGCTTTCGGCCAGTCGCGGCGGGTAGGCTTCCTCCAGCACAGACACAACATCGGCAACGGTGACCACGGCTATGACCCTCCACAATGGTTTTGGTTCTTTTGTACGGTGTTGCGACCAGCCTACTCGAACGCAGTCTGCTGTTTTCAGGCACACTGGGTCAAGTTTCAGGCACACTGGGAGTCATGGCTACCAACACAATCATTACTGTCGTGTGCACGGGCAACATTTGCCGCTCCCCCATGGGAGAAATCATGCTGCGTGATTATCTAGCCGAGCATGGAATTGAGGGAATCACCGTTAATTCCTGTGGCATGGCGAATTATCACGTAGGAGACGGCGCGGATCCGCGCGCTATTAAGCAATTGGACGCGGAAGGCCACGATGGCACGCAACATGTTGCCAGCCAATTCGGCGCAGACTATGCGGGTTCCGATGCGCTCTTGGCGATGGATGAGGGTCATGCTCGCGGGCTCATTCGCGCTGGTGTGGACCCGAAACGCGTGTTCCTGCACCGCGCGTTCGACCCCGAATCCTGGACAGGAGACCTCAATTCCCTGGACGCCCCAGAAACCGAGGACCCCTATTATGGCAACCAATCGGACTTTGCCCGCGTTGCCCAGGAAATAAAGGCCGCGCTGCCGGGAATTGCTGAGCACTTTCAGCGTTAGTTAAAAACGCTCGCCGTTGTTGTTCCTGCGATTGGCGCGTGAACTTCGCGATTTACCGTAGCGATTCCGCATTTTCTGTTCCACGGAATCTTCGGCGATGGGTGCGGGTTGCGTGTCCTTTTTTTCATTGTCCGACGCCAGCTTCTCCTCCCCTACAGTTCCCTCCGACGCCTGAAGCTCAACGCGCTCCTCACGCTCCCTGCGGCGTTCTTTCAGCTCGGACCACACAAACCAGCCCAGGATGATGGGGGCAATGATGCCGAAGGCGATCCACTGGATTCCATAGGACAAGTATGGGCCAGAAGTCAGCTGCGGCAGCGGGATGGGGCGCAGGCCTTTGTCTACGGACTGCTCATCAGCTTGGACATAACCTTTGATCAAGTGCGTGCCGGTGGCCTGTTCATTCAGGGAGGCGCTGATGGTGTTGACAACCTTGTGGCCATCCGCGGTGGCTACCGAGGACTCGCCAGGGTCTTCATCCAGTTTGAGGAATCCAGAGATGCTCGTGGGGCCGGTGGGGCTGGGAGGAATGTCCGGAATGGTTCCGCCGGCGCCGGGGGCGATGAAGCCACGGTTGACCATGATGGTGTGTGGTGCGGATGGGGCGGCGGGCTTGGATGTGGGCTTTGATTCGGCCGCGGATCCGGGGGCTTCCGAGAGCTCAAAAGGCGTGAGAATCTGGAACACCACCGCCCCATCGACCGCACGGTTACGCAGGACAACGTCCTGACCAGGCACATAACTCCCATCTAGGGTCACATGGGTCCAGTCATCGTCTTCGCGAACCTGGTCCTGACCGGGCTTCATGACGCTGGTCAGAGGCACCGGGTCTTGGTGGAACGCCTGCTCCAGGCGCTGATTGTTGGCGGAGTTGCGTTCGTTTTTTCCCAGTTGCCACGGGGCGAGGGTGGTGAAGGCCACGTAGCTGAACGCTATGACTAGGACGAGGGCCAGTGCCCACCCGGGCGACAGGAAGGACTTCCATCCCTGGGGCTTGCTGCGCTGCGGCTTGCTGCGCTGCGGCTTGCTGCGCTGCGGCTCGGTGCGCTGAGTCCTCTGGCTTCCCGGGGCGTGCTGGGAGCGGGTGTTCTCTGGCCTGGGAGGTTGAGTAGTCACAGTGTTAATGTAGCAGCCTTGTGCGGCCGGCTGTGCCCTGCCCACAGGCACACCCCCTACAAATTGTTCGACGAAAACGCCAGATTTGGGGCCAAATCTGGCGTTTTCGTCGAACATTTTGTGAGTGAAGGATCCAAGTGACCCACCAACAGCAAAACTCCGGACGCTCATCGCGTCCGGAGTTTTCATTCAGTGCGCCCTGACGGGTTCGAACCGCCGACCTGCTGGGTGTAAACCAGCTGCTCTTCCAGCTGAGCTAAAGGCGCGCGCTTGGTGCGTGGATAACAATAGCACGGCACCCTATGCCCTCAACAAATCCCCAGTATGAGAGTTATTTTTAGCGTTTGTAGCCTCGCCCGACGAGGCACGCACCCTGCCAATCTCCCAGACGCTCGGACTTAGTCTGCACAAGCCCCGCCAATTGCGCGGATTCTGCAATCACGCCTGGCTCGATAGCTCCCTCGCGTCCGGCTGGCGGGGTGAGCAACCAGATTCGGCTTTCCTCTCCCAGATTGCGGATGGCGTCTACCAGTCCATCGACCAAGTCTCCGTCTTCAGCGCGCCACCACAACAGCACAAGATCCACTACTTCGTCGGTATCTTCTTCCAACAAAGGTTCACCAGTTACTTCTTCCAGTGCTTCGCTGATGGAGGAGTCACAATCCTCGTCCCATCCGATCTCTTGGATCACATCATCAGCAGAAACGGAAAGTAATGCAGCCCAGTCAGCATCCGTTGCCGTGGCCTTTGGCGTTCCAGTTGTCTGTGGTTGTCCCACTGTTTGTTTAAGCCTTTCGAAGAAGTCGTCCGTTATTTCTTAAGCAACGATCCGTTCGTGAAGAACGTTCCTTACAGAAAACCTAACACAGATACCGTGCTGGAGAACCTCCAAATGCTCGAACTTGCTTGATGTTTTCCCGTTTTCGCGCCACAACACGCCCGCGCTTCGTCGATCATCTCCACAAACCCCACGAACCTCCACTAAGAACTCTGCGCCAGCACCCGCCCAATCGCCTCGTTCACGGCCTCGGGGCATTCAACTGGCAGCATGTGCCCAGAGTCCGGGAACTCCACAACTTCGGCCCCAGGCCACAGCGCGCCAATCTTTCGAGTTTGTTCCGCTGGGGTGACGTCGTCGCATGCGCCGACCATCACCACTCCGGGGATCCCTGCCAACAGTGGCGCGGCCGCGGTCTCGTCGTGTGTGGCGAGGTCGTCCAGGTATCCCAGGATGGTTCCCATGGAGGTACTGTCGATTTCGTCGGCGTGGAAGTCCACGATGTCGAACTTGTCCGAGTCACCTTCCTCCAGTGCACCGTGGTACACGAATCCAGCGATGACGGGTTTGATGATCCATTCCATTCCGTCTTTCGCCAGGTGCGCCGGCGCGGGCAGTGTTTTCCCGATTTTCCTGAGCACGCGCACGGGCGGCGAATCCAGGATTTGGGTGATGCCGTCGGAGGCGAAGCGGTCGATGGCTCCGTTGATGAGGATCACGCCGGTCACTCGCGATCGCAGTTGCGGTTGCATCAGTCTCAGTGCCCCGAGCACGGTCATCACGCCCATGGAGTGCCCCACCAGCACCAGGTTTTTGTCAGCGGTCACCAGGTGGTCGAGGATTTCCAGCAGGTCTTTGGATGTCTCTGCCACGCCAAGCTGCGCGGGTTCGGGTCGCCCGCCGCCACTGTTAATGAGCACGGAGCTGTCCCCGTGGCCGCGAAGATCAGGCAGGAGCAGGCGAACGTCCGGGTGCTCTGTGCGCAGATATTTTGCTTGGAAGAACCAGGAGTTGGAGGTGAGGGTAAATCCGTGGGCGAAGAGCATTACGGTGGATGCGTCTTCGGGCCCGAGGTCGTTGACCTTGAGTTTTATCCCGTCGCGGGATTCGATGTGGTGCACGCGATCGACATCGGGCAGTCCGGGAAGGTCTGGTTTGTGGTTGCGCAGGCGCCGGACGAATCGCTTGGATAGCTGGCGGGCGGATCGCCCTACTCGGGTTTGGCTTAGAATTGACACAATAGATTTATCCAACCATATTTCGGACTCTGAGAAGGGGTTTACGTGTCTAATTCTTCTGAAGGTGCGCTCTCGCAAGATGCGAAGGCTAAGTTGGCTGCTGCGTTGGGTTCTTCGTCCCAGCACGCTGAGCAGGCTGACCAGGGTGATTCGCAGGATACTTATGCGGGTGTTGTGCGGATTGTGGATCAGGCGACGGGTATTGAGGCTCAGGAGCTTACCCGTGATGCTCGGATTCATGAGGATTTGAATATTGATTCTTTGTCCATTGTGGATATTGCCGTGCGCGTGGAGGATGCGTTCGGGGTGCGCGTGGAGGAATCCGATATTCATGATGCGGAGACGCTGGGTGATCTGGTGGACCTGATTGATGAATTGATTGCGGCGCAGTAATGCCTTTGTCATATTCGACGCCCAGCGCGCGCTTCCCCGCCCTGCATGACCTTGAGGGCTGGCCTGTGGAGAGTGTGTCTGCGGCCGTGGTGGAGGCGTCCGTACCTGATGGCTCGTCGGCGACGGGTTCTGGGTCACCGTCACCGAGGGTGACGACCTGGGGTGATACGTCGCAGGTGTACAGCCTGGCTTCGGTGAGTAAGTTGCTCACCGCCTATGCGGTGCTGATCGCTGTGGAGGAGGGTGCCTTCGAACTGGATGACCCCGTACCTAGCTCGGTGGCTGCTGATTGGAAGTCGCCGCCTACTGTCCGGGAGCTGTTGGCTCACGCCAGCGGCGTGGGTTTTCGGGAGCGTTCGCCTGAAAAACCTGCGCAGACGCGACGGATATATTCTTCTGCGGGATATGACATGTTGGCCGATACCATCGCGGACACCACGGGTATTTCTTTTGAGGATTATGCCTCGGAAGCACTGAATATGCCGTTGGGAATGTCGATTGATTTTAGCGGTTCGGCGGGTCATGGGTTCCGCGCGAGCGTGGACGATATGAGCACATTCGCGGCGGAAGTGCTCCAGCCTCGGTTGCTGTCTCCGTCAACGCTGCGGGAGGCGTTCACCGTCCAGTATCCAGATCTGGATGGTGTGGTTCCAGGCTATGGGATGCAGAAGCCGTGTCCTTGGGGCTTGGGCTTTGAGGTTCATGGGGAGAAGACGCCTCATTGGTTGGGCGCGTCCATGCCGGAGGATGTGTGCGGGCATTTTGGCCAGTCCGGGACGTTCCTGTGGGTGCATCCGGACAGCGGCGCCGCCGCCGTAGTCCTCACGGATGAGGACTTCGGCGACTGGGCGAAGGAGCGCTGGGATTCTTTCAATGACTCCCTGTGGGAGCAGCTGCACTAGTGCTCTATTCGAAGGTAGTGCGCAGGTCCTTGTGACCTTCCGCATGCCAGTCCACGTTCACATTGTCCTTCGTTTCCAGGCCCTGTTCCTTTTGCTGCGGAACCTTGGCCACAATGTTGCGGCGCGCACGGCCGGAACGAAGCTGGCGCTCGATGCGTTCGGCAAGCGACGCCAGGCCCATGTTGATCAGAATCATGATCACGGCCACTAGCACCAGTGCCGGGATCATCGCACCGTAGTATTCGCCCAGCTGACGGCCCGAGCGCACGACCTCCACGAAACCAATCATGTAACCCAGGGCGGAGTCCTTCAGTGCGATCACCATCTGGGAGATGATGGCCGGGAGCATGGCAGCCACGGCCTGCGGCAGCAGAATCAGGTACATGGATTGGCGGTGGCGCATACCCAACGCAATGGCCGCCTCACGCTGCCCACGGGGCAGGGACTCGATACCGGAGCGCAAGGTTTCCGCAATAACGGAGCCGTTGTACATGGTCAAGCCAAAGACCACGGCCGAGAAGCCCAGCCAGCTGGACGGAACCAACTGGAGGGAAGAGAAGGCGGAGTAGGCAAACAGCATGAGCACCAGCACGGGGATGGAGCGGAAGAACTCCACGATCACCCCACAGACGGTGCGCACGAAACGGTAAGGAGACAAGCGTCCTACACCCAGCAAGGTTCCAATCACCATAGCCAGGATGATGGAGGCCACTGCCGCTCCGATGGTACTGAACAGGCCGGGAAGAATATACGTTGTCCAGGTAGTACTGTCTGCAAAGAAGGACCACTTAGCGGACTCAAATTGGCCCTTGCTGTTCAGCTTGAGACCCACCAGGGCCAGGATGCCGAGGACCACCACGATCGTGACAACCGTGAATATCTTGTTGAGCCGCTCCCCCTTCGGACCGGGGGTATCGTAGAGCACTGTTGCGCGTGTAGACATTATCGCTTCACCGCCCATCGCTTACCAGCCCAGCCGAAGAACAAGCCTGTGGGCAGGGTCAGAATGATAAAGCCCACAGCAATCACTCCGAAGATCACCAGAATGTCGCTGGCGTAGTCCTCCGTCAGAGCCTTCATCAACAGGGATGCTTCGGCCACACCAATCACGGAGGCGATGGTGGTGTTCTTCGTCAGCGCGATCAGAGTATTTCCCAGGGGGACGATCGCACCGCGCAGAGCTTGAGGGAAAATCACGTGGCGGAAATTCTGGGAGAAACTTAAGCCCAGCGATCGGGCGGCTTCTGCCTGGCCGAACGGCACGGTGTTGATTCCGGAGCGCAGAGATTCAGCGACGAAGCAGGAGGTGTAGGCCACAAAAGCGAGCACCGCCAGTCGGAAGTTCTGCTTTTCAATGAACGTGTCATTCTCGACGGCCAACAGCAGGCCCAGGTTGTAGTACAGGCCCATGGAGGCGAGCAGAATGATGAGCGTCAGCGGCGTATTACGGACAATGTTGATGTACCACGCTGACAGGGTGCGCAAAATGCCGACGGGGCTCACGCGCATCGCGGTGAGGATCGTGCCTACAATCATCGATCCCACGGCGGAATAAAACGTCAACTTGATGGTCACCCAGAATGCGGGAAGCAATTCGGGCTTCATCTCGGACCATAGTTCGGGGTTCATAGGTGCGTCCCTCCTTCCTATTTCTTATCGACGAATGAGAGGTCGCCAATCTTCGGCTTTCCACCGAGGTCAACGTTATCTCCCAGGTTTTTGGCGACGATCTTCGCGAACGCGCCGGAATCGTGCATGTCATTCAACGCTTCGTTGACCTCGTTGCGGGCTGTTCCATCACCCTTCGGCAAGCCGATGCCGTAGTACTCATCGGTCCAGAACGAGCCGTCGTCGTTTTTCAACTGAACAACGCTATATTTCTCACCGAAACGTTCCTGGTAACGCTGCGTGAAGCCAGCCAAGATGGTGGCGTCGGTAGTCGTGGCATCCACCACGTCTTGTTTCAGACCCTCAGCGCAGGCGGCATACGTATCGAACTCCTGGAGCTGCACCTCCGGCAGCGCAGATTTCACCTTCTGCGCTGGCGTGGAACCAGACACAGAGCACAGGCGAGTTCCGGGTGCGATGTCCTGCAAGCCGGCAATTCCGGATTCTTCGCGGACCAACAGCGCTTGGTGCGTGACCAGGTATGGCCCGCCAAAGTCCACGGCCTTCAGACGGCCCTTATTGATGGAATACGTAGCGGCAATCATGTTGACTTCACCATTGTTAATCAACGCTTCGCGCTGCGCGGATGGCGTTTCGCGCCATTCCATCTCGGGGATTGACCAGCCGTGTTTCTTGGCGATGTACTCCACAACATAGCGGGAGACGTCGGTATCGAGCCCTTCGAAGTTTTTCTCCGGGGTGCGCTCGCCCAAGTTGGGTTGGTCGTATTTCGTTCCGAGAACCACGTGGCCTGCTTCAATATCAGCCAGCAGGTCCCGTGGCCCTCCTGAGCCACACGCGGCTAGGGTGACCACGGTGGTCGCCGCGATTACCGCTGCGGCGGTACGTTTCAGTGCGTTACGTATGGTCAGCATCAGTATCCTCCTTCCCTCATGCTCAGTGGCGTTCTAGTGGTTCACGATCTTGTCCAGGAAATCCTGCGCACGATCGGTCTCGGGGTTGGTGAAGAAGGTCTCTGGATCCGTGTCCTCGATGATCGCACCGTCGGCCATGAAGAGAATGCGGTCGGCCACTCGGCGCGCGAAGCTCATTTCGTGGGTAACCACCACCATGGTCATGCCGCCTTTGGCGAGGTCTGTCATCACGTCCAAAACCTCGTTGATCATTTCTGGGTCCAGGGCGGAGGTGGGCTCGTCAAACAGCATCACCTTCGGGTCCATGGCCAGGGCGCGGGCAATTGCCACGCGCTGCTGCTGACCGCCGGAAAGCTGGGCAGGGTACTTATCGGCCTGGGCTGCGATCCCTACGCGATCGAGTAGCTCCTCGGCGCGTTTACGGGCGGCATCCTTGGAGGTTTTGCGCACCTTGATGGGAGCCAGCGTGACGTTGTCACGGATGGTCATGTGGCTGAAGAGGTTGAATTGCTGGAAGACCATGCCGACTTCAGCGCGGAGTTTCGCGAGGTCTTTGCCTTCTTCTGGCAGGGTCTTACCATCGATCCGGATCTCACCTGAGTCGATGGTCTCGAGCCGATTGATGGTGCGGCAGAGCGTGGATTTACCGGAGCCGGACGGGCCGAGGATAACGACTACTTGTCCAGCAGGGACGCTGAGATTGATGTCTCTCAGAGCGTGGTAGTCACCGAAGTGCTTGTTCACGTCCGTGAGCTCAATCATCGTTGAAGAATCAGTGGGTGTTGACATGCTCATATCTTAAGTGCCTGCCCCTACAGTCGATGGTGGTTTTGCCATTTTTGCCCTACTAAGCGCCGAACGAGGGCCTTCCAAGGGACTGGCGATGCCCACACTGGCCTGAACATGGCCTAGGAGGACGAACTGGTTAAAACTGGTCAGAGCGACCCCAAGGGCGTTCTGATGGTGCCCCAATTCAGAATCCCCTGTCAGGTGTGGTTGAATGTATAGCGCTGGGGCTATAGCTCAGTCGGTTAGAGCCGCGGACTCATAATCCGCTGGTCGCGGGTTCGAGCCCCGCTGGCCCCACCACCTTAGTCTCGTATGTTTCCATCACCCATCGGCGACGCACCACGAGCCACCTCACCGAATGCCCCGGGCGGACATTCCGACGATGAGAATCATGCGCCGTGCCATCTAAACCGCAATCACAAATGCATGGACACATCGCCGTGCAACTATCACCGCAGGTAAACAACACAGACAGACACCACGACGCTACAGCTTAGTCATGCAGCGCAAAGCCCCTTGAGAACACGAGCCACTGAAAGCGACCTCACGCCATAGCCTCACAATCGATTCGATTACCATCACCAGCAAGAATCCCTAGACAGCAGACAGATTGACGCAAAACCCTGCGAAGCGGTTCTTCTTGTGATTAGGTTAAGGATAGCGGCCGTGCTATCGATAAGAAAGGTAGGGTTCAGTGTGATTTTGAAATGGTTAGGCATCACCAAAACCGAAGAAGACAAAACTGAGGTTAGCAAGGCTTCGCTGATCATTCCGCCGTTAATTTTCATAATATCTCTCATCCTCACGACCCGCATTTTTCACTCCATCTCACCAGCGACTATTAGAAATGATGAACTCGGAAGATGGCTTCCACTCATGTGCGGATCCTTCACCGCATTAGCAATAAGCTCCTCAGTTAGATTCATCATACTCAGATCTACAAAGGCGAATAAATAACGCACTATACCTAGATTTCAAGGCATGACCCTAGCTCATTCTCAACCACTTTCACATAATCATTGGAAGCCGTCTCAAGAGCATGAGAATGCCGCCGACATGAGAAACGTAATATTTGGTCACGGCCGCCCCTAAGCGCTCATGCGAATACAGCGAAAAGTCGAACACATACTGGTCAGAAATTGAAATCTCTGAACATTGCGAGCTCAGCAGACTTACGGACGTCCGGGGCGGTTCGCATACGGACACGTCGCCGCATGCGGGCGATGTCCGCCCTGCACACCCCTCAGCACCACGCGTAGAGTGTCTGCCATGAGCACATCTGACTTCATTCGACACCGCCATTCCCCTCGCGCATTCCTGCCTGACCCCATCCCCAACGACGTCCTGAAAAATATTTTGCTCGACGCCCAGTCTGCGCCCTCTAACTCCAATACCCAACCATGGCATGTCCATGTGGTAAGCGGTCAGCGGTTGCGCGATCTGAGTGCCGCACTGATCGAGGAGTTCGATACGAACGGCCTCAATCCTGACTTCACCACAGATTATGGTCAGGGTGTACACCCTCGGCGTTCCCAGGAGTTGGCTGCCAAGGTGTACGGGTTAAAGGGCATCGCGCGCGAAGACAAGGAAGGGCGCACCGAGTTTTTACGGGAGAACCTTCGTTTCTTCGGTGCACCGTATTCCGCAATGTTGTTCATCCCTCCGATGGGTGACCGCATCCGCGCAGCCTTTGACCAGGGCACGTACGCAGAGAACTTTCTTCTGTCCTTGGAGGCACACGGCTACCATGGCATTCCGCAGGGGATGATCTCGCTCTTAGCGCCAACAGTCCGTGAGTTCCTTGGTGTGGACGAGGACTACAAGCTAGTCACAGCGTTGACGTTTGGCCGAGGTGATGAGTCCAGTCCAATGTTCCGGACGGAACCTGGCCGCGTTCCCCTGTCTGAGACAGTGACAGCCCATGGCATCGAGGGCCTAGAACTGTAAGACCGGCGAGATACTTCATCTCTCATCACCCCAGACTGAGACGTTCTCGGCCATGCTGGCAGTACGAGCGCCGGCACGACCATAGGAGTTTGTCGCAGTCCTTACGCATTTCCCCAGGACAGAATCTCGAAAGAGCGAAATAATCCTATGGTTGTGCCAGGGCGCCTCCCAACACGACCGCGACACGCCGACAGCGGACACACTTTTTGTCGCATAACCCCATATCCCAACCCCCATCCCTCCCCCGAACAGAAATAAACCCCCACACCGTAGAGGTGTGGGGGTTTAACGTGCTCCGCCAACTGGGCTCGAACCAGTGACCCTTCGATTAACAGTCGAATGCTCTGCCAACTGAGCTATGGCGGAATGTGTACTACTCAGGCGCCCTCAGAGAGTCTTAATTTCTCTCGAAGTGTTACCCTCGCTTGCAACGGTGACTACTTTATACCGCAAGCACAGCACACACAAATCAGCAGGTCAGCCTTGAAAATGAAAGCTTAGTAACCGCGCTCGATGTACTCATCGATCCGTGCGGCCTCTGCACCGATCGTCGTGGCATCACCGTGGCCCGGCAACACCGTCATGCTGTGTGGAAGCTCGAAGACCACATTCTTCAAGGACTCGATAATCGTCTCGAAGCTGGAGTATTTACGCCCAGTGGCACCAGGGCCGCCGTTAAACAGCGTATCGCCGGACAGCAGCACATTTGTGGCTTCGCCGTCCGCATTGTCCGCATCCAGTACCTCAATCACCACACAACCCGGCGTGTGCCCCGGCGTGTGGTGGAGCATCAACGACCACTGCGCCCATAGCGGATCCTCCACATCAATGGGAACATACGGCGCCTCCCCGTTGGATTCCTTCCACAGCACATCATCGTCTGGGTGAAGATACACATCCACGCCCCAGTGCTTCGCCAACTCCGGAGCCAGATCGCAGTGATCGTTGTGAGCATGCGTGAGCACAATCGCACGCACACTCCGGTCCCCTACCTTCGCCGTGATGGTGTCCGGCTCATGCGCTGGGTCAATCACTATCACGGAGTTGGATGCCTCATCGGCGATGAGATAGACATTGTTGTCCACCTCCCACTCCCCACCATCAAGGCGGAACGTGCCAGAGGTTACGAACTGTTCAACAACCGGGCTCGTCACCGGCGGAAAATCACGTGCCATGATTACAGTTCCACCACGCTTCGCAACACCGTGCCCTGCTTCATCGTCTCGAAGGCCTCGTCAACCTGATCCAGCCCAATGCGCTCGTCCACAAACTTGTCCAGCGGGAAACGGCCCTGACGATAGAGATCCACATACATTGGGAAATCGCGCTCCGGCAAGCAATCCCCGTACCAGGAAGACTTCAGGGAACCTCCGCGGCCAAAGACATCAAGCAACGGCAGCTCCAGATTCATCTCTGGGGTAGGAACTCCCACCAGCACCACACGGCCAGCAAGATCGCGAAGGTAAAATGCCTGCTTATACGTCTCTGGACGCCCCACGGCGTCTACCACAACATCCACGCCGAAGCCGCCGGTCAAGTCCTGAACCTTCTGCGTCAATTCCTCGTCAGAAAGCCCCGAGGAATTGATGGTGTGGGTGGCTCCAAATTCTTCCTTCGCACGAGCAAGCTTGGCGTCGGATATATCAATGGCAATGATCGGTGTAGCGCCAGCCAAGGCGGCACCGGCTACGGCGCTCATGCCCACGCCTCCCACGCCGATCACGGCGATGGACTCGCCGCGCTTCACCTCACCTGTGTTCACCGCGGCGCCCAGGCCTGCCATCACGCCACAGCCCAGCAGGCCAGCAACGGCGGGATCAGCCTCCGGATCCACCTTGGTGCACTGCCCCTCATGCACCAACGTCTTTTCGATGAACGACCCGATTCCCAGAGCGGCCTCCAGCTCGGTGCCGTCCTCCAACGTCATAGGCTTCGAGGCATTGTGGGTATTGAAGCAGTACTTCGGCTCGCCCTTCTTGCAGGCACGGCACTCGCCGCACACGGCACGCCAGTTCAGCACCACAAAGTCACCCGGCTCAACATGGGTGACCTGCTCGCCTACCTCTTCGACAATTCCTGCGGCCTCATGGCCAAGAAGGAAAGGGTAATTATCGGAAATGCCGCCATCGCGATATGCCAAATCCGTGTGGCATACTCCACACGCCTGAATCTTCACAATCACGTCATTATCGCCCGGCGCGGGAACCACAACGTTGACCGTTTCCACCGGTGCATTCTTTTCCCGTGCGATAACGCCCTTGACGGTTTGTGCAGAAGCCATGAATCTCCTTATGAGTCTTTCGTGGTGAATCTCTTTGTGGGTTGTCTCTTCGCGGAAAAACGCACAGGGTCACGGTCACGACCGCCACGCCCCCATGCGCATTTTCAATAAGTGTTCAACCACAGTCCGTTGTACACGAAAAATCGGCTCTCAGTGTCCGCACAGCAGCTACCCGGCGCCCACGTGGCCGATGGTCCCGACGCGCGCTGCGCAAATCCCCGTCCGTCACGTATGCTCGTAGGTTAGACCCGAAAACCCGAAGGAGAACCGATGATCCAGTTAGTAGTAGGCGCAGCAGCCGGCTATGTATTGGGTACCAAGGCAGGCCGCCGCCGCTATGAGCAAATCCGCCGCGGATACCACAGCGCTGTGAACTCGGACGTCACCAAAGCCGCCGTGCGGGCCGGCCGGAAGGCCATCGCTAACCGCCTGGATCCCGAACCGCGGATGCATGAGGTGCGCGACCTTAATTCCTCCACCCGCCAGTCCCTCGGGGAGGGCTACAGCATCGTCGAGTCCGACGAGGCGCACCCCAACGATCGTGTGGACGACCTCACCCACGGCTCGCGCACGTCCGGTGGGGACAAGAAGAAACCCTTCAACCCGTTCAAAAAGTAGTTGCTACGAGGCTAAACAAGCCTAACCGGCCTAGCCAGCCGAACCGTATACAATCGTATACACGGGACTAGCCACCCGACCCGTCGTTAATATCGAACACTCCGTACTCCGCTGCCCTCTCCTGCAGCGAACGACGGTACTTCTCCAAGGCCATGAGGTCCGCAAACAAGGCCTTATACTCCTCCTGCTGCAAATCCGGCCGCATGCGCTGCATCTGCGCCTTCATCTCCGCGATCTCGTTACCCACCCATCGCTCCTGCATGTGAGACATGATCGCGTCGGCATAAAACGGCAGCCGCTCGGCCGGGCAATGGATATCCTCCACGGTCAGCTCCGCCACCACGGCCTTGCCCATGGCGTCATCCACATGACCACCCACCCGGTCCACCCAGGCAGCTCCGGGCTGCGCGTTCGCCGCCCCGCCGGCTTTCTCCATCGCCTCGGCAATGGCGATATATGTGGCGTGAATAAAACTCTCAGGCGGCATGAGATCAAAGATCTCCCCGGCCAGTTGTGGCTCCTGCAGCGCCAGCTTGAGTACCTCGCGCGGGCCGTGCAGCATGTCGTCTGCTGGATCCGGGCGATCCATCAGGTCGTCGGAATCCACCGCGTGGAGATTCGCCCCACGGCCGCGCTCCGGTGACGCGCCGCGAGCCTGATCCGCCACTTGCTGCACGGCTCCGCGTTTCAGCTCGAACGCGGGCTTGTCACGCTGTGGCTTCCGTGCTTCCTCCCGCACCTGTGCGACGACCTCGGAGGGATTTTCCCACCCTAACCAACCCGACGCCTGGCGCGCGTACTCATCGCGTAACGCCTCATCACGGATGCCCGCGAGGACCGGCACGATGCGTCGCAGTGCCTGGACACGCCCGTCCACACTGGCAGTGTCATAGCCCTGCAGGAGGGTACGAATCACGAACTCAAACATGGGGATGCGGGTGGCAACCAGCTCCCGGACGGCAGCGTCCCCTCGCTCCATGCGGATGTCACACGGGTCCTGGCCGCCGGGGGCTACGGTCACATAGCTTCGGCCGGTGAACTCCTGATTGCCATCGAAGGCACGCATGGCAGCCTTCTGGCCGGCCTCGTCGCCGTCGAAGATGTAGATAATTTCCCCGCGGAAGAACTTATCGTCCAACATAAAGCGGCGCAGCATCTGCAGGTGCTCAATACCGAACGCGGTGCCACAGGCCGCTACTGCGGTGGTGACACCCGCGGCGTGCATGGCCATCACATCGGTGTAGCCCTCCACAACCACTGCCTGGTGCGTGGAGGCGATGGCTTTCTTGGCGTGATCGATGCCGAACAGAACCTTGGACTTTTTGTACAGCAAGGTTTCCGGGGTGTTGATGTACTTGCCCAGCTTGTCATCGTCAAAGAGCTTGCGGGCTCCGAAGCCGATGACGTCGTTGGCCACGGAACGGATGGGCCATAACAGCCTACGGTGGAAGCGATCAATGGGGCCCTTGGTGCCCATGCGGGACAGCCCTGCCGCCTCCAGTTCCTTGAAATTAAAGCCCTTCTGCAGCAAGTGCTTCGTGAGCTTATCCCACCCGGCCGGGGCGAAACCGCAGCCGAAGTGATCCGCATCCTCCATGGTGAAACCCCGGTTGAGCAGAAAATCCCGGGCCACGTCGGCCCCCTGCTCGTCAGAGTGCAGCATCTGCTGGTAGTACTCCGCCGCGGCTTTATTCGCCGCCACCAGGCGCTGGCGCGTTCCCGCCTCCTCACGTCGGCCAGGGGTTCCGCCTTCATAGGTGATCTGGTAGCCGATCCGCTCGGCACACTGCTCCACGGCCTCCGGGAAGGTGATGTGTTCCATCTTCATGAGGAAGCTGAACACGTCACCGCCCTCCCCGGTGGAAAAGCAGTGGAAGTATCCCCTGTTGGGGCGGACATGGAACGACGGGGTCTTCTCATCCTTGAACGGGCTGAGCCCCTTCATGGAGTCGTATCCCGCGGGCTTCAACTGGACATACTCCCCCACCACTTCCTCAATGGGAGTGCGTTCGCGAATTTCTGCGATGTCCCGTTCCGAGATCCGTCCTTGAGCCATGCTCCTCATGCTAGCCCCTGGCAGCGACACAGCACCACACCCCAGCTACGGACGTGCCCTCACTCCGTCTGCCTCAGTGCCCTCCACCACCACTTTTATATTTTCCTCCAGTAATTCATACAATTTTGCTACGAAACCAAGGCTCGGGTCCTATCGTAAAAAGCATGACGAACACTGCACACTCAGCACACAACAGCATTCACTATGACGTTCTGGTGATCGGCTCCGGATTCGGAGGCTCCGTCACCGCCCTCAGGTTGACTGAAAAGGGATATAAGGTTGGCGTCATCGAGGCTGGGCGTCGATTTGAAGATAAAGAATTCGCCAAGAACTCGTGGCACCTCAAGGACTTCCTGTGGGCGCCACAGATCGGCTGCTTCGGAATCCAGCGCGTCCACCTGCTCAACGACGTCATGATCCTCGCAGGATCCGGCGTGGGCGGCGGCTCCCTCAACTACGCCAACACCCTTTACAAGCCCTCCTCCACCTACTTCCAGGACAAGCAGTGGGCCCACATCACCGACTGGGAAGACGAGCTGACTCCCTACTACGAACAAGCCCAGAAGATGCTCGGCGTGGTGGAAAACCCCACCATGACCAACTCCGATAAGCGCATCAAGGAAGTGGCAGAGGAAATGGGTGTGCCGGAAACGTTCCGCATGGCACCCGTGGGCGTGTTCTTCGGCGAAAAGACCGGACTCAACGGCAAGCCGCGCGAAACCGTGGCGGACCCCTATTTCGGCGGCGTGGGCCCCGACCGCACCGCCTGCCACGAATGTGGTGAATGCATGACGGGCTGCCGCCACGGCGCGAAGAATACTCTGCTGAAAAACTACCTCTACCTGGCCGAAAAGGGTGGCACGGTGGTTCACGACATGTCCACCGTCACCGATATCACCCACGACGGTTCCACCTGGACGGTCACCACCACGCGCACCGGCACTGTGGCCACCTCCTTGGCGAAGAAGCTGAGCGCGCGCAAGAAGAATTCCTCCACCACCACCTTCACCGCCGACTACGTGGTCATGGCAGCCGGCACGTGGGGCACGCAAAACCTCCTGCACCGCCAGAAGGACAACGGAAACCTGCCTAACCTCCCAGATTCCCTGGGCTACCTCACCCGCACAAACTCCGAGGCTCTGCTGGGTGCGGCGGAAGCGAAATACCACCCGGATACGGATTATTCCGAAGGCGTGGCCATCACCAGTTCCTTCTTCCCTGCCCCCGATACGCATATCGAACCGGTGCGTTATGGAAAGGGCTCCAACGCCATGGGTCTGCTGCAGACCTTGATGACGGATGGCGACAAGCTTCAACCACGTTTCCTGGAGTTCATCAAGCAGGTCTGCCTGAACTACACGCGCATTCCTATGCTGTTTAACCTGAGCAAGTGGTCTCAGCGCACCGTCATCAATTTGGTGATGCAGACCAAGGACAATTCCCTGCAAACATTCCTGAAAAAGGTGGGTCCTTTTAATATCCTGCGTTCCCGCCAGGGCACCGGCGAGCCTAATCCGTCCTGGATTCCCGAGGGAAATGCCGCCACCCGGATTATGGCCCGGAATATGAAAAACGCCATCGCCGGTGGTGTATGGTCCGAGGTCTTCAATGTGCCTCTCACCGCCCACTTCCTGGGTGGATGCGTGATCGCCGATTCGCCGGAGACGGGCGTGGTGGACCCCTACAACCGTGTGTGGGGCTACCCAACGATGTTCGTCACCGATGGTTCCGCCATCACCGCCAACCCGGGTGTGAACCCGTCGCTGTCCATCACCGCCAATGCGGAACGTGCGGCCGCGCTGTGGCCGAATAAGGGCGACGCCGACCCCCGCCCGGCACAAAGCGAGGGCTACGTGCGGATCTCCCCCACCGAGCCGAAAAAGCCGATGGTTCCGGCGAGCGCACCCGCTGCACTGCGCCTGCCGCTGACCGTGATCTAACCCTGGCAGTGGTCTAATAGAGGGCATGTCTCAGCCACGCTCCACGAACAAAGGAATGTGGGCTGGTGGGTCTGTGGCCGCTGTCTTGCTCGCAGGGGCCACCGCCTACCTTGGCCTGTCCGATTCCCCCAGCGATACCAACAGCGCTACCAGCTCCGTATCCGAGTCCTCCCAGCACTGTTCCTTGCACTCGCTTCCGCCGGAGGCCGCGCAGCAGGTGGAGGACATCCTGGTGGATGCCCCGCCCGACGACGGCCCGGCGGACGGTAAACACTTCGGCAACTACGAGGGCCTGCTGCCGAAGCAGCATTCCACTTATTACCGGGAGTACACGGTGAAGACCCCGGGGCTGAACCACCGGGGCGAGCGGCGCCTGGTGGTCGGCGGTGGCACGAAGACCGATCCCGATGTGTGGTACTACACCGACGACCATTTCAAGAGCTTCTGCGAAATCCCCGACGCCGAAGACTAAGCCCAGCTGGCGCTGAAAGAAAATGCCTGCCGATCCAGGCGCTCCAGCCTGGATTCCGTCAGGGACGCCACCTGGTCAATCACCACGCGAAAAGCGGCCTGGTCGTCCGCCGCCTGGGTAAACCACTGCCTAAAGTGCGGATCCAGCGCGCCTTCCCCGCCCTTCCACAGGTAATCCGTCACCCGGAAGATGCGGTCGCGCTGGCGCTCCTGCTGCGCCAGGTGCTCCTGCTCATCCATCACGTACAGCACCGCGATGGATTTCAGCAGGGTCACCTCCGCCTCCACGTCCTTCGGAATCACCAGCTGAGCCTTATAGCGGCCCAGGGCAGCGCCGTAGCGTTCGCGGGTGGCGGTCACGCACGCCGTGACGAACCGGGACACCAGCTCCGACGTCATCGCCTTGAGCGCCGCCAGGTCGCTCAGCGAGGCATGGAAGTCCGCTGCCCGGGAAATCAGGCGCATCTCCCGCAATCGCCCCGCGGCCTCCACAAGCTCCTCGGGGGTTCCGCCGAACACCCGGGCGCCCTTTTCCGCTAGCGCTGCCAGTTCCACCAGGTCCCACAGCACGTCGAGGTTGATGCGCCCGGACACGATCCCGTCTTCCACGTCGTGGACGGAATAGGCGACGTCGTCGGACCAATCCATGATCTGCGCCTCCAGGCACTTCTTCGTGCCGTCCGCGCCCTGCCTGGCCCATGCGAGTACGTCGAGGTCGTCCTCGTAGCATGAATATTTTTTCCGACGCCGGCCGTCGTCCGCCACCGGCCCCCACGGGTACTTGCACGCTGCGTCCACGCTGGCCCGAGTGAGGTTGAGTCCATAGGAGTGCCCGTCCTCGCCCAGAACTTTGGGCTCCAGGCGGGTCAGAATGCGTAGTGTTTGCGCGTTGCCCTCGAAACCGGATTGGACTTTGCCGAGTTCACGGGCGGCGTCGTCCAGAGCGCGTTCGCCATTGTGGCCGTAGGGCGGATGGCCGATGTCGTGGCTCAACCCAGCGAGTTCGCATAGGTCAGGGTCTGCACCCAGGGTTTTGCCAATACCCCTGGCGATCTGCCCTACCTCGAGGGAGTGCGTCAGGCGTGTTCTGGGGGTGTCCCCACTGCCAGGGCCCACGACCTGCGTCTTATCAGCCAGGCGGCGCAGTGCTGCGGAATGTAGCACGCGGGCGCGATCCCGGTCGAAGTCGTCGCGCCCATCGGGCAGGGCTCCGGGGATACCCAGCTCCTTCGGCGTGGTGGCAAACACACGCTCCAAGTCAGCCTCGCTGTAGACATAGGCCTCAGGCATGGCCCCATCCCTTCGCCGGGCCATCCGCTCGACGCTCCCACACCTCGTAATACAACAGTCCCCCCGTTTCCCGAACGATGGACTGGACCTGCTCGGTGCGGGTGCCGTAGCTCGGCCCGGTCCGTGTGGGCGAGCTCCAGGCGTCGAATCCCTCATCCTCCACCATGCGCAACGCACGCAGGGAATGGTTCGAGTCCGTCACCACCACGCTGGACACCCATCCGCGGGGCTGCGCCTCTTCCTTAAACGCCTGGGCGCTGGTCAGCGTGTCCGATCCACGTTCGATCGCCACAATGGCCTGAGGCGGCACGCCCTGGTGCTCCACCAGGTACTCTCGTCCGCTGGCAGCCTCGGTGAAGCGATCCCCCGGCTGGTTTCCTCCCACGGTCACGATGGTCGGAGCAACGCCCTGACGATACAGCTCCGCCGCGTGATCCAGGCGGCTTTGGAACCACTTCGACGGCACACCGTCGTACTGGGCGGCACCCAGCACAAAAATGGTGTCTGCGCCGGTGCGGTCATCCGCCCGCGCGTGCGCCCACACCTGGAAGGCCGTGCCTGCGGAGATGATCGCCGCGCACAGCACTGCACCAAAAATCACGTAAAAAACAGACAGCAGCACGCCGAAGAAAGTGCCGCTCACTGCTCGTCCCGCGCGTTGCAAAAATGGCATGCCTAAGACCATAGTCCGCTCGGCCCAGATTGTCCGTTAAGGTCGCCGGGTTTTCGGTTAAGGTAGGCATCATGAACGCCAACAACTCCACCACCTTTTTCTTCGCCAGTGCTCTACGCCGTGCCGCGGCTGTCGCCGCGGCGGGGTGTGTGGGCGCCGGGGCTTTCCTCGGCATAGGCGTCGCCACCACGCTGGCAGCCCAAGCAGTGGCAGCCACCCCGGCTGCGATCGGCACCACCGCCACCGCGACCGACGTGGCCCTCACCGAACAGGTGGTGGACGCTGCCGGTGTACTCTCCGGTTCCGATAAGGCGGCCATCGAGGAGACCCTCAAGAAAGGCATTGAGCACAGTAACGTCAAGCTGTACATGGTGTTCGTAGACTCCATTCCGGAGTCCGATCCACAAAGCTACGCCGCTCACCTTCGTGAGCAGGACCCCACCAACAACACCATGGTGCTAGTCACCGATGTCACCAAGCACAACGCTGGCCTGGACTACGGCGCGTCCGTATCCAAGAGCACGGCGCAGGACGTGATCAGCGCCGTGAAAAAGCACTTCACCAACGAAGACTGGGCCGGCGGCGCCCAGGCAGCCGCCGACGAGCTGGCAGGAACCGTCTCCACCTCCTCCAAGATCTGGATGGGAGGAGCCGCCGTGGCTCTGCTCGGCGGAGGCGCCGGGGCCTTCGTCTGGAGCCGACGCAACCGCAAGAACACCGAAGCCCGCCAACTCAACACGGCCCGCTCCATCCAGCCCGAGGCAACCAGCGACCTCATGCAGCAGCCCCTGTCCGTCCTCCAGACCCTCGCCGCCGAAGAGCTGCACAGCACCGATGAGTCCATCCGCAAGGGCGAAGAAGAGCTCACCATCGCCCGCACCGAGTTTGGTGAGGAACGCACCCGCGAACTCCAGCGCGCCCTCACCCGCTCCCAGCAGACCCTCCACAAGGCCTACGGCATGCACCAGCGCATCAAGGGCGGGCTCGTCACCGCGGAGCAGGAACAGCGCGCGCTGCTCACCGAGATTATCTCCAGCTGCGGCACCGCCGATAAGAACCTCAATGGAAAGGCCGCGGAGTTCGCCGAGCTGCGGCAACAGCTCATCCATGCACCAGAGACTCTGGACACGCTCACCCAGGCGTCGATTTCTCTGCGCAGCCGCATCCCCGGCGCCCGGGCAATCATGGAGGACCTCACCACGCGCATCGACCCCCAGCTGCTGGTGAGCATCACCCATAACCCAGACATCGCCGAGGCCGAGATCAACCAGGTGGATCACGCGATCGAGCAAGCACGCGCACTCACGACCAAGCCCGCGGGACAACAGGGCGAGCTCATCGACATCATCGACGGAGCACGCATGGCCATTCGCCAGGCCGATTCGCAACTGCAGGCGGTGGAGAACGCCGAATCCCAGCTGCGGGTGGCTCAGGACAACCTCTCCGCGCTCATCACGGAAGTGGAAGAGGAAATTGCCGAGGCACACGAGCTGGCGCGCAGTCACGCCCCGTTTAACAAGGACGCGCTAGCAGAGGCGGTGGACGCCGCTCACCAGGCCTTGGACACGGCGCGACGCAACCAGAGCAACGATCCTTTAGGAAGCTACTCCCAGCTGCTCGACGCCGATGGTCAGCTGGACATCCAACTGGATGAGGCCCGCGGGGCGGACAATGATTTCCGGCGCACGCTCGACATGGTCGACAGGACCATCGCGGATGCCAACCAGAACCTCGTGGCCGTGGAGGAAACCATCCGCAACCGGCGAAACATCATCGGTGTGGATGCCCGCTCCACGGCTCACGCCGCCCGCGAGGTGCTGGAGCAGGCCAAAGCCCTGCGGGAGCAGGACACCAAGCGCGCATATCTGCTGGCGCAGCAGGCATCGCAGCTAACCCGGAAGGCCTCCGCGCAGGCGCGCGAGGACATTGACCGCTTTAACCGTCGTAATAATTACTACGGCGGCGGTGGCGGCAACGGCCTGATGACCGGTGTAATTCTCGGTTCTCTGCTCTCCAACAGCGGTGGCTTCGGCGGCGGCTTTGGAGGGGGCGGCGGTGGCGGCTTCGGCGGCGGAGACTTCGGTGGTGGCGGGGACTCGTTCTCCTTCTAAGCCGGTGGCGGCGGTCCCGTTTCGCCGCGCCCCGGCCCCCGCTTAACCCCGGCGAGCCGGGGCTAGGGGTCACGAGCCACGACCCCTTAAATCGCACCAATCCAGTAGGCCACGATAACCGGGATGCACAGCAGCAGCGCGATCAACAGCGCTTTGGTGGAGTTCAGGGTGCGCACTTCCATGATCCTGCGAGCTACCCAGGAAATGAACACCTGAACGTCCAGCGGGAGTTTCTCCCCGGGACCTTCAAACTCCACGTGAAGGTTTCGCAGACCACGGTTCTCCGAGGTGAACTGTCCCGCCTTTTCGCCGTCGATGTCCAAGACAAAGTGGGACTTGGACTCAGCGATGATCGTCACCGTGTGCCGATCAGCGTGGAGAACATACTGCTTGGATTTCGCGAACGTCTCCGCATCCCCAGTAGCCGTCCACGTGCCCGAACCAGTCACGACAGAGGCCTTCGGCCCGTTGTCGGCAGACAGCTCCCAGGTATCGCCGCCGAAGCGGATGTTGGTCACTCCCCGCTCGTCGGCGAACTCGGCAATGCGGTCCATGTCCTGTGCGGGCCCGGCGTAAATCGGAAAGGTATGTCCGTCACTGGGGACGGTCCAGCGAATGTCGGTGTTCACGCTTAGCAGCCCGCCAAACGCTCAGCCAGGTACGCCTGCAGGTCCTCGATGTTGATGCGCTCCTGCTCCATGGTGTCCCGCTCGCGGACGGTCACGGCGTTGTCCTCCAAGGTGTCAAAGTCAACGGTGACACAGAATGGGGTTCCGATTTCATCCTGGCGGCGGTAGCGGCGGCCGATGGCTCCGGAGGTGTCGTAATCGACGTTCCAGAAGCCGCGCAGCTGGTTTGCCAGCTTCTCCGCCACAGGGGTCAGCGTGTCCTTCTTGGACAGCGGAAGCACAGCCACCTTCACCGGAGCGAGACGACGATCCAGCTTCAGCACGGTGCGGGTATCGGTGCCGCCCTTGGAGTTGGGCACCTCTTCTTCGTCGTAGGCGTCCACCAGGAAGGCCATCATGGCGCGGCCCAGGCCGGCCGCTGGCTCAATGGTGTACGGGATCCAGCGCTCGTTGCTCTCCTGGTCGAAGAAGGACAGGTCCTCACCGGAGCCTTCGGAGTGAACCCGCAGGTCGTAGTCGGTGCGGTTGGCAACGCCCTCCAGCTCGCCCCACTTGGAGCCCTTGAAGTTGAAGGCGTACTCCACGTCCACGGTGCGCTTGGAGTAGTGGGAGAGTTTTTCCTGTGGGTGTTCGTACAGGCGCAGGTTCTCCGGGTCGATGCCCAGGTCGATGTACCACTGGTGCCGGTTATCGATCCAGTACTGGTGCCACGTCTCGTCCTCGCCAGGCTTAACGAAGAACTCCATCTCCATCTGCTCAAACTCGCGGGTGCGGAAGATGAAGTTTCCTGGGGTGATCTCGTTGCGGAAGGACTTACCCACCTGGGCGATGCCGAATGGTGGCTTCTGGCGGGAGGTGGTCTGAACGTTCTTGAAGTTCGTGAAGATACCCTGGGCGGTTTCCGGGCGCAGGTAGTGGAGGCCTTCTTCGTCGGCCACGGGACCCAGGAAGGTCTTCATGAGGCCGGAGAACTCCTTCGGCTCCGTCCAGGCACCAGGCTGGCCGGTTTCTGGGTCGTTGATGTCCGCCAGGCCGTTTGCTGGTGGGTGGCCGTGCTTTTCCTCATAAGCTTCCAACAGGTGGTCAGCGCGGTAGCGCTTGTGCGTGTGCAGGGACTCCACCAGCGGGTCAGTAAACACGTCGACGTGGCCGGATACTTCCCACACACGGCGTGGCAGGATGACGGAGGAATCCAAGCCCACCACGTCCGGGCGGGCGGTCACCATGTGGCGCCACCACTGGCGCTTGATGTTTTCCTTCAGCTCCACACCGAGTGGGCCGTAGTCCCATGCGGATCGGGTGCCACCGTAGATCTCTCCACAGGGGTAGACGAGTCCCCTACGCTTCGCGAGGTTTACAACAGCGTCAATGGTTCCGGCCATGGTTAGTGATGTCTCCTTGGGTCCTTAGGCGATATCTTCGTTATATCTTCTCTACATCCTAGCCATCCGCGTGGCCAGATGCGCCCCCACCCCACCGAGGCTTGTCAGGATGCCACCCCTGCCACGCTGGCCTTGTTCAATAGGGCTCCTTGTTGAAAATGGATCAAGACTGCGATTAGACTGAAAAAGCCTGTCGTCAAGCTCGATACCCGCAGCTTGGCCCACCGACAGTAGATCGCAGGAAGAGTGAAAATACATGTCCAACCCATCCGCGGAGTCCACACACCAGGAGGCACCGCTGCGCACCCGTGGCCCGAAAATTGGCCAAAGGAACACCCGGCAGCGCCGTGCCGTGGTGGAAGTGCTGGACACCCTCACCACGTTCTGCTCAGCTCAGGATATTCACCAGCAGCTCACCGATAGGGGCCACCGGGTAGGCCTCACAACCGTGTACCGTACCCTGCAGCAGCTGGCGAGCATGGGCGCCATCGATACCCTGCATGACAAGTCCGGTGAAACACTCTACCGCTCCTGCATCACCGAGGATCATCACCACCACCTGGTGTGCACGAACTGCCGCACGACCGTAGAGATCGACGGTGGCCCCGTGGAGGCCTGGGCCGAAGATACCGCGTCTCGTTTCGGTTTCCAGAAATCCGGCCACACCGCCGAAATCTTCGGTCTGTGCAGCAACTGCCGCACCGATCGCAACGCCTAGCTCACGGACACATCAAACAGCGATCCCAGCAGGTACGTCACCGCCGCCGCACCGAAGCCGATCGCGAGCTGGCGCAGCGCCCGCCGCAGCGGCGACGTTCCGGACAGCACGCCCACGATCCCGCCGGTCACCATCAGCGCAATTCCCACCAGCACGCACGCCACCACCGCAGCCGTGGATCCGGTCAGCCCCAAGATGTACGGCACCACGGGAATCAACGCCCCCAGGCTGAACAAGAAGAAGCTAGAGATCGCCGCGGAGATAGGCGATCCTCCTTGTTCCTCCTCGCTGCGGGTCATCCCCATTTCAAACGACGCCTGCGGGTCCTCGCCCTCCCCAGCCTCCAGGGCATCGAACACTTCGAGAGCCTTGCGCCTGGCCTCTGCCGCGTTCATGCCGCGCGCACGATAGACCAGCTCCAGCTCGTTTTCCTGGACGTCCAGCTCCATCACGGACTTGCCTGCGGTGGGGCTGGGCGAGCTCGCCTTCATCAACTCTTGCTGGGAACTCACCGAGATGTACTCTCCTGCCGCCATGGACAGCGCGCCCGCAAGCAAACCCGCCAGGCCGGTGACCAACGCCACCTGCGAGGAAGCGCCCGTGCCGACCATGCCCAGCACCAGAGCCGTGTTGGACACCAACCCGTCATTCGCGCCGAAGATCGCTGCCCGAAAATCCCCGGACATCTGTGCGCGGCCACGCGCGGCCAGGCCGCGAATCACCTCCGCGTGGATCGCCTCATCGGCGGCCATCTGCTCGGTGGCGTCCTCATCCTTCACGTAGCCGTTGCGCGACTCTGCGGACTGCATCATCGCCAGCACAAACACCGTGCCGAAACGCCGCGCCATCCACGCCATCATTCGGGTGCCCCAGCTGGCACTGCGCGGCAGGCCCACGTGATCGCCCAGCCGTTGGCGCCAGTACTCCTCGTGGCGCTCCTCAGCCTCGGCAATGCCTAAGAGGATCTCGCGCTCCTCCCCCTGCTTCTTCCTGGCGAGCTCGCGATACACCGCCCCCTCGGCGCGCTCGTTGGCGAGATACTGGCGCCAGCGATTGATCTGCTTCCGACTTGGCTGGGGAGCCTCCGCCGGGTTCTGTGCGCTCTCCCGAGACTTTTCCTTGCTCATCCCACATATAGTAAGCCGTGACGCGCAGCACGTCATGTCCACAACCACGGCACATGCAAGTTCAGACCGATGAACTTTTAGCTCTTCACGCCACCGAAACGCCGGTCGCGCTGGGCGTACTCCAGCACGGCCGCCCGCAGGTCATTCGGCGTGTAGTCCGGAAACAGCACATCCTGGTACACCATCTCCGCATAGGTGGACTGCCACGGGAGGAAGTTCGAGGTGCGCATCTCCCCGGAAGGCCTTAGGAACATATCCACATCGGGCATATCGGGCTCGTCCAAGTACTGGGCAAAGACCTTCTCGTTAATGGAGGAGGGCTTGAGGGCCCCGCGCTGGGCGTCGGTCGCTATGGCTCGGGCAGCATCGACCAACTCCGCGCGACCACCGTAATTGACGCACATGGCCAGCGTCATCCGCGTATTATCCTTCGTCAGCTCCTCGGCCTTCTCCAGCTCGGAAATCACCGAGCGCCACAGGCGTGGTCGGCGTCCCGCCCAGCGCACCCGCACGCCCAGCGAGTTGAGGTAATCCCGTTGCCGACGCAGCACGTCCCGGTTGAAGCCCATGAGGAACCGAACCTCGTCGGTAGATCGACGCCAGTTCTCCGTGGAAAAAGCGTACGCCGACAGATAATCCACCCCTAGCTCCAGGCATTCCTCAACCAGTGAGATCAGCACCTTTTCGCCACGACGGTGTCCCTCCGTGCGGGGCATTCCGCGCTCCTGAGCCCACCGGCCATTACCATCCATCACCAGCGCAATGTGGCGCGGAATCAACTCGTGGGGAATATCGGATCGCTCTACTGGGGAAGTCACGCCTCACAGTCTACAGTGCGGACAAGGCTGGCAGTCCCTCGTCCACGTGACTGCGGATATGCCCCAGCAACAAACTATGGGCCACGCGCGCAATGGAATGCGTGCTATCGCCCTGCGCGACCTCCGCGGCCACCTCATCGCGGTGCTGCTGGAGGAGCCACAGGTAGCGCACGGCCTCGGGCGGAGGGGTTGCGGATCCCGGCGGGCGGCAGGTCACGCACACGGCACCCCCGGCCTGGGCGTGGAAGGCTCGGTGAGGACCCGGGCGCCCGCATTGGGCGCAGTCCACCAGGCTGGGTGACCATCCGGCGACCTGGATGGCGTCGAGGGAAAATTGGTCGGCCACGGACATGGCAGGCAGGCGTGGGAACTCGGCGGGTGCGGGTGCAGCCTCGGCGGGCAGCGTAGACAGGGTGCACAGGGCAGAATCCACGAGGGGGAACAGGGCCCGGGCGATGTCGGGTTCCTGGGACAGCGCCAACGCCACCTCCAGCACCGCCGACGCCGCATAGTAGGCCTCGGTGTTTGCAATAATCCCGGGGGCGTAATTTTCTACGGATACCGCGTCCGTGATCTTGCCCAAGCCCACGCCCGAGCCCGTCGACAGTCCGCGCGTGGCGCGCAGGGCCGAACGGCGGCTGGGATAGATGTGCACGTTGACGCGGCAGAAGCGATCCAGGTGCGCGCCGAAGCGGGACTTTGTTTTGCGCACGCCCTGCGCGACCGCCCGCACCACCCCGTGCTCGCGGGTCAGCAGGACGAAGATCATGTCCGCCTCTCCCAACTTATAGCTGCGGACTATGAATGCTTCATCGCGATAATTAGGTCTAGTCGCCACGCACTCGCCTCTACGACACGCTAGAAGCCCAGGCGCCCCAGTTGCTTGGGGTCCGACTGCCAGTTCTTGGCCACCTTCAGGCGCACATCCAGGTAGATGTTGGTGCCGAGCATCTCGATGATCTGAAGGCGCGCGTCGTGCACGGTCTTGGACAGGCGGCGGCCGCCCTTGCCCCGCAGAATCGCTTTCTGGCCTTCGCGCTCCACATAAATCACCGCATGGACATTGAGCACGCCTTCCCGTGTGGGGTGCGGAACAACCTCGTCGATCTGGACAGCCACGGAGTGCGGAAGCTCGTCGTGCAGACCGGCCAGGGCAGCCTCGCGGATGAGTTCAGCCATGCGGGTATCGCGGTCGTCATCGGTGACGTGGTCGTCGGGGTAGAACTTCGGCCCCTCGGGCAGGTGCTCCACCAGCACGTCCAGCAGAACATTGAGCTGGATGTCCTTCGTGGAAGACACGGGCACCACCTCTGCCCCATCCAGCAGCTCGTGCAAGGCGATGAGCTGCTCGCCCACGCGGTCCTTGCCCACCTTATCCACCTTGGTCACAATGCCGATCAGCGTGACCCGAGGTGCCACGGCGCGCACGGCCTCGACGATCCACCGATCGCCGGGGCCGATCTTCTCATCGGCGGGCACACACAGCGCGATCACATCGACGTCCTGGTACGTCTCCTTCACCATTTCGTTGAGACGCTCGCCCAGCAGCGTTCGTGGGCGGTGCAGCCCTGGGGTATCCACCACCACAACCTGCGCATCGTCGCGGTGAATGATGCCGCGGATGGGATGGCGCGTGGTCTCGGGCTGATCTGCGGTAATGGCGATCTTCTGCCCCACCAGCGCGTTGGTCAGCGTGGACTTTCCGGTGTTCGGCCGGCCGACGAAGCTCACGAAGCCGGAGCGAAAACCCTCGGGCACGTCATAGCCGGTCGTGCCAGCAGCGCCGCCGGGCGCACCAGCTGCGTCATCGATGGGGGCTAGGGCGTCCTCGGGAAGGTCAGGGAAATCTGCCATATCAGTCACAGCTCCATCATGCCTGTAATCACCGGGTAAGTGTTAACCATGTGCGCGGTCGGCGCTGCGCGAACATCACAGCGCACGTCACTCGCCGTCGGCATGCTCCGGCCGTGACGCGGGCGAATCCGGCGCGTCCTCCGTTGGCTGTTCCAACTCAGTCTCCTGCGCCGGCACAGACTCCTCTGGCTCCTCCCGGTGATCCGGTTCCTCCCGACGATCCGGCTCCACCCGAGTCACAATCGCCGAGCGCACCTTCACCCGGCCACGTCGATCCCGCGCCCCCTCGTACGCCACATGGATTCCAGCTGTCGTGATCTCCGCCCCGGGGATCGGCACGCGGCCCAGCTCGAACGCCCCAAGACCCGCAATGGTATCCACCTGCTCGTGCTGCTCCTCAGAGAAGTGAATCTCCGGATCGCCCTCGCCGCGGGTCTCCTCCAGGAGCTCTTCCAACTCCTCGAGGGACAGCCGCGCCACCACGCGATAGGAGCCGTCCTCCAGGTCCTCGATGGGCGCGATCTCCGTGCTGTCGTACTCGTCGGTAATTTCGCCGACGATCTCCTCCAAAATATCCTCGATGGAAATCAACCCGGCGATGGCACCGTACTCGTCCACCAGCATCGCGATGTGGATCTGATCGCGCTGCATGTCCTCTAGAAGATCATCCAGGCCACGCGAGTCCGGGATGAACATCGCGCTGCGCATCACGTCGGACACGGGCACAGATCGCCCGTTGTCGTCCGTGTGATACGTGCGCGCCACCAGGTCCTTCAAATATACGACGCCCACGATGTCATCCACGTCCTCACCAATCACGGGAAGTCGGGATAGTCCCGTGCGGACGCACAGGCTGGTGGCCTGGCCGGCGGACTTCGTGCTTTCGATCCACACCATCTCCGGCCGCGGGACCATCACGCTGCGGGCTGTGGTGGAGCCCAGGTCGAAGACGGATTGGATCATCTTGCGCTCGTCGGATTCCACGATGCCGCGTTCGCTGGCGATGTCCACCATCTCTCGGAGTTCAATTTCCGTGGCGAAGGGGCCGTCGCGGAAGCCTTTACCTGGCGTGACGATGTTTCCGGCGCGCACCAGCAGTCCGGCGAAGGGACCCAGGGCCCAGGACACGGCCAGCAGGATCGGTGCCGCGGCAATGGAGATGGAGTACGGGTTCTGCCGTCCCATGGTCCGGGAAAGCACACCAATGATCGTGAAGGTGGTGACGGTCACCACGGCGATGGCCACGAAGATCGCCCAGTTCCGGCTGTCAATGAGGGACACTGCCAGGGCCGTTCCGAAGACCGCGCCGGAGACCTCACAGATGGTGCGCAACAGTACCAGCAGGTTGATGTGGGTGGCGCGCCGGCTGAGCAGCCGCTGCACGCGCAGCGCTCCGGGTTTCTCCTCCTTGGCGAGGCTGTCCACGCGCGCCGGGGAGATTGCGGAGACGGCGGTTTCCACCACGGACAGGACGGATCCCAACAGCAGGGCGATCAGTACGGCCGCGAGGCCGAAAAAGTCACTAGCGTCCACTATTGTCCCTGGGTATCGTCGCGGTCAGCCGCGGAGGGGAATGCCGCTGCCCCGGACGGCTTCGGCCCGAAGGTCACACCGCGTTCTTCCTGGGAGTCATACCAATTGGCCAGGATCTCATTTTGCAGGGAGAACATCTTCTGCTCGTCCTCCGGGGTGACGTGATCGAAGCCCAGCAGGTGCAGCACGCCGTGGACGGTGAGCAGGTCCAGCTCGTGGGCCAGGGAATGCCCGGCGCGATCGGCCTGGCCTTGCGCGAAGTCTGGGCACAGCATGATGTCACCCAGCATCGCCGGCGAGGTGGGCGGGCCGTCTTTGCGTCCCCATCCGGGAGAGAGCTCATCCATCGGGAAGCTCATCACGTCCGTGGGGCCGGGCAGGTCCATCCAGCGCACGTGAAGATCCTCGATGGTTGCCAGATCGACGATGTGGATGCACAGCTCTGCCGAGAGGTGGACGTCTAAGGTCCACAGAGCATAGCGGGCAACGTCGATCAATTCCTCTTCGTTGATCTCTCCGCGCCCGGATTCGTTGAATACCTCGATGCTCACAGGCAAGCCTTTCTGTTGATGCTGTTAGGGCCGTTAGTGTTAGTAGCGATGTCTGTGCAGTCCGTGCACTGCGTGCTCGTCACTTAGCGCACGTCCTCGTCATCCTGCCACTGCTCCGCCTCATAGGAGTCGTACGCCTCCACGATGCGGGATACCAGTCGGTGGCGAACCACGTCGTCGGAATCAAATTGGGAGACATACACCCCGGGCACGGAGCGCAGGATCGACTGGGCGACCTTCAGCCCGGATTCCTGCCGGTGCGGCAGATCCACCTGGGTCATGTCACCGGTGATGACCATCTTGGTGTTGAAGCCCAAGCGCGTGAGGAACATCTTCATCTGCGCCGGGGTGGTGTTCTGCGCCTCGTCCAGGATCACGAAGGAATCGTTCAGGGTACGCCCGCGCATGTAGGCCAGGGGAGCGACCTCGATGATTCCCGCCTCCATCATCCGTGGGATGGTCTCTGGATCCACCATCTCACGCAGGGCGTCATGCAGGGGGCGCAGGTAGGGATCGATCTTGTCGTTGAGGGTTCCCGGCAAAAAGCCCAGCTTCTCTCCGGCCTCCACCGCGGGGCGCGTAAGAATGATCCGGCTGACGTCCTTTCGCATCAGCGCTTGCACGGCCTTCGCCATCGCCAGATACGTCTTTCCTGTTCCCGCGGGCCCCACGCCAAACACCACGGTGCATTCGTCAATCGCCGTGATGTACTGCTGCTGCCCCATTGTCTTGGGACGCACGGACTTACCCCGGTACGTCACAATCGTCTCTGGCGCCTCCGTGGTCATCGCCCCGGGACGTTCGGCGTCCTCCACCGATCGCATGATACGACGCGTGGCGTCCGCATCCACGGTGTTCCCCCGCTCCACCAGGGACACCATCTCCTCCAGCGCGCGACGCGCATGGGACACCTCCCGAGCTTCGCCGCGGATGGTGATGCAGTTTCCCCGCGCCAGAAGATCCGCGTCTGTGGAGTTTTCCACCACTCGGAGATTCTCATCGTTGCGTCCGAGCACGGACACGATGATCGCCGGGTCAATTTCGATGGTTGAGCTCGCCACGCGTGGATGTGCGTTGGAAGAAGGCCTCATGATCCTCAATTCTAAACGTAAACGTTACTACCCGCTCCAGCGCTGGGTCAGCACCCCAAGCGCCCCCAACGCCACGGTGGCGGCCGCCGCCGTCCTTAAGACCTCAGGCCCCATGACCACCCGCTGGGCACCGAGGGCGTCCAGAGCCTCCAGTTCCTCGGGGGCGATGCTGCCTTCCGGCCCCACCACCAGGAAAATCTCATCCACGTCAAAGTCCTGCTCGGCGATCGGGGTACTGGCCTGCTCATGCAGCACCACGATGCGGCTAGTGCCCTGGGCGTAGTGGCGCAGATCCTCGATGTTCCTCAGCAGATCCTCAACGGGTGGGACGGTCAGGCGTCGGGATTGTTTCGCCGCAGCGCGCGCCGCATTTTCCCACTTCGCCTTCGCCTTAGCTTCCTTTCCATCCCAGCGGGACACGCAGCGCGCCGCAGCCCACGGGATCACGCGATCGGCGCCGGCTTGGACCATCAGGTCCACGGCCAATTCCGAACGCTCGGACTTAGGGATCGCCTGCACCACCGTCACGCGTGGGCGTGGTGCGGGGATAGGAAGAAACTCGCGAATCTCCACCTCGCCGCTGCTCCAGGACGCGGCGACGGCGCGGGAGACCCCATCGCTCACCACGAGGGACTCGCCCTCGCGCATGCGCTTAACTTCGGTGTGCCGGGCTTCCGCACCCGTGAGCTGGAAGCGGCTGCCGACCGTGGCATCCGCGGGAATCGGGTGAATGAATACGGGATCGGTCACGAGGACCGTCCGAACTTGTGGCGGAGGCGGGAGAACAATCCCCGATCAGAATCGTGCTTCGTGCCCACCGTGGCGCTGTCCTTAGCCTGCTCGCGAACCTTCTGATACAGGTCGCGCTCGTGGGAGGACAAGGAGGTGGGAATCACCACATCCACGTGGGCAATCAGGTTTCCATGGCCGCCCTTGGGGTTGCGCATCCGTGGCATGCCACGGCCACTCAGCCGAACAACAGCCTCCGGCTGGGTGCCCGCCTCGATCTCGACCGTGGCCATGGAGCCGTCCAGCATAGGGACCTCCACCGAAGTACCCAAGGTGGCATCCACCGCAGGAACCTGCAGGGTCACGTGCAGGTCGTCGCCCTCACGCAGGAAGTGGGAGTGCTCTGGGGTGTGGATCTCCACGTACAGGTCGCCGGCAGGTCCGCCTCCGGGGCCTACCTCGCCCTTGCCTGCCATGCGGATGCGCATGCCGTCGGAGATGCCCGCGGGGATGTTCACCGTGATGTTCTTGCGTTGGCGCACGCGGCCATCGCCGGTGCAGTTCTCGCATGGATCTTCGATGATCTCGCCCGTTCCGCTACACCGAGAACACGGGCGGGCAACCTGCACGCGCCCCAGCACGGAGTTCTGGATCTCCATCACTTCACCCATGCCACGGCAGGTGGGGCAGGTCACCGGCGCGGACTTGGACTTCGAGCCGGTGCCGTCGCACACGTCGCACAACACGGCGGTATCCACGGTGATCTCTCGCTCCACGCCGGAGAACTGCTCCTCCAGTGTGACCTCGGTGCGCACCAGGCCATCATTACCCGGACGGACACGCGAGACGCGAGGACCACGCTGGCCTCCCCCGCCGCCGAAGAATGCATCGAAAATATCGCCCAGGCCGCCGCCGGAGAATCCTCCGAAGCCGCCACCGAAACCGCCTGCGCCGCCGCCGAAGCCTTGTTCCTCCGGGTCCCCACCGGCGTCCACAATCTGGCGTTTCTGCGGGTCGGTCAGTACCTCCTGAGCCAGAGAGATCTCCCGGAACTTCTCCGCTGCTTCCTCAGACGGGTTCACATCCGGGTGGTACTTACGCGCCAGGCGGCGATAAGCCTTCTTAATCTCCGCGTCAGATGCGCCACGTTCCAAGCCAAGAATGCCGTAATAATCTCGAGCCACGGTGAAATCTAGTCCTTATATCTGCTTACTATCTGCTTATCGGGTTCACAATTCGGGACATGCAACGCATCGCATGGCCCGTCATACGCTTCACGCGAAACAACTGTGCCATTCTACTCCGCACGCAGCGTTTCGCGAGTGTGTGATCTGGTCACTTCTCTCCTGCCACGATGCGGGAGACATAGTGTGCAACAGCAGTCACGCTGGAAATAGTCCCAGTGTAATCCAGATGCGTCGGGCCAATCACACCCAGGCCACCCACAGCCCCCTCCGAGGTGCCGTAGCCCGTCGTCACCACAGACGCCCGATGCAAGGCATCGTCCTCATTCTCCTCACCGATGGACACTTGCACCTGCAGATCCCGGGCGCTGGACAGGAGCTTGAGGACCACCACTTGTTCCTCCAGTGCCTCCAGCACCGCAGTAAGCTCACCCGTGCGCACCAAATTAGGTGTGCCCGCCAAGATCAACTTGTCAGTCGGTCGGTCCAGCAGCGTTTCCACAAGCACGGTGGCCACGGCGAGAACCGGGCGTCGTAATTCACGTGGCATCTCCTGGCCCTTCGCCTCCCTGGCGACGGCGGCGATGGCGGCGCAGGCGTCGTCCAACGTCTTGCCCACCATGGAAGCATTGACGATATCGCGAAGGTGGGGAACGTCCTCGTCAGGCAACGGATCCATGAGGTCCACATTGCGCTGATCCACACGCCCCGTATCCGTGATGAGCACCAACAGCACGCGGTGGGAGCCGAGCTTCACCACCTCGCAGTGCTTCACGCGCCCGCGATGCAAGTCCGGCATCTGGACCACCGCCACCTGCCGGGTCAGCTGAGCCAGTAGCTGGGCCGAGCGGCGCAGCACATCCTCCAGGTCCACCCCATTGTTGAGGAAGTCCAGGATCGCCTTGCGCTCGGGCCTGCTCAGCGGCTTGATGTCATGGATCCCATCGACGAAGCGGCGATACCCCTTCGCGGTGGGGATGCGACCGGAGGAGGCATGCTGCTGCGTGATGTAGCCCTCGGTCTCCAGCGCGGCCATATCGTTGCGGATCGTTGCGCTGGACACGTTGAGCTTGTGGCGATCCACCAGCATCTTCGACCCCACGGGTTCATGCGACGCGATGAAATCGGTCACGATGGCCCGCAGGACCTCGTTTCGACGTTGCTCAGTTCCCGAAGACATGTCCCTATTCTTACACCTCATCATCCATGGCGAGAAGCAGGTCAGTCACAATGCCATCGGCAAGGTACTTGCCCTGGTCCGTCACGCCCAAGCGAGCATCGTTGCGCCACAGCAGGCCCAGGTCCTGGTATTTCGCGATGACCTCCTCTACGGCGAAGCTCAGGGTGCCGGGCGAGGCGGCTTGTGGTGAGCCGGCGCGTGCATCACCGTGCGCGCCGCCCTGTGCCACCACCTCCACAGGGATTCCCTCTCGCAGGCGCAGCCCCAGCATCACGCGCTCCGTCGCCAGGTCCTTAGGCGATAGCTCCTCCACGTGGGAGACGCTGCCGGGCAGCATGGGAAAGTCCTGGTGCTGACTGGATGTCCGGCCCCCCAGCAGGCCGTCCCAGTAGGTCGCGGGGCGTTTCGCATTCACCAGGCGCGTCACCCCTGGGTGCTCTTTAAGCTGTACACAACCATGCGCGCCCGGCCCCGCGCCCCACCACTGGCCTGAGTTCCAGTACAGGAGGTTGTGCCGGCACTCGCCGCCGGGGCGCGCCCAGTTGGACACCTCGTACCAGTCCATGCCCGCATCCTTCAGAAAGGAATCGATCATGGCGTAGCGATCCGCCAGCACGTCCTCATCCGGCGCGGGCAGTTGCCCTTTTCGGACCTTACGTGCCAACGCGGTTCCGTCCTCCACGATCAGGGAGTAGGCGCTCACGTGGTCCACCCCGGCGCTTAAGACCGCCTCCAGCGAGGCGCGAAGATCCGCATCCGTCTCCGTGGGCGTGCCATAAATCAAATCCAGGTTGACGTGCTCGAAGCCCGCCTCGCGTGCCTCCTGCGCCGCCGCGACCGGCCGGCCAGGTGTATGCCGGCGGTCCAGCACTTTCAGCACGTGCCCCGCCACAGATTGCATGCCCAACGAGATGCGCGTAAAGCCTTCAGCACGCAGGGCGTGGAAGAACTCAGGGCTGGTGGATTCCGGGTTGGATTCCGTGGTGACCTCTGCATCCGGCGCCAGACCCACCGTCCGTTTCACCGCGCGCAGGGCCCGGGTAAGCCCTTCGTGGCCCAGCATCGAGGGTGTGCCACCACCGAAAAACACGGTGCTGACGCCATCTGTCCCGGCTGTCTCGCGCGAGGCGTCGTCGGATTCATGACGATCCCACACGCTAGCCGCGACCTCGAGTTCGCGCTCCAGCGCGTCCAGGTATCCGTCGATCGTGTTGCCCGCGTTCGCACTGTGCTTGCCCACCTGCAATTCCTGGGGCGTGTAGGTGTTGAAATCGCAATAGCCACAGCGGGTGGTGCAGAAGGGAACGTGGATATACAGGCCGAAATGGTCAGACATTAGACAGCAGCATTGCTCGTTTCGCCCGCGCGCTTCGCACGCGCCAGCTTCGCGACAATCTCATCCACCCGTGCACGCTCCTCCAGGAACGCCGGTGGGTTCTCCCCTCGCATGTCCGCCGCCAGCGTGGGCTGGAGGTTCACCATGTGCTTCCACTGTTCCACGATGGTGGCCACGCTCCGCTCCGCCTGCGAGAAGGATTGCTGCAGCAGCACGGACTGGCTCTCTAGCGCCCGCTGCGTTTGCTCCACGATCCACTCTTCCAGGTCATAAAGCTCGGAGGTGCAGCGCTCATTACGTTGCCGCATCCACATGCGCCAAGCCGCGGTGGAGGCCATGGATTGGTTCGCGGGTCCCTCATCCTGGCCGGGTGCCGCGCTGCCGTCGTTGGACGCGTGCGCTCCGTGGGCCTCGGCGACGGCCTGGGCGTAGCGCTGGCTAAACGGTGCGTGCAGGAACGTGAGGGTGCGGCCGGGGTGATCGAACGTCATCGACGCCGAAGGGTTCGACATTTGCCCGGCGCGAATACCGGAGATGAATGCTTGGCGAAGGCCGTTGAGCTCCACGAGGCCCGGGCGCACTTCGGCACGCCCCTCGGCGATGATCTCGTGCAGTTCCTCCAGGCAATCGTCCACCAGTTCCACGTCCCAGTCGTTCATGGCTTGGGTGACATTATTGATGTACTGGGCGATTTCGTCGCCAATGTCGTAGATATTTTGAGTGAGTTCGCGGACGCGTAGGGTTGCGTTGTAGTGCACGCGCCCACTCCTCTCCTCGTCACTGTGGGGTTCCTTACTGAAGGAACATTCAAAGCTCTGGCCGCCCAGAGCTTGTATGCACAAACAATAAAGCACCTCCACCGTCAAGCCGGGGAGGCTTGGCCGATGGAGGTGAATTTTATGCGGTCTAGGGGTATTGCCTAGCCGTTGTAGATGCGAGCAATATCGTCGGCGAAGTTTTCCGAAATAGCGAAGCGCTTCAGCTTCATGGATGGGGTCACTTCGCCCTTTTCCTCGGAGAAGTCGCGGGCAACAATGCGGAACTTCTTAATACCCTCGGTGTGGGACACGCTCAGGTTTGCTTTGTTCACGGCGTCCTGAATCTCGGAACGCAGGTTGGAGTTCTTCGCCAGCTCGCGGATGCTGGTGTGCTCTGGGATGTTGTGCTCGCTCTTCCACGCCTTGACAGCGTCCTCGTCCAGGGAGATCAGCGCACCCACGAACTTCTGGTCGTCTCCCACAACCATTGCCTGGGAGATCAATGGAGCGGCGCGCAGGATGTCCTCCATAGGTCCTGGGGAGACGTTCTTACCACCGGCGGTGACGATGATCTCCTTCTTGCGGCCGGTGATCTTGAGGTGGCCGGACGGCAGCAGCTCGCCCAAGTCTCCGGTGCGGTAGAAGCCGTCCTCGGTGAATGCTTCCTTGGTTGCTTCGTCGTTGTTCCAGTAGCCATCAAAGATCACAGAACCCTTGAGCTCGATCTCTCCATCCTCGGCGATGCGGATGGTGTTGCCACCCACGGGGCGGCCGACGGTGCCGATGATGTTGTTCGGCTCAAAGTTCACGGCCACCGCAGCAGTGGATTCGGTCAGGCCGTAGCCCTCGTAGATGTACACGCCAGCGCCGCGGAAGAAGTGCATCAGTTCTGCGTTCAGAGCGGAACCACCGGAGATGCAGTAGGCCAGTTCGCCACCGAGGGCAGCGCGGATCTTGCCGTACACCAGCTTGTCAAACACAGCCTTGCGTGCCTTCAGACCCAGGCTTGGGCCCTTGTCCGTATCGAGAGCGCGGGAGTATTCGATGGCGGTTTCCTCGGCGCGCAGGAAGATCTTCGCCTTCGGGCCGCCGCCGTCGGTGGCCTTGTGCTTCACGCCGGCGTGCACCTTCTCGAAGATGCGCGGCACGGCCAAGATGACGTTCGGCTCGGAGCGTTGGAACTCGTTGACGATGGTTCCCATGTCCGACCAGTGGGTCTGCTGTGCGCCAGCCACGATGAAGAGGTTGGATACGGCGCGAGCCAGCACGTGTGCCAGCGGCAGGAAGGTCAAGGAGGTCACTCCCGGCTCCAGCGCAGCACCAATGGGGTGAGTGTGCAGGCCGCGCACCTCGGACAGCAGGTTGGAGTTGGTCAGGCGGCAACCCTTGGGGCGGCCGGTGGTTCCCGAGGTGTACACGATGGTTGCCACGTCAGAGGACTTAGTGGCGGCGATGCGCTCCTCGACCTGGTCCTGGGTGATGCCCGCTTCCTTACCCTTGGCGATCACGTCGTCAATTCCACCGGCGTTGATGTTGAAGACGTGCTCCAGGGAGGCGTTGTTGTCGACGCGCTCGCCCTTATCCAGGAAGGTATTCAGGCGGCCGCAGTATTCGTCATTTTCACCGAAGGCGATACGGGATCCAGAGTTACCAACGATCCACTCGCACTGGGAGGTGGAGGAGGAGGAGTAGATGGGCACGGAGATGGCGCCGGCGGCCGCCACGGCGTAATCCACCAGGGTCCACTCGTAGCGAGTTTCGGACATGATGACCACGCGGTCACCCTTCTCGATCCCCAGGGCGATCAGGCCACGGGCAACGGAGTACACCTCGTCCAAGAACTGGGAGATGCTGACATCTTCCCAGTCGTAGCCCACTGGACGGGAGAACAGGGTGTCCGAACCAAACTCGTCCACCCGGTCACGGACGGCGGTGAGGCAGGACTCTGCGTCTCCAACGGTGTACAGCGCATCAGTGGTGTACGTCGACATATTTCTCCTTATCGTGTGCGGCTTTATCTATATGCCCGAGTCTTTACAGTTCACCCTGGGGTGTTCTGAGGTGAAGCATACCGGGTTTTACTGTGAATTGCGACACAGCTTACAGAACACAGTACTTATTCTTTACACACACTTTAGTTTTAAAACCTATACATTGCGAGCGTAAATATTTAGTATTTAGCACCTATTTCATAGGGTTTTATATTTTGGTACACATCAGAAGAAATTACTCGCAACCCACGCAACCAGCAGAATAACGATCAACAGCACAAGTGCTTGACGCACCTTGGAATTATGCTTCATCTGGGTGACCCTCCTTTCTCGATACAGACTCCCCTGCGGAGACTAGCTCTTCTCCCGAGGCAGACTTGGTTCCAGAACCCGCCTCCACATACCTCCGCTCATCCTCATCCACGGGCAACACCAGACGAGCCACACGGCACAGGACCACCGCCACCCCCGTACACAGGGGCAGCATCACTGCCAAGACCAACGGCGTTTGAATCCACACGGGGGCGTTAATGAGCCAGTTGAAGAAAGTTTCCATCACATGTCCTACACCACGCCGGACAGACCGCGGCGTTGCAGCAGAGGCTCCACGCTCTTTTGCTGGCCGCGGAACATCCAGAAGGCATCGTTGAAGTCGATGGTAGCTCCCCTGGACAGGATCATGCGGCGGAAGCGTTCACCGGCGAAGGCCACGTCATCCGCGTCAATTTCTCCGGCGCTCAGTGGATTGTCTCCCCGGGCCGCACCCGTGTCCACAAACGCCTGAAAACCATCGGCGTCCAGCACCTCCGCCCACAGGTAGGACCAGTAGTCTGCCGAGTAGCCTCCGGAGAAGATGTGATTGAAGTACTGGGAGCGATAGCGGGAGGCCACCAGCCCGTCCATCGCCACACCGGCAGCCTCCAGCGCCTCAGCCTCGAAAGTCTCAACGTCGGTGATCACATCCGCTTCCTCGACGGACAGGCTGTGCCAGGCCAGGTCTAGCCAGCACGCGGCCAGGTATTCAGTGGCCGCAAAGCCTTGAGCCCACTGGGATTGGGCGCGCACCGTAGCCAACCACTCGGACGGAAGCGACTCCCCGGTCTCCACGTGGCGGGCGTAGTTGGCCAGCACCTCCGGCTCCAGCGCCCAGTTTTCATTGATCTGGCTGGGGAACTCCACGAAGTCTCGAGGCACGCTGGTCCCCGACAGGCTGGGGTAGCGCACGTCGGACAGCAGTCCGTGCAAGGCGTGGCCGAACTCGTGGAACACGGTCGCCACCTCATCCATGGTCAGCAGCGCCGGCTGGCCGTCGCTGGGCTTGTCGATATTGAGGACGTTAACCACCACGGGGGCCTGCCCAATCAGGTTGGATTGATCGACGAAGCTGCTCATCCACGCGCCACCCCGCTTGGTGGATCGTGCGTACATGTCGGTCAGCAGCAATCCGATACCTGCGTGCTCCTGTCCCTTCGCGCCCGCCACGGCGTTGTCGATAATCTCCCACACCTGGACGTCCTCGTGGTAGCCCTTCAGATCCGGCCGCGGCACCACGGAAATGTTGTACAGGCGCTCGGCAGCAAAGAACGCGCCGTCCACCAGCACCCGCTCCAGCGGGAAGTACTTCTTCACCTCCTCTTCATCCACGTCCAACTGTTCCGCGCGCAGCTTCCCGGACCAGTACGGCCAATCCGCAGCGCGGATAGTCCCCTCTTCCCCACTGACAGCCGCGAGGTCCTGCACGTGCTTGTATTCACTGTGCGCATTGGCCACCGCAGCGGGGGTCACCTGATCCAGAAGCGTCCGCACCGCATCCACCTCGCCGGCCGTCTCTTCCTCCACCACGAACGCTGCATGATGGTCATACCCCAGCAAACGAGCCCGGCGCGCCCGCAGCCGCACGATCTCCAACACGATACTGTCCGTGGTGCCCGCCGCGCGGTTCAGGGATGCCTGGTGCACCAGCTCACGTGCCTCGGGATTATCCAAACGCTCAAGAATCGGCTGCACACTGGGCAGGCCCAGCCGGATCAGCCATCCGGCCTCGCCTTCGGCAATCGCCCCTTCCTCAATGGCCAGGTGGTGCAGGCTGGCCTTCTCTGACTCGCTGAGCCCTGCGGTGTGGGCGTCGTCGGTCAACAGCACCGCAGCCTGGCGCGTGGCCTGCTGCAGCTGGTTGCCGAAGCGGGTGCTTAAGCTTGCCAAGCGGGAGTCGATGTCCTGCAGTTCTCGTCGCTGTTGGGCGTCCAGTTCGGCCCCGCCGCGGATAAAACGGCGTGTCCAGTGTTTCTGCAGGGCCGCTTCCTCGCTGCCGTCCGGCTGCTGCGGGATGGCCTGGATGCGCGCCCACAGCTCCTCGTGTAAGTACAACTGCGAGTAATGCTCTGCAACCAGCGGCGAGACCTCCTCCTCCAGGGCCACGACCTTATCGGTGGCCATCGTGCCAGAGTAGTTGTAGACGATCGCCAGGACTCGACCCAGCATCTGCCCAGATGCTTCGAGCGCTTCGAACGTGTTCTCCCACGTGGGTGCGTCCGGATTGTCCACGATCGCGGCAATTTCCGCCGCATGGTCATCTAACGCCGTGCGCAGGGCTGGAACAATCGCGTCCTGTTCTACAAGGGTCTCGATCACGGCGAAGTCCGGTAGCTCATAATCGAGTTCTGAGGGGGTGGCGAAGTAATCCAGTGTGTCCATGGTTGTCCACTGTAATTGACGGCGAATGCTTCTGAGCATTTCGTCTGTGGGCGTTGCTCGCACTGGTTAGGATGAAACGCATGAATAATCCCCGCTGTATCCCGTCCCCGTCCTTGGATGTGCGCACGACCTCCGGAGTGGCGCGGGGGTGGCGCGGCCCGGTCGCGGCGCATTGGTCCTGCATTCCTTATGCTCGGCAGCCGGAGACGATGCGGGATCGTTTCAGCGATCCTGTGCCCTATGTGTCTGATGAATTATTCGACGCCTGCCTCCCGAACCCCATTCCTCTCCATGAGGAGAAAAACCACACGGACCTCACACTGTCTGTGTGTGCGCCTGCCGAGCGCGCCGAGGGATGTCCCGTGGTGGTGTATCTCCACGGTGGTCGCTTCGAGCATGGTCACGCGGACGAGCCGATCTATCGCGGGGATTCCTTCGCCAGGGATGGTGTGGTGTACGTGACGATGAACTACCGGAAGCGTTTTGACGGCTTCCTTCCATCGCAGATTCCTGACACAGCAGCGGAGGCGGATCCCAAGTATGCACCCGAGTTTCGGGGCGTGCAGGACGTGCTGTGTGCGTTGCGGTGGGTGCAGAAGAACATTGCGGCGTTTGGTGGGGATCCCACGAAGGTGTTGGCCATGGGCCAGTCGGCCGGTGGTGGGCTGCTCAGTATGGTGCTGACCCGGCCGGAGGTGACGGAGGAGTCCCTTATTCATCGGGCCATGATCATGTCTCCCGGTTTGCCTCGATCTGGATGGGCTAAGCGTGGGCCGGTGGCTGAGAAAATGTTGCGCTCGGCGTCGAATAATAAAAATAAAAAGGAAGAATTGAGCGAGGAGGAGTTGACGGAGGCGTATCGGACTTTCGCTCGTCGCTATTCCAGGGATATTGCCGCCGGCCCGTATCCGCTTCACGCTCGCAGAATGGCCGATATCCCGCTGCTCGTCACCGGGCTGGAGGCGGAGTTTGATCAATTCCCTTTGGCAAAATGGGCGGATCAGAAGGCACAAGAGGGTTCTGTGGGCCAGCGCTTGATGGCCAAAGGCGTGAAGCTGGTGGCGGCAAAAGCTGTGGGCGCGCCGTTAAAGGCTGTCGATCCTGAGCATTCTGCGGGACGCGCTATCGGCAATTCCACGATTCTGCGTTTCATGTCCCAGATTCTGGAGCGCAGGCGTGATGCGCAGGCGGCAGGTGCTCAGGCACCGCAGTGGGCGCTGCTCTATCGCAGTGGTGAGGTGGATCCGGGTAGTGATTTTGTTCCCGTTGCGGGGCACTGTGCGGATATTCCCCTGGTTTTTGATGCCCTGAAGTCCAATCCAGGTTTTTCCACGATGTTTTGTGGGAAGAATTCGGTGGAGGGGCTTCAGCCTGTCGCTGATGAGCTTCATCGACTGGTGGTGGGATTTGCCCGCGGCAATGATTTACCGTGGGAGCCGTATGAGCGCCAGGGGACGCGGACGGTGCGTGAGGTGTTTTTGTCCGATAGGCATAGCGAGGATGCTCGGGATTCTTTGCGTTTTATCCGCGAGCACTATCCCCCTATTCCTGCTGATGAGCAGGCGTAGGCACGCTCTCGTGTGGCACAGATCGCACACAAACTAGACAGCATGGTCTATAGTGGTGGGCATGTCTACTCCAGCAGGTAACCCAGACGCACAGATCACCTTCCCCACCCTGGACCAGCTCCGCGCCCGAGGGACAATGAAGTGGTCCCGGTACCCACAGGACGCGCTGCCCCTGTGGGTCGCCGAGTCCGATTTCGAAACCTGCCCCGCGGTGTCCAAGGCCATTAACCAGGCCGTGGACCGGGAGTATTTCGGCTATCACGCCGAAGAAGCCGAGGTCCCGCCAGCCCTGGCCGGCTTCCTTCAGCGCCGCTTCCAGTGGGAAGTAGACCCTTCCTGGATCCGGGTGGTTCCCGACGTGGTGAAAGGCGTGGCCGTGGCTATCGACGAACTCACGCCGGAAGGCAGCGACATCATCAATTGCGTGCCGTCCTACTACCCGTTCTTCGACATCCCGACGGCCACCAACCGCCCGTCGGTCCTGGTTGAGATGGTGCAGCGGCCGAAGCCCGGCGCAAGTGACCCTGAGGACGTGGAGTGGGGCTTTGACTACGACGCCCTGGAGGAAGCCTTCGCCTCCACCAAGAACCCCCACGGCGTGGGCTCGATGATTCTGTGCAACCCTTACAACCCACTGGGCCGCTCTTTCCGCCCCGAGGAGCTGGAGCGCCTGGTGGAGCTGGCCGATAAGTACAACGTACGGCTGATCAGCGATGAGATTCACGCACCCGTGGTGTACTCCCCTGCCCAGCACACCCCCACCGCTTCCATAAGCGAGACGGCGGCACGCGTGACCGTGACGGTCATCGCCTCCTCCAAGGGATGGAACACCGCAGGCCTGCGCTGCGCGCAGATGATCTTCACCAACGAGGAGGACCGGCGGACGATGGCTCAAGTGCACAACCTGCGCACGGGCGAGGCATCCACCCTGGGCATGATCGCCACAGCTGCGGCCTACAACGAGGGTGAGGAATGGCTGGATAACGAGCTGGAATACCTCTCCAGCAATCTGGACCTGATCGAGCGCCGGCTGCCCGAGGTGTTGCCGGGTGCGCGAATCATTCGTCCGGAGGCTAGCTTCCTGCTGTGGGTGGACCTTCGGAAGGTAGCGGGCCTGGCTGACAAACCTGCGGCGAAGATCCTGGAGAAGGCCCGCGTGGTCGTGAGCGAAGGCACAACGTTTAGCCCCACGTTGGGTCAGGGACACATCCGTGTTAATTTTGCTACTTCCCAAGAAATTTTGAACGAGGCCTTCGATCGGATCGCGGCTGCAGACTTCAGCCAGGAGGCCAACAGCCAGTAGGCCAAGCCCACCTGCCGAAACGATCGTGTGCCTCGAAGACTTCACAAAGAAACTCGTGTCATGCTTTCAGTTTTCGGCCGTATTTTCCGCACCACGAAGGAGCTGTGGCCCTTCTATCTGATCGTCACGCTGGCTGCCGTCAGCGTGTCTCTGCTTCAGCTCACCACTCCTTTTTTGGTGAAACAGGCCACGGACACCATCGTGGGGCATTTTTCTGGCGACAGCACTCTTGATGAAGCCTCCTCCGTTGTGTTGTGGCTTGCTCTCACGCTGTTGGCGGTGGAGCTATCTCACACGGTGATTCAGAATATCGGAGGCTGGTTTGGCGATGTGATGGCCATGCGGATGCGCCAGATTCTTTCTAATCGCTATTTCGCCAAATTGCTGTCCTTGCCACAGTCCTACTATGACAAGCAAGTAACGGGCACGATTATTTCCCGTTTGGATCGCTCAATCCTCGGCTTGTCTGACTTTGTGAAGTCGTTCGCCAACAACTTCATCTCGATGATGTTCACGATCACCTTGGTTCTGATCATTACGGCTATCTACTACTGGCCTTTGGCGATTCTGTTGGCTGTTATCTTCCCGATGTATCTGTATCTGACGATGCTGACCTCCAAGAAGTGGATGGTGTGGGAGAAGGACAAAAACGAACACATTGATACCGCGCAGGGCCGTTTCGCCGAGGTGATTGGCCAGATGAAGGTGGTGAAGTCCTTTGTAACGGAGCTGCGCGAATTGCGTTTATTCCAATCTCATTTCGCCGAGACAATCAGCCTCACGAAGGCTCAATCGCGATGGTGGCATTTCATGGATGTGCTGCGCCTGGGCGGGCTTAATCTGGTGTTTGCTGCCATCTACTTCACGCTATTTTGGCGTACGCTGCATGGGCACTTTTCGATTGGCGACATGGTGTTTTTGTTGCAGCTGGTGACGATGGCTCGCCAGCCTGCGCTGATGATGAGTTGGATGGTGGATACCGCGCAGCGCGCCGCCGCGGGCTCCCGCGAATACTTCATGGCCATGGATGAGCTGGAGGAAAGCTCCGCGCCGAAGGCCTTGCTCGATGCGTCGAGGCCAGGGGGAACGATGTTATTGTCCTCCAACGACGCCAACAGCGCGCCCTCTGCCTGCCCCATGCCACAGGCCGACGGATCCCCCGTATTGGAGTTTGACCACATCACGTTTGCTTACACCGCTGGCGAGCCGGTGATCCACGGCGTGACTTTCCAGGCGGAGGCGAATGAGAAGGTTGCGTTGGTGGGCGAGTCTGGTGGCGGAAAGTCCACGCTGGTGAACTTGCTCATGGGCCTGTACGAGCCGAGTGAGGGGACGCTGCGCATCTGCGGCCGAGACATCGCGACGATGTCGGCTGCAGACGTGCGCCGTTCGGTGGGCGTGGTGTTCCAGGAGCCAGCGCTGTTTAGTGGGACGATTAGGGAAAACATTGCCTATGCCAATCCTGGGGCGTCGGAAGAGCAGATCATCCAGGTCGCAAAGGATGCGTTCGCCCATGACTTCATCATGAAGTTTAACGATGGCTATGACACGGTGATTGGCGAGCGTGGTTTGAGGCTCTCCGGTGGCCAGAAGCAGCGCATTGCGGTGGCGCGCGCGATGCTCAAGGATGCGCCGATCCTGGTTCTCGATGAGGCTACGTCGGCGTTGGATACGAAGGCTGAGCGTGTGGTTCAGGCGGGTCTGGAGAAGTTGATGGAGGGACGTACCACGATTGTGATCGCCCACCGTTTGTCCACGATCGCGGACGTGGACACCATCATCACCTTGGATCAGGGTCATGTGGATGAGATTGGCTCGCCTGACGTGCTCGCCACCTCGGACGGGATTTATAGTGAGCTTCTTCGCTTGACGAGTTCTTCGTCCGCAGCTGACCGCAAGCGACTAAAGGCCTTCGGCTTCCATGTGGAGGGCGACGAAGACGATGACAGCGAATAGCCTCACCCACAACCGCCATTGCATTGGTGAGTGAAAATAAGTAATATCAGTGCGGTCATGGCAAACAAGAAGATCTTCCTAGTTGGGGTATGCACACTCATAGCAGCGTTTGCCTTCATCCTGTTTGGCCAGCGAGTAGCAGCAATCGTGCTCCTGATCTCCGCCGCGGCAGATTTCACTCTTGTCTTCTGGACCCAAAAAGATGGCACTTATTATCAGGGCAAGTACGCCAACGGGCACCGCTGGGTTGACACAGTGTCCGTATGGGCTGGAGCTTTATTTATCGCCATTACCGATAACTGGGTAGGACTAACCCTATTTATCTTTCCCCTATCACTACTGTGGAGCGAATCACAAAAGAAAGAATAATCCGCGTCATATGTGCCCCCAGTGCCTCCCCGTCACAGCACACACTTCAGCCCCCGGCCGGAGTGGCCGAGGGCTGAAGCGCTGACGTTTCAAGAGGAGAGTTAGACCGTTATTTCGTTTCAAGCACCTTTCGGTTATCTGACAATGGGTTCTTCGCTATTCATGCTCAATCTCTCAAGCACTGACACCTAATCTAAGGCCCCAACCTTGGGTAACCCTGTGTTCCCACTGCACATTCCATAGCGGTTAAGTAGCCGAACCCCACAAGAAAATCCGCCCAAGGCCAGCATCTGCACAGATTGAGGCTGCCGCCCCTCACGGCCTCCCCCAAAAGATCCCAACTTCTCCCCCTCGACAACTCCCCGCCCAACCAAACTCAGTACAGTTGAAGGCGAACCCAAGAATATGTCTACCTCGTATATAAGGAGAAAAATCACCATGGTTCAACGCGTAGGTGTTATCGGTGCAGGCCTCATGGGCTCCGGAATCGCAGAAGTAGCAGCAAAGAACGGCTCCGACGTCCTGGTATGGGAAGCCAAGCAAGAATTTGCGGACGCTGGTAAAGCACGCATCGAAAAGTCTCTCGCCAAGGCTGTAGAACGTGGCAAGCTGAGCGAGGAAGACCGGGACGCTACCCTGGGTCGACTGACCTTCACCACCAACCTTGAAGACTTCGCAGACCGCGAACTGGTGATGGAAGCAATCATCGAGAACGAAGAGATCAAGAAGGATGTCTTCGCCAAGCTCGACAAGATCGTGACCGACCCTCAGGCAGCACTGTGCTCCAACACGTCCTCCCTGCCGATTCAGACCATTGCCTCTGCAACGGAGAACCCTGGCCGTGTCCTGGGTCTGCACTTCTTCAACCCAGTGCCCGTGCTCCCCTTGGTTGAGGTCATCCCAGCGCTGACTTCCGATGAGAAGATCGTGGAGCGTGCACGTACCTACGCCGTGGACGTGATGGGCAAGACCGCTATTGAGGCTAAGGACCGCTCCGGCTTCATCGTCAACTTCCTCCTGGTGCCGTACATGCTCTCCGCCATCCGCATGGTGGAGCAGGGGGTGGCAACCCCAGAGGACATCGATACCGGCATGAAGCTGGGCGCTGCACACCCCATGGGACCATTGACCTTGGCTGACATGGTTGGCTTGGACACCTGTGCCTTCATCGCTGATGTGATGTACAAGGAGTACGGCGATCCTTCTTACGCATGCCCACCACTGCTGCGCCGCATGGTCACCGCTGGTCACGTTGGCCGTAAGTCCGGCAAGGGCTTCTACGACTACAGCAAGTAGCCCTCCAAAATTTTTCTGTACACTGGGCACCACACGCTTGAGGGAACCCCTTCCACCAAGCACCACCAGACCCCTACTAGGAGGATTACATGTCCATCGATGACCTGAAGAACAAGGCCGAAGAGGCAGCCGGCTCCGCTAAGGAGAACATCGGCGAGGCTACCGGCAACGATTCCCTCGCCAACGAAGGTCGTGCAGACCAGGTGAAGTCCAACATCAAGCAGGGCGTAGAGGACCTGAAGGACAAGGCTTCTGACGCTGTGAACAAGATCATCGGCGAAGGAAAGTAAGCCAGAGTTCGGATTTCACCAGCACTAAGCTCATGGATCTTGATCCTTGACTTCCCGGAGCAACTACTTCCGTAGTAGTTGCTCCTTTTTTCATGCTGTGAACTCCCCCGCCCCTGCGAGACCACACCGTTCTCAATTCCCACAGTTACACCCCATTGGAGACCCCACATGGATCTTTTTGAATACCAAGCTCGTGACCTGTTCGAGCAGCATGATGTCCCCGTCCTTCGAGGCATCGTCGCCACCAGCTCTACCCAAGCACGCACCGCCGCAGAAAAGCTCGGCACCCCTGTTGTCGTTGTCAAGGCCCAGGTGAAAACCGGCGGCCGCGGCAAGGCTGGCGGAGTGAAAATCGCCCACAGCCCCGAAGAGGCCGAAGCCACGGCCGATGACATCCTGGGCCTGAACATTAAGGGCCATACAGTACGCAAGGTGATGGTCGCAGAGGGCGCAGACATCGCCGAGGAATACTACTTCTCCATTCTTCTGGACCGCACCAAGCGCAAGTACCTGGCCATGCTGTCCAAAGAAGGCGGCGTGGACATTGAAAAGCTCGCCGAAGAACGCCCCGAGGCCCTGGTAAAGAAGACCTTCTCCCCTCTGGATGGGATGACGGATACCTTCGCCCGAGAGCTGGCCACAGAGGCAGGGTTTTCCGCAGAAGAGGCCAAGGCCCTGGTTTCTGTGTTCAAAAAGCTCTACGAGGTGTACACAGAGGAGGACGCCACCCTGGTGGAGGTCAATCCCCTCGTGAAAACCACGGGAGGCGACATCATCGCCCTCGACGGAAAGATCAGCCTGGATAGCAACGCAAGCTTCCGCCACCCCGAGCACAAGGATCTTGCGGACCACGGCGCCACCGATCCTCTGGAGTTGAAGGCCACCAACCTGGGGCTCAATTACGTGAAGCTGGACGGCTCCGTGGGCGTCATTGGAAACGGCGCTGGGCTGGTGATGTCCACGCTCGACGTGGTGGCCTACGCCGGCGAGCAATTCGCCAGCAACCCTAAGCCCGCCAACTTCCTGGACATCGGAGGCGGCGCCAACGCGGAGGTCATGGCCAATGGTTTGTCCGTGATTTTGGGTGATAACCAGGTGAAGTCCGTCTTCGTGAATGTCTTTGGTGGTATCACCGCCTGCGACGAAGTGGCGAAAGGCATCGTCCAGGCCTTCAAGATCCTGTCCTCCGAGGGCATCGAACCCAAGCCACTGGTTGTTCGCCTCGATGGAAACAATGCCGAGCAGGGCCGTGAGATCCTTACCCAGGCTGATCTCCCCCAGCTTGAGCAGGTAGACACCATGGACGCTGCGGCACGACGCGCAGCGGAACTGGCCGATCAGCACAGCTAAAAGGAGTACCCATGTCTATTTTCCTCAACTCAGATTCCCGCATTATCGTCCAGGGCATGACAGGCTCCGAAGGGGCCAAGCACACCCAACGCATGTTGGATTCCGGTTCGACCATCGTCGGTGGAGTCAATCCCCGCAAGGCTGGCGAAACGGTCGAGTTTAACAACGACGTTTCCATCCCCGTGTTCGGTAGTGTGCGCGAGGCCATGCATGCTACCGACGCCAACGTCACCGTCATCTTCGTGCCCGCTGCGTACACCAAGGATGCTGTGGAAGAGGCCATCCGGGCGGGCATTCCCCTCGCCGTGGTGATTACCGAAGGCGTGCCCGTCAAGGACACGGCGGAGTTCCACGCCCTGGCCAAGGAGTCCCAGACCCAGATCATCGGTCCGAACTGCCCAGGCATCATCAGCCCCGGCCAGTCCAATGCGGGCATCATCCCTGCGGAGACTGCCTCCACCCCAGGAAAGATTGGGCTGGTGTCCAAGTCCGGAACCCTGACCTACCAGATGATGCATGAGCTCTCGGACATCGGCTTCACCACCTGCATCGGCATTGGTGGCGACCCGATCATTGGCACCACCCACATTAAGGCCATCGAGGCCTTCCAAAATGATCCGGAGACGGAAGCCATCATGATGATCGGCGAGATCGGTGGCGATGCCGAGGAGCACGCCGCGGCGTACATCAAGGACAATGTCACGAAGCCGGTCGTGGCTTACATTGCGGGGTTCACCGCACCGAAGGGCAAGACCATGGGTCACGCCGGGGCGATCGTCTCTGGTAGCTCGGGCACCGCCGAGGGCAAGAAAAAGGCCCTGGAGGAGGCTGGAGTTCAGGTGGGTAAAACCCCAACACAGGCAGCGGAATTGCTGCGGGAGCTCATTAGCTAACTACAATCCTCCCTGTGAACATTGATACTGAATCGCTGGAGAATCTGATTGGATCTGTCCACAGTGCGGTCCAGCACAGGGAGGCCACGCAGTTTCGCCTCACCACCATCGCCCAGGGCGGGACTCCTCCCACCATCGGCAGTGATGATGACACGCGGGTCTTCGCGTTCGGTCCGACCGTGGAGACCGCGGCCTACGTGGCGCAGTTCCGCCGTCTGGACATCGGCACGCTGCGCAAGGACCTGGACGAGGTGGTGCTGCCCAGCTACACCGAGCTGGAGGAGATGGCCACCGAGGCCCGTAAGGTTCCGCGCTACCGGGGCTTGACGAAATTATTTTCCCGACGCCCAGTTCACGGTGAACAGGCCATCGCCCAACTGCAGGCCATTGATGTCGAGGCAATCCATGCCATCCTGGGCGGCATCGACGCCACACTGGGCTCCACCCCCACCCACGAGTTCACGAACCTCGGCTTGCACAAGCTCACCTCCGAGATCGAAGCCGATCTGGAGCGCATCACCGGCTGGCCCATTACCTGGTCCACGCCGGAGGTGGTGAATGCGCACGCGGACCATGTTGCCCGGATTGACGCCTCCCGAGCCATCGGCCACACGCTCGAAGCTGAGGTGCACCGGGCTGGTCGTCAGCTCGCGCTGAGCCAGGCCGAGGCTATCATCGCCCAGACGGACATTTCTGTGATCGATCAGATCACCGGCGGACGCCTCCGGTTAGGCCCACTGCAACATTTGACACTACGTCAGATAGCGAGAAGTTCGGCGTCGGAATTACAAAAATACGACGGGGTGGGACAAAAAACAGCGAGCCAAGCCATCGCGGCCGCCAGGTCCTACTGCGCGGACCTGGTGGATTCGCAGGTGCCGAAGATTGACTACCAGGACAAGGGCCCCAGCACGCCCTACGTCATCGCGCTGGCTCGCCTGCTGACCTTCCGCGATTCACTCCGCGACCTGCCGACCTCGCCGATGCACATTGCGAGGGTGGAGCCGGGCACGCTGGTGGCCGTGGCCGGCAACAACGACCTGCTGGACAGCACCACTCCGACGGTCAGTGCCCCGCCGATGCTCAGCGCGGAGGACGCGTGGAATCTCTACGCCATTCGTGCCGCCGAGTTCCACAGTTTCGGGGATTCGGAGACGGAAACTGACGTACCGCACGACATCGCCGAGCGGATCGCGGACATCACGCTGAACGGCACGCTGCACGCCTCCCTGCGTGGCTACCAGGCCTTCGGCGCGAAGTATGCCCTCGCGCAGAAACGGGTGCTGATCGGCGACGAAATGGGCTTGGGTAAAACCATGCAGGCCCTGGCTGTCATCACGCATCTGGCGAGCAGCGGAAAAACCAAGGCCTTGGTGGTGTGCCCACCCTCCCTGCGCATCAACTGGGCGCGCGAAATCGCCAAGTTCACGGATCTCCACCCGATGATTCTGCACGGGCCGGACAAGGAATCCACATATGAGGCGTGGAAGCTGAAAGGTGGTGTAGCGATTGCGGGCTTCCCGGAAGTTCGTCGCAATGCCGACCTCACCGGGCCGGTGGAGAGCGGTGGCGCGGACCTGGACGTGCTGGTGGTGGACGAGGCACACCGGGCGAAAAACACAGCATCCCTGCAGTCGCAGGGCGTGAAGGCACTGGCGAACAAGGTGGAGCACTGCGTCTTCATGACCGGTACGCCGCTGGAAAACCGGGTGGGCGAATTCGAAACGCTGTTGTCCTACCTGCATCCGGACATCGTGGATGACCTGGAGAAAGCGCGCGGAAAACCCCACAGTTTCAAGCAGGCCATTGCGCACGTCTACCTGCGTCGTAACCAGAAGGATGTTCTGGATGAGCTGCCGCCTGTGACGGAAATTGAGGAATGGATCGAGGCGAAAAGCGCCGAACGGCAACGCTACAACAACGCCGTGCACCGCGGGCACTTCATGGATATGCGCAAGGCCTTCGCTGGCCGGGAATCCGCGAAGATGGAACGCGTATCAGAGTTGCTAGATGACGGTGCCGAGGCAGGGAAGACCATCATCTTCACGTACTTCCGTTCCGTCTTGGACGAGCTCATGGAGTTGCTGGGCGACCGGGCTTTTGGCCCCATCGCCGGTGGTGTGAGCCACGAAGAGCGACAGAAGGCCGTGGACGACTTCACGGCCGCGGAGACGGGGGCCGTGCTGGTGGCTCAGATTACGGCAGCGAGCGAAGGGCTGAACATCCAGGCGGCTAATCGCATTATTCTGTTTGAGCCGCAACTCAACCCGGCTGTGGAGGCCCAGGCGATTGCCCGAGCGCACCGCATGGGACAGATCAACACCGTGGAGGTTCACCGGCTGCTCACCCCGGATTCCGTGGAAGAACGGCTGATGATGATGCTGGAGAATAAGCGAGAGCTCTTCGACCACTTCGCGCGTGAATCCGTGGCTGCAGATTCCAACCCGGAGGCGCTGGATGTGTCCGAGGCAAAGCTCATCGAGGAGGTCATCGCCGCCGAACGCGCGCGGATCGGTGAGCCGGATACGTTGGAGGAAGACACGCTGGGCGGCGAGTAGGCGGCGCCGGTTGGCGGTGGGAGCTAGTGCTTAACCAGCGAGCTCCCCACCGCCAGCGCCGGTATCGCCGGCGCCATTGCCACCACCGGCACCACCGTTGATGTCACCGAGCTGGTCTTCGAGGTTCTTCAGCATGTCGTCCAGCTTCTTGTTCAGATCCTCCAGGGACTGACCATCGCCGCCGTCGGGAAGCTGAGGCATCTCCGGCAGCTCGGGAACCGCACTGGGATCAATGCCGAACGGCAAGTTGGAGCGGCTCGATGGGGAGCTCTGGTCGTCGGATTCCTGCGTGGGGGACGTGCTCGGATCTGTGGCCGAGGTGCTGGACGAGGACTCAGAGTTTCGGTTACTGGAGAAGGTATCCCAGGCATTGATGCCAAAGAGCAGCAGCACGGCCAGAACAATGACCAGCACAATACCTGCGATGATCTTACCTACTGGCAGCTTCTTCTCCCGGGGTTCCTCATAGCCCTGATACCCGTGCGTGCCCTGCAGACTCTGCGGTCCCTGAGGGCCCTGCGGCCCGGGCCCCATGGGCCCGTTGTAGCCCCCTGCCCCGCCCGCGTTGTATTGGTTATTGTACTGATTGGGGTCGAACTGTTGGGTGTATCCCTGCTGGCCATACCCCTGCTGGGCGGGCTGGTGGCGATACTGTGGTGGCTCCGGAGCATCCGGGTCCTGCCAGGCGGAACCGTCACCCTGCTGGTCGCCGAGACTGCCGAAGACCTGGGTCTCTTGCTCGTCTCCATAGGAACGCTGGTCCTCATCGCGACTGTAAGGGTTATTCCGATTATCGTTTGGTGACATAGCGTTCATTATGCCTTATGCTCCGGAGGCCAGGCAGTTGCTTTAGCCTACATAACCAATGGCGATCGGAACGTCGGCGTTCTGCTCCTGTGCGCCGCCCCACGTGAAGGCTGCGGCGGTGTAGTTATCGGCAAAGCTTGCACTAGCCACGGTGTTCGGTCCCATGTCCGACCAACCCCACTTGGTGCCCTGAACGCGTGGCAGGGCACGCGTTCCCCAATTCTGCCGGGTGCCATCGGCTGCGACGGGGTATGCCTCACGCATCCACTGCAGCACAGGCGAGTTCGGGTCCATGCGCTTGATGGTGTCCAGGTAGCGGGCGATATCCACGGCGCTGGTCGTTGCGTTGCCCCAGAAGCCGTTGGTGCGCGTGGCACTCATGCCATGTGCGCGGGCAATCTGGTCGATTCCGCCGGGGTACTTCCTAAACAGGGCGGTTGCTGCGGCGTCGTCGGATGCACGGATGGCACGCTCGGACAGGGCACGGTCTTGCGGCGATCCATCTCCGCGGTGGAGCGCGTAGTCCACCAGCAGGAGCTTGATGATGGACAGAGCCGGGCGAGCTTCGTAGGCGTTCGGCGTGGCGGCGATGCCCTGATCCGTCACGATCGCCATGGTGGTGCGAGGGTTCACGCCCTGGATGGTTTGGTTGCCCCGGATTGGTGACGGAGCAGACGCCCCCTGAGAGGCACCCTTATCCGTCACCTTGATGCCAGGGTATCCGGGGATGATGTTGGGGGCGATGAGGTACTCAGGGACCGGTACTCCCGCGGGAATGGTGACATCCAGGGGACCAACACCGGGAATGTGAACCGTCTTCGTCTGCGCTTCTGGCAGAACCGGCAGTGGTGGAAGTCCTGGTGCAGAGCTCAGCGATCCCAGATCCTGTGCGTTGGCGGTGCCGGCCACGGCAGTTCCGGCGGTCAGGGTGGCTAGCGCCACGGCGATGCTGGTGGCGCGGCGTGCGGCCTTGGAAGCTGTGGTGTGTGTACGAGGTAGTGAATGACGTCCCATGAAGATTCTGCTCTCTGTGAAACTCTCAGCGAAACTTTGACACAATCTTATCTACTGGACCGTTTATCTGAGAAATCAGATCATCAATATCGTTATTCTGATCGTCCGCACTCCCCCACGTAAAGGCAGCGGCAGTGTAGGTGCCACCCAGCGTTGCAGACGCCACAATCTTCCGCCCAGAGTCCGACCACCCCCACTTGGTCCCTTCTGCCCCCGCCAAACGCGCCGTGCCCCATTGTTGCTTGGTGCCGTCCACGGCAGTCTCCAGAGGGCTGTGCATCCACTGAAGAATCAGGGATTGCGGACGCTTTTTCTTGACCTCGTGGAGATACTGCGCCACATCATAGGCACTGGTGTACGCCCCTCCCCACGTCCCGTTGGAATACGTGTTGGCTAATTTATATTCGGACGCCACCTGGTCAATGGAATAGGGGTATTTGTTGTAGAGAATATCCGCCGCGAAATCATCCGACCCGCTGATCATCCTCTTCGCCAGCTCAGCATTTTTCTGAAACTCCTCAGGACTACTCGCGCCATCGCGCAGCGCATAATCGGCGATATAGAGCTTAATAACAGACAGGCCTGGACGTGCCTCTCGCGCGTTATCCGTCGCCGCCACTCCCTGATCAGTCACCACTGCCATCGACGTGCGTTCGTCCATGCCTGTGATGTCCGTGTCCTTATTTTTATCCTTATCTTGTTTCTGCTTCTGCCCCTCCCCCTTCTTATGAACCGACGCCGAACCTCTCTCCCCCGAAGCCTCCTTCTGTACAGAAGACTCCGACGAGGACACCACCTCTGCAGGAGCGTTCTCTGCTGAGCATGCGGCCACGCTCATCCCCAAGATCAGCAGCGCGCAGGACGCTGCGCGCTGCGGCGTGATGCGGCCACACGTTCTCACCATAGTGTTTCCTTGATTGTTTGCTGTGCGCTTCTTGCTTCGTGCCACACCGGCAGCACAGGGTCCTGGTGTGAGCTTGTGCATTTAATATACAGCGCCCGCTATACACCCCTGTGAACTGCACAGTTCCATTTTTCCACAGCCACATTTTCTGTTGATAAACCGCCCCCACACGCCCCGTCTGGGCCGTGTGGGGTGCAGTGACCACCAGGCACTGTCACACGTGCGTGATACAGTGCGCACACACCTACTTGCAGGACACAACATTTTTAAGGGGGAGCATATGGCCGCACTGAACGATCAGGGGTCCATTCGGGATAAAGTGGCGAAACTGCTGCGTCAAGCGCAGGATCGTCAGGGCACTCCAGAGGGGGACGTCTTCGAGGCAAAAGCATTCGAGCTGATGGCAAAATACGGGGTGGAAGCCAGCCAGCTGGACAAAGGTAATGAGCGCCAAGCAATACGTAAAGATATTAACTTCGCTGGTTCCTACAGCGATCTGCAATTTCGGCTCTTGTTATCCATCGCAAGCATTCTGCACTGCCGCACGGTACGTTATCACCAATACAACAAGCGCACTGTGAAGCGCGCGGTGCTCTTTGGACTTCCCCATCACATTGATCGGGTCACCATTTTGTTCGATATTTTGAATCCCCAGATGATCGCTGGTGCCAAAGACCACGGCGATCAATTATGGGCCGATGCGGTGCACACTCGCCGGGCGAAGCGCTCGTGGATGTTGGGGTTCATTGAGAAAATTCACAGCCGGCTCTACGACATTGAGGCCCAGCACACGGCCGACTATGGTCGCGATGGGCAGTCGGGCGATCTGGTTCTCCTCGATGATGCCCGTGCCGCAGATCTCCTGGCGCAGGAGCATTTTCCTTTCCTGAAGACATCGAGATTCCGCTCGCAATCGCAGGTGGATCCCCATGCATTCACGAAGGGGTATAAAACCGGGGAGATGATGGATCTGGGGCAGACTCGTGTGCATCGGCGCCGCAGGTCCCTGACCGCACCACCTCCGCCGCCGTTTTAATCACCGGATGCGCTGCCATTTTCATCTCAGTGCTTCATCTCCGTGCCGAACGCTCACGCATCAGTGCAACAGTGAAGCATCCGGTGTGTTAGCCTGCCGCGCTACTGTAGAGGGCATGCGCATCTTTGGTTTTCAGGAATTTGGATCACAGGACGTCAGCACCTTTCTTGACGTGGAGGAGCCAACCCTCCAGCCGGGAAGCGTGCTGATTCGGCCGAAATACGTGGGTGTAAATCCTGCGGACATCAAGGTGCGCTCTGGCCAGCGCCAGGGTGCCTTTCCCGTGAACTTTCCCATGGCCATGGGCAGAGAAGCTACCGGTGTGGTGATCGCCGTCGATCCCAACCATGCCCTCGCTCAGACGGTCCACCCCGGTGACTGGGTGTTCGGCGGAACCCTGGCGGGCACGGGAGCCGCCAGTGATACAGCGGTACTGCTGGATGCGGATCAGACCGCACGCATCCCTGATGGGGTTCCCGGTGAACTCGCCACCTGTATCCCGGTCGCTGCAGGCACCGCGTGGGATACGCTGCAGAGCATCGCAGACGAGGTCCGCACGAACGAGGGCGCTTCCGCCAGCCTGAGAGATAAAACACTGTTGATCCTGGGGGCCGGTGGAGGTGTGGGTACGCACGCCATCCAGCTTGCCCGGCATCTGGGTATGAAGGTGATCGGTGCGACGTCGTCGGCTTCTAAGCGCGCCTTCGTTCAGGGCTTTGGCGCGCAGCAGGTCTCCACAAACCAGGACGACTGGCTGGACACTCTACACACCACGGTCAGCGGCCTGCCCAGCCCTCGCGTGGACGCGATCATTGATCTGGTGGGTGGCGAGATTCTCCGCACTACTGCGGAGAATCTCTGCACGTCTGGCTCCGGTGTGGTGCTACGATCCCTGGCGGATTCCGCTACCGCCGAGGAATACGGCGGCTCCGGGATCACGCGCCGGCGCACCACCGAGGTCTTTAGCGAATTAGTGTCCCTCCTGGGCGCCAACGAGTTCACGCCACGGGTGTCCAAGGTCTACAGCTTTGACCAGGCCGCCGAGGCCTTCGCTGCCGTGGAAGAAGGCCACGTACAAGGAAAAGTACTGATTAAGATTTCCTAGTTGGAGTCCGTGGACAAGGCGGCCACGAATGCTTCCTGGGGGACGGACACCGAACCGATGGACTTCATGCGCTTCTTACCGGCCTTCTGCTTCTCCAGCAGTTTGCGCTTACGCGAAATGTCGCCACCGTAGCACTTAGCCAGCACATCCTTCCGCATGGCGCGGATGTTCTCACGGGCAATGACCTTGGTTCCAATCGCAGCCTGAACGGGAACCTCAAACTGCTGGCGAGGGATAAGCTCCTTCAGCTTCTTCGTCATCTTGTTTCCGTACCACTGCGCGGAATCGCGGTGGACAATCGCGGAGAAGGCATCCACCGGATCGCCATTGAGCAGAATGTCCACCTTCACCAGGTCCGCCTGCTGTTCACCGGCCTCCTCATAGTTCAAGGAGGCGTAGCCCTTCGTGCGGGACTTCAGCATGTCAAAGAAGTCGAAGATGATCTCGCCCAGCGGCATGGTGTAGCGCAACTCCACGCGGTCTTCCGACAGATAGTCCATGCCGCCCATCTGGCCGCGCTTGGACTGGCATAGCTCCATCGTGGAACCCACGAACTCTTCGGGCACGATGATCGTCATCTTCACGATCGGCTCGTACACCTCGCGCAGCTTGCCTCCTGGCCAGTCCGACGGGTTGTGTACGAACGTCTCCGAACCGTCTTCGGCCACCACCCGGTACGTCACCGACGGAGCCGTGGAAATCAGATCAAGGCCGAACTCTCGCTCCAGGCGGTCGCGGGTGATCTCCATGTGCAACAGTCCCAGGAAGCCGCAGCGGAAACCGAAGCCCAGCGCCACCGAGGTCTCGGGCTCATACGTCAAGGACGCATCGTTGAGCTGCAGCTTCTCCAGTGCATCACGCAGGTCGGGGAAATCCGCCTGGGAGATGGGGAACAATCCCGAATACACCATCGGCTTCGGATCCTGGTAGCCCTTCAGCGGCTCCTCGGCTCCCTTGTTCGCCCACGTCACGGTGTCGCCCACCTTCGTCTCACGGACGTTCTTCACACCCGTGATCAGGTAGCCCACCTCGCCTGGGCCCAGGCCATCGCACTTCTGCATCGTGGGAGACACAATCCCCACCTCCAGCAGCTCATGGGTCGCACCCGTGGACATCATGACCACCTTCTGGCGCGGGTTGAGCTTGCCGTCAATCATGCGGATGTAGGTCACCACACCTCGGTAGGTGTCATAGACCGAGTCGAAAATCATTGCGCGCGCCGGGGCGTCGGCACCATAATCAGTCGATGGCGGCGGAACAAGCTCAGCAACCCTATCCAGCAACTCGGGCACGCCCTGGCCAGTCTTGCCGGAGACGCGCAGGACATCCTCGGGTTCGCATCCGATGATGTGCGCAATTTCCATCGCGTATTTCTCAGGGTCCGCGGCGGGAAGATCAATCTTGTTCAGAACAGGGATGATCTCCAAGTCGTTTTCCATGGCCAGGTACAGGTTCGCCAGAGTCTGCGCCTCAATGCCCTGGGCGGCATCCACCAGCAAGATGCAGCCTTCGCAGGCCTCCAGCGCGCGGGAGACCTCGTAGGTGAAGTCCACGTGTCCCGGCGTATCGATCAGGTGCATCACCAGCTGCTCGCCCTCATGGGCACCGGAGCGCGGCACCCAGGGGAGGCGCACATTCTGAGCCTTGATGGTGATGCCGCGTTCGCGCTCGATGTCCATGTTGTCGAGATACTGGTCGCGCATCTCGCGGGCATCCACCACCTCGGACAACTGCAAAATGCGATCGGCAAGGGTGGACTTGCCATGATCGATGTGGGCGATAATGCAGAAATTTCGGATACGCGACGGGTCAGTGAACGTGTCCGTTGCGTAATTGCTCTGCTTCGCAGCCATTGCCGTGGTCCTTCTCGAGAGATGTTTCAACACTAACTAAACGACACGCGTCGCATCGCCGCGCTTGTCCCCGCTTACCCTACTAGACCTAGGACAAAAGGACATAAGGCAACGCACCGCCCACAATGGGAGTAATGTTTAGGGCTATGCACGATCCCATGGATGAGCCACAACATCCACACCACACGGACGGACACTTCGAGTCCACCACGCATGCCACGCCAGGGTCCGACGAGGAAAAGCGCTCCCCGGGTGGCGTGAAAAATTGGCTGGCGGGCTTCGTCAACAAGCACTTCCGCCACCGTTCCAAACTCGACGAAGGACTGCAGGGCCTCGAGGCGCAGCTCGGGCTGTCCAAGGAGCCGCTGGCGCACCTCCAGCACCTCGACGTCACACTGAAGCGCCCCACGCGAGAGCTCGCGCGGACCATCATCTACGCGCCCGATATGGACGGCCAGGCCGAGCCGGGTGAGGTGGTGTGGGCCAACCTTCGTTTCGATAAGGTCTCCGCTCACGAACAGCGGGCGGTGCTGCTCATCGGCCGCAACAACCACACGCTGCTGGGACTGCTGATCTCCTCTCATTCCCAGCATGCCAACGAGCACAACTGGCTGCCCATCGGCAGCGGACCGTGGAACGACTCCACCCCAGAGAGCTGGATCCGCGTGGACAAAACGCTTCTGATTCCAGAAACATTTATTCTTCGACGGGGCACGCGCATGCCAGAACGCCGCTTCGAGCGCATCGCGGCGCGCCTCAGGGAAGATTATGGCTGGAAGTAGGATGCTGCTAAAGTGTCTAAAGTTCACACTTCAACGCTCTGCACGTGGGAGTCTGAAGCCGCATCCTGCAGGACCTTGGGCAGGGTGTTAGAGACCGCTTCACACGCAATCCCGTGAGCCGCGAAACCCCACGTGAATCTTTGTTTCAACTGAAAGAGGTAAGCCACCCATGGCAAACATCAAGCAGCAGAAGAAGCGCGTTCTCACCAACGAGATCGCTCGTCAGCGTAACCAGGCCATCCGTTCCCGCCTGCGCACCGAAACCCGCAAGTTCAACGAGGCCGTTGAGTCTGGCGATAAGGCCGCTGCAGAAGCTCAGCTCCGTGTTGCATCCCGTCTGTACGACAAGGCTGTGACCAAGGGCACCATTCACCGCAACAACGCGGCGAACAAGAAGTCCGGTATGGCTCAGCGCTTCAACAAGATGGCCTAAGCTGGAGCCACACGCTCAGCATTTTCGCTATGCTTGGATACCCGCACCTATAGATTCCTCTTGTGGTGCGGGTTTTCTCTATTCCACGAACACAGTACACACTCGATCACAACGCACTCATCACCACTTTTTCAGGAGAGTTAGTTTCCCATGAAGGCTCGTTTCCGCTCCGCCCTGTTCGGTACCGCGTTGGGCGATGCGTGGGGATACCCCTACCAACTGCCTCCCCAGCCCGAATCCACCCCACTGCCAGAAAAACTCATCATCAGCGATGACACGCAGATGACCTTGGCTCTGGCCGCCGCGATGCGCACAATCGACGAAGACAAGCTCGAGCGCCAAGCGGGTATGGAAACCATCGGCACGCACTTCGTGGCCTACCACCGCGACCCGGACTACGACCGCTTCCCCGGCGCATCCAACACCGAGTCCCTGGAGCGCCTGGAAGAAGTCGGCATCGATCACTGGTGGGATGCCGCCACCCACTCCGGCGGTTCCGGAGCAGTGATGCGCGTGGCAGCCAGCGCACTGCTGGCCCCTGTGAATGAAGGCGTGGGCTGGTCCGTATTGCAGGCCATGCTGACCCACGACTCCGGCGTATCGCGCGCCTCAGCTGCGGTGGCCGCCGCTGCACTGCTCACCGAATCCGATTGTGACCTGCTGGAAACGGCGTCCGGCCTTGCTGGTGATGCATTCTTCGACGCCGACGAGCTGCTCACCTCCGAGGAAAAGTCCGACATTCTGAAGGACCTGAACGAGGCACTCATCCGTGACCTCACGGGCCCCGACGTGCCACTCATCGAGTTGGTTGAGCGCGCCAAGGAATGCCGCAAATACCTCACACCGTTCCTGGAGAAGGGCGACTTCGAGGAGCTTTACCGTTCCAGCCGGAAGTTCACGCAGATCCTCGGCCGAGGATGGGACGCCGGTTCGTGCACCGTCACGTCCCTGCTGCTGTCCCAGTTGTATCTGGATCACCGCGATCAGTACGCACCGCACGACTTCCTGCATGTGGCGGTGAACTGGTCCGGTAACCGCAATACGCGCGGCTCCCTGACGGGCGCGATGCTCGGGGCACACCTCGACGGTGGCGTGGACACGTGGGAAGAAACCCGCTCGTACGCCTTCGAGAACCGTTATGACGAGGCCATTCACGCTGGTGTGTGGCGCGGATTCGGTTCCAAGTTCTAGTCCCTGCTCAGCGCGTCCCGCCGCGCTGAGCCACCAGACGGGCAAGCGTGATCACACCGTGTTCCAGCGCATAGTCCGCGCTGGCGCTCCCGCCCTTCACACCGGCGTCCAACTCGGCGAGGATCTGCACCGCGCGGGCCACCATGGCCGGGGTCCAGTGGCGCGCCGTTTTGATGGTGCGGTCGAGTTGCCAGGGGGCCATCCCAAACCGTGACGCGTCCCGGCGCGAGTCAATCCGTCCTGCCCCCACCACCTTGGCGATACCGCTGACGTTCCGGTTTAATGCTGCGGAGATCATCACGGGGCTTTCCCCCAGTTGAAGCGCACGCCGCGTCAGAGACGCTGCTGCGGCCACATTGCCCACCACGGCGTAATCGGCAATGTCGAAGCCCGTGACCTCTGCCTTGCCTGTGTAGTAGCGCTTCACCGCTGCCGTATCGATGGATCCATTGGTATCGGCGACGAGCTGGCTGACAGCGCTCGCCAGCTCGCGAAGGTCGCTTCCCACCACCTCCAGCAACAGTTGGACCACATCGGGTGAGACCCGCGTGCCATGCCTGCGGAACTCCTGGTCCACAAAAGCCTGCTTCTCCCGGGGCCGCAGCTCTGCGGCCTCGTGCATCTGTGCGCCCATCCCCGCCCAGGTCTGCACCATCTTCTTGTTCCGGCCGGTCCCCTTGTGGATGATGATCAGCACCATACCCGGGACCGGCTGCTCCATCGCTGCGGTGATGAACCCCAAGGGTTCTTTACCGCAATCCTCCACGCCATGAATCACGATGATCCTGCTGTCGGAGAACAGCGAGGGGCTCAGCAATTCCGCGAGTACACCGGGATCCACCTCATTGGCCTTGAATGTTTCCACCGGGATATGGGGATCCTGTTCATAGGAACGAGTGGCGTCGACGATCTCCTGCCGGCGTCGTTCTGCCAAGAATTCGTCAGCACCCGCAATGACATGAATGGGTGCCGGGGGCTGAGCGGCCGAGCGCGATGGTGAAGGCATGGTGTCCATCATTCCACAAGGCGCACGCCATCTCGGCACGGGTAGAGCACGGGGATGCCCTGGGGGTTGAGCGTGGGACGGCCATAGCTCTTACCGCAGGTGCGATCGATGATGACATCCGCCGCAGGTGGTTGCACCCGAAGTGTCTGCGTGTCGTCGTGGGTTTCGACCACACGCAGCCCGCGCACATCCACTCGCTCCGGCACGGACCACTGTTCTGGGGCGTCCGTGGGGCTCACCAGAGTGACACTTCCCCAGCGGAATACTCCCGCGCTCACCACCAGCGTCATCCCCAGCGCCCACGGTGCCCACCAGGAGCGCCTGTACCTGATGAGTGCCATGGTGACTGCGATCCCCGCCAGCATGCACAGCATAGACACGGTTCCCGCTGGAGCTTCCACATGTGGGCAGCGCGCAAGGCTCCGCCCCACCCCTTGAATCCACCAGCCACCTGGGACAGCAGCAAGCCCCGCGACGAGCACCAGCCCATGCAGCAGCGCACCCACAACAGGCACCGCTGCCACGCTGACCCACAATGCTCCCAACAGCGCAAGAAGCAGACCACACACGGTCACGATCGGCACAGCCCAGCTGACAAGGACATTAGCGGGAATAGCGACCACAGACATGCGACCGGTCATGTGCATAATAACCGGAGCGGTGACCACGTCCGCAGCGGCCGAGACCATCACCATGCGCACCAGCATCGCGTGCCACAGCGGTGGGCGCTTATGAAAACGGCGTTCCATATAGCGCCACCATCGCCACAGCACAGCTCGGGACCACCAGGGACCCAGGATCACGATGCCGACCGTCGCCACCATGGAGAGCACGAAGCCGTAGTTCACAGACAACCCTGGGTCCCACCACAGCAACCCCAAGACCGCCCAGCATGCGGTCGCCACGATGTCGCGCCACAGTGCGGTGGCCACCGCCACCAAGCCGATGCTTCCCATCACGGCTGCGCGTAACACGCTGGGCTCAGGACCCACCAGCAACACGAAGCCGGCGAGCGCCAATGCGGCCGCCGCCAGGCGCGTCCATCTGCCAGCGCCGCACATGCTCGCCACCATCATGGCCGTGGCCATGACGATGGCGCAATTCGCACCACTGACCGCGCTCAGGTGACTTAAGCCCGTCGCTACAAAATCTTCGCGGAGCTCCTGCGGTTGCATAGTGGTATCGCCCACCACCATGCCGGGCACCACATCCCCAGTATCCCCCGGCATGGCTTCGGAGGCCGCCACCAGCCCAGAGCGGAGCCAGTACGTCACGGCCCACACCCCGCGCGGATCCTCCACCGAATTGATGGAGCGCGTGGCCCGCAGTGTCACGGGGATCATGCCTGCGCGCGTCCGTGAACGTGTCTCTGCCGCCTGGCCCGCCACCTGGCTCGCCTGTTGCACCCGAAAAGCCACATCGATCCTCTGTCCAGGCCGCAGGTCCTGCGCAGCCCCACCCGGCCCGTGTGCGTGCACCGCAGAGAAGAACAGCGGCACCGTCCCCAACCCCTCAATTCGGACGGAAACCATCACGCCCGTGCTCGTCAGTGGCTTCGGCATCCCGGCCACGGCCACGATCCCCGTATGCGTGTGCGGGTACGTGTTCACGTGCGAGCTCGGGTGCGCGTGCGTCACCGATTCCCGCACCAGCGGGTGCCGTTCGATCACATGCATGCGCGCGGCACAACTGGCAGACAGGGCTCCGGCCACGAAGGCCGCGGCACCCAGCATCACCAGACTCGCCTGAATCCGCTCCTTCCGGCGCACCGCCTGTGCACCGCGCGGTGAGCTCCGTCGCAGGTAAGCGAAGGCGCCCATGGACAGAACCATCACGCAGACACACACCCCGGCGATCCACATCGCGCGCTCCACCACCGTGAGCGCCACCGCGGCCCAGCTCGCCACGGCCACGGGCAGCAGACGCAGGTCCCTCCCTCTGCGGGAGGCGATGGCTTCCGGGGAAAATGGGTCGCGCTCCGCGGCCTGCTGCGGCGTCATCGCAACTGTGGCGATGGGTACTCCCAGCAGTCCTGTGCGCCGGATCCAGTGTTTAACCAATGCTCACGGACCCCTTGATCGCATCGAATTTGGCGGGCCCAATCCCCTTGACTTCCAGGAGTTGTTCCACGGATGCGAAGCGGCCGTTGGCTTCCCGCCAGGCGATGATGGCCCGGGCCGTGGAGGGCCCCACACCTTGTAGGGTTTGAAGCTGCGCCTCGGTGGCTGTGTTTAAGTTAATCGTGCCGCCTGGTCCTACTCCCACACCACCGCCCGCAGTACCAGACCCAGCCGCCGGCGCCACTTCCCCAGGCGCGCGCACCAAGCTATCCACCACCGTCGAACCGTGATCATCGACCACGATCTGCATCCCATCGCTAATCCTGGCGGCCAGGTTAATCGCCACGATATTCGCCCCCGGCACAGTTCCCCCAGCAGCATCAATGGCCTCCCCCACCCGCGTGCTGGGATCCAGACGCAGCAGGCCAGGATGCGCCACCATCCCTTGAATACTCACCACCGCCGGCCCCGCGGCCCTCTCCGCGGTCGCGATCGTGTCCGTTTTATCCGACGCCCCCACCGCCGCCGAATCCTGCCCTGCCGTGGAGTTCCGCGCATCAGCGCTCACCGTGGCACTACTGGCAGTGCCACCAGCCGTGTCCTGTCCCGCCGGGGCAAGCTGTCCCCACTGAGACACTCCCCCTGCCTCTGGCTCAGATGGCTCCCCGCCCATGACTTTAAGTCCCAGCACGATCCCCACAGCCACCGTGGCCACAGCCACCACAACAATCAAGGCTTTAGCCGACCGAGGGTGAAGGGCCGTTCGAGTTTCTACATCAACAGTCTGAACGTCATGCTCCGCCATCGGCTGGACGAATGACTCGATTCTTTCCTGGATGGCGCGCAGCGTAGCGGATGAAGGTTGTGCTCCCATACCTCAGGACGATGCCATACAGTGGTGTGCCGTGGCGTCGGTCATTATGAGGATCCCTCCAGGAAAGCCCTGGACCCTGTGGATAACTCACGGGGTGTGGAAAACTCAGAGCTCGTCGACCGCCTCAGGCTGCATCACCACACTGGGAGTGCGTGCATCCAGCACCAGCGCAATCGCCACCGCGCCGGGGCCCGTGTGCGTACTCAGCACTGGCGGAATAGTCACCACATCCACCACAACCTCAAGCTGGCTGTTAGCCTGGGTCATCTCCTCCACCATCGCATCGATCCGCTCCTTGAGCTCCACAGCCACCTCCGTGGCCTCTTCGGTGTGGATCGCAATCCGCGCGCTGCGGGGCGCATCCAACAGATTCAGGGCCTCCAGGCGCGCCGCGGCGGTCCTTTCCTTCAGCGCCTCCGCGGGATTCCAGGCGGTGTCCGGGTTCTCCTGGTCTGCGTCCGACTTCTTGGGGTTCACGATGTCCAGCATCGCCTTCGTCTTCGTGCGATGACGCGCCTTGACCTCGTCATGGTGCTCGTCCTTGGCCCTCGCGGTGGCGGCACGCACGGCCTCCAGCGCGCCGGGCAGGATCTTTTCCTGCAGCAGATCGATAATCCTGTCCAGCGCCTTGGACTGCGTACGGGCCTTGGACGCCACGGACAACTTGCCCTCCTCCAGCTGAAACACCGGGCGGGTGGCCAGCGTGGTGGTCAGCAAGGATTGACCCGTGGACAGCCGGCCACCCTTGCGCAGCGCCTCCACGCGGGGGACATACAGCCACAGGGATGCGTGATCGATGACGTCGCGCGCAGTCTGGGCAACCTCCTCGAGGCTTGCCCCCTCTCGCGCCTTGAGCGCCGCGGCAACGGCCGCATACCCCAGGACCATGCCGGCGCTCTGCGAATCAATCACCTGCACCTTCTCCTCGAAGATCGCCGCGGCCGTCTCCGCGTTGCTCCACGTGGCCGAAAGCTCCTTCGACAAGTGCAGCGCCACCACCCCGTCGTCACCACCGCGTTCCAGCAGGCGCGCATATGCCGCGGTGAGCTCTAACTGGCCCAAGCCAGCGGTGGTTGCATCTGCCCCCTCGCCGGACAGATGCAGCGGAAGGACCGTGATCTCCGCGTCCTCGGCCATGGTGGCCGGCAGGCAGCTGGAGGTATCCGTGACAACGTAGACGGTCATTGAGACTCCCCTTCATCAGGGTTGGATGTGCCCACGCTGCCGTGGGCCAGCTCCGTCATCGACGCGCTGATGTTCCACCCTTCGAGGTGCCAGGCCGGCGAGCTGAACCACTCTGGGTCCGCCGACGGCACGAGGGGTACGGTGGAACCGTCAATGGCCGGTGGGCTGGTCTGCCCGGGAGCACTGGTCAGCTGCGGACGGGCCAGCAGTTGGGACCAGTGCACGTTGCCCAGTCCGGAGAAAATCTGAACATGGCTGAGCGGCAGGCCCAACAACCGTGCGGTGAGCGCGCCGATGGTCCCGCCGTGAGCAACCATCACCACCAGGCCCCCATCGCCGAAGGCCTCGGAGTGCATCACGTCGTTAACCAGGGAGAAGGCGCGTTCAGCGACCTGGACGCGGCTTTCTCCGCCGGGTGGTGCCCACTGGGGGTCGTGGCGCCAATACGCCCGTTGTCCTGGGTAATCCCGGTCGATCTCGGCGTGGCTCGCCCCCTGCCAGCGCCCCAGATCTGTCTCCCGCAGACGTGGGTCGGTCGTCAGGGGCGTTCCCCACCCGCTGGCGAGAATCTCCGCCGTCTCCCGTGCCCGGACGAGGTCGCTGGAGATGACTGCGGAGACGTCCCAATCCTTTAATACCTCCGACGCCTGGCGCACCTGCTGACGACCCCGCTCCGACAGTTCGGTGTCCAGCTGGCCCTGCATCCGGCCCGTCGCGTTGTATTCAGTCTGCCCGTGACGGACGAGCACGAGTCGACGCTCACCCTTCATGGTGTCTAGAGCTCGTCCGTGTCCGGGGTGGGGCCTGCCAGTGGGAGGTCGTCCACGCTGGTGGCGTCCAGGATGTCGATGGAGGTGTCGTCAGACCACACCTCGGAGCGCTCTACCTGCTCCACGCCCTCGACCTCGATCTGTGGGGCGTCTGCCCACAGGCGGTCCAGGGCGTAGAACTCACGTTCCTGCTTGCGCTGGACGTGCACAACGATGGAGCCGTAGTCCAGCAGAACCCAGTGGCCTTCGCCGCGGCCTTCGCGGCGGGTGGGCTTGAAGCCTTCGTCGGACAGCTGATCTTCCACTTCGTCAACGATGGCGTTGACCTGGCGTTCGTTGTCACCGGAGGCAACAACGAAGCAGTCGGTAATGGCGAGGCGCTGGGAGACGTCGATCACCAGGATGTCTTCAGCGAGCTTGTCGGAGGCGGCGCGTGCGGCGATGCCTGCGATGTGGATAGATTCTGCGGTGGCAGTCAAATGGGTCAGCCTTTCGAAGCGGCAGGTGTTGTATAAGGAATCTTCACGCACTATGGTAGCGCACGTACCTGCGTGTGATGTATCTAGCGCGTGCTGTACATGCCGTGTTTTGCGATGTACTGGACCACCCCGTCGGGCACGAGGTACCACACGGGCCGCCCCTCGGCGGCGCGTTGGCGTATGTCGGTGGAGCTGATGGCCATCGCGGGGATTTCCACGAGGCGCAGCCGCCCTTCGCGTAGCTCGTGGTGCAGTGGGGTTTCCGGGGCGTCGGGGTCGTTGGGGTCAACGGTCGGCAGTTCGTAGCCCGGCCGGGTCACGCCGATGAAGTTGGCGAGATCAAACATGTTTTCCCAGTCGCGCCAGGTCACGATCTTATCCAGGGCGTCCGCTCCGGTGATGAAGAACAGTTCCGCGTCCGGGTGGATGGCTCGGATGTCCCGGAGGGTGTCAATGGTGAAGGTGTCCCCCTCGCGGTCGATGTCCACGCGCGAGGTTTCAAAGCGGGGGTTGCTGGCCGTGGCGATGACGGTCATGAGGTAGCGGTCTTCGGCTGGGGAGACGCGAAGGCTCTTCTTCTGCCACGGCTGCCCGGTAGGCACGTAGTAGACGAGGTCCAGGTCGAAGAGGTCTGCTACTTCGCTTCCTGCAACAAGGTGCCCGTTGTGGATGGGGTCGAATGTTCCGCCCATGATCCCGATTCGACTGCGCATCGCACCTTCCTAAACATGCCTCTCATATGCTACTTTAAGTGGGTCTGACATAATCACACTCACTTGTCCGCCCGTGGCTACTCGCGCCACCCGCGTCATAAGAAGTAACTGTATCTGATTCCCAGGCCTCACACCTGGGAACAGGTCATCCAGGAGCATGTTGCACATGAGACCCTCAGCCACCGCTCGCACCTCAACGAACACTTCCACGGACGCACACCGTCGGCGTCGACCCGCGAAACGCTCCGCACGTCGTGGCATCAACCCGTGGGTCCCCAATCAGCACGGCGCCTGGGCCATGCTCATCGTGCCCATCCTCGTCGGCTTCATCACTGGCATCACCACCAGCCCTGACCTCGGCAATCCCGTCCGCTGGCTCCTCTGGCTCGCCATCATGACCGCCTGGGTGCTCGGCTACTTCACCTTCTTCGCCTTCGGCCTGTGGTTCAAAACCTCCTCGCCCGCGCGCAAGAAAACTTACGCCACTCCCCTCGTGACCTACGGCGCCATCACCGCCGTGGCAGCGCTCAGCGCACTCGTCATCATGCCGAGCCTGCTCTGGTGGGCGATCGCCTTCCTACCCCTGGTCACGATCGCCCTGGTGGAAATCTATCGTCGTCGGCCGAGAAGCGTGGCGTCGGGTATCTCCACGACCCTGGCGAGTTCCCTGCTCTATCCCGTCATGGTCAGTGCGGGTGGTAGCGTCCCCCTCCCCCAATTTTTTTCCGACGCCCAGCCCGACATCTGGACAGCCACCGCCATGATCGCCCTGTATTTCACCGGCACGATCTTCTATGTTAAATCCATCATCCGCGAGAAAGGAAACGCCCGATTCTATCGCGTATCCATGGGCTATCACTGGCTCGCGCTGGCGTTAGCGCTGGTCATGAGCGCGTATTCGCTCACGCGAACGGGCTACCAGTGGATGCCGGCGCTGGGGCTGATCGTGATGACGCTGTCTCTGGCACGCGCGATCACGGTTCCCCCGCAGGCCGCGGCTAACCCAAAAAAATGGACCCCAAAGTTCGCAGGAATGAAGGAAATGCCCTATGTTCTCCTGCTCACTCTGGGGTGTGGACTCACTCTCGTGGCCTAGCGCTGAGTGAGCCCGAGCGGGCGCGCGTTATGGGCGTACCTGGCCGTTACCGCTGACAACCCACTTCGTGGAGGTCAGCTCCGGCAAGCCCATCGGTCCACGAGCGTGGAGCTTCTGAGTGGAAATACCGATCTCTGCTCCAAAGCCGAACATCTCGCCATCCGTCCACGCGGTGGAGGTGTTGATGGAGATAGCGGCCGCGTCCACAAAAGTCTCGAAGTAGCGCGTGACCTCGTAGCTTTGCGCGGAGATTCCCTCAGTGTGCTTCGTGGAGAACGTGCGGATGTGCTTCACGGCATCCTCCACACCGTCCACGATCGCCACCGCAATGTCGAAGCTCAGGTACTCATCGGTCCAGTCGGACTCCTCGGCCTGCACCACGTTGTCAGCCAGGGAATCCAGCTGGTCCTTCTCGCCGTGCAGGGTCACACCCGCGTCCTGGAGGGCAGCAAGAACGCGCTTCTTGTCCTCGTCCGGCAGGGCAGCATCCAGCAACAGGGTCTCCGTGGCGTTGCAGACAGAGCAGCGTCGGGTCTTACCGTTGATCACCAGCTCGATGGCCTCATCCACCTTGGCCGAGGCGTCGATGTAGAAGTGGCACTTACCGGTTCCGGTCTCGATGGTAGGAACGGTGGCACCCGTCACCACGGCGTTGATCAGGCCTGCACCTCCGCGTGGGATCACCAGATCCACCAGGCCGCGGGCGGTGATCAGATCCTGCACCGAGTCGTGCGTCTCGCACGGCAGCAGCTGCACAATCTCGCGCGGGTAACCCTGGGACTCGGCCACGTTCTGGAGGATCTCCACCAACTTCTCGTTCGTGTGGCGCGCGGACTTCGAACCACGCAGCAGCGGAACATTGCCGGACTTAATGGCAAGGCCGAAGGCGTCCACGGTCACGTTCGGGCGAGCCTCGTAGACCATGCCCATCACACCCAGCGGCACGCGCACCTGCTTGAGCTGCAGGCCATTCGGGCGGGTGGATCCGCGAACGATCTCACCCACGGGATCAGCCAGGCCCACCACCTGGCGCAGACCTCCGGCGATGCCCTGGATGCGAGCCTCGTCCAATGCCAGGCGGTCAATGAGGGACTCGGCGAAACCGCGCTCGCGGCCAGCGGCGATGTCCTTCTCGTTAGCTTCGAGAACCTCAGCGGAGTGAGATTCCAGAGCGTCCGCGGCAGCAGTAAGAAGCTCGTTCTTCTGCACCGTCGATAGCAGAACCGTTTGGCTTACCTCTTGAGCCTTCTCGGCCTTGGCCAACACCTCCGCACGTTCAGCTTCACGTTCAGGGGACAGATTCTGTGTATCAGTCATAATTCAACAGTCTACCGAAAAGTAGATGTTCTATCGGAGGACCTGGCGATTGGAGTAGGTGGACATGTAGTCAGCATGGACCGCTGGGCGCTGGGCAAAGTCCGGCAATTCACTGGTGGGCTTACCGATCATGCCGTCCATCATGCTGGCATCATAGGCCGCCTCACCGCGACCCACCAGGGCACCGTCAGGGCCGATTATTTCCACAATCTGACCCTGCTCAAAACTTCCCTCTACCTTGGTGATTCCCACAGGAAGCAGGGACTTGTGATTTTCAGCGATGGCCTTCACCGCGCCGGCGTCCACGTGCAGACGGCCTGCGGTATCCGCCGCATACAGCACCCAGAACTTCCACGCGCTCAGGCGATCCTGGTCGGGCCAGAAACAGGTTCCCACATCAGCACCGTCCAGCGCAGCACCGATGTTTTCCGTGGAGGTCAGCAGCACAGGCACACCCGCTCGAGAGGCCAGACGCGCAGCGGTCACCTTCGCGGCCATGCCGCCGGTACCCAGGCGTCCGCCATCTCCTGCCGCAACCCCCTGCAAGTCCTTGGCAGACTTCACTTCTGCGATAAAACGCGCTCCTGGCTCGACGGGGTTGCGGTCATACAGGCCATCCACGTCACTGAGCAGCACCAGCGCATCAGCGAAGGCCAGGTGGGACACCAGCGCCGCCAGGCGATCGTTATCACCAAAGCGCATTTCGGACGTGGCCACCGTATCGTTCTCATTCACGATAGGCACGGCCTTCAGCTGGCGCAGTCGATCAATGGTGCGCTGCGCATTACGGGCACGGTCACGCTCAGACGCATCCGCCGCGGTGAGCAACACCTGGCCAATAGTGCGGCCATAGCGGGCGAAACTACGCGCCCACTCCTGAGCCAACAGCACCTGACCTACAGAGGCCGCGGCCTGCTTCGTCGCCAAGTCCGTTGGCCTCTGGTTGAGCTGCAGTGGACCCATGCCGCAGGCCACCGCACCAGAGGAGACCACAATCAAATCGGTACCCTTGTCCATGCGCGCCTCAAGGGCGTCGGCAATAGTATCGATACGCGCAGGATTGACCAAGCCATCCGCATCGGTCAAGGACGACGATCCAATCTTCACCACCAAACGGCGCGCGTGGGAGATATCACGGCGAACATCGGAGCTATGCCCCATCGCAGGATCTTCAGGATCCGCCTCGGGCTCCGGGAACTCAATCGTGGTGGCCGGAACCACCGGGCCTGGCTCATGCACCGTACTATCCACATAAGACGGTACGGGATCCGTCAGGTGCGATCGATCCTCACTATTTCCGTTATTCGCAGAAGACATGCACACCATTATGCCAGTGGCACTATACCCTGCGCAGAAAGATTAGCCTTCCCAACGTTGAGTATCGGCCACCTCGTCATCGTCGTAGCGCACTTCGTCGATCAGGCCACGACGGACCTGGGAGGCACGCTTACGCTCCTGCGCAGAGCTTCGGGTGTTCTGCTCCAGACGCTGGTCGGTTCCGCGCCCAGAACGCATCAAATCCACACCCGCGGCCGTCTGCGGATCCCACTCGAAGGTGATCTCCCCGATGGTCACCTCGGAGCCCTCCTGGGCACCGGCCTTGTACAGCTCGTCCTCCACCCCGGCCTTGGCCAGGCGATCCGCAAGGTAACCGATCGCTTCGTCGTTCTCGAAGTCGGTCTGGCGCACCCAGCGCTCCACCTTCTCGCCCGTGACCACGAATGCGTCCGGGAACTCCGGGTCCTTGGCAACCTCGAAGTCCGCAAAGCGTCCGCCGCGCTTGCCACGAACTCCCTTCGGCGTGATGACCTGCGCAGGTTTCGCAGAAACCATGGGGTGGTTCTTGCGGTGTTCCTTCACGATCTCCAGCAGCGCAAACGTCAGTTCCTTCAAGCCGCGCCGCGCCACCGTGGAGATGCGGAAGATCGGCCAACCGAACTCCTTCAGCTCCTCTTCCTGAAGCTCTACCATCTCTTCGGCCTCGGGAATGTCCAGCTTGTTGAGGATGATCACGCGGGGGCGTTCGCTCAAGTCACCCAGGCCGGAATCAGTGGCCAGTTCGGACTGGTAGCTCGCCAGCTCGTGCTCCAGGGCCTTGATGTCATCCACCGGGTTGCGGTCGGACTCCAGGTTCGCTGCATCCACCACGTGGGCCAGCACGGCGGTGCGCTCAATGTGCCGCAGGAAGTCCAGGCCCAGCCCCTTGCCCTGGGAGGCTCCCGGGATCAGCCCCGGAACGTCCGCAATGGTGAATACCTCGTGGCCCTGATGGACCACGCCCAGGTTCGGCGCGAGCGTGGTAAAAGGGTAATCTGCAATCTTCGGCTTCGCCGCGGACAGCACGGAAATCAGCGAGCTCTTCCCCGCCGACGGGAATCCTACAAGCCCCACGTCCGCCATGGACTTCAGCTCCAGCGTGATGTCCTTGACCTCGCCGGGCTCCCCCAGCAGGGCGAATCCTGGCGCCTTTCGGGATTTCGACGCCAGCGCGGCATTACCCAGGCCTCCATGCCCACCCTCGGCGACGATCATCCGGGTACCCATGCCCGTCAAATCGGCGAGCACCTCGCCACGGGAATCCAAGACCACGGTTCCCTCCGGAACCTGGAGCACCAGGTCCTCTCCGCGGGCGCCGTGACGGTGGTCGCCTGCGCCGTTATTACCGCGCTTGGACTTAATGTGCGGGTGGAAGTGGAAATCCAGCAGGGTGTGTACCTGGGGGGACACTTCCAGGATGATGTCGCCGCCGTGTCCTCCGTTGCCGCCGTCTGGGCCACCTAGAGGCACGAACTTCTCGCGGCGGACGGATGCACATCCATGTCCGCCGTCGCCGGCCTGCAGGTGCAGAACGACTCGGTCAACAAACTGAGGTGACATGGTTTTCCTTTCGAGGAGCACTTGAGGAGCACTCTAGGAGGGGTGGACGGCACGGCGCTAATGCGCCGTGCCTAGCTGCGGCAGTGGTTATGACAAAACCCGCGGATCCGGCCGCTTCCATACTAATGGTCAGCGTCCGTGTCCGCGGGTTAGGTGTGAACCGTGAGGCTTTAGGCCTCAGCAGCCTCGCTTTCAACGATGTTCACCAGTCGACGGTTACGACGAGTGGAGAACTGAACAGCGCCGGCCTTCAGTGCGAACAGAGTATCGTCTCCGCCGCGACCAACGTTCTCACCTGGGTGGAAAGAGGTTCCGCGCTGACGGATCAAGATCTCGCCTGCCTTAACCTGCTGACCGCCGAAGCGCTTCACACCGAGACGCTTGGACTCGGAGTCACGACCGTTGTTGGAGCTGGAAGCACCCTTCTTGTGTGCCATGTGTCTCTCCCTCCTTAGGAAGAAAAAGTGTCTCGGTTATCTTACTTGATACCGGTTACCTTCAGGACCGTGAGGGCCTGGCGGTGGCCGAAGCGGCGCTTGTAACCAGTCTTGTTGCGGTAGTGCATGCCGCGGATCTTTGGTCCACGGACATGCTCTACGATTTCGGCGTTCACGCTTGCGGACGCGAGCTTGTCACCAGTGGTGACGTTAGCGCCATCAACGACGAGAACCGGGGTCAGAGCCACGGACGAACCTGGCTCACCCTCGATCTTCTCGACCTTAACGAGGTCACCTTCGGCAACCTTGTACTGCTTTCCGCCGGTCTTGACGATCGCGTACATGTAGGGCTACCCCTTTTTTTCTCAAATCGGCTCAGGACGTTCCAGCACTCGGGTGTGAGCTCCTGGCGCGTCCTGACTGGACTAACTTACTTTTCACGGCGTCCATTCCCGGCACGATTGAGATGTATCGGAAGCAACCATGTCCGATCACATGATTGTTCTTCGCGCGTGGAATGAACAGCGACGTGTAAACACTACCTGCTGGGGAGCATAAAACAAAATCCTCCCCAGGCGTGTGTTACTTGCTTCGACGCACTACTCTCCGCACGCGGCGGCGAGTACCCGTCTGGGCCTTTTTCTGAGGCGCTTTCTCCTCTGCGTCAGCTGGCTTTTCAGCGGCCGGCTTCTCCTCAACTGGCTTGTGAGCAGCCTGTTTTTCAGCGGCCGGCTTTTCCGCTGCACCGGAAGACTTGGCCGTGGTGTGCTTGCGCACAACCCTGCGCCGACGCCCGCGCGAGCCACCACCTGCCGAGGTCTGCTCAGGCTCCTGGTGCCCGGAGCCCTGCTTCTTCTCAGGCGCTGGCACAGGCTCCGCGTCCTCGAAGTCCTCCCGGCGCGGCGCTACATCGGAACGAGAGTTGCCGCGGGTGCGGCGCTGGCGACGAGGAGACTGTTCGAAAATCCTCTTCGCTTCCTCGTACGTGAGCACGGCGTCGGACCCATAATCGGTCTGCGCATCCCTCGCCGAACCATCATCGTCACGTCCGTGCCCCTCGACGGTGGATTCGGACGTGGATTCTGCGGGTTCGGCGTGGCTACGGACCACACGACGAGTTCGACGCCCGCCGCGCCTCGTCCCACGTTTCTTCGCGCCCGACGTTTCCTCATCAGCGGATGCAGACGCGTTCGACTCGGACGGAGCGACGTAGTCAGCGCCCGATGGCTCATCCGGGTCGTCACGATCAGCGATGGACACCGCGCGCTCCACGATGGAGTGCACGTCATCGTCAGAGGCGTCCCGCCTGCGCGTGTCACGCTCAGACTCTCCCTGCGAGTCCTCGCGTGCCGCGGCCCGCTCCTCACGCTCCCGCTGCTGACGCTTCGCCTGCTGACGCTCCTTGCGGTTGCCGTGATCGCGACGGTGACCACGGTCCTGGTCCGCGTCCTCCTCATGATCCACGGGGTCGGCATGGATGATGATGCCGCGGCCCTCGCACGCCTCACAGACGGTAGAGAAGGTCTCCAGCAAGCCCGTGCCCTGGCGCTTACGGGTGATCTGCACCAGACCCAGGGACGTCACCTCGCCCACCTTGTGATGGGTGCGGTCGCGTCCCAAGTACTCGGTCAGGCGGCGCAGCACCAAGTCCTGGTTTTCCTCCAGGACCATATCGATGAAGTCCACCACGATCATTCCGCCGATATCGCGCAGGCGCATCTGGCGAACGATCTCCTCGGCGGCCTCCAGGTTGTTCTGGGTGAGGGTTTCCTCCAAGTCACCGCCACGGCCCACGAAGCTACCGGTGTTCACGTCGATCACGGTCATTGCCTCGGTGCGGTCAATGATCAAGTGCCCGCCGGACGGCAGCCACACCTTGCGTGCCAGCGCCTTGGTGAGCTGCTCATCCAAGTGCAGAGCTGCGAAGACATCCTCGCCGCCGTGCTGGGCAGGATTCCACTTCCGCACGCGCTTCTTCAACTCGGGCGCCAAGCGGTGGACATAATCCCGCACGGTTTTCCAGGACTTCTCGCCGTCCACCAACAGCTCGCTGAAGTCCTCGTTGAAGATGTCGCGGACAACCTTGATGAGCATATTCGGCTCTTCGTACAGAGCCACTGGCTGGCCGTTTTTGTTCTCGCGGGCCTTCTTCTCCTCGTGGGTCACGCGCTGCCAGATCTCGTGGAGACGGTTCACATCCTCGGCGATCTGTTCTTCCGTCACGTTTTCCGCGGCGGTGCGGATGATCGCGCCGCCTGGCTCCGGGACGACCTTGCTCAAGATGCTCTTGAGACGACGCCGCTCATCTTCAGGCAGCTTGCGGCTAATGCCGGCGGTGGTGCCGCCCGGGAAGTACACCAGGTAGCGTCCAGCAAAGCTGATACGGCTGGTCAGGCGAGCACCCTTGTGGCCCAACGGATCCTTGATGACCTGAACCAGGATGTGGTCGCCGGGCTGCAGGGCCTGCTCGATCTTGCGGCTCTTGGAGTGCAGGTGATCGAGGTGCCAGTTGAGCTCGCTGGCGTAGAGCACAGCATTTCGCCCGGTGCCGATGTCGATGAAGGCGGCTTCCATGCTGCCCAAAACATTTTGCACTCGGCCGAGGTAGACGTTACCCACCATGGAGTTCTGCGTCTCACTGGTCACAAAGTGTTCCACCAGCATGCCATCTTCCACCACGCCAACCTGGGTTGTCAGGCCCTCGCGATCGGTGCGGTGCGAATCCCGAACCACCATCTGACGTTCCACAGACTCACGGCGCGCCAGGAACTCTGAGCGGCTCACCGTGCGCTTCTGGCCACGGTTCTCCGCCCTCCACTTGCGCTGAGATTCCAGGCGGGTGGAGCGCTTCAGGCGTACTGGCTCGTCCACCACGTCGGACTCATCCCGTTCGGCTGGGTGCAGCTGGTCAGACTTCTTGGCCGCAGCCTTTTTCGCTGCGGGCTTTGGCGCAGGCTTCGGCGCCGGTTTCGGTGCCGAGGTTTTTGCCCCTGACGACTTCTTCTCGTTCTTCTCGGTGGACTTCTTCGCAGTCGTCTTCTTCGTAGTGGACTTCTTCGCTGCAGTTTTCTGTGCAGCCTCGCGAGGCTCCTCGTCGGACTCAGCGTCCTCGGCGCTCTCAGCACTAGCGGCACGGGCGGAGCCCACTCGGCGCACAACCCTGCGCACACGCCGCCGCGTAGCACGTGGCGCGCTGTCCTGCTCGCCTTCGAACTCGCCGTCTCTCTCGGCCTCTCCCCCGTCGCTCTCGTCCTCACTTTCGGTAGGAACGTCCTCCAACGGAGCGCCCGCGACGGGAGATGATTCCTCCGCAGCCTCCTCTTCCTGAGGTACTTCAGCCTGGGACTCCGCAGGCTTCTCAGCGTCGCGCTGATTCTCCTGGGGCTCCTCCTCGGCTTCCGCCTCCGGCTCCGCTTCAGCCTTTGTCTCTGGCTTAGGCTTCGCCTTCGTCCGCGGCTTCGCCTTGGCCTTGGTCTGCTTCTTCGGCTTCGCCTGTGGCTTAGCCTCAGCCTTAACCTCAGCCTTCTCACCATCACCAGCAGCGGCCGCCGCGTCCAACAGTTGGATGATCTGCTCCCGCGTCACTGCGGACATTGGCTTTTTGCCAGTCACCCCCACGGACGCAAACATCTCAGCCAACTCGGCCGAACGCACGCCCAACTGTCGCGCAATAGCGTGGACGCGTTCCTTCTCTGCAATGGTGTCTCTATGTAGTTCTGCGGCTGCTGCCGCGAATTCCGGGCTAAAAGTCGCCACGATTCTCCTTGAAAAAGTTCTTTAATGTAGTCACGTCTTGATCCGGCGGCGGCATCGTCGTTGTGCGCCACGCGGCATCTCCCCCATTGTGTCACAATTTGTCTCCCCACCAATGCTTCCCTCACCCCGTGTGCGTGATTGCGCCCTCCCACGCAATAAATATACGACGCCCACCTCTCACCCCATCACCTCACACAGTCACCATCACTACCCCATTGTGATGGACCGCTGTGCGAAGTCCCCCGGGTGAGAGGAACGGGCGGCGTCCCTCCCCTAGGCCTGACCAGCCCTGTTACGCGTCCGCGATGAAGCTTTCCAGCTGTGCGCGGGCGTTGGTGTCCTCCAACTGGATCGGTGGGGACTTCATCAGGTAGCTGGACGCCGGATCCACTGGTCCGCCGATGCCACGGTCCTTGGCGATTTTCGCGGCGCGGATGGCGTCGATGATAATTCCCGCGGAGTTCGGGGAATCCCACACCTCCAGCTTGTACTCCAGGTTCAGTGGCACGTTACCGAAGGCAGTGCCCTCCAGGCGGACATAGGCCCACTTGCGGTCATCCAGCCACTCCACGTAGTCCGAGGGGCCGATGTGCACGTTGCGGTCCTCCTTCTTGCCCGCCAGCGGGGATTCCTGAAGGTTGCTGGTCACGGCCTGGGTCTTGGAGACCTTCTTGGACTCCAGACGGTCACGGTCCAGCATGTTCTTGAAGTCCATGTTGCCACCGACGTTCAGCTGCATGGTGCGGTCCAGGCGCACGCCGCGGTCCTCGAACAAGCGCGCGAGAACACGGTGGGTGATGGTGGCGCCCACCTGGCTCTTGATGTCGTCACCAACGATCGGCACACCGGCGCTGCGGAACTTCTCTGCCCATTCTGGGTCGGAGGCGATGAACACGGGCAGGGCGTTGACGAATGCCACGCCAGCGTCGAGAGCGGCCTGGGCATACGCCTTGTCCGCTTCCTCGGAGCCCACGGGGAGGTAGGAGACCAGCACGTCAACCTCTGCATCGCGCAGGGCCTGTGCCACGTCCACTGGCTCTTCGGCAGATTCCTCGACGACCTCGCGGTAGTGCTTGCCCAGGCCGTCGTGGGTGGGGCCACGCTGGACGGTCACGCCCAGGGGAGGAACATCGCAGATGCGGATGGTGCAGTTGGTGGGGGCAAGACGGGCCTCGGCCAGGTCCTTGCCCACCTTGGCGGAGTCCACATCGAACGCTGCCACGAACTCCACGTCCCCCACGTGGTAGTCGCCGAAGCGAACGTGCATCAGGCCAGGAACCTTCTCATCGTCCGGAGTGTTCTTGTAGAACTCCACTCCCTCGATCAGGGACGTTGCACAGTTACCCACGCCGGCGATCGCCACGCGAATTGGGCGACGAGCTGCGGCGCTTTTGTTTTCAGAAACTTGTTCAGTAGCCATAGATCCTCACCTTAGACCTGATGGCGCGGCAAACCGAGCGGCATTTTTTCCTTATCGATTTAGAAGAACCCCCGAATGTGGGTAACGGATGTCTGGGTCGGGTGCGCAGGCTCACAGACAAAGCGGGCCCAGCAGAACATTCTGCTGGGCCCGCTGTCAGGCTGCCGCGACACGCGGCGTGGGACTTACCGCGACGAGCGGCTTAGAGGTTTGGGAACCAGATGGCGATCTCACGCTCTGCGGACTCTGGGGAGTCAGAGCCGTGAACAACGTTCTCACCCACGGTCAGGGCGAAGTCACCACGGATGGTGCCTGGGGTTGCCTTGGCCACTGGGTCGGTGCCACCAGCCAGCTGACGCCATGCGTCGATGGCGCGCTCGCCTTCCACGATGCCCGCTACCAGCGGTGCGGAGGTGATGAAGTCAACCAGCTCGCCGAAGAAAGGCTTGTCGGAGTGCTCAGCGTAGTGCTTCTCAGCGGTCTCACGGTCAGCGGTGCGCAGGTCCAGCTCCACGAGCTTCAGGCCCTTGCGCTCGATGCGGGCGATGATCTCGCCTACGTGACCGTTCTTGACACCATCTGGCTTGATCAGGATTAGGGTACGTTCAGTCATAATCACAAATAGTACACGAGGCGGCACATACCCCGGCTACACATGCTGCGTTCCGGCTACACGTGCTGCGCAGGCAGCAGCCCTCGGCGCATGCGCTCCTTCATGTTGCGACGCAAGTGGTAGATGTACCACCACGTTGCGGCGAACAGCAGCCCCACAAATCCCATCGATGGGTGGACAAAGAACCCGGCCACGGCAAGGACCTGCAGACCGATGTTGACAGGATCAGCCCACTTGGCTCTCTGGATGAACGCCGCCAGGATCATGAGCACACCCAGAACGGACACATAGGTCACCTTCACAGTGGTGGCATTCACGTCCGGTTCCACGCGGGTAATCACCGTAAGGACCAGCAGGATCACAATCGCCTCCAGGATGTGCGCACCAGCCATCACGCCACGCACTCCCTTCATCGGGTCGTTTTCCAGCTCGTGACCTGGGCCGAGCGGACCCATCTGCGCGTCGTCTGGCCGCGCCGCAGACCCCTGGGGCTCCTGAGCAGGGCCCTCGGGCTTGTTGTGTTCCTTCATCTCACAGGACCTTTCTTCTTGTGCCTACACCACACCGGTCTCACGCACACGCCGGAGCGATCTACGCGGGCTCCTTGCCAAACAAGGTACGCGCTTCCCCAGCGGTCACCACACTGCCCGTGATGAGCACACCCGAACCAGCAACCATGCCATCGGCATCATCTTCGGCCAACTCCGTTGCCAATTCCACAGCGCCCACCAAGTTGGAGGCTACGTGGACGCGTTCCTCACCCATCACATCGCGCGCATACTCCGCCAGGGTGTCCACGTCCAGTGCGCGGGGCGACTGCGGCTGTGTCACCACCAGCTCGTCCAGCACGGGCTCCAACGCCGACAGGATTCCATAAGCGTCCTTGTCGCCGAGCACTCCCACCACGCCCACCAGGCGTCGGAAATCAAAATCGCGGGACATCGCCGCAGCCAGCGCGGTGGCGCCGTGGGGGTTGTGCGTGGCGTCGATGAACACGCTCGGCGCGGAACGCACCCGCTCCAAGCGCCCCGGCGACTGCACCTGGGCAAAGCCTTCGCGCACCGTGTTCGGGTCCAGCTGCCGCTCAGCGCCGGCACCGAAAAACGCCTCGACCGCAGCAAGGGCCACCGCCGCGTTGCGAGCCTGGTGCTCGCCGGACAGCGGCACGAAGATGTCCTCGTACACACCACCCAGGCCGCGCAGCACCAGCGACTGGCCGCCCACCGCAATGGAGGAGCTCACCACACCAAACTCCTGACCCGCACGAGCCACCGCGGAATCCTTCTCCACGGCCTCCGTCAGCAGCACAGTCATGACCTCTGGCTCTTGCTCTGCAATCACCGTCACATTATCCGGGGGACTCAGCAGGTCGTCCTTATTCCACCGGGACTTGATGATCCCGGCTTTCTCACCGGCGATCTGCTCCAGTGTGTCGCCAAGGTAATCGGTATGGTCCAGGCCAATCGGCGTGATCACCGCAACGTCTGCGTTGACCACGTTCGTGGCGTCCCATCGACCGCCCATGCCGGTTTCCACCACGGCAACATCCACCGGCGCATCGGCGAAGCACGTGTACGCCAGCGCCACCAGCACCTCAAACTTGGACATCTGGGGGCTGCCCTGCTCCGCGGAGCGCGCGTCGACCATCTCCACGAAGGGCTTGATCTCGCGCCAGGCGTTGATGTAGTCCTCCGGGTGAACGGGCTGGCCGTCCACGGCGATGCGCTCGGTCACCAGCTGAAGGTGCGGGCTGGTGGTCCGTCCGGTTCGGCGATGGAAGGCCCGCAGCAGGGACTCGATCATCCGCACGGTGGACGTTTTCCCGTTCGTGCCCGCAACGTGGATCACGGGAAACGCGCGCTCGGGGTGCCCCAGCAGGTCCATGAGCATCTCCACCCGCTCCAGGGTGGGGTCGATCTTCGTCTCTGGCCATCGCTGGTCCAGCTCCGCCTCGACGTGGGCCAATTCCTCCAGGATCTGCGGGGTGATGGGCCGTGCCGGGAGGGCCTGGTGATCGTGATCATCATCGACGCCGAAGTTCTTGTCTCCCGCAGCGTCGATGGGAAGGGACAGCCCCGAGCTGTCGAGGGATACCTCCCCTACTCCGTCCAGGCCCACTGATTCACTTCCCAGGCCTTCCGTGTCCACACCCTCCGACGCCACCTCGTTGCGAGAGTCTAGCCCCTCGCTATCGCCCTGGGCGTGCGGGTCGTTGCCGGTGCTGTGTTCGCTCATGCTTGTGGTAGCTCTTCCAGACGGGAGGTGATACGGGCAAACTCTTCCTGCGCGATCTTCTGACGCTCCTTGATTCCCTCCACGACCTTTTCGGGAGCGTTAGCCAAGAAGCCCTCATTGCTGAGCTTCTTTGCAGCGTTGTCCAGCTCCTTTTGTGCCGCAGCGAGGTCCTTCTCCAGGCGCTTGCGTTCGGCGGCCACATCCACGGTTCCGGAGGTATCCAGCTGAACCTCGATGGTGGCCTGGGACAGCCTCACCTCGATGGAGGCGGTGGCCGCGAATCCCTCGTCGGGCTCTTCCAGGCGAACGATCGAGCGGACTGCTGGCTCGAACTCCTCCAGGTCAGCTGCCGCAAAGTCCAGCATCGCTGGCACCTTTTGGGTGGGCTTCACGCCCTGGTCGGAACGGAAGCGACGCAGTTCGGTGACGAGCTTATCCACGTCAGCCATCCGGCGGATGGCGTCCTGATCCACCTCGGCACCGCCGTTGGTGAGGTCGCTATCAGGCCATGGTGCGACCACCAGAGATTCTGGGTAGCCGTCCACGCCGTGCGTGAGTGCGGTCCAGAGAGTCTCCGTGACGAACGGCATGGCTGGGTGCAGCAGGCGCAGTACTGTGTCCAGCACGCGGCCGAGCACCAGCTGGGTGTTGATGCCGCGGGCCTTCTCGGCCTCCGAGGCCTCGTCCCAGTTGCGTGGGATCTGCACCTTCGCGATCTCCAGGTACCAGTCGCAGAACTCGCCCCAGGCGAAGCGGTACAGGTTCTCGTTGGCCAGGGAGAACTCGTAGCGATCCAGTGCGTTATCCACCAGCGCGCGCACAGACTCCAGCCGGTCCAGGATCCAGCGGTCGGCACCCGTCAGGGCCTCGCGCTCTGGCAGGTCACCCACCTGGGCGCCGTTCATCAGCGCGAACTTGGTGGCGTTGTAGAGCTTCGTGGCGAAGTTTCGGGACGACTGTGCGGAGTCTTCACCTACCGGGAGGTCGGAGCCAGGGTTGGCGCCGCGGGCCAGGGTGAAGCGCAGGGCATCCGCACCATAGTTCTCCACCCAGTCCATTGGGTTGATGCCATTGCCCAGGGACTTGGACATCTTGCGTCCCTTTTCGTCGCGCACCAAGCCGTGCAGGAAAATGTCCTTGAAAGGAATCTGCGGACGGCCATCCCTGTCCACGGAGGGGATTCCTGGAATGGTGTTGGCCAACGGAGAGTCCTTCAAGGTGTCTGCGAAGGTGGCAAACATCATCATGCGCGCAACCCAGAAGAACAAGATGTCGTATCCGGTGACCAGCACAGAGACCGGGTAGAATTTCTGCAAGTCCTCGGTACTTGCTGGCCAACCCATCGTGGAGAACGGCCACAGTGCCGAGGAGAACCAGGTATCCAGCACGTCCTCGTCCTGGACCCAGCCTTCCCCTGTCGGTGGCTCGTCATCGGGTCCGCAGCACACTACTTCGCCGTCCGGTCCGTACCAGATCGGGATGCGGTGACCCCACCACAGCTGACGCGAGATGCACCAGTCGTGCATGTCATCCACCCAGTCAAACCAGCGAGGCTCCTGGGACGCCGGGTAAATGGTCGAGTCGCCCGAGCGGATAGCCTCGGCGGACATCGTGGCGAGCTTCTCCACCTTCACGAACCACTGCTCCGACAGGCGTGGTTCGATTGCCTCACCCGAACGCTCGGAGTGGCCCACGGAGTGCACGTAGGGGAACTTTCGTTCCACGATGCGGCCCTGCTCCTCCAATGCCAGGCGGATCTTCTCGCGGGCTTCGTAGCGATCCATGCCATCGAACTGCGTACCCGTGTCCGTGATGTGTCCCGTGGCATCCAAGATCACCGGCATGTCGAGATCGTGGCGCTGTCCCAGGGCGAAGTCGTTCGGGTCGTGAGCCGGGGTGATCTTCACGGCACCCGTTCCGAACTCAGGGTCTACATAGTCGTCCGCCACAACGATCATCTTTCGATCCGGCAAGAACGGGTGATCCAGGGTGGTTCCCACCAGGTCCGCGTAGCGCTCATCCTCTGGGTGCACGGCAACGGCCACGTCACCCAGCATGGTTTCCACACGGGTGGTGGCCACGATGACATGAGGCTCATTGTCGTTTAAGGAACCGTAGCGGATAGAGACCAATTCGCCCTCGTCATCGGAGTACACCACCTCGATATCGGAGATGGCGGTCTGGAGAACCGGCGACCAGTTCACCAGACGATGTGCTCGGTAAATCAGGCCTTCGTCATACAGGGCCTTAAACATGGTCTGAACAGCCCGGGACAATCCCTCATCCAGCGTGAAGCGTTCCCGGGACCAGTCCACGGAGTCACCAATGGCACGCATCTGGTTCTGAATGACATTGCCGTAATCGTGCTTCCACTCCCAGACGCGGTCCACGAAGGCCTCGCGCCCCAGGTCAAAGCGGTCTGTGCCCTCGTTCTCCTTCAGGCTTGCCTCAACCTTGGTTTGCGTGGCGATACCTGCGTGGTCGGAGCCCGGCAGCCACAGCACCTCGAAGCCCTGCATACGCTTGCGGCGCGCCATGGCGTCCATCAACGTGTGGTCCAGGGCGTGCCCCATGTGCAATTGTCCCGTCACATTTGGCGGTGGCAGCACAATGGAAAAGGGAGGTTTGGAACTACCGGCATCCGCCGTGAAATAACCAGCGTCGACCCACCGCTTATACAGCGTTGATTCCACCGCCGAAGGCTCCCAGGCCTTCGGCAACTGAGCAGATCGATCGGCACCCATCACGGCGCCGGCTGGCGTTTCTGGAACTGGAGAATTCTTAGAGTCATTCACACCTAGCCAGTGTAGTAGACAGGCCCTACACTGCTCTCACTGACAAGAGATTGGTGCGCTGAAACTCGCTCGGAATCTATACCACGTCCAAGGCCAAGCGCAGGGCGCCGGCCGCCTCATCGAGAGCCCGGCGGGCGCCCCGCCACAATCCCGTAGAGTTCACGAAGGGATGCACCAGCCCCTCGTGCCTACGCAGCGTAGTGGCCACACCGGCGTCCTTGAGCCGCTGGGCGTATACTTCACCCTCGTCACGCAGCACATCGAATCCAGCCACAGCCACATATGCCGGCGCCAGGCCAGACAGGTCCTCTGCCAGGATCGGGGACGCCCACGGATTCGAGCGGTCGTCCTCATTCGGGATGTAGTGGTCGCGGTACCAGTCCATCTGTCCGCGGGTCAGATAGTAGCCGTCCGCAAACTCGGTGAAGGATGCCGTGGTGTACTCCTTCAAGTTCACATTCGGCACAAAGAGCATCTGCAGGCGCGGCTGAGGCTTCCCCTCATCCCGCAGACGCAGGCACACCGCCGCGCTCAAGTTTCCGCCGGCAGAGTCCCCACCCACGGCAACCCTGGAGCCGTCCACCCCGGCAACCTCGCCGGCCATCGCAGCGCTGACAACTGCCGTCACGTCGTCCAGACCCGCTGGGAAGGGGTGCTCTGGAGCCAGACGATAATCCACCGCGAGCACCGCCACGTCCGCGCGGGAGCACAGCCATCGCGCCGTCGATTCGTGAGAGTTCAGGGAACCCGTCACCCATCCACCGCCGTGGAGGTACACCAACGTGGGCAAATCAGTGCCCGCCGACTCGAAGCCGCGTGGGCGGTAGTGACGCACCCGCACTCCGGCAACGTCGTGCTCCGTGACGCCGCCCACCGCCTGCATCGTCCCGGCCGCCAAATGCGCTTCCCGGTCCACCTGCGCGCGGGCCTTGTCCAGTGGCAGGTCAACGATGTCGTCGCCGCTCACCACATCCAGGAGTTTCAACGACGCCCTCACGTCGCTATCCAAACGGTTCCCGTCACGGTTCGTGAGCGATCCCAGCGCCGAGAGTAGGGCCGGGGGCAACGCCAAAAGGCCGCGGCCGGACAGCGCAGTGAGCTTGGTGAGCAGATCCGGCTGGTAGGTCCTGGCCGCTACCGGGGCCTTGCCGGACGAAGCAGCTCCGGAAGGAGCCCCGGACGAAGAGGGTGCAGACGATGATTGTGTTGACGAAATATCCATAACGTCTATGGAACCATTGCCCAGACCCACTCGTCAGGTTTTTGACAGAAAAACCTTTTAGGGGCTAAGACTTCTCCGGCAGCAAGCCCTCCGCACGCACCGATGAAATCTCCTCCTTCAGCTCTGCGACGGAGGCTTCGATGCGCGCACGCTGGGCGTCGGTCACAGATAAATCATCGACGATCCGCCACACACCATCCACGGCACGAACGGGGAACGAGCAGACCAGCCCCTCCTCGATGCCATAGGAACCATCAGACGGGATGGCCGCGGACACCCAGTCGCCCTCCGCGGTTCCATTCACCCAATCGCGCATGTGGTCAATCGCAGCATTCGCGGCGGACGCGGCCGAGGAAGATCCCCGGACCTCAATCACCTCGGCGCCACGCTGGGCCACGCGCGGGATGAACTCATCCTCCACCCAGGACGCATCCAAGCCCTCGACGGCCTCGCCCTCCAGCTGAAGCTCGGCAACATCAGGGAACTGCGACGGCGAGTGATTTCCCCACACCGTCATGCGGGACAGGGAGCTCACGGCAACCCCCAGGTGTGCCGCGACCTGAGCCACCGCACGGTTGTGATCCAGGCGCGTCATCGCACTGAACTGCTCGGGGCGCAGCTTCGGGTTCGCATCCATAGCATGCGCGGCAGCGATGGCAGCATTCGTGTTGGCGGGGTTACCCACCACCACCACCTTCACATCATCGCGAGCCACCTCACCCAGCGCGCGACCCTGAGGGCCGAAAATCTTGCCGTTCGCCGCCAGCAGGTCGGCCCTCTCCTCCCCCTTCTGGCGCGGCTTCGCCCCCACCAGGAAAGCCACATCCGCGTCTTTAAACGCCTCGCGCGGATCGGTGGTGACGGTCACCGAGTTCAGCAGCGGGAACGCGGAATCCATCAGCTCCATCATCACCCCCTCGGCGCGCTGCAGGCCCGGCTCGGTTTCCAGCAGCTGGAGATTCACCGGGCGGGTGCCGAAAATCTCCGTGCGGTGCGTTCCGCACACCAAACGAAACAGCAGCGCATAGCCGATCTGGCCTGCTGCGCCGGTGACCGCGACGTTCACGGGGGAGGTAGTGGAAGTCATGACATGCACCTCTTAAAAATCTGTTGTGTATCAGTGATCGATGTGTGTTGATCTGTGTGTTGATCCTCATGGGAGCCTCGTGACACGTGTGGAGGCACCAATACCCGCCCAGCCTACCTTTTTGTCCGTCACCCCCGCGCGTAGGTGCTTGCTGTTTTTAAGCTCTGTCACGGGTGCTACTCCGTTACTATGAGTGCTGTTATGCCTGTACTTCCTAATTCTGCCGCCCGCTACGAACTAGCGCCGTCGCAGTACCGTGCCGCCATGGATGTCCTCCTGCCCGTTGCCGCACACGTGGGATACCACTTTTCCGCTGACGACATTTCCTCAGCCGCCCACGCTGCCGACATCGCGGCTACCCATGAGCTGTTCTCCAATACCAAGGAGTTGTATCACGAGGCCTTGCGCTACGCGCACTCCCGTATCTGGCCCACGTGGTCCCAGGAGGATTCCGACGAGTTGGAGCGGATGATCCCAGGAGACGCAATCCGCCGTTTTTCCCTAGCAACCTTCGAGCGTTTCCGAGAGTTCCCGGACGCCGTGCGCCTCATCGTGGCCGAGAACATGTTCCAGCGCGCCACGATCACCACCACGGTAGGGATCCTGGAGGATTCCCCGGTGGTGCTGGTGATCGATCGCCTACTGATGCGTGGCCACGACGTAGGCGCGTTCCGCACGGGCGTGTCCGCCGAGGATCTGTTCGTGTTGCTGACCTCCCTGTGCGCGTTCCCGATCACCCAGGGTCCGATTTTCCACGCGCTCTACGGGATGGACATTAGCGATGCGCAGAACACCGAGGGCATGGGAAAAATGATTTCCGACGCCACGGTGACCTTCCTCTCCACCACCATGGCCACCACCCAGGGTTCGTCCTACACGCATTCTTCCCACTCCCCTTCTTTGGGATCGTCAGTGGCTGCGTCTCTGTACTCCAGTCAGGAGTACCCGTCGGAGGACGACTTCAACTTGAGCTAAGCCGCGCTGGTTCTTTACGCGCTCTTCTTATCCCGCGCCGCAACCTCTTCCAGAGACAACCGCGTTGGCTCTTCCAACCCCTGAGCCGTGGCTTCGGTGATGATCACCTCGCCCGTGTCCTCGTCCTCCGGGATGGAGAACATGATGGGGTTCAGCAAAGACTCCATGATGGAGCGCAGCCCCCGCGCACCGGTCTCCCGCGCCAATGCCTTTTGGGCAATGGCGCGCAGTGCACCATCCTCGAAGGTCAAACGCACATCGTCCATCTCGAACAGGCGCTGGTACTGCTTCACCAGCGAGTTCTTCGGCTCGGTCAGCACGCGCACCAACGCGTCCTCATCAAGGTGCCCCACGTGGGTGAGTACCGGCAGACGGCCAATGAGCTCTGGGATCAGGCCGAACTTCACCAGGTCCTCCGGCTCCACGAAGCGGAATAGATCCGGATCCTCATCCGCCTTGCCCTTGATTTCCGCGCCGAAGCCCATACCTTTCTTACCGCGGCGCTCGCTAATGACCTTCTCCAAGCCGGCGAACGCGCCCGAGACGATAAACAGAACGTTCTTGGTATCGAACTGGATGAACTCCTGGTTGGGGTGCTTGCGCCCACCCTGCGGCGGCACGGACGCCACCGTGCCCTCCAGGATCTTCAGCAGCGCCTGCTGCACACCCTCGCCGGAGACGTCGCGCGTGATGGATGGGTTCTCCGACTTTCGGGAGATCTTATCCACCTCATCCACATAGATGATGCCCCGCTGTGCCTTCTCCACATCGAAGTCTGCGGCCTGCAGTAGCTTCAGCAGAATGTTCTCCACATCCTCACCCACGTAACCCGCCTCGGTGAGGCTGGTGGCATCCGCAATGGCGAACGGCACGTCCAGCATCCGCGCCAGCGTCTGGGCCAGATAGGTCTTTCCTGAACCCGTAGGCCCCAGCATGAGGACATTGGACTTCGCCAATTCCACCTCTTCATCGCTGCGGCGCGCACCCGCGCTCGCGTCCTCCACCTGAATGCGCTTGTAGTGGTTGTAGACGGCCACGGCGAGGGTGCGCTTGGCGTCGTCCTGCCCAATCACATAATGATCGAGGAACTCCGCAATGCGGCGCGGAGTAGGCAGCGCGTTGACGGCGTCGGCACTACTTTCGGCGCTGAACTCCTCTTCGATGATCTCAACGCACAATTCAATGCATTCATCACAGATATATACGCCTGGCCCTGCAATCAGCTTGCGTACTTGCTTCTGACTCTTCCCGCAGAAAGAGCACTTCAGCAGATCTGTGCTATCTGGCATGTGGTCCTCGCACTCATGGTCGTTGGTTCGGATATGTGATTGTTAGAACTTTACCGCTCCCGTCCTACATCGGGCGGCTGTGGCTCGTTTCCCGTGTGTCGTACGCCCCGCCCGGCACAGGGGCCACAGGGGTCACTGATGTCACGCGAAGAATGCGAAAAGCGCCGTCGACATGTGATTTTTCGACGACGCCCAGCGCATTATCCACGCAGCCTACTGCTGAGCAGACAACTTTCGATAATCGAACACCTGATCGATAATCCCGTATTCCTTAGCTTCCTCAGCCGTCAGGATCTTATCGCGATCGGTATCCTTACGGATCTGCTCAGCAGAACGTCCCGTGTGGCGAGACAACGTCTCCTCCATCAAGGTACGCATGCGCTCAATCTCCTTGGCCTGGATCTCCAAGTCGGAGACCTGGCCCTGCACACCGCCGGTGGCCGGCTGGTGAATCAGCACACGCGCATTCGGCAGCGCCGCACGCTTGCCCGGCGTACCCGCAGCCAGCAAGACCGCCGCAGCAGATGCAGCCTGCCCCAGGCACACCGTCTGAACATCGGGACGCACGTACTGCATCGTGTCGTAAATAGCCATCAAGGACGTGAACGAACCGCCGGGAGAGTTGATGTACATCGTGATGTCACGATCAGGATCCAGCCCCTCCAACACCAGCAGCTGCGCCATGATGTCATTAGCGGAAGCATCATCAACCTGAGTCCCCAGGAAGATAATGCGCTCCTCGAACAGCTTGTTGTACGGGTTCGATTCCTTCGCCCCAAAGCTGGAGTGCTCCACGAACGAAGGGAGGATGTATCGCATTTCTGGCATCTGCATAATTCTTAGCTCTCCTTCGCAGAGGTAATCACGTGGTCGACGAAACCGTAGTCCTTCGCCTCAGCGGCAGTAAACCAACGGTCACGGTCCGAATCCTTGGTAATCTGCTCCACCGTCTGGCCGGTGAACTCAGCGATGAGCTCCGCCATTTCCTTCTTGGTGTGGGCAAACTGCTCTGCCTGAATAGCGATATCAGCCGCAGTTCCTCCCACACCTGCGGACGGCTGGTGCATCATGATGCGGGCGTGCGGCAACGCGAAGCGCTTACCCTTAGTTCCGGCAGACAGCAGGAACTGGCCCATGGAGGCCGCCAGGCCCATGCCATAGGTGCGAATATCGCACGGGGAGAACTTCATCGTGTCAAAAATCGCCATGCCCGCGGTCACGGAACCACCGGGCGAGTTGATGTACAAAGAGATATCCTTCGTGGGATCCTCAGCGGACAACAACAGGATCTGGGCACACAACTTATTGGCGATGTCATCATCTACCTGGGAGCCCAGGAACAAGATGCGTTCTTTCAGCAAGCGATCATATATGTCGTTGCCCTGTACAGGATTGTTACTCATTGCTCACCTCAATGCTCTTCATATCCAGAAAAGCTGATCGAAAAAGATTGTGCGCCCCAGCCTAGTGAATTAGGTGGGACAATGTGGCCATCTTATGGCTCTGTTCGCTGACAGCACACAGCCCCCGTCCCCTGTTCCACGTGCGGCGCACTTGAAGTGCCGATCGCACGGTCACAGGGGCCGGGGGCTGGGGAACGTGTGACGAGTTGGTTCGGCTGTTGCCTTAGTTCTCGTCAGCGGATGCGTTCTCCGACGCGTTGTCCTCGGCAGACTCAGCGGCCTCGTCCTCACCAAAGTACTGCTTCGGATCAACCTCGTTGCCCTCGGTGTCCTTCACGGAGGTTTTCGCAATGTTCAGCGCCAGAGCCTTGCCGCGGCGCACATCAGCGAAGAGGTTGCCCAGCTGGTTAGCCTGCTGAAGCTGCATGATGAACTGGTTTGGCTCCATGCCGTACTGAGCAGCAGTGAAGGAAATGTGGCTCATCAGTTCATCCTGAGACACCTCTGGCTGCTCCTCGTCGGCCAGAGCGTCCAGGAACAGCTGGGTGCGTACGGAGTCTTCAGCGGAAGTACGAGCGTCCTCTTCGAACTTCTCGCGGGTGATGCCCTGTGCAGCAAGCATCTCTTCGAAGACCTTCTCGTCTCCACCGAACTGCTGGATCAGCTGCTGAACCTGGCTGTCCACCTGAGCCTGAACGATGTTGTCGGACAGCTCAACGGTGGTCTCTTCCAGAGCCGCAGCCAGAACCTTATCGCGGATGTCTGCAGCCTGTGCGTTCTTCTGTTCTGCCTCAGCCTGGTCCTTCAGGGAGTCACGCAGCTCGTCCAGAGTGTCGAACTCGGACGCCAGCTGTGCGAAGTCGTCATCCAACTTCGGGAGCTCGCGCTCCTTGGCGGTCTGAACCTTGACGTGAACCTCAGCCTCTTCGCCCTCGTGCTCGCCAGCCACGAGCTTGGAGGTGAAGGTGGACTCCTCGCCGGCGTGGAGCTTACGCAGTGCGGTATCCAGGCCCTTGATCAAGGTGTCCGAGCCGACCTCGTGGGACAGGCCCTCGGTGGTGGCCTCGTCAACGGTCTCGCCGTCGATGGTGGCGGACAGGTCGATGGTGACGAAGTCACCGGTCTTGATCAGGCGCTTGATCGGTTTGAGGGAGCCGAAGCGTGCACGGAGGTTCTCCAGCTCAGCGTCGATAGCCTCTTCGGTGGACTTCAGTGGCTCAACCTCAACGGAGATCTTGGAGAAGTCTGGCACCTCGATGTCTGGGCGAACGTCGACCTCAGCGGTGAAGGTGACGTGGTCCTTGTCTTCCAGCTCGGTGATCTCGATCTCTGGCTGGCCGAGGACCTTCAGCTCGTGCTCATCGACAGCAGCGCTGTAGCGGGATGGCAGCATTTCGTTGATGACCTGGTCCAGCACAACTCCGCGTCCCAGACGAGCCTCCAAGATCTTTGGAGGAACTTTTCCCTTGCGGAAGCCTGGCATGTTTACCTGCTGAGCGAGAGAGGCATATGCCTTGTCGAACTCTGGCTTGAGCTCCTCGAAGGGTACCTCAACGGTGATCTTGGTGCGGGTGGCGCTCAGCTTTTCTACAGAGCTCTTCACGAATGCACACTCCTGTGTCTATTGTCGGGCCACCATGCGCGCTTGTCTGTGTCACACGCCAGTGGCGTTGGTCGTAGTCGATTCTATAGGGCGCCCACTATACGCATTCTTCGGGGTGGGGTTCACACGCCAGCACATTAAGTGCAGGGGCCGTGACCTGCTCATCCCACCGACGAAGCAGTGAGCGAGAAAATGAAAAACCGGTAGGTCCATGACCTACCGGCTGTGTGTCGGGATGACAGGATTTGAACCTGCGACCCTCCGCTCCCAAAGCGGATGCGCTACCAAACTGCGCCACATCCCGAGCCGCACTCTGTGGTGCGAGAGCTACTTTACGTGCTACTCGCCATAAAAACAAAACGCATGTTAAAACACGGTTTTTGGGCTAGTGGCACGCGTTGCTTCACTTCTTACGAACCGCTGCCTGCTCCGCACTTTCCATCTCTGCCACAAACTCTTGCTTACTGGATTGCCATTGATCTTCCGTCATGCGCAAACGCCAGTATCCAGAAATCGACGCGTCCTTTTTAGACACCCCGCGTCCCACATACAGCTCCCGCCGGATCTCCTTAATCATCTCGGCCACGCCATGGACGAACCACCCCACGGAACCCTCAGGGCACTCGTAGAAGCGCACCGCATCTGCCAATGCACGCCCTGGCATGGAACCGTGTCGGTACACCCAACGCACCGTGATGTTGTCCCCCTCGGGCACTGCGAACTCATGGCCTGGCCCCTCAACCTCAAAGAATGCGATTGCCGTAGACGTGGAGGGAATCTTTTCCAACGACGCGGCAATCGCCGGTGCGGCGGACTCATCCCCCGCAAGCACGAAGTGGTCGTAGCGAGGCGTGGGCGCCCAGCCACCGCCGGGGCCTACAAATGCGAATGTCTCGCCTACCTCCACATCACGAGCCCACGGGCCTGCCAATCCCGTATCACCGTGCAGAACGAAATCGATGGCAATGTCTCCGGTCTCAGTGTCCACGCTGCGCAGCGTGTACGTCCTGGTTACGGGACGGTACTTCTTTGGTTGCGTGTCCTTAATGTGGGCGAGATCGAACGGCCAGGAGTACGGCGCCCCTTCGGGGACGAAGAGGATCTTGACGTAGTGATCGGTCTTGGTGAGCTCTCGGCCGATCAGTCCCGGGGCGTTCGCCCGGATGCGAACCATAGCGGGAGAGACACTCTCCTTGCCCGTGATCGTGGCCTCTATAGGTTTCCGCCCTTTCCGTGGCTGCGACGACGGAGCGTGTTCAGCTCCGGCATGCGACCCGTGACTGTCCTGCGTGTGGGCGGCATGTTTGCCATAGCGCTGTGCCTTGAGCTCGCGTCGCTGCGCCTTCAACTCGTACTTCGCTCGCTTACGTTCCGCTTTGGCGTCGTAAAAGGCCTGCGTGCGCCCGGCCTCCAACCCAGCGCGATAGCCATCGGAGTATCCCGTGCCGTAGCCTTCACGGAATCCTTCTACCCATTCTGTGGTGTCTCGTTGCTCCATAATGGATTAGGGTACACTAAAAATCACTGGTCAGCACCCCTTAATAGCCCCACAGTAGGCAATCAATACCCAATTGGCCCAATAGCAGCATTCGACATAACACCACACGCTTCGCGCGATTCAGTGCAGAATCGTAGTAAAATCAACGAGGATAGGCCTCGGGACGGTCAATGCCGCGAAACATCGGCACACCCCCGGGGTCATTGCTTTGCCCGGGCTCCTAATCGCGCAGCAGCAACGCGAAAGACCTCGGACTGATTACATCCGAGGTCTGGTTGGAGGGAATGACGGGAATCGAACCCGCGTCTTCAGCTTGGAAGGCTGAGGTATTAGCCACTATACGACATTCCCACGGTGCACTATCCATCTACACTTCACATCACGCCGGCCCGGCGATGAGCACGAGGTGCAGTGGCTGTGCCACGTGGAATACTGTACACCATCATCCCCCACCCAAAGCAAATCAGCAGTTGCAGCGCCGTTTTAGCCAACTGATTCAAGTTCTCTAGGGTTTTCCTGACAATGCCTAGAATTTTCCTGACAATGCGCTGTGAACATGCGTTTTAGCTTTCTTCCACGAACGGAGACGCGTATAACCGACATCATGGATCCAATCATTATCGATAAAGATAAGGGCATTGAGCTCTGGACCGCCGCTCAATGCGCCGAGTTTTCCGGCACCGCCCGGGGAACCTTTACCAGTTACGCCGGCCGCGGTCGTGCACCTCAACCAGTAGCGAAGCTCCACGGTTTGACCCTGTGGGACTCTGATGAGGTCAAGGAGTGGCACGAAAAGCGCCCCAAGCAGAAGCAGAATAGGCGTAAGTAAACTCTTGAGGTCCTGAGGCTGGCACAACGCCAGCCTCAGGACCTCACCGTTGGGAAAACGCAGAACTCTACGCGTTTGGAACTTCTGGAGCCTCGCCGGTGCGCTCATATTCAGCCAGGATGTCGATCCGGCGCTGATGGCGCTCTTCCTCGCTCCATGGCTGGGAGACAAAGGCGTCAACGATAGCCAGGGCTTCTTCCTCGGAGTGCATACGGCCACCGAGGCCGATCAGTTGCGCATTGTTGTGTTCACGCGCCAGCTTGGCCGTCTCCACGGACCACGCGAGTGCGCAGCGCGCGCCGGGAACCTTGTTCGCAGCGATTTGTTCACCGTTACCCGAGCCTCCAAGCACGATCCCCAGGGATCCCTCATCGGCCACGACCTTGCGGGCGGCGTCGATGCAGTAGGCAGGGTAGTCATCCTGCGCGTCGTACTCCAACGCGCCACAGTCCACAACGTCAAAGCCCTGAGAGGCCAAGTGATCCTTGATCACATTCTTCATGTCAAAACCGGCATGGTCGGCACCTAGATAGATTCGCATGAGCACTATTCTAGCGGGTCACGGCGCCGCGCAACCACAGCCGTACCACGGCGCTGCGCAACCACAGCCGTACCACGGCATTAAGCGAACTCAGCTCGCGGATCTTCCGTACGCGACCGCTTCAGTTCGAAGAAATGCTCGTAGGATGCCAGCTCCACGGCGGCGTCGAACATCGTGCCGGCCTTCTCCCCCTTCGGAATGCGGGTCAGCACCGGACCGAAGAACGCAACGTCACCCAGCTGCACCACTGGGGTTCCCACATCGTTGCCCACCTTCGTGATGGCCTGCTCGTGCAGTGTGCGCAACGTGGACTCTACGCTGCCGTCGTCACCCTCGCGCTTATGTGCCACCTCGATCAGCTCAGCCGGCAATCCCACCTCAGCTAACGCCTCGGCAATGATCTCGTCGTAGCCGTGCGGGTCCTGCTTGTGCCCATTGCCGCCGTCGTGGATGCGCTCTCCCATGGACGTGTAGTAGGCGTCGATTTTATCGGGATAATCGGTGTAGATCGCAGCAGCCACCAACGCTGGAGCCCAGGCAGCACCCATCGCCCGCATGTAGGATTCCTCAAGATCACGGCCATCGTTGAGCACTGACAGGCTCATGGGAATGAAGGTCACGTCCACGTCGCGCACCTTCTCCACTTCCTTGAGCCAGCGGCTGGTCACCCACGCAAAAGGGCAGGTCACATCAAAGTACATGGTTGCTTGTTGATTAGTCATAGCCCCACTGTATCGGCAGACCAGTAGGGTTGTCAGTATGACTTCTACGAATCTCACCCGCACCGAAGCCGCGTCACGCGCGCAACTCATCAGCAATGTGCATTACGCCATCACCCTGGATCTGACCCATGGGGCAACGCTAGACACCACCACATTCCCGTCTACCACGGAGATCACGTTCACTTCTGGCGCCGGCGATACCTTTGTGGATCTGCGTGCAGCTCAGGTGCACAGTGTGGAGCTGGATGGAACGGACATTACCTCGACTGCCGTGCCTATGCGCGACGGACGCTACGACGAGGAGCAGGGGCTCCAGATCGCTGGCCTGACCGACGGTGATCACACCCTGCGCATCCACGCCGATGCCGTGTATTCCTCCACGGGCGAGGGACTGCACCGATTCCAAGATCCTGCCGACGCCCAGGTGTACATGTACACGCAGTTCGAAACAGCGGACGCTAAACGTGTGTTCGCCTGCTTCGATCAGCCAGATATCAAGGCCACGTACTCAATGGAGGTGTACACCCCTCCGGCCTGGACGCTGGTGACGAATAACAAGATCACGACGTCTCACGTGGACGAAGACTCTCATATTCACCGCGCGGAGGTGGACTACCCGCTGTCCACGTACTTGATCGCTTTTTGTGTGGGGCCGTGGTTCAGCGTGACGGATTCCTGGACCGGAACCATCCGCGAATACCCAGAGACCGCCGGGGCGACGGGCGTGCAGACCTCGGGTGAGCTGACGGTTCCTTTGGGCCTGTACTGCCGGCAGTCGCTAGCCCCTTACCTTGATGCGGACGAGCTGTTCACCATCACCAAGCAGGGCTTCGATTGGTATGCGGAGCACTTTGGTGTGGCGTATCCGTTTTACAAATACGACCAGGTGTTCTGCCCCGAATACAACATGGGCGCCATGGAGAATGCGGGCTGCGTGACCATCCGGGACGAATACATTTTCCGCTCCGCAGCCTCCCATTACCAGTACGAACGCCGCGCCGATACCATCCTGCACGAGCTGGCACACATGTGGTTCGGTGACCTGGTCACCATGAAGTGGTGGGATGACCTGTGGCTCAATGAGTCTTTTGCCACGTGGTCTGCTGCGATGAGCCAAGCGGAGGCCACGAAGTTCACCACTGCCTGGGTGACCTTCGCGAATAAGGAGAAGGCCTGGGCTTACGGCCAGGACCAGCTATCCTCCACCCATCCTGTGTTTAGCGATGCCACGGACATCGTGACCGTCGACGCCAATTTTGACGGCATTACCTACGCCAAGGGCGCCTCTGTGCTCAAGCAGCTGGCGGCCTATGTGGGACTGGAGGAGTTCCTGGCGGGAATCCGCTCCCACTTTGTGAACCACGCGTGGTCTAACGCCACGTTCGATGACTTGCTGTCAGCGCTGGAAAAGGCCTCCGGTCGTGACTTAAGCGATTGGGCGCAGCAGTGGCTGAAGACCACGGGCATCAACACGCTGGCAGCAGATGTGGACGTCGCCGATGGCCGCTACTCTCGTTTCGCGATCACACAAAGCGGCGCGGAACCCGGCGCGGGTGAAACGCGCACGCACCGGGTGGGCGTGGGCATCTTCGCGTTGAAGGACGCTGACACGGATGCACGCACGGACGCAAGCTCCGAGGCAGGGGCTGCGTCCGTGGTGAAAATCCGCGACGTGGAGTTGGACATCACGGGTTCCCATACGGACGTAGATGAGCTCGTAGGCACCGAGGCCGGTGACATGATCCTGGTCAACGACCGCGACCTCACCTATGCCTTCATCTCCCTCGATGAGCAGTCCCTCACCTTCGCGATCGACAACATCGACCGTGTGGAGGATCCCATGGCTCGTTCCCTGTTGTGGTCCGCTACCTGGCAGATGACCCGCAATGCGCAGATGCGCGCGCGTGACTTCGTGGAGCTTGTTGCTCGCGGGGCTGCCGCGGAAACGGAGATGGCTGTGCTGGAGCAGATCCTGGCGCAAGCGCGCAGTGCGCTCTCCCACTACACCGATCCGGCGTGGGCGTCCACTGGTTGGTCCCGTGCTCGCGAGGCGTTCTGGGAAGGCGCGCAGCGCACCACTGGCACCGCTCAGCTTGCCTTCATCCGCGCCTACGCCGGGTGCGTACTGGACCAGGAGGCGATCACGCGCCTTCAGGGAATCCTCGAGGGAACGCTGGCGATCGAGGGCCTCGACGTCGATCAGGACCTGCGTTGGCAATTCATTATCGCCCTGAGTGGCGCGGGGGTGGGCGTCGAATCGATCATCGACGCCGAGCTCACGCAGGACACTTCTTCGACCGGAGCGATGCTGGCTCTTCAGGCACGCAGCGCTGCGCCTGGTGCGAAGGAGGAGGTCTGGCAGGAGATCACCACCAATGGTCCGAGCATGTCTAACCTCGCGTTACGTCACCGGATCGCGGGATTCACACACGTGGGGCACCAGGAGTTGTTGGAGCCTTATGGTCCGCTGTTTGCGACCACGGTGGTGGATCTGTGGAATCGTTTGTCACCGGAAATGGCTCTGCGTACCGTAGAGGGTATCTACCCATCGTGGGATCATTCGGAGCACACCGATGCCGCTATCGCGTCACTTATTGAGTCGGCCGAGCCCGGCGCGGGATGGCGCCGCCCGCTGATGGAGGGCCGCGACCGAGTGGCACGGGCTCGCGCAGCGATCCAGGCAGACGGCGCTCAGTAAGACTGCGCTGAGCAGGACTGCGGCAGAAAAGAAGAGAAGCGACGTAAAGGAGCGCACGATGGCACAGAGTTTCTATGAGGCCGTGGGCGGCGAGGAGACTTTCCGGAAAATCACCCACGAGTTCTACAAGCAGGTACGCACGGACGACATTCTGTCCCCGATGTACCCGGAGCACGACTTTGATGGTGCGGAGGATCGCCTACGGTGGTTCCTGGAGCAGTATTGGGGAGGTCCGCAAACCTTCAGCGAGCGGCGTGGGCATCCTCGTCTGCGGATGCGCCATGCCCCCTACCCTATTGACGACGCCGCGCGGGATCGATGGCTGGAGCTCTTCGGTAACGCGCTGGCGACAATCGATCGGGAGACTCTGGATGATCCCCACCGTGCGGCGATCTGGGAGCACGCTGAACGCGTGGCACACATGTTGGTGAACACGGCGCCGAACGCTGAGGGCTTTCAGTAATGAGCATAGGAACCCTCTCACTCCTTGTGGGAGGATCCTTGGTTGCGGGGTTTGTCGACGCGCTGATTGGTGGCGGCGGGCTGATTCTTATCCCACTGCTGTTGATTGCTGCTCCCGGCATGCCGGCCACGAGCGCTCTGGCGACGAATAAGGTCGCCGGGATTTCCGGCACGGCCAGCGCGGCGGTGGCTATGCTGCGGCGTGTGCCCGTGGATCGCCACCTGTTGTATCGGGCGGTTCCGCTGGCAGCACTGTGCTCTGCGGCCGGGGCGCTGCTGGCCAGTAGCTTAAGCAGTGATGTGCTGCGCCCCATTGTGATTGTGTTGCTGCTGGCCGTGGGCGTGTACGTCACCTTCCGCCCCACGTTCGGTGCGGACAATAACGCCTCCACGGTGGTGACCCGAGGCCGCTGGGTCGCAGCGCTGCTGCTGGTTGCTGTCATCGCTGGGTACGACGGCTTCTTTGGCCCCGGTACCGGGATGTTCCTCATTATTATTATGACCGCGCTGCTGAATCGGTCCTTCGTGGAATCAGCGGCGATGACCAAGGTGATCAATACAGCGACCAATCTGGGTGCGCTGGTGGTCTTTGCCGTGGGTGGTCATGTGTGGTGGCTTCTGGGCGTGGGCTTGGCGATCGCCAATATTGCCGGCGCTCAGCTGGGAGCCCGGTTGGTCATCGCGAAGGGTACAGGGCTCGTGCGCGTGGCGCTCCTGACGTTGGTGGTGGTCATGACCGCGAAGCTGACGTGGGACATGCTGCACTGAGTAACACCCGTCTCAGCGCTGATGCGCGTAGTGCTTAGGGCACGCGTGCCAAGCCTCCCGGGCGCGGGGTGAACAGGGTGCCGAATAGTGCGTCTACTCGGATCCAGCTCGAGGTCACGCTCACGCGCACCTCATCATGTTCCCTCAACCGTTCAGAGGTGGGCTCCGCGGCTGTTCCGAATCCGCCCATGGCAGCGATAATCCGGCCACTCATCGCGACCGAGGTTGCGTCCGGATCTCCCTCCGACGTGATGGTCAGTATGTCCTGATCCAGCAGTGAACGCGCAATCCCGTGGGGAGTCCCTTGGTTCTCGCGTTCCATATCCGCGTGAAGCTGGCGGATCACCTGAGCCGGTACAATATCGACGATCTGGAAACCATCAGCGGGCGGAAGGCTTCCCGGCCAACGCAGCGGCATCGGAAAACCACAATCCAGTGCCTGCTGTCCCGGCTGGTAACTGGACAGTGCGTTCAGCACGGTATCCGCGCCAAATACCTCCGATCCCGTGACGCGCCCTGGGATGCGGATGCTCACCACACACTTCAATGGGGAGGACACAAACATGTCGACGCTGTGGTCCCCCGCCTGCCGCAGCCTCACGATCGCACCGGGGTCTTGGTTTAATGCTCGAGCCACCATCACGCGTGCACGCCGAAAAGAGTTGAGCGCCGCGTCCACATTGTCGGCACGCACGATGCCGGTGAGATCTACAGCGTGTACGTTAGTATCCATGGCACACATCCTACGCACCAACACAACCGCTGCACTCAGGGGCGTGGCGTCGTAGCTCTCTAGCGTGGGACTTCTCTTCTAGCGCAACGCTTCCGCCGAACGATTGGCTCGAGTCTCCGCACCCGTGGAGTGCTTAGGCTTTTCTTCGACTGTCTCGGCGCGAACGGCGTCGTCGGGCTCCTCGGCCTCGTCAGGAATATAGAACAGGCGCAGGTGCTGAATGTCCTCGTCGGTCCATGCCCGGGATTTCCCGGTGATCGGGTCCATGCCCACCATCACAGTATCCACGATGGTTGCCACGCGCCCGATGGAGTCCTTCATCTCCTGGCGCATCACGCACGACTTCTGACCAATCTTGGTGATCCACGTATCCACGGCCACCTCTGCCTCGCCCGGCGAGAGTGGGTGGGGGTAATCGATCGTGGCATGACGGACAAAGAACGGCGGAACCGCAATGTCCAGCTCCAACAGAACGTCCTTGAGGAAGTTCATCTTGGCATCCTGGGCGAACTCTAAGTACTTGGCGTTGTTGACGTGTTGGTATTGATCAAAATCCGACCAACGCAGTTCACGATGACAGGTGTGCCGGCGAGTACCAGTGTCCTCATTCAGGATAAATGGCATCTTTACTGCCCCTCTCTTCGTAGGTGTGTCCGGTAGTGGCTGATTGGTGTCAGTATTGGCTCTATCGCTCTACAGACCTACAAAGTTACCTGAGTGAAAGTAAGCTTTTGAACCTTCTGTCGCATATCCCCTCAGTTGGGGTTAATCACATCTTTCACATAAAGCACGTAGCGCCACATCGTCCTGCGTGGATGATGTGGCGCTGTGGCGAGCCAGGAATACCCTAGCGGGTGAGCCTACGGTGCGTCACACGCGTTGGGCGCGCTGCCTCTGGTCCAAGGCGCTCCACCTTATTCTTCTCGTAATCCTCGAAGTTGCCCTCGAACCAGTACCACTGGCCTTCCTCAACATTGCCCTCCCAGGCAAGAATGTGAGTACAGGTTCGGTCCAGGAACCAACGGTCGTGCGAAATGACCACGGCACAACCGGGGAACTTCTGCAGAGCGTTCTCCAGGGAGGACAGGGTTTCCACATCCAGGTCGTTGGTTGGCTCATCGAGCAGGATCAGGTTTCCACCCTGCTTGAGCGTCAGCGCCAGGTTCAGGCGGTTGCGCTCACCACCGGACAGAACCTTGGATGGCTTCTGCTGGTCTGGACCCTTGAAGCCGAACGCCGAGAGGTACGCGCGGGATGGCATTTCGTTTTGTCCCACATGGATGTAGTCCAGGCCATCGGAGACAACCTCCCAGACCGTCTTCTCCGGGTCAATGTTGGCGCGATTCTGGTCCACGTAGCTCAGCTGAACAGTCTGGCCAACCTTCACCTCGCCAGAATCTGGCTGCTCCAAACCAACGATGGTCTTAAACAAGGTGGTCTTACCCACACCATTCGGGCCGATCACACCCACGATGCCGTTGCGTGGCAAGGTGAAGGACAAGTCCTTGATGAGCACGCGCCCATCAAAGCCCTTGTTCAGCTCCTTCACCTCAACCACCTGGTTACCCAGGCGTGGAGGCGTTGGGATCTGAATCTCTTCAAAGTCGAGCTTCTTGTACTGCTCAGCCTCAGCAGCCATCTCTTCATAGCGCTGCAAACGAGCCTTGTTCTTCGCCTGACGCGCCTTCGCACCGGAGCGAACCCATTCCAGCTCTTCCTTCAGGCGCTTTTGCAGCTTGGCATCCTTCTTGCCCGCCACTTCCAGGCGCTTCTGCTTCGTCTCCAGGTAGGTCGAGTAATTTCCTTCGTACGGGTAGAGCTTTCCGCGATCGACCTCACAGATCCAGCCGGCCACGTGGTCCAAGAAGTAACGGTCGTGGGTCACAGCCAGGACGGCGCCAGGGTACTTTGCCAAGTGCTGCTCCAGCCACAGCACGGACTCCGCATCCAGGTGGTTGGTTGGCTCGTCCAGCAGCAACAAATCGGGCTCGCTCAGCAGCAGCTTCGCCAGAGCCACACGGCGACGCTCACCACCAGAGAGGTTCTTCACGTCCGCATCAGCTGGTGGGCAACGAAGCGCGTCCATGGCCTGGTCGATTTTGGAGTCCAGCTCCCAAGCATCCGCGGCATCAATCTTTTCTTGAAGCGCGGTCATTTCCTCCATGAGCTCGTCGGTGTAGTTAGTCGCCATTTCCTCGGCGATCGCTTCGTAGCGCTGGCGAACTTGGAAGATTTCCCCCATGCCCTCTTCCACATTCTCACGCACGTTCTTCTCTTCATTCAGAGGAGGTTCCTGCATGAGGATGCCCACCGTGGCACCTGGATCCAAGAAGGCTTCGCCGTTCGAGGGCTGGTCGATGCCGGCCATGATCTTCAGGATCGAGGACTTTCCGGCGCCGTTCGGCCCCACCACGCCGATCTTGGCGCCTGGGTAAAAGGCCATAGTGACGTTATCGAGGATGACCTTGTCTCCGTGCGCCTTACGCACGTTTTTCATGGTGTAGATGAATTCGCCCACGGTGAACTCCAATGCCCTTTCGCGTATGTTCTTCGCACTCGCATATGGAAAGCCCAGGCTGTGTCGCCTGGGCTTTTCGTGCAAGCCTGACAGTGTCCCCTAGTCTACGTGTTTTAGTCCACGCACACGATCCCTGACTGCCAGTTGCGTGGGACTTCCTCCCCCGAAGTGCCACCACGCGCCGCCTGCACTGCTCTATGTCCCCCTTCAGTATCCCGTCAGCGCCCCTTTCTGTAAGGGGTCTAATGCTCCACACTTAAACCTGATGCGTTAAGCTCACTGCTCCACGCTCAGCGTGTGCATCAGAACGGTGGAGTGTCGTCCCCTGAGGAGGAATCACCTGAGGATCCTGATCCTGCCTCCGCGCCCGAACTGACCCCAGCGCCTACAGCAGCCCCTGCACCCACGAGCGTCCGTGCAGCCGACCCCACGTCCGACCCATCGGATCCAGAAGCGTTCTCTGGCGGATCATCGAAGGACACGTTACCCTCGCCGTGACCACGACCATCCCCCTGAGCTGCTTGTGCACCCGCCTCCTGGTCGAAGCCGGAGGCGTTCTTGGATTCCCCGCCGAACGAGGATCGCTCCACCTTGTAGGAATCGCACTGGCATCGATCCAGATCAGGACCCAGATGGTTAGCGACCATACTCAACGCGGTGCGTTTGATCTCGTTGCCGTTCTCATCGCGAACCTTCGCCACGTACTCGCGCGATTCCATCCGACCAATCGCAATGATCGGCGTTCCCGGCACCAGCGACGACCCAATCACGTTGGTCGCCAGCCGCCCCCAGCAGTGAACATCGAGGTATGTAGTTCCCCTGTCCTGCCACATGCCAGCGTTATCGCGGTAGGTGTGATTGACGGCCATTCTGATGACGATGTGCAACGTCTCCCCCGAATGATTCATTTGTTTTGGAGCGTGTACAACGCGTCCACATAATTGCACTTGAGCCACATCGGTCATGATTGTCCCTCCCTTGGGTCTTCCCCCGAGGCCCATCCTCGGCTGGGTTAGACCACAGTGTGGCACAAGTTCATGCCCCCATCACCCATAAATTTTGCCCCTGTGGATAACTCCCCTTCCCCCGACGAGTTATCCACAAGGCTATCAAAAACTATTGACAAACTCGGCTATGTATGCTTTTTGCGCCCATGCTTGTCCGAGTGCAGCGCCGAGTGGACCGAATTCGTGTGATACTCCGATCCGTAGTAGGCGTTTTCACCCATGTCCCCTTGTCCCGACGCCAACCCGGCCAGCATGTCATTGTAGGCACGGAGCTCCTCGTCTCCACTTCGTTCTTCGTGGCGATCGTAACGCGCTGCCTGCTTGCGGTCCGTCCTGAGCCACTGGACGCCGTGCGCGGCCGTGACGATGAGCAGAGGGATCTCTCCCAATCCCCACGTCAAGGCTCCTCCTAAGTGCTGGTCTGCCAAGAGGTCCACTTCGAAGGGGAGGTTGAGGCTGCGATAGAAATCCTCATTGAGAGGGTTGGCCATCTGCATCATGGCGATACCGAACCACACGTGGAAGGTCACCACGGCAAACAGCACCAGCATCTTCATGAACGGGCTGAGTTGACGCGGAGCAGCGTCTACACCAATGACCACCCAATAGAAGATGTATCCGGAGATCAGGAAGTGGATCATCATGAACAGGTGACCAGCGTGCTCTGGGGCGATCTTATCGAACAGGCTGGACATGTAGAGGTAGTAGAAGCCGATCACAAACTGCACACCCGCCACCACAGGGTTGGTGAGGAACCGGGAGACCGGGTTGTTGATGAAGACCACCAACCACTCACGTGGGCCCGGAACGCCGTTGCGTCCCGCCGGAGGTAGCGCTCGCAGCAGAATCGTCATCGGTCCGCCCAATGCCCAGAACACCGGGATCACCATGGTCAAGAACATGTGCTGCAGCATGTGGGGGCTGAACATCGCCATGGCGTACATGCCCATTCCGGAGCATGTCACCGCAATCAATGTGACGTTACCCAAGGTCCACCACACCAGGCGATTGGTGGGCCACTCCACGCCCCTGCGTTTCAGAACCACATAAGCCCAGACGTACACCGCTTGAAGAAGCAGGGCACCCGTGCCGAAGACAAGGTCGAAGCGCCAGTGGGTGAGGTAGGCCATCATCGACGGAGGTTCTGTCAGGGTGAATCCCAGCAAAATATCCTGCTGCGTCAGGTCGGGATTGTTCTCCAGCGGTGGTGGGATACGCGAGAGGGAAATCGCCACGCCGATCGTTGCCGCCATCACGAGGACTTCCCCTATGGCGAGACGAATGAAGGGAGCGCGCTGGGCGTCGGTCATTGTTCCATCAGGGCGCTCAACCACCCGCAACACAGGGATAATACGGGAACGGTGCATCCAGCCAAAGCCCGCGAGAATCAGCGTGAGCAACGCCTTGAGCATTATCACCAGGCCATATTTCGTGGTGAACCAGTCGGCAGGATCCACGCGCAACAACGCGTTAATCACACCGGAAATGGCCAGGACGATAATCGAAAACAAGGCTAAAAAGCTATAGCGCTCCGTGATGACGGTCAGGTGTGGACCACGGCGTTTCGCGTGCGCAATAAGCGCACACAGACCACCGACCCACAGAGCAGTAAACACAATGTGCCACAGCAGCGTATTCACGCCGTGGTCGTGGGAACCACCGGAGGCGGAATGCCCCTCCAAGGCCAACGGAATAAGGGACAGAATAGAAATCGCCAGGAATATCGGCTGGAAAATCCATTTACGAGTCAACAGGGACAGCATTGCTACCACACCTGCAAAAATGGCAACCCACATCCACGTTTTAGACGCAGAAACCTGCTCCACGGCCGTATCCCACGCAGCCACATTCAACGCGGTCTTTAAAGGCTGGCCGGACACATCCGACAAATACATCGGAACCAGCAGCACAGACAGCAAGGCAAACAGCGCCATGCCCCACGTGCCAGTGCGCGCAGCGCGGAAACCATCCAGATCCAGGTAGCCGTCCTTGCGCGGAGGGGCGCCGAAGGCGGACATGAGGAAGCCTCCGATGCCGATGCAGGCGATGAGCTGTGCCATGCCGCGCACTAAAGGCAAGCCAAACGTGGTGAGCGCGCCCGGGTCTGGAATGCCCAAGATCGCCAGCGAATCCCCCACGAAGCTAAACCCAATGAGGGCCGCCACCAGACCAGCGACCAGCGTGGCGAGGATATACACCACAGCAGGTGACTTCATCCGCGCAGATGTCGGTGACTGTTCGCCAGGGTTGGCCTTCACGTCTTCCTCGACCGTTTCCATAAACATTGACATTACCGCCTATCCCCTACAACGCCACATGGTCGCCGACACTTAGCCACCTCAGTAGGTCTCGTGGCCGAGGGTGCGTTATTGTAGTTGTGATTGCCTCCGTAGCTCAGTGGATTAGAGCAGTGGGTTTCTACCCCATGTGTCGCGGGTTCGAGTCCTGCCGGGGGCGCTTTTTTATGGGTGGGGTTTACCTGAGTTTTTGCTGGTGGGTGTTGGTTTTTGGTTTTTACTGTTCGTGTGTAATGCGGTGCGTTTTGGTGCCGTGTGTCGTGGAAATGTCGTAGATTTTGCACGTTTCCATGCGAGGCAACATGAGGCGACATGAGGCAAGGTCGTGACAAGATCGCGCCGGCATCGGCTTACCCGCTTTTTCGCCGCCAACTCACTGTAAAAGCGTTGTGCTTCAGCTATCCACGCGTTGTGATACTTCCCACCACGCAACAGGTGGTAAGGGCAGCCGGTCTGGCCAACGTCCGCATGCTCAATGCCAATCGGCTCATAGTTTGCCTGCAGGTTCCCCGCATACCACCCCGTATCCGAGTCGTTTACGAACTGCCCGTCCTGCCCGTGTTCTCCCCCTGCTAGTGCGCCGACGCCGAGCAGGTCTGCCGCAAACGACAACAATCCTCCAACGGCAACACACCGGCTTTGTGGTGACGCACAATGTACCGAGTTTTGTGGCCGGCACGGCCGGGTGTGAAGCGCTTATTCATAAGCCGGCGCACATCCGGCCCCACATTCAACCAATCCATTTTTGCCTCCTTTTAAATATGCCCTCCAACCTGGAAAGGGCCAGGGATTGAGAATCTTTGCGATTTTTAAAATTTTTGCCTTGAAACATATAACTATGCCGTTAGGTACTGGTGTTACAACCACAGAGTGGAGGTGAGACTAATGGACTACACAGACATTATCGCCACGATCACCCTGATCGTGATGATCGTCGCCTGGATCGACACCAGGAATTGAGACCACCCCGGTTCTAAATGCCTCTAACATTCAGAACCGGGGGGCTCCCCCAATACTATCCCAACAAGCAATAAGGACAATCCAATGCGCTTCACGATCCTCGGCCTCGGTACAGCAGCCATCACCCTCCTGGCCGGAGCCTCACCACTATTCGCCCCCGCCTTCATCATCCTCGGACTAGCCATCGACCACAACAAGGACAAATAACCATGCGCCCCATCATCACCGACGCAGACACCGGCCGCGAACTATGGCGCGCCGTAGACTGCGCAAACTACTGCAGCATCAGCACCGGCTCGTGGCGAACCTACAACTCGGCAGGCAGGACGCCTGCACAGGTCTCAGACCTAGGCGACCGCATGCCACTGTGGGACGCGGAGGAAGTTAAAACTTGGCATGCAAACCGGCCAGGCTCCCCCGTCAAAAACCACCCCACCTCAACCCGAAAAACACGGTAACTTACACCTTGAAGTGCTCCGGGTTTTGTTCCTAGACATGTGCCGTGATGTCCATTATCTCCTGGCCCAGGTTCCCGGCCCACAACTCTTCCCCAACGTCAACAGGTGTGCGGTATCCCAGCGTCTGCTGTAGACGAATCTCGTTGCACCAATTCACCCAGTCACATGTCGCAATCTCAACCTCCGTAACCTCACTCCACTTCTTTGTATGGATAAGCTCGTTCTTGTACGACCTATTGACGTTGTCAGCCAGAGCATAGTCAAAAGAGTCGCCAACGGCGCCGGTAGAAGCAACAATTCCCTTTTCAGCAAGGCGATCATTGTAAACAATGCTCACGTACTGCGGCCCATGTCTTCAATGGTGAATCAGACCTGGAGCCTCAATCCGACGTGAAACTACGTCGGTGACACAAGCGGTGTTTGCAAACCCCTTGACGCGTTCGAACATAGGCACTGTCAGCCCCCACAATGCATTCGGCCGCCCGGCAGTGAATGCACGCTTGACCAGGTCAGGGTGCAAATCCCTTACGCTTCGCCGCGCGTGTGATGAGAGGCGCTTGCGCCTTTGACTGTGCCAGATACACCAGCCAGGCGCATCAGGCGAGCAGTCTGCTCACGGCCACTATCGATACCTTTACGGCCAAGAGCATGCCACATTGTCCGCACTCCGTAGACCCCATAGACTGCGTAATGAATCTCGAGGAAGTGCTCTATCAGGGCGGTGTCCCGCAGCTTTCGATGTTCACGACGACGCCGGGCGTTTTCAGCGGCGAGCTATGTACCACGAACCCCCTAGCTGTGAAGCTACTGCCTGGCACACGGCCTGCATCGACAAGTTGCCCGCCGCGATGCAGTCTTCAACGAGACGGACCACCCGGTCCTCCGCATCCTGAGCAAATCTACTTCGGTATAGTCCAGATTTTCCCATCTACTCAAACGAAACAAAACCTGGGACACTTCAGGTTGACTTGCCGATGTCGAGGTCGTCTCGTATTTTATCCGGCTGATTGCCAACGCATCCGGCCATCAGAGGCGAGGGCGCACACCATTGGTTTGCCAGTTTTGCTTACACCAGTCCCGCCGGAGCAGTATGCCCCGGGGTGTACGGTCCCGGCGTTTGTTGCCGGTGGCTCGTATACGGGTTGCGGAGCCGGCGCTGGTTCGTATGCGGGTGCGGGTGTGTATTCGGTTTTTGGTGCGGGCGCTGGGACTGGTGGGATGAAGTTGCTTATGGGTTCTTCTGGTTCGCGTTGTGACGCTGGGGGTTGTTCATCGCTAGGTGGGTGTGCGGGGGCGTCGTTTTCTGCCGCGGTTGGTTCTTCACTGGTTGTTGTGTTTTCAGTAGTTGGTTTTTTGCTGGTTGTGGAGGCGGTGGTTGCGGCTGTTGTGGAGGTGGTGGTTGTGGCGCTGCCGGTGGTGGCTGTGGTGTTTCCTTGCTGCTCCGGTGCAAACGCGCCGCTGACCACGAACAGCACGATGGATGCGATAGTGATGACGCCCCAATGCCGTTTCATTGGTTCTGCCCCATTTTTCTCTCGGTTTTCGTGGATTAGCCACCAGATTCCTGGAAGGGCGATTGCGAGCCCGGTGCACAGGCCGAAAAGAGAGACTCCATTAACGAGCCCACCGAGAACCCGGATTGCTCCTAGCCCGACTGCGAGGAAGGCTAGCACTTTTTTCCAGAAAGGTTGCTGATGGTGAGTGTGTGGCTTAGGAGTGGGTGGCTTCGAAGCATGCGGCCCTGATGGGGGTGGGGTGGCTGCCGACTGGGGTAGATAAGGGTTCATGTCCATGCGGTTAGTGCTTTCAGGATGGGGGGATGGCTGGTCGATGCTCATGGTTTAGGCTTTCTAAGGGTTGGTTTTGGAGTTTATTTTATTGTGGGGAAAGTAGCTTTTTACGTTTTCGACGACATGGGGGGTGCAGTTTTTACTATTGTGCAGGTCAGCCCAGGCGGTAGGGGGTCCTATATGATTTGTCAACCCTGAGGGTGAGGTTGTTGGCGGGTATGAAGGGGGTTGCTTGACCTTGGGGATGTTGTTTTTCGGGCAGGCTGAGTAGCCGGTGGGGGTTGTGTCCTCTAAGGTGGTGATCTGTAACCCGCGGTCAGCCACATGCCGGTACACACGCAGGCGACCATCATAGAGACCCCCACTTCCCCAAAGTGGACCGACAGACGCGACGGCTACCGCACGTCCCAGTGCGGGCAACCCCAGTGACTCAGCGCTGCGATAGCCTCTCAACAGCAGCAATCAAATCATTATCAGGCTCATTGACGTTCTCCAGGTGGACAACCTCCACCGGCTCACCAAAGGTAGCCTTGATCTCCTCCAGCGCCTCCGGGATCGACAGATCACGCTGCGCACAATCATGGATCAAATCCTGGATCCGACCAGACAGGGGCAAATCCACAATGGAGAAAAACCCGCGCTCTCCACCGGATCGCAGAACGTCAATGTCATCAAAGCACACTGCTGCGAAACGTGACTCGCCCCGATAAATCCACGCCGTGCCCGGCATACCATGCTCTGAGGTTACCCTCGAGTAGTGGACATCCGATTAGTACGGATTTTTGTGTCCGTAGGAGAGGATGTTCATTGTGAGTAAGCAGCAGAGGAAGAAGTACACTCCGGAGTACCGGAGGGAGGCAGCTCGACTTGTCATCGAGTCTGAAAGGCCGATAGCCCGTGTTGCTGAAGAACTCGGTGTTCCGGCCGGATTGCTTGGTAGGTGGGTCAAAAACGAGCGTGAACGCATGGGCTCAGATGATGGGATGAGCCAGCCCGATCTGCGTGCAGAAATCACGCGCCCGCGCCGTGAATTGGCTGAATCTCGGCTGAATAATGAGTTTTTGTCAAAAGCAGCAGCCTTCTTCGCTGCGAAGAAACGCGAGCAGAAAAGTTCGAACTAATGTGGCAGGAGAAGGCGACCTACAGCATCAAGCCAATGGCACGCCTTTTGGGTGTATCCCGATCTGGGTACTACAAGTGGGCTACAGTGCAAGCAGCCAAACGTGCAGGTAAAAATCGGCGTGCCAGCTTCCTCACCGACCTTGACCAGCAGATCTAGTCCATCTGGAAAGATTCCGATGACGTTTATGGGTCCCCACGAATCACTGCTGAGCTGCATGATCGTGGTGTGACGGTGAACCGTAAGACCGTGGCAAAGCGTATGCGTGCGATGGGGATTGAAGAGATTTCACCGAGGGCCTTTGTTCCGGTTACAACCATTGAGTCAGCTCGTAAATCTTCGTTGCCTGACCTGGTAAAACGTGAGTTTGATCCAGGGGAGCTCAATCGGGTGTGGATGTCGGATATCACCTATCTTCGCACCCATGAGGGTTGGTTGTAATTATGTGTTCTTCGTGATGGCCATTCCCGCAGGGTCATCGGCTGGGCAATGGATTGTGTTCAAGATACTCATCTGGCCGAACGTGCCCTGCGTATGGCTTATACGCTGCGTGGAGAGGTGCCTGACGGATTGGTGTTCTATGCTGATCGTGGCACTTAAGTTCACCAGTGATCAGCTGTGGAAAGTGTGTCAGGAGTTCGGGATTGCCCTGTCGGTAGGCCGTACTGGGGTGTGTTTCGATAACGCGATGGCAGAGTCATTCTGGTCGACCCTAAAAACTTCAGTTCTATGACCAGAGAAAATGGGCCAGCCACGACGAAGCTCGTAAGGCTGTGACCCGATGGATCGAGGTGGTCTACAACCACAATAGACGGCACTCCAAGATCGGGATGATTAGCCCCGTAGAATTCGAAAGCCGGATCACCAACGAAAAGCAGCAGCTTAACCAACAAGCCGCTTAACAACGTGTCCACAAATTGCGGGCAACCCCACGGGTTCATGGTCAATGACTTCGGTGAGTCCCTGGGTTTGGATGTAGGCTGCCAACCCATTACAAAACTGGGCGTACTGGTATTTCAACATCCCTGGCTCGGCTGGCAAGGAGTAATACTTCTCCCACAGCATGCACCTGGTCAGATGCTTGTTCTTCGCCAGCTTATCCGCAAGAGCCTTATAATCCGGCTGGACATACGCTACTTTCCGCGCCCGGCGTCCATCCGGAAAATGCTCGTCAAAGAACTCCGGGGACAATCCCGCAAACGCCTCAGCAGTGATGCCATAGGCGTTGATGACATCGATCACGCGAGCGATATCGCGATTGGAGCACCCCAAGGCAGAAGCAATCGCGTCATAGCTTTTGCCTTCCAGCCGCATCGCCATGATCTCTTTCAATTCAGCCATGAACATGGCCTCCTTAGTCATGAAAACGTGTCACGATGCCGCAGAATTGACGACACCGCCGCACAGATCATGACCCGACCACCTAGCCAGAAACACCCCTACCACCTATGCGGACTATCCCAACCAAATACCCGAAATCGGCACACATTTTGTGCATCCCCATCGAGTGGTTCCTTTGCTTGTAATTCCATTGCGTTTCATCTGAGCGTCGCAGTGGAAGCATGGTCGTTTCTTTGGCATGGAGGATAGAACACCGCTGCTGCCTACCACATGGTGAGTGCAACACCGGGGATTTCTGGTGGTGTAGCTCGGTATATGCTCGCTGAGCATATACTTTGAGTGTTAGACCAGGCTAGGACCCGGAAAACGCCGTTTTCGGACACACATTTTGTCGTTTAACCCCTATGTTGACCGGTAAGTGCCCACCATCCGCAGAATCTCGCCAGCGCTCACTTGACCTCCCAGTTAATGGTGAATAGTTCTCGACGGGCCTCCCTTGCGTTAAGCGCATCGCGAGCACTGTCGAGGTATAGGTCAGACTCATCACGGAGCCGATTACGCTCGGTGCGGTACTCATCTTCTGCATCGTCAATCTTGCGGCGCCATTGCCTCGCCTCTTGCTTAAACTTGAGCTCTTCTGTAGCGCCGGAGGCTTTGCGTGCAGCCTTTTTCGCGGTAGCTTCCTTAGCTTGGTATTCGCGAATCATCGCATCATACTTTGCCTTGTGGTCCAGACGTGCCGCTTCAATGAGCTCTTCCTGTTGGAGAAAGAGACCCACGTTACGAGCCTCAACGTCCGAGCCTAGCTGCTGGATGCGCGAACAGACGGCGGTATCGAAACCAGAGGCATCCACTACCTCAGCAAAGACGCCTACGTAATTGAGATCCAGAAGGTCACGAACCTGTTCGTCGTCCATCGGTGTTCCGTCTTCAAGAAAACCTACGGTAACAAGATATGACTCACGGAGGTCTTGCGTTCCAGCGCGCATGTGGAAAGTAACCTCTTCAACACGAAGTCGCCCGCTCTTGTTTCGTAGTCGCTTCGCCAAGACCGTCGCTCGCTCGGAGTCGTTAATCTTAAAACTCACCCGTGCTGGCGGTGTCTGGCGCCCCTTCGCATGTTCTATCACCCAGCTGCACAGATCACTGGCGTAACGGTACTGATGGGCACCCTTTCGTGGTTCGGATTTGAAGTAGTACTGCCCAGTCGAAATGCCAGAGGCCGGGGCCTCTTTGAGAACAAATTGCGTACCCGAGTCATTGAAGCTGGCGATGCCGCTGAGCTCATGGCGGGTTACGGTAACCAAGAGTCGCTCGAATGCGTTCAATACCACACCAGTTTGCGCATCATAAGTCTTGAGCTTATCCCGCACCTTCGGGTCGAGATTGTCAAACACTTTGGCGCGAGTCTTCTTCATCTCTCGGCCAATCTGCTCAGCATATTGCTGTTCTAGCTTGTCGAAGGCCTCATCAATCTCCGCTGCGGTCTTGCAGTTGTCCAGAATACGAGCAATGTTCTTCTCAAAGTCCAGGCCATCCTCAATTTGCCCAAGCACTTCGTCGGAAGCTCCAAAAACAGACGTGAAGAGCTGGAACTTCTCAGTGAGGAGCTCCAAGATACGTTCCTCCGCCAAGTTTCCCTGATTGGAAAAATTGACCACCACCACGTTGTGCTTCTGGCCGAAGCGATGTACTCGGCCTATTCGCTGCTCCACTCGTTGAGGGTTCCATGGAAGGTCATAGTTGACGAGCATGGAACAGAATTGCAGGTTGATTCCCTCAGCGGCAGCTTCAGTGGCAATCATCAGGCGGCCGCGCTCACGGAACTCATCGACAAGGGCTTTTCGCCGGTCCGCAGCGGGAATGCCAGTGATCAAGTCGCTGCCAGCATTCTCCTCTAACCACCGCTTGTAGATGGCATTGGCCTCGGGACTGTTATTCGTTCCGTTGAACAGTACCAATCCTTCGCCCCAGCCAGCCTCAGTTAAAGACTTCGCAAGGTAGCTCTGGGTAACAGTTGAATCGGTGAAAATGATGGCCTTCTCAGGTGCTCCAATTTCACGCAGTTTGTCAAACCCCAGCTCGAGTGCCTCCACGAGCTTGACGGCTTTTTGATTGATCTCTATGGACCGGGCCAAGGCAGCATAACTGCGTAGCTCTGCAACCTCTTCCAGCATTTCTGCTCGCTGGGCTGGGTCAAGCGTCTCAGTCGTGGAGGCTGTGTTTTCAGCTTCCTCTTTCAGCTCGCTGGTGACGTCGGGATCGCTGACAAATCCACCGGCGTCGTTACGACGCTGGCCTGCTCGCACTTCAGACTCCAGTCGGTCAGCGGTGTTCTCCAGAGTCGAGGCGACAGCGTAGGAAGATGAGCCGAGCCGCTTACGCAAAATGAGCGCGGACAGGTGGCGCTGAGATTTGGCAAAGGCCCACAAGAATGGCCGCTGTAGGTAGTAATTGATTTTGCTGTACAGCTCTATCTCGGCATCGCTTGGCATGAATGCCATGGTCAGCGGCATGCGTTCGGTGAAGCGAATGTACTTGTCTGCATCTTTGCGTAGCGTCCTCTTAGCAACGCGAGCAACGCGAGCGGCCAGGTCATCATTGCCAACACCATCAGGGTTGTTAACGTAACGTTCTTTAAACGTACTCAGGGAATGAAAATAACCAGGAGCAAACACGCTCACCAGTCCATAGAGTTCCTCTAGACGGTTCTGTAGCGGCGTCGCTGTAAGCATGACCGTCTTGTCTGCCGACCGACAGATCTGTGCCACGTTGGCAGCGATTTTCGCCTGTCCAGTCCAGTGAGAACGCAGACGATGGGCCTCGTCACAGACCACCAGATCCCAGACACGGAGCAGCTTTGTTGTCTGCGAGTTGACGAACTCGTAGGAGCAGATGAGAACCTGGTCAGGAGCGCCCGGTCCGGTCAGATCATCAATGTTTGAGCGGTCCAAAAGGCCCGCCGGGAGTGCGAACTTTTCATCGAGCTCTTGCTTCCATTGCTGGCGCAGAGAAGATGGCGCGATAATCAGGATTCGACGCTTGCGCATTGCCCAATACTGACTAATGACAATTCCGGCTTCAATCGTCTTGCCCAGACCGACTTCATCGGCAAGAATGACTCCATCCAAAAACGGAGTATCCAAGGCGAACAAGGCAGCATCAATTTGATGGGGCTTCGGCTCCACCTGGGCATCGAACAACAGCCCGGCCAGCTTACCTACGTGATCGGAGGCGAAGGAACGCTCAAGTTCGTGGGCGTAAAGCTTTGCTTGATAGTCACTCAAGTACTGCACTGCAGCCAGCCTCTCTAGATTTCCCACCGCTCGGGGGCGGACACCTTGTAGTCCACACCAATCGCTGCAAAGTGCTTCTTAGCAGCCTCAATCTTCGCGTTCTCGCCCGCGCGTCGGTGCATAGGATCCAGGCTCGACTTCGTCTCGCGCACCAAGTAAAGATGCTTGGAGCCACCTTTGGTCTTAACAATTGCCCAGTCTGGGTTGTAGTCCCCCACAGGCGTGGGAACACGGAACTTATCCGGTAGCTTCATAAACAGCTCAATGTCTTGCCGGTCATCCAGAAGCTTCGCAAATTGCCGCTCAACCGCGGAGTCGAGTACAAGATAGTCGTAGTCCGTCTTATTCGCGTTCTTCACCTTGTAGAGCTGATCAATGAAACGGTCTTTCTCCTCGAGCCCATCCCGCTGCAGTTCCCGCAGCTCATAGATGCTACCTCCGATCGGCTCATACTGAATGCCATCTATAAGGATGTGATTCAGCTGTCCCTGAATACGGTCGGTCACCATCTTGATGAAGTCATGCGGATTCGCCTTGAAGTCAGCAAGACGCCCGCAACCAACCAGAATATCGATGATCGTCTTACGCGTAAGCGACGTTGCTTCCTGCAGTTGGCTAACAATATCCGGCAGCGGGTAGGAATCAGTCAGTTCTGCAAGTCGGGAACCGAGTTCACTGCCCTTCGGGCCACCGCGGGTGATCTCCAACCCCGTGCGGGTGACCTGAATTCTGATCGGGTCAATCTGCGGAGCCTGCTTGATACTCTCGATACAGCGCTGAATCAGCTCTGCACGTTCTACAGTGACGTGGTAGGTTGTGCTGGCTGAAATTGACTCCCAAAACTCTTCAAACTCCCGCGTCGCATAGACCTCCTTGTTGAGCTTACGGTTCACACGCTTCCGCTTGGTCTTGACTACGTTTTCTATCCTGCAGCCGTCAACAATGCGAACGACTTCATCTTCATAATCCTCGTACTCTTCTGGCAGGTTGAGAGTAAAACCAAGCTGTTCTGGCGTCCAGGTTCCCAACACCTCGCCCGCCTGACTGATATAGCCTCGATCTCGAAGCAACTCCCAGATTGTTTGCGAACGCACCGTCCCCATCCTGGTTTCCTTGCCTGATGTCGGATCAATCATCTGAAGAGACGCGAACTCAGTCGTTCGGACAAATCCGATAGGCACGCCCGCCTGTTTATATTCGTCTTGCAACGCCCCGGCAAATGCCTTATAGGACTCATTGGCCACTACAGTGAGCTGAGCTATACCAGCATCCTTAATCCGCACCCCCTGCTGGTTCACAGGCAAACGCAGACCACGACCAATCGTCTGGCGGCGCTCAGTCTCGGTGGACATGTCACGTAGCGTACAGATTTGGAAAATGTTCGGATTGTCCCAGCCTTCCCGTAGAGCGGAGTGGGAGAAGATGAACCGTACGGGCTCATTCATGCTCAATAGGCGGGCCTTGTCTTTCATGATGAGCTCGTACGCATCATCATCAGCCTTGGTCTTGCCCGAGGAGTCCTTGAACGTCATCGGTGCCGCTTTGCCTTTTCCAGCCTTCATCTGTGCGAAATATCCGGAGCGAGCGTCCACAGGATCAGCTGGCAAGAACGCGTGTGCGTCCTCGTTCTTGGCGCGTTCTTCCTTGTAAATATCATCGAAAGCAGCCGCGAAGGTTCCGTTGGCATCGAGGTTATTTATGCCCTCCCCCAGGTAGGAGGCGACCTTATCAATGAAGAACAACGACAGCACTTTGATGCCCCGCTCATGAACCTGGAGTTCTTTGCGGATATGCTCCCGGATAGTTTCCCGGATCATTTCACGGAACACGGCTTCCTGGTTGCTGCCAATCGCCTCACCCACACGCAGGTACCCATAATTGCTCAACTCAATTTGCTCTGGTTGAACGCTGATCTCATTAATCCGCCAGCTGCCCTCATATGCAGGGTTTCCGCCAGAGAGACGCTCAAGATCGGCCCCCTGCGCGGCAGTTACCTTACGCTTGGAATAGGAGCCGTCCTTCTTCTTCACCACCAGTTCAAGGCTCGCTCTGAATGACGGTTCACGCTTGACCTCAAGCAGCTTTACGTACGGCTTCGCCGCGCTTCCGAGCTCAAGGGTATCTGAGACTACGATTTTCTTGACGAGTTCCAGCCGGTGAGCGTCGATGGGATCAAGCCTATAAACAACATTCCGAGTCTTGCGGTGAGTCGCCGAATAGCGCAGAGTGCATAACGCGTTTAATTCACCCACAGCAGATTGTGCCAGAGCCGATTCCATGTTTTGTGGCTCATCCATGATCACTATCGGCCGCGTGGCCTGCAAAAAGTCCAATGGGCGCAGGCCTGAGAGTTTATCGCGCTGTTGGTGGATGACACGCGTGTTCTTGTCACCCTTTATCGAGTCGATGGTCATCACCACAAACTGCAGCGAGGTTGCCGTTGCAAAGTCACGGACCTGCTCTGCGCGTTCCCCTGAATACACGGTGTAATCCATGTTGATCTCCGGATACAAGTGCCGGAAATGGTCTCGCAAAAGCTCGATACTAGTCTTTACACCCTCACGGATCGGCACCGAGGGAACTAAGATAATGAACTTATTGAAGTGGTACTTGGCTGCGAGTTCAAACGCCGTTCGCAGGTAGACGTAGGTCTTACCGGTGCCGGTCTCCATCTCAATGTCAAACTGCAGTCCGTCAACAAGCTCATGATTGAGCTCCAAACCGTTCCTATTCTGAACGCGGCGAAGATTTGCGAGAACCGTCTCCTGATCGAGCACGAGATTGTTGCCGTAGGCTCCGACTTCGAGCGACAAATCCAGCATGTCATCGACCTCCCCCGACGGATCGAGTGCTCGGCCTACAGCACGATGGGGAAGTCTGGCCAACAACTGATCAGCATCAGCAGGCTGCCCATCGAACAAGTCTGTCACAGACTCAATAGCGTCCGTTTGATAGGACTGGCGAGAGTCAAATTGAAAGCGCATTGATCCAACCCCTGTCTTAAACCGTCCACAGCTCTACGTTATGCGTCCGGCACTCCTGCGCCAGATTCGTCTTCAGCTCATCGTCACCCTTAAATGCATCTTCAAGAATGACCAATCGCTCCGGCTCCTGCGCCACCACAGCACGCAGCTGATCCAACGTCGGCTGGGTGTGCTCATCCAAATACGCCAACATCAGGCCGGCTGCCACGCTGAACACGCTCAGGCCGGCGATCTCGAGAGTTTCGATCTTCTCAGTCAATGAGAATCCAAGCTTCAGCAGTACCTCAGTCAGGAGTGCCTCGGGGCGAGCATCATCATTCGCGGACTCGGCGAGGTTTGCAAACAGCTCCAGCAATTCGTCCTCGGAGAGACCGGAGTTCGCTTTCCACTTAGCAAAGTTTGTGCCAACGAGCTTGTAGGCTCGAAAACCAAGGTCAACGGCGGAATCGGACCAAAACTGTTCATCAGTACGCTCTTCGAGAAACTTGTTTCCAACTCCTTTTATCCGTTCACGCGCAAATTCAGAAATCGAACGAATACCAAGTTGTTCTAGTGTCGAACCCGTCGGCATAGCCTCAGGAAGCTGCACACAAATGAAACGACGGCTTTGACCATCTGTAGAGTTTTGCTTAAATACCGAGTGAGCCGTCGTTCCCGAACCGGCAAAGAAGTCCAAAATAAGGTCATCCTTCGCCGTCACAAAAGACAAAAAGTAACCAATCAAATCTGTGGGCTTTGCATACTGAAACGGATTTGGATACCCAGTTACTTCTTCGATTTCTCTCGAGGCGATCCTTGTTGTTCCAACAATCTGCCCTTCTAGCAAGGTACGCGGATGGAAAGTACCTCGCTCTTTAACGTATCGTAGCTGCCCATTCTTGTTGATAAAAAATTCGACGATTCTTTGCCCTTTTGAGTCGAATGTCTCCTTCCCTGAAAGCCAAGACTCAAGCTGCTCCTTCATCGCCCATCCCGCGGTCACATCGACATTCGCAGTCAAACGACCGTTAACGAATTCCATAACACCATGAATCTCCATGGTTTCAGTTTTCCCGATTATCCCGGTAAAAGTCCCATCTCCACCTTCGAAACGTAATCCTTGCGTTAAGGTTACCGTTGATGCCGGGTTCTGTTTCGAGATCTTCTTTACGGCACGATCTTCTATCAAAGTATTCTCGCCAAAGCTCATCAGCCTAAACAGCGGAAGACGTTTTTTATTTCGCGCCCAGGCAAATATATACTCGTGATTCCGGACAACGTGACCCGCCGTAGCCCCTGCTTTCGGCCAGATAAACGGGCCAACACAGTCGGAAGTCAAGGCATTATCGGCGCCAAAGATCTCATTTCCGATTTGCGCAAGACGAGCGGCTTCGTAATCGTCTATCGAAATGAAGATGACACCATCTTGGGTCAGCAAATTCCGAGCGAGTTTGAGGCGCGGATACATCATATTTAGCCAATTAGAATGGAATCGTCCTGTCGACTCGGAATTCGTGGAGACTTTACCACCTTCGTCGGCCTGTCCGGTGAGTTCGAGGTAGGATCCGATTGAATCGGCATAGTCGTCGGCGTAGACGAAGTCATTGCCCGTATTGTACGGCGGGTCGATGTAGATCATCTTGATCTTGCCGTAGTAGTGCTTCTGCAAAATCTTAAGCACTTCGAGGTTGTCGCCCTCGATGAAAATGTTTTGGGTTTCGTCCCAGTTGACGGAGTTTTCCTTGTCTGGCTCTAACGTCGCGGTAGTGGATGTCTGTGCCGCGCGGATTGCCTGCCGCTTCCCCGGCCAGTTTAGCTCAAAGCGCTCAGGGCCTTCCTCGACGTCCCCCCCCCCCGCCACCGAGGAGCATTTTCAGCTTGTCCAGATCAATCTTGCCATCTGCAACAATTTCCGGGAAGAGATCTACAAGTTTCTTCGCGGCTTCTGTGGTGAAGTCGGGGGTAGTTCCTGGAACGTGATTGATAAGGTCGGTCATGATTTCTCCTTCAAGATGACATGCGGGAGGGAGGCCTCACCGCCGAGTTAACTGGCCCTGAGTCAGTCAATTAGACTCATACTCTATCAACTCGGCAGCGTCGAGGATCAAGAATTTCCACACTCGTTTACGTCTGCCCGCTGCCCACCGGCCAATTCTTCCACAGCAACCCGACCCTCGCGGTCGAACCACTGCTGGGACTGGTGACTCTGTTGGTCTGCGAGGAGGTCGGTGAAGCCTGGGTCAGGCCTGCGGCGGAATATACAGCAGCGTCTACCATTGCGGATGAGCTGGCTAGCTCAGGTGGGGAATTCTTGGATACGCGGGGCAACTCCAGCGGGGGAGACTTTGACCGTCGGGAAAACAGCTAGGACCCAGTGGGAAATGCTACCGAAGTCAGTGGAGGCTGCCACGCTATCGGGGACCGTGCCCGCGGGCAGGGCGTTGCGGTCGCGCTGTATGTGGTTTTGGCTCAAAGCGCTATCGCGGACGCGTTGTTGCGTACGCGCAGAGTCATGGGTTGCGGGTCCCACTCAATTCATTCCATAGTTTCCAGTTGATTAGTTCCGACCTACACGACCGATCGCGGGAAGAACTACATGCTTAGATTCAACGAACGGATTCGTATCAAACTAGAGCCCCTAGCAGCAGTCGTTTCTGAAGCGTCTCGTTTAGCCAACGCCATCAAGTTATCTTCCCCCCTCCTGACGAACTGACTCGCCCCGGGATTGTGAGAGTGGGTGTGGAGAAAACCCACGACTACTTTTGTTTGCGGTCGAGTTCCGCCTGGGGCGAAAAAGCTGATGCCAACCTCAAGATCTCATTGGCCTCTGTCAGCTGCTTGTTTTCCTGGCATAGCCGGGCTATCTCGGCATCTTTGTCCCGCTCGGCAGCACACGAGGAAACCGCTGCTTCCATCCCAGCTTTAAGGATCCAATTATTCAGCGTCGCCGGGTTGATATCGAACGTCCCACCGATCTTGTGGCGCGCCCCGATCTTCATCGCACCATCCTCGGCAAGCGCCTCGTAGTACAAGCGCAACGCACGGTCCTTGGTCTCTTGATCAAACCTCATAGTGCCCATGGGCCCCATTCTCTCCTATTTAACTCGCACACCCTCACAACCCTAAGACGCCTCAAAACGAGGCAAGATGAAAAAGTTCGCGACAGCAAAAGACACCACCGCCGAAGCTGCTAGGGTGGAAGCTGCAGATCAACCAGGCGTTGAAGCGGCACCTGAAGCCTTCTACCCAGTAGAAACCAACCTAACACGACAAGGAAAAGCAATGACCACAACCGTAGCCATCACGGCCATCATCATATTTAGCGGCCTAGCACTTGAAACAGCCTCAATCATCCGCAACTACCAAAGGGACACCCACTAATTAAGCGGACCAGGTTTCTGGGGTTGTGTCCTCTAGCGTGGTGATCCGTAACCCGCGGTCAGCCATATGCCGGCACACACGCAGGCGGCCATCATAGAGACCCCCGACTTCCCCAAAGTGGACCGACAGACGCGACGGCTACCGCACGTCCCAGTGCGGGCAACCCCAGTGACTCAGCGCTGCGATAGCCTCTCAACAGCAGCAATCAAATCATTATCAGGCTCATTGACGTTCTCCAGGTGGACAACCTCCACCGGCTCACCAAAGGTAGCCTTGATCTCCTCCAGCGCCTCCGGGATCGACAAATCACGCTGCGCACAATCATGAACCAAGCCCTGAATTTGACGTGACAGGGGCAAATCCGAGATGAAGAAAAACCGTCGTTTCCCACCAGAGCCCAGAACATCAATGTCATCGAAGCGAACTGCTGCGAAACTGGACTCCCCCCGATAAATCCACGCCGTGCCCGGCATACCATGCTCAGAGTTCACCATGTACTCCTTCATAGGGAGCCTCTCCAAGCCCATTACCTTATACCGGCTAGACATCTTGCCCAATCACCTCCGCATACGCTGTCACAGACCTAGGCTCCCCATTCACCTTCAAACGCCTCAGCAGCATAGGAAGATTCGTCGGTGGCCCTGAATAATTTATCGGTGTTAGCACTATGACTCCAGACTACCTGCGCACGCATCCATGACTCGGCGTCGAAGCTGGGTTAAACGACAGAATATGCGTCCGAAAGCGGCGATTCCCTGGAGCTGACCTGGACTAACACTCAAAAATATATGCTCAGCGAGCATGTATCGGGCTGCTCCACCAGAAATCCTCGGTGTTGCACCCACCCTGTGGTGTGCGGCGGACAAGACAATCCCCACAGCACCGGCTGGGACATTGCCAGCCCTGCCGGCGGTAAGCGCGCTGGCACAACCATAGGACTTTGTTGCGGTTCTTGAGCATTTCCCCAGGACAGAATCTCGAAACGTCGAAATAATCCTATGGTTGTGCCGCGGCACCTCCCAACACGACCACGACACACCGACAACAGACACACATTTTGTCGTTTAACCCCGAAGCTCCCCATCCTTGAAATCTCTTAAGACGAAACGCCCCACCTCGCCAGCATTGTTGCTGGTGAGGTGGGGCGCAAAAGCGCACTCACACAGAGTGCCCCTTCTCATACAGCGCGCTCCCCCTTCAATAAGGCACTCCCCCTTTAATAAGGCACTACCCTTAGCGCGCAACGTGGCGAGCAGCTGCTGCCAAACCGTCCCAGGTGTAGTGCAGTGGCAGCGCGTGTGGCGCAGCGGTGGTGTCCACAACGCCGGCAACCCAGCGGCTGTCGTTGCACATGTGGTGGTCCTTACTGATGGCCTTCAAGTCCACGAAGGTGGCACCGGTTGCACGCGCTGCCTCGCGGCCAGCGTTATCAATCGCGTTCTCCACCGGCGCGATGGGCAGAGCAACCAACGGGAAGCCTGGAACAACGTTGATCACGCAAGCGGCTCCGTGAGCATCCGTCAGCTGTGGCAGGCCCACGATCTTGATACGAGCTTGCGGCGCGCGGCTACGAATGTGATTAACTTCATTAACCATCGCTTCGGTCAGTCGCTGCTGGGTGACAGCAGCGGGTTCCCGACCTCCGATGATGTGTGGGTACGTGTCGTTAGTACCGGCCTGCAAGATCACTTCACGGGTGTGGGGGCTGAGGTCGCCGCGCGCTGCGGCGTCGTTGACAGAATCGGCGATGTGCTTGCCGCCGGTGTAGAAGGAAGCGCCTGCGCAGCTGTAGTCAGCAACGGCCTTGCGCGCTGCCTCGCCATACGCGCGGGCGAAGGTGCCGTCCGTTGGGCATCCGTTGTGGTTGCGCTGCGCGGTAGGCAGGTTGAGCTTTCCTGCCACGTAGTTGTCCACCGTGGGGTTAGCGGACAGGGAGTCGCCAAACACAACAGCGTCAGGAGCTGGGGCGGCCTGTGCGGCGGGCATGGCCAGGCCCATGGTTGCCAGCGCGGCAAGACCATAAGAGAAAACAGACTTAGAAAGTTTCATAGGAATAAACAACCTTACTAGGCGGGTGAACCTATCAATGAGCCAAAAAATAATAAACTCTCATGTATATTTCGGACAAATCACAGAAACCGACCCATAGTCTGTTTGCATGTACCCTGCGCAATCCCACAGCGCACCAGCGCTGCGCCTGCCACACACTCACGCCGCAATTGCGCCGAGACAGCGCTACTCCCCCACCAGCTCGCCCACCACCCCAAGCCACATCCGCTCAGCACTATCTCTCAGCGTGCACACCGCGTAAGCTGTGAACCATGGCAAAGAAACTAGATTTTGACAAGCTGAACAGCACTCTGCAGTACGCACTGTGGTCCGCCTTCCAGATCCCCGCCGGCACGCTCGGGGACGATCGCGAGGCTATCGCAGCCGAGTTTCAGCAGTTCCTGGACTCCTATGCAGATTCGGGCGTGACCGTCCGCGGCGTGTACGACGTCTCCGCCCTCCGCCCCGAGGCGGACATCATGTTCTGGGTCCACGGCGAAGACCTCGCCGAGCTCCAGGCCTTCTACCGCGCGTTCCGTCGCACCACCCAGCTGGGCAAGGTCGCCGTCCCCGTGCGTTCCAACGCTGCCCTCCACCGCCCTGCTGAGTTCAACCGCTCCCACGTCCCCGATTTCCTGGTGGACCCGGAGCCTAAGCGCTGGATCTGCCTCTACCCGTTCGTGCGCACACCCGAGTGGTACCTGATGGACGAGCAGGAGCGCCGCCGCATGCTGGTGCAGCACGGTATGGAAGCCCGCGAATTCAACATGGTCCGCGCAAACACCATTCCCGCCTTCGGCTTGGGCGATTACGAATGGATGCTGGCCTTTGAATCTCCTCAGATGGAGGACGTGGTGAATCTCATGTGGAAGATGCGTTACACGGACGCCCGCAATTACGTCTCCGAGGAAACTCCGTTCTACTCCGGCCAGTGGATTATGGATCAGCTGCCTGAATACATCGAATCGCTTCCCTGATATCGCTGTCACAACACCACTTTTTAAGGAGTTTTATGTCCTCTTCCCTCCCTGCGGCCACCGCCGGCTCCTACGCCGTTGTCACGGGCGCGTCCTCCGGCATTGGCGCTGCTATCGCGAAAGAATTGGCTCGCCGTGGTTATGACCTGATCCTGGTTGCGCGCACCACGGGGCCGATGCAGGAGATCGCCGATGCGTTTCCCGATCGCGATGTGCAGATCCGTTCCGTCGATCTATCCGACGCCGGCGCGCGTTCCACACTCCTCGACGAATTGCGCTCCACGGTTGTTAGCATCATCGTCAATTCCGCAGGCATCGCGACATTTGGAAACTTCGCGGATTTGGACTACTCCTACGAACGAGCCCAGTTTGAATTAAATGCAACGGCTCTGTTTGAACTCACCGCCGCGGTCATTCCTGGAATGGTAAGCCGCGGCACGGGCGGCATTATCAACGTTGGTTCTGCCGCCGGCAATACCGCCATTCCGGGCAACGCCACCTACGTGGGCACGAAGGCGATGGTGAACACATTCACCGAGTCGCTCCACTATGAGCTTGCTCCTCGTGGCGTAGCCTGCACCTTGCTGGCACCGGGTCCCGTGCGCGAAGAGGTCAAGGAAGAGGACAAGCTCACAGAGGTGGACGATGCCGTGCCGGATTTCCTGTGGACCACCTACGAAGACTGCGCGCTGGATACCTTGAACGCGTTGGCGTCCAATAAACTGCGAGTAGTTCCAGGTCCACTGTCGAAGGCCATGAACTGGGCCTCCACCTACATTCCGCGCCGTGTGGCCTCCCCCATTATCGGCAAATTTTATTCCAAGATGGCTGCGGAAGGAGACGCCTAAATGCCAGATACTCCAAGCCAGATTTCCAAACACGATCGCATCGTCTGGGCCGATTGTGAAATGACGGGACTTGATCCCGAACGCCACGTTTTAGTGGAAATTGCCGTTATTGTCACCGATGCGGACCTCAACCCCCTGGATGAAGGCATTGACCTGGTTATCCACGCCACCGATGAGGAATTGGCGCAGATGGATGACTACGTCACGACGATGCACGAATCCAATGGCCTCACGGAACAGATTAAGGCCTCCACCTTAAGCTTGTCCGACGCCGAAGCGCGCGTCCTGGACTACATCAAGCAGTTCGTGCCGGTCTCTGGCCAGGCGCCGTTAGCGGGCAATTCCATCGGCACCGATCGCCTATTTATCAACCGGTACATGCCACAGCTTGGGGACTACCTGCACTACCGCATGATTGATGTCTCCAGCATCAAGGAATTGGCACGCCGCTGGTATCCGCGGGTGTACAACGGCCAGCCTCAAAAGGGCATGTCCCACCGCGCGCTGGCGGATATTCAGGAATCCATTCGGGAGCTCGAGTTTTATCGACAAGCTCTGATGCCTGCCAAGGACCTGCGCACCGAGGACGTGGCCGCTGCGGCTGCATCCGCGGAGGCTCGTTGTCCGATTTCCGGCACCCACTAAGCAAAAACCTGCAATATCCTGCAATTTTGCTGAATGGGGGCCAGTGGTCTAACATAAACGTCGCTGTTGAAAAATAGCGATGGTGACTGTAGTTCAGTTGGTAGAGCACCAGGTTGTGATCCTGGGTGTCGCGGGTTCGAGTCCCGTCAGTCACCCCAAAACTTTCTTCTTTGAGGCACATCATGTCGGACAATCTCGCCACAGCGTTCCGCGATGTGTTCCGCGGCCACCCGGCAGGCGTGGCCCTCATCACCGCCACAGTAGATAATCAGCCGGTAGGCATCACGCTGTCTTCTGTGGCGTCTTTGTCTCTCGATCCCCTGTCGATCAGCTTTTCCTTCATGAAAAGAACCGGCTCCGCCGGAAAACTCCTCCGTGCCGATTCCCTGTTGGTGCATTTCCTCAGCGACGAGCACGCCGACATTGCACAAAGCTTCGCACGCTCCCAAGACGACCGCTTCAGCCCACCCCAAGGCTGGGACACCGCCCCCACTGGCGAACCCCTCCTGCCAGGATGCAGGGCAGTCCTGCGCGTAAAAATTATTGACACAGCCGTGGCCGGAGACTCCACTCTCTGCGCCGCAGAAGTGCTGAACGTGTGGCACGATCCACACCACTCAGCCCTTCTCTTCATGGGGCACCAGTTCTACAGCATCGACGGGCTGACCCCATTACGCTAAGTGTGAAAAAGAGAAGCTGGGCGTCGAATATAAAACAATCAACGCCCAGCCGCAGCAACGGGGATTTACGCGTTGCCCTTCGACCACTCCTCCCACGGAATCTGCCAGTCACCCAGGCCATCGTGGCCATCCAGCTGACCCCCCACCGTATTCTTCACGATCACCACGTCGCCACGCTTCAGGTTCTCATACACCCACTGCGCATTCGCGTCAGACACATTCACACAACCATGCGAGGTATTGGTATTGCCCTGCGCGTACACACTCCACGGAGCGCCGTGAATGTAAATGCCAGACCAGCTCATCTGCGTGGCGTAATTCACCGGCGTGACATAACCGCCATTCTCCGGGGCCAGACCATAGGTATTGGAATCCATCGTGAGGGTATCGTACTGATCGCCCACCGTGTACGTACCATTCGGAGTAGCCCACTGCGCGCTATCACGGCCGTTGGAGACAGGCATGGTCTTAATGACCTCGCCATTCTTCGTGACCGTCATCGTCTTCGTAGCATCGTCCACCTCCGCACGCACGTCATCCCCAATCGTGAACGACGCCTCACGGTCCGCGTCCCCAAACACACCATCGGATACTTCCACGCCGTAGAGGTTGGACTTCACGGTCACCTCCGTGCCCGGCTTCCAGAACTCCTTCGGACGCCACCGCAGGCTCTGGTCCGTGAGCCAGTAGAACGCACCCTCGGTGTTGTTGCTGGTCTCCACGGTAATGGCGTCCTGAACCGCCTTCTTGTTGGACACAGGGGTATCGAAAAACAGAGCCACAGACTGGGCAATACCCACCGTGGACTGATCCAACGGTGACAACGCAGAATCTGCGACGTAATCAGCCTGGGTGGTGGAGAACGTCTTCTTAAGGGTCTTGTCCCCCGACTTCGCCGTCAGCGTGTACGTGCGGTTGTAACCCAGCTTCTCAGTGGACGACCACTTCGACTTATCACCGTTGAACTCACCGGCGACCTCGGTGCCTTCGTCATTGGTCAGGGTCACCGTCGACATGTCCTTGCCCTCCACCGAAATGGTGTCCGTGACCTTCACACCCTTCGCATTATCCTTCACGGACGCGGTCAGACCGATAGAGTCGCCATCCTCCCCCTGGGAATGGGATGCAGAATCCCCGTTATGGGACCCGCTATCACCACGATCAATGGTGCAGGCGGCGGTCAATCCAAGAAAGGCTGCAACGGAGGTGGCAACTACAGCCTTGCGTGCGTGAGTACTAGCTATGCGGCGCATGTGGCTCCCAATACAAGTGGTGTGAACGATATGACAACAACCTTAAAACTCTAAGCTTGGAAAGTACTAACCAAAACCTGGCGTGTTACCAAGACTTTTCTAAATCGTTACCAAACGCGCTAAAAACAGGCTATGACCTGGCGATTTGTGAAGTTCACACAGAGCGTATAAAGTAATGTCTCGTTGCACAGAGAGTTCACAAGAACTTGACAAGAAGATGCAACACAGACCGCGGGTCATTAGCTCAATTGGCAGAGCAGCTGACTCTTAATCAGCGGGTTCGGGGTTCGAGTCCCTGATGACCCACCGCGTACATTCCCCAGATCACCTCTGATCTGGGGTTTTGTCGTTCCTAAGCAAGCATAGCAAGCGCAGGACTGCCATTCAGGCCAGTTTCTGACCAGATTCAGGCCATCACAACCCCCGGGAATAACTTCCACCGCGCGCTGTTGTACCTCAGTACTATGACTGATTCTCACACCTCCCCTTCCCGCGTACCACTGTCCCTCATAGACTTTGCGAATATCTACCGGGGCGAATCCGCCGCCGACGCTTTCGCCCGATCTGTCACGTGGGCTCAGCGCGCCGAGTCTTTGGGCTTCAAGCGCATCTGGTACTCCGAGCACCACAACATGCCGTCGATTGCCAGCTCCGCCCCCGCTGTGCTGATTGCCCACGTGGCCGCACACACGGCGTCGATTAATTTGGGCGCCGGTGGCGTGATGCTGCCGAACCATTCCCCCTTGGTGATTGCGGAGCAGTTCGGCACTCTCGCGGAGCTTCACCCGGGCCGCATCGACCTGGGTCTCGGGCGTGCGCCCGGCACGGATCAGATGACGATGCGCGCGTTGCGCCGGGATGTGCATGCTGCCGATAGTTTCCCACAGGATGTGCAGGAGCTGGATGGCTACCTTACGGACAAGTCCGTCCTGCCGGGCATTAACGCGGTCCCTGGCCGCGGGACGAATGTCCCGTTGTACATTTTGGGCTCCTCCCTCTTTGGCGCTCAACTGGCGGCGCAGCTGGGTCTGCCCTATAGTTTCGCGTCCCACTTCGCCCCGGGTGCCCTCACACAGGCCGTGCAGGTATATCGGGATAACTATCAGCCCTCGGAGCGTTTCCCGGAGCCGTACGTGATCGCCGCGGTGAACGTCACCGCCGCTGATTCGGAGGAGATCGCCGCGGAGCATGACCGCCGCGTCCGCCGTTCGCGTGTGCGGGCGATGGCGGGGAAGAAACTGACCGACGCCGAGCTCGATCTTGTGATGGACTCCCCTGCCGGTCAGCGCATCTTGGACATGCTTCGGTACACCGCGAAGGGCACGGGCGAGCAGGTGGTGGAGTACCTTGAGGAGTTTGTGGAGCTGTCGCAGGCCGATGAGTTGATGGTGGCGTTGCAGTCGCCGTCCACTCCGGATTCCCTGCGCAACATGGAGATCCTCGCGCAGCACTGGTTTGCGTAGCGACATGGAACTCGGCGCAGCACTGGTTTGCGTAGCGCTCGCCTACCCAGCGCGGCGCTTGCCGAACACCAGGGGCACGAGCGCCCCGACCACCAGCATCGCGATCACACGCATCACCTGAATGACCGTCACCACGGGGTCCGATCCCGCCTCGTGGGCGAACGCCAGCACGGCGTACACCCCGCCGGGCACCGTAGCCAGATACGCGTCCAGTATGCTGTATCCCCAGACCGTGCAGATGATCCAGGCGGTCATGAGGGAGCCAAGGATCATGACGGCGATGGCGGACAGGATCACGGGCAGGGACTTCACGAACTCCCGCAGCGCCCCCTTCGTGAGAGTTCCGCCCGCCTGCACACCAATAATCGCAAACGCGATGTCCGCCAGAATCCCCCGAGGGGTGAGGTACTCCGCGGGGATTCCCGCCATGAGTCCCACCACGCCTAGCGCCAGCGCCAGCAGCAGATACGGCGAGGGGATGTTAATAAACCGCGTCACCAGCCACACAATGCCGTAGACCACCAGCGCCCCGAGCGCCGATTTCAGCAGGTCACTGGGTGGAATGTGTTCCGGTGCGGACCGTATCGGCTCGTCGGCCAGCCATAGAACGAACGCGGGAAGTGTCAGCACAACAATCGACAGGCGGAGGAATTGCGTCAGGGTCACAAACTTGGCGTCGGCTTTAAGGTCCACAGCAAGCAACGACATCGCACTCGCCCCACCTGCGAGGGTGGCGAGGACGCTGGTGGTGGCGTCGATTCCCCGTATTTTTATTAATAAATACGACGCCGAGGCGCACACCACCAAAGTAAACACCACCGACACGGCCGTGGGCGCGGCGTAGGACAGCATCGTCGGCCCATCCACGGTCGCCAGCGGCGAGGCACACAGCAGCGCGATGATGACCTGCGCGGGCGTGGACAGCTTCTTCGACGGGGTGACCTGGCGATCACCGAAGATGGCGGCGGCGCCGAAGACCACAAGGAAGGAGAAAATCCAGGCGGCGGGGACATGGATGGATTCGCCAAAAAAGGCCCCAGCAATCGCTACTGGGACCAGGAGAAGAGTTCTCAGCAAGATAATCTAAAAACTCTTAGTTGCGGGCAGCCGCGAGGAGACGCTGAATCTCCTTGATCTGCTTCTTCTCCTTGCGCTTCGAAGACAGCGCCAAAGCAGTCAGGACAACCACACCGGCAACCACGCCACCGAGGATCATCTGCACCTTCGGATCCTTCACGGTATCCATCACTTGACCGCGGGCGTCATCGGCAAGGTTCTTAGGGTCTGCACGGACTGCCAGCTCATCCAGGGTCTTGGCGAGCTGATTGCGGGTGCGCTCAATATCGCGCTGAATGGCATCGATGCTACGGGCCACGGAGATACTCCTCATGATCGTCAATGATCGTCATCGGTTAACGGGTAACTAGATCCAAGATCTCAGTCTATCCCTCATATTGTAGAGGATCAGCCGCTGCGATGCCGAGAAACGAAGGCGTATGGTGGTGCCTATGACTGATGCAACGCAACCAACCCGCCTTGAGGTGGGCGACGCAGCCCCTGATTTCACCCTCACCAGCGACCAGGGCACGGACGTGTCCTTGGCTGATTACCGGGGCAAGAAAGTAATCGTGTACTTCTACCCCAGGGCCAACACCCCGGGCTGCACCACGGAGGCCTGTGACTTCCGGGACTCCCTCACCGAGCTGAATAACGCCGGCATTGAGGTGCTGGGTATCTCCCCGGACTCTGTGGACGCGCTGGTGAAGTTCCGCGACCAGCACTCCCTCACGTTCCCTCTCCTGTCCGACGCCGACAAGTCCGTCATGACAGCGTGGGGCGCCTTCGGCGAGAAGAAGAACTACGGCAAGGTGGTTCAGGGCGTGATCCGATCCACGTTCGTGGTGGATGAGGCAGGAAAGATCGAGTTGGCGAAGTACAACGTGAAGGCCACGGGGCATGTGGCCCGCATCGCCAAGGAGCTGTCGCTCTAGCGACGCTTCAGTTCCTGGACAGCCTGGAGGATGGACGTCCCCGGATGCTCTTGGCGATAGCGCCGGACTTCCTGTGGGGACGGGTTGTCCGATGCACTGTTCGTCCCCGGGTGGTCCTGGCGATAGTGCCGAACGTCCTGTGCGGACGGGTTGTCCGATGCACTGTTAGTCCCCGGCTTTGTGGACGGTGGGGACCTCCTCCAGTACCAAAAGACCAGAATTCCTATCAGTGAACATACCGAGGCAACAAGGTTATTTCCTGCGAAACCGAAGCATAGTGCCGCGATAAGCAAGAGCAATCCACAGCTGAGGACGAGAATCTTTTCCATCATGTCTCTCACCTCTTAAGAGAGTTATGGGGCGATGTTTTCTGTGGTGATACTTTAACGCTAACACGGATGTTGATCGCTCGGAAGATAACGGCGGGACCTATCTCGCTGGCAGATGCCTCATCACCACCGACACCGGCCACACGGTGTATCGCATAGCCTTCCCCCGGCACTAGGCTGCCTGTAATCCATGTGCACGGCGGCCGAGACACGCCCTCAGCACCGGCTGGCGTGTCCTCAGTCATGCCGGCGGTACGTACGCTGGCACAACCATAGGAGTTTGTCGCATAACCCTCGCATAACCCTTTAACCCAAACACGCTGTTGTTGTTCGAGCCTAAAACCCCAATCTATCGACTGTAGGTCGCGATAGATTGGGGGGTGCTGTGCGCCTGGGGAGACTTGAACTCCCACGTCATAAGACACTGGAACCTAAATCCAGCGCGTCTGCCAATTCCGCCACAGGCGCGTACGTCACACACTCTAGCAAGAAGTGCACGCCGGAAAAAATGCCCTCGGGCAGAATTGTCTTCCCCCAGCAACCGGGTACACTTGGGCACGTGAGCACCGCGGACAACAATACCCCCCAGGGCAATCCCTTCCCGCTGCGTGTACGTATTGTTCAACTGATCTTTTTGACGTTAGCCGTGGTGGCTACGCTGTTACTGGCGCGCTGGCAATGGAACGCGTGGCACCAGTCTGATGGCTCCTTCCAGAACCTCGGCTATGCCATCCAATGGCCTGTGTTCGGCATTCTCCTGATCGTCGCCTACCGGAAGTACATCCGCTATGAGAAAGAGCGCGTGCTGGGAGACGACCAGGCTGCCGTGCCCGATGAGGTGAAGAACTCCATGCGAGAAATCCCCACGGACCTGCTCGCCAACGCCAGCCCCTCACATATCAGCACCGTTGACTTTGAGGACGACCGGCGCCGGAATCGCCGTAACCGCACACCCAACAATTCTCTCGACGAGTAGGCAGTAAAAACGTGAACGAAACCAGCACGACCGCGAACCCCATTCACCCTGAACGACAAAAGCGCGTGGCCAAGTCCCTGAAGTTCTATTCCATCGCCGCGATTGTCACGGGTATTTGGCTCCTCATCTTGGTTGCGGAAATGATCACCAAGTACCTGATCCTCGGCTCCGAGAACACCCCGGAATGGTTCACCTACATCGGCCAGGCTCACGGCTTGTTCTTCATCATTTACGCCATTACCTGCCTGGATCTCGGCACGAAGGCTCGCTGGGAACCCGGCAAGTGGATCACCACCATCCTGGCCGGCGTGATCCCCTTCCTTAGCTTCATCGTGGAGGCAAAACGCCGTAAGGAAGTGAAGGCCGCGTTTCATATCTAAGGCAACCCAGCCGGCGCATCCTTAGTCAGCCGGTGCCGTTTCCACCGCTACCGCATCAATTTCCGCGGCGGTCGGACCCCCCTGCGTGGTGTCCTCACCAGGCGCCCACTGCGCACCCAAGCACGCCAGAATGCCCGTCGCTGCCGCACGGGCCCCCACCTCGAGGGTGGACAGCTCCGGCAAAAACGCCGGGTTGTGGTTCGTAGGAATATCAATATCCAGCCGGCCCGCAGCCTGTGCACGCTGCCACTTCGCTCGCGGAGTAATGCCCACCGTCCACAACAGGTACGGAACCCCGAAGTGCTTAGGGATCACGGAGAAATCCTCTGAGGCTGTCCACGGCTCCATGTCCTCAGAATCCTCACCGAATACCTCATCAAAATGCGGGCGAATGGTGCGGAACACCGTATCGGAATTGTTGGTCGCCCCCAACAATCCAACAAACTTAAACTCCGGTTCGCGTTCCGCACCGGCCGCGGCAACTTCCGCACGAACAATGCGCTTGATCGCCTCGATGCACTTAAGGCGCAGCTCTTCATCATAGAAACGGCAGGACAAGCTGATCTTTGCCGAGTCCGGGATCACGTTGTTCGCCTTGCCGGCCTCCACGGAGGCCACCGTAATCACCGCGAACTTATCCGGTGGCACCTCGCGGGACACGATGGTTTGCAGCCGCATGATCGTTGACGCCGCCAGCACCACCGGATCCACCGAACGGTGTGGCATGGAGGCGTGCGCCCCGCGTCCGAACAAGGTGATCTCGATCGTGGTGGAGGACGTCATCACGGGCCCCGCCGCACTAAAGATCTTCCCGGCTGGCCCGGCGATGATGTGCTGAGTAAGGCACACATCAGGCTTCGGAATCTTCTGAGCCAGACCGTCACCCACCATGCGGAAGGCACCCACCGATAATTCCTCAGCCGGTTGGAACAACGCAATCACTGTTCCCGCCCACCGCTCGGCGGAATCCTCCAGCAGAGCCATGGCGCCCAACAAACTGGTGGTGTGGTGATCGTGCCCACACGCATGCATGGTCGGCACCCGCTGCCCCAGAGCATTCAACTGGGAATGCTGGGATTTGTAGTCCACGTCCGTGTTCTCCGCCACGGGCAACCCATCGAAATCAGCACGCATGAGCACGGCGGGACCGTCACCATTGCGACGCACCGCGGTGATGCCATAACCGCCGATGGTGCTGGTCACCTCCCAGTCCGGGAAGCGCTGGAGCTCTTCCAAGATCCGGGCAGCGGTTTTTTCCTCGGCTCCGGAGAGCTCTGGGTAGCGGTGGAAGTGCTTATACACATCCTCCATCCACGTCAGATCCGTACGTGCTTCATTGATGATGTCAGCGGGGCTGACCTCTGTGGGGTTCATATCCTTTTTCTTCTGTTGAGCTGCGGGCCTGCGCTACAACGCGGGCGAACACGAAAACATTGACATACGATTGTGCGTTGTCCGCAATGTCAATGCTGCGCTAGCCGACGCAGAGGCTCCACCAGTTGCGCCAGTGCCTTTCCTCGATGGGATAGCTCGTCCTTGCGCTCTGGGCTCAACTCTGCAGCTGAGCAGCCGGGCTCCTCCGCGGGGCTGAACAGAGGATCGTAGCCGAATCCGCCAGCGCCCTGCTCTTCCATCAAGAGGGAGCCCTCCCACACACCTTCCACGGCATAGACCTCCTGCATGCCGGTCTGCTCGGCAAGGTCCGCCGGCAGCTGCAACACGCACGCAGAGACAAACTGTGCGCCGCGTTCCTCAGGATCCGTGATGTCCTTCAATTGAGCCAGCAGAAGCGCGTTATTCGCCGCGTCATCCCCGTGGGTTCCCGACCAACGCGCCGAGAGCACACCCGGCATACCATTGAGTCGGTCCACCCGGATCCCCGAATCATCCGCAATAGTGGGAAGGCCCGCGTAACGCACACCATCCTGCGTCTTAATCTGAGCATTAGCCACGAACGTAGCTCCCGTTTCCGGGGACTCCGGGTACTCATCAATATCCGCCAAGCTCACCAGCTCAATCCCCTGAACATCCGCCGCCTGCAGCACGCGCTGGAGTTCTTTAAGCTTCTTTGCATTCCGTGATGCCACTAAAACCTTCATGCCCGATCAGCCTCCTAGCGAGCTCGCGTAGAAGCGGTGGGCAGTGGCTGGGAGAGCACTTCATTCTGCAGATCAATGAGCTGACGCAACGCTCCCTCCGCCAGGTCCAGCATCTCCCCCAGCTCAGCACGGGAGAACTCAGCATGCTCGCCGGTGCCCTGGATCTCCACAAAATGTCCCTGCTCGGTCATCACGACGTTCATATCCACATCCGCGCGGGAATCCTCCTCGTACGGCAGGTCCACGCACGGCACACCGTCGATGATGCCCACGCTCACAGCGGCAACAGGCGCGCGCAGCGGCTGTCCGGGAACAACACCGCGTTGTTCTAAGACCGCTAGGGCGTCGGCCAGCGCAACATAAGCACCTGTAATGGCTGCAGTGCGCGTGCCTCCGTCGGCCTGCAGGACGTCGCAATCGATCTCCACGGTGTTTTCGCCCAATTGGCTTAAGTCCACGGCGGCGCGCAACGCCCGGCCCACCAATCGGGAGATCTCGTGCGTGCGGCCCTTGACTTTGCCCTTCATGGACTCGCGGGGCATACGCTCGTGGGTGGAGCTTGGCAGCATGGAGTACTCGGCGGTCAGCCAGCCTTCACCGGAATCCTTCTTGAAGCGCGGCACCCCCTCCTTCACGCTGGCGGTGCACATCACTCGCGTGTTACCGAACTCCACCAACACGCTTCCCGCAGGGTTGGTGGTGAAACTCCGGGTGATTTTGACTGGGCGGAGCTCATGGGTGGCACGGCCATCGGCGCGTGTGACGTCAGAATGAGAAGGTGTAGACATGCCCTCTAGTGTAGCCCCCTGCACAGACACAGCGCAGACGCGCAGCACGATACAACGCAGTAACGCTAGATCGTCACCCGCATGCCCGCTTCAGCCAGAGCGATTGGCCCATCGAACTCAGCGCGCGCCGCAGCCAGCGTGGCCTCCGCGTCCCCCCACGGCGGGATGTGTGTGAGCACCAGCTGGCCCACCCCCGCCAGGCGTGCGGCCCGTCCAGCCTCCTGGCCCGACAGGTGCATCCCCTCCGGCTTATCTTCGCTGGTGGCTCCCCAGGTTGCCTCGGCGAGCAGGACATCTGCGCCCTGGGCGATGTGAACCAAAGACTCCGTCCACGCGGTATCGCCCGTGTAGACCACGGACTTCCCCTCGTGTTCCACGCGCATCATGTACGCCTCCGTGGTGTGGATAGCCTCGGCGGAATAGACGGAGAAGTCCCCCACCTGTGTGACGGGATAGGTCGCGGGATCGAAGGGCCCTGTGCCCGTGCGGTGCACTTGCAGGCTGTAGGAATCCGTCAGGTCATCCGGCCGGTCAAGGTAGTCGCCACCCATGCGGCACAGGTGTCCTTCTGCCATCGTCGGCCCCAGCAGGGTGTGCTTGCACTCGGAATTATCCGTGGGATGCCACCGGCGCCACACCATCAATGAGGGGAAATCGGAGCAATGGTCGGCGTGCATATGTGAAAAAACCACGTGGCAATTTTCTGGGTCTACATCTGCTGTGCGTTGCATGGCCGCGAGCACACCTGAGCCGATATCCATCAAGAGATCGGCGTTGTGCTGCGGACTCTTCAGCAAGTATCCAGAAGCAGCGGACTCCGGTCCTGGCACGGACCCTGAGCAACCAAGCACGACGAGTTCCATAGCTAGCTATTCTTGCACTATCGCTGTCTAAAAGTTAAAAAATGACTCCGGAATGTGAGAGACCGAACTAATTCCCGGCCCCAGAAAACGCGTGGCGAGGTTCGCGAATCGTTGCGGGTCTCCGGTTGATTCAAAACTCAGATGCCGAACGTTGCCCTCGGTGGCTAGCATGTCCCGTTCGCTGAGCGTTCGGAACACCGTCTTTGCCGTTTCCTCCGCGGAGTTCACCAACGTTACGGTGTCCCCCATGACCAGCTGCACCACGCCGGCCAGCAGCGGGTAATGCGTGCAGCCCAGCACTACCGTGTCCACGCCGCGATCCTTCAGCGGCTGCAGGTAGTTTTCCGCCAATCCCATGATCTGCCGTCCGGCGGTGATCCCTCGTTCCACGAACGGGACGAACTGTGGGCAGGCCTGCTCCACCACGTCCACCGCGGAGAGTTTCTGAAACATGTCGCGATAGGCGTGGCTGCTCACCGTCCCCTGTGTGGCGATCACTCCTACCTTATTATTTTTCGACGCCGACACGGCCCTGCGTACCGCCGGCGTAATCACCTCAACCACGGGTATGTCCAGCTGTTCGCGCACGTCGTGGAAGCTGGCGGCGGTGGCGGTGTTGCAGGCGATGACGATCATTTTGCATCCGCGGTCGGCGAGTTCGTGGGCGATGTTGAGGGATAGATGTCGGACGAGCTCCTGCGGCTTATCGCCATAGGGTGAGTTTTCCGTGTCTCCGATGTAGGTGAGGTTTTCGTGCGGCAGGAGGTCTGCGATGGTGCGGGCGACGGTCAGTCCTCCCACTCCGGAGTCGAACACTCCGATCGGCCTGTTGTCGCCGTGCTGGCTATCGTGTGCGTCCACCATCATTGACCTCCCCACGGCCGGTTACCAGGGCTAGCCGAGCCGTACAGCGGCGCCTCCTGATACGGCGCCCGCTGCATCCGCTGCCTGCGCTTCATGACCTGCCGGTTGCGGCGCATGTCCTGCCCCACGCTGCGCGCGGCGATCACTCCACCGATGGCGCCGAACAGGTGCATCTGCCAGCTCACTCCCATCGTGGTGGGAAAGACTCCCCACAGCACACCTCCGTAGGCAAACACCACCACAACCCCCAGCAGCATCTGCAGGATGCTGCGCGAGTACCAGCCTTGGAAGATCAGGAACGTCACCCATCCGAAGATCAGGCCCGAGGCACCCACGTGCACGGTCAGCGGGCTTGCCACCACCCAGGTGCCCAACCCGGAGACCAGCACAATAATGGTGGAGGCTCGCCACAGCACCGCGCGGCCGCTCAAGGCCACCAGGAACACTAAGACCCAGGCAATGGAGGTGTTCGCGATGAGGTGTTCCCAACTGCCGTGGATAAACGGGGCGAGCGGAATCCCGATGAGCCCATACGGATCGCGCGGGTGAACACCGAAGTTCGTGAGATAGCCTCCCATGTACACGTTCACGATCTGGACAATCCAAAGGACTGTCAGGAACGCGATGGAGGACATCACTGCGGAGAAAGTTCTAGTCATGGGGTGGTTCTTGAGGTCCGATCTGTTGTGTCTGGTGCGGAATTCGATGCGAGGCCCGAGGGGTTGGCCAGCACGTCCCGGTAGCTGGGAACCCCAAAGGCGGAGTCTGCGGCCAGGACTGCGTGCACAATCGCCCGTTCTACCACGTTCGCGCTGGCGGCGGTCAGCATGCTGAGCGCCACCGGGTCCACGGCCACGTCCGTGTGCCCAGTCGCCAGGGTGAACAGGGTGTCGCCATCCATCGGCATGTGGGCTGGGCGGATCGCGCGGGCCAGCCCGTCGTGGCCGCCCATCGCCAGCCGCGTGCACTGTGCTTTCGTGAGCGTGGCGTTCGTCGCAATCACGCCGATTGTGGTGTTGAGCTGCGGCGTATCCAGCATCTGTGGCGTGATCTTCGTGCCCAGGATGTTCATACCGCGCAGTGCCTCTGCCGCATCGCGCGATACCTGCGGGGTATCCATCTCCCCCGAAAATACCGACGCCGAGCCCCACAATTGCCCGCTCCTCGGATCAATAACAGCACCCTGCGGGTTGGCCACCACACCCGCCGCGATGGTCACGCCGGCCAAGGGACTGCCCTCCGGGAAAGTCGCGCTGGCCTGGCCGAAACCTCCCTTGAGCGCTCCGGCGGAGGCCGCAAGGCCGGCCCCCACGTTCCCCGACTCAGTCGCGAGCTCGACAGCCTCCCCCGCGTACGCTGCCAGGGCACGCTGGGCCGCGAGGGCCCCAGTGCCGGCGTCGGGCCTGGAATCCCACCGGCCCAGCAGGAGGTCAAAGATCACAGCAGAGGGAACGATCGGCACAATCTTGTCCGGGGCATGGTCGCCCAGAACGGGGAATCCGATGCCGCGACTCTCCAGCTCGGCCATGACCCCGCCGGCCGCATCCAGCCCAAAGGCCGACCCGCCAGACAGGGCAATCGCATGGACGGCCTGCACCGTGTTGTGCGGTTCCAGCAGGTCGGTCTCCCGGGTGCCGGGTCCGCCACCCCGCACGTCCACACCAGCGACGGCACCGCCCGGCGCAACAATCACCGTGGTGCCGGAGTCCCCCTGCTCGTCCTCGCACACCGCGTGGCCCACGCCCAGCCCCGCCACGTCCATGAGGGAGTTGGTGTCACCGGGACGGCACCCGAACAGTTCAGTGGTCATACGCGTGTGCCTCTCCGCGGGCTATACACCCAGATCCCCCATCAGAGCGGTCAGCAGGCTGTCCTGGTGGAAGCCCAGCCAGTCCAGGTAATTCTGGGCGGCCTGCACCTGGTTGGAGTCCTCGCCCAGCTCCTCGCGGAACTCCTCCAGCTGCGCGGTGTGGTACAGGCGAATGTCCGTCAGGCCCGCTAGCCACGGCTGGACTTCCTCCTGTGTCAGGGAGATATTCACGGAGCCGTTGGGGCCCAGATAGTCAATGAGGTAGCGCAGATTGCTGAGCTTTCCCCGGATGATGTCCGTCTCGTTGAGCTGACGGGTGAGGCTGGCATCGCCATCGATCTGCTCTGCGCCATCCCGGAAGAAGTCCGGCAGCAGGCGGGCGAGCCCTGGGTCCGCCGGGGGTTCGGCATGGCCGGAGGGCATGCCCGTGAGCTCCGACAACTCATCCTTCGGGGCAGTGCGCACGCGCTCCATGAGCTTATCGGAGACGGACGCGGCGGAGTCCCCCAGCATCTCTCGCTCCAAAGGCTCCAACACGGTGAGGAAGCGAGTGCCCTTAATCAGGCTATTTTTCTTCGTCCATGGCTGCATGGGGAGAGTTCACCAGTCCTTTCGTGGTTAGCCGTGAGTGTGCCTTCGTATTAGCCCTGGGACTGTTCCATCGTGGCCCACAGCCCTGCGGTCTGCAGTTTCTTCACATCGGCTTCCACCTTGTCCCGCTCTCCAGAGCTCACCACAGCCTTGCCTTGGGTGTGGACCTCCATCATCAGTTCGGTGGCGCGCTTACGTGAGTATCCCAGCACGGTCTGGAAGACATAGGTCACGTAGCTCATGAGGTTTACGGGATCATCCCAGCAGATGCACATCCATGGGAGATTCGCTTCTGTGGCGGTCTCGGGAAGCTTCTCCGCCACAGGGGTTGCGGAAGGGGCAGCGGGTGAAGTCATGAAACCCAGAATACCGACAATGCGCTGCCGATGGGGTGATGCCCTGTAGATGCTATGGACTACCATGGGCGAGGTGACTACTAGATCAACAGCTCTACTGACCGATATGTATGAGCTCACCATGCTGGAAGCTGCCATCCTGGACGGAACGGTCGATAGGCAGTGCGCCTTCGAAGTGTTTACCCGCAGGCTTCCCAACGAGCGCCGCTACGGAGTGGTGGCCGGCACCGCCCGCGTCCTGGAAGCGATCAAGAACTTCCGCTTCACTGAGGAGCAGCTGGAGAAGCTGGATTTCCTCCGCCCAGAGACCCTGGATTATCTGCGCTCCTACCGCTTCACCGGGCAGGTGGATGGGTTCCGTGAGGGCGAGCTGTACTTCCCCCAATCCCCGATCCTCACCATCCGCTCCACCTTCGGTGAGGGCGTGATCCTGGAGACCGTGATCCTCTCGATCCTGAACTCTGATTCCGCGGTGGCATCCGCGGCATCCCGCATGGTGTCCGCCGCGGAAGGGCGGATGATCATCGAAATGGGCTCGCGGCGCACCCACGAATACTCCGCCGTCACGGCGGCACGCGCCACCTACGTGGCGGGGTTCGACGCAACCTCCAACCTCGAAGCCGGCTACCGCTATGGCATCCCCACCTCCGGCACTGCCGCCCACGCCTGGACGTTGCTCCATGTCAACGAGGACGGCACCCCCAATGAACGGGCCGCGTTCCAGGCGCAGGTAGATGCCCTCGGCACGGACACCACGCTTCTGGTGGATACCTTCGACATCACCCAGGGCGTGCAGACCGCGGTGGAGGTCGCGGGACCGAATTTGGGAGCGGTGCGCATTGACTCCGGTGACCTTGGGGTGTTGTCCGGACAGGTGCGCGCACAGCTGGATTCGTTGGGCGCGAAGAACACCAAAATTGTGGTCTCCAGTGACTTGGATGAATTCGCCATCGCCGCCCTGCGGTCGGAACCCGTGGACATCTTCGGCGTCGGAACATCCGTGGTCACAGGCTCGGGCGCACCCACGGCGGGCCTGGTCTACAAGCTAGTCGAAGTGGACGGCCACCACGTGATGAAGCGTTCTCGTGGGAAGAAGTCGGTCGGCGGCGCCAAGGCAGCCATCCGCGCCACCCGTTCCACCGGCACGGCCGTGGAGGAAATCACCTACCCCATCGGCAGCTCCGTCCCGGACACGGGAATGCTGAACGCCTACCCGCTGACGGTCCCGCTCATTCGCGATGGGGAGATCGTGGACGGCCAACCCACCCTGGAAGAAACTCGCGCCTACTGCAAGCAGCAGCGCGTGACCCTGCCGTGGGAGGGGCTTGCGCTCACCCGCGACGAGCCGGCCATTAGCGTGCGGCACGTGGAAACCGCGCGGGACTAGTAGAGCGAGAAGAGTTCGCCATGGCCACCACACCCCCGTCGGAATCCTCCTCAGAGTCCTCGTCAGAGTCCTCGTCGTCTGCCTCATCCACCCCGCCGGACATCCAGCCGATGCTCGCCACCGCAGTGCGCTCGGTGGGCGGCTCCCCGCGCCCAGGGCAGCAGAAGATGGCCGACGCCGTCGCCTCGGCCATGCACAACAAGAAGCACGTGGCCGTTCAGGCGGGCACCGGCACCGGCAAGTCGTTGGCCTACCTGGTTCCGGCGATCAACCATGCCATGCACTCGGACAATCCCGTCATCGTCTCCACAGCAACCATCGCCCTGCAGCGCCAGCTGGTGGAACGGGACCTCCCGCGCTTGGCCACGGCCCTGGAAGACGACCTTCCTCGCCCCCTCGAGTTCGCGATCCTCAAAGGGCGGAACAACTACCTGTGCCTCAACAAAATCCACGGCACTTCGGGCACCTCCGAGCCTCAAGAAGATGCCCTGGTCTCCGCGCACGAACTCACCTCCGTTGGGGCTCAGGTGGCTCGCCTTCACGAGTGGGCGCAGGAGACTGAGGACGGCGACCGGGACAACCTCGACCGCGGGGTGAGCGACGTAGCCTGGCGCCAGGTGAGCGTAGCCTCCCGCGAATGCGTGGGCGCCTCCCACTGTCCCTTCGGCGAGCAGTGCTTCGCCGAGCACGCGCGCTCAGCCGCCCAGCAGGCCGATGTGATCGTCACCAACCACGCCCTGCTGGCCATCGACGCCCTGTCCGATAACGCCATCCTCCCCGAGCACGATGTCATCGTGGTGGACGAGGCCCACGAGCTGGAGGGCCGCGTCACCAACGTGGCCACCAGCGAGCTATCCCCCGCCGGCATCAGCATTGTCGCCAAACGTGCGGGCAACCTGCTGCCCGCAGAGTCCGACGCCGGGGATCGTCTCCTCGCGGCCCTCGAGAATTGGACCCGGACCCTCGACGAACAGCTAAACTCCTACCCCAACAACAGCGACACTCCGCTGCACCGAAAATGGGATGGTCTACCCCAACACTTCGAGCTGGCCCTGACGGGTCTGAAGGAAGCTGCATGGACGCTCAACCGATCCATTTCCTCCCTGGAGCCGGACGAAGATAAGGCTGCGGAGCGCCAAGCCATGAAGGCCGCCACGGAGGACATTCACGACACGGTCGTGCGGATCCTCAGCATCACCGGATCGCAGGACGACGTGGTGTGGTTGGCGTCGGAAGAAAAGAAGAATGTCTGCGTGGCCCCGCTGAGCGTGTCCGACATTCTGGCGCAACGGCTGTTCTCCAACGCGACGGTGGTGCTCACCAGCGCCACGCTGGCGCTCGGCGGGAAGTTCGCGGCGATGCTCGCTACCTGGGGGCTGGCGAAGAGCACCACAACGCTGGACGTGGGCACCCCCTTCGATGCGAAAAAGCACGGCATCCTCTACGTCGCCAGCCACCTGCCCACCCCCGGGCGCGACGGTGCCGCGGACGCGGTGGTGGACGAGGTGGCGCAGCTCATCAACGCGGCGGGTGGGCGCACGCTGGGGCTGTTTAGCTCCCGGAAGGCCGCGGAGTACATGGCCGAGCAGCTGCGCAGCTTAAGCCCGCACAAGGTACTGCTTCAGGGCGAAGATTCGCTCTCCCGCCTGGTGACGCAGTTTCGGGAGGACCCCGAGACATGCCTGTTCGGCACCTTGGGTCTGTGGCAGGGCGTGGATGTTCCGGGACCTAGTCTGCAGCTCGTCATCATGGACCGCATTCCGTTCCCCCGGCCGAACGATCCCCTCATGCAGGCGCGTCAGCAGGCGGCCCAACGGGCGGGGCGCAACGGGTTCATGGAAGTGGCGGCCAACCACGCGTCCTTGCTGATGGCTCAGGGCGCGGGACGTCTGTTGCGGTCCGTGACGGACAAGGGTGTGGTGGCGGTTCTTGATCCGCGTTTGGCGAAGGCTCGCTATGGAAGCTACATTCGCGCCTCCATGCCGGATTTCTGGGAGACGAGCGACGGCCAGGTGGTGCGGGGTGCTCTGCGTCGGTTGAATGAGTCCGCGTAGCGACGCGGCGGGACAAGGTGGCTGGTCGGTGCGGCTGAGGGTACCCGAAACTATCTCCCGTGGCGAAAATATGTAAGTTAGGTCACAGCACCAAGTATTCTATGGTGTGCGTCATAAAAGACGCGAAACACGTTGTCAGTGTGCCACTTATCACCCACGAGGAGAACTCTGTGCCGATCTCTAGCAAGCGTCCACCCCTTCCCCTGGACAACACCGACCTCTACAGCCTTGTCTTCGGATCCCTCAGCGAGGAAGACGGGCAACGAACCGCCGTCATCGACCTTGCGACCAACACGGAAACCACCTACGCCGAACTGCGCGTGAAAGTCAACGCCATGGCAGGATGGCTCAGCCACAAAGGCATCGCCAAAGGCGACGTGGTGGCGCTCCACTGTCCCAACTCCGAGGCGTTCATCATTGTCGCGCACGCTGTCTGGCGCATCGGCGCTATCTTGAGCCCGCTGTCCCTGCTGTCCACGGTGAAGTCCGTCGAAACGCAGCTGAAGGACAGCAACTCCAAGATGCTGCTCACTATCTCCGCGCTGGGCGATGTCTCCCCTGAAGGCGCGCGCAATCACGGCTTGTCTGAGGACATGATCATCCAGCTGGACACTCCGGAGGGCCTTCCGGCGATCCTCACCGCCGGCCACCAGCCACCAGAGGTCACCTTCGACGTGGACACGGACGTGGCCGCACTTCCCTACTCCTCGGGAACCACAGGACTACCGAAGGGTGTGCAGCTCAGCCACCGCCAGCTGGTCAGTAATGCCCTGCAGGGGACTGATCTGCCCATCGTCACCGGTGACGACATCATCCTGGGCATCCTGCCGTTCTTCCACATCTACGGGCTGACCGCACTCATCAACTTCGCGCTATCCACCCGCGCCAAGCTGCTGACCATGCCCAAGTTCGATCTGCAGCCCTTCCTTGAGGCACACCAGAAGTACGGGGTCACGTTCACCTTCATCGCCCCACCCGTAGCCGTGGTGCTGGCGAAGCACCCCATGGTGGACAATTACGACCTGTCCAGCCTCCGCGGCCTGTTCTGCGGTGCGGCCAGCCTGGACGAGGAGCTGGCCCGCGCCGTGGAAAAGCGCCTGGGCACCCACGTCCAGCAGGGCTACGGCATGACCGAAACCTCCCCACTGACGCACGCGAACATTGACCCGAACCTGCCACGTGCCACGATCGGCCAGCCCGTCGCCAATACCGAACACAAGCTGGTGAATGTAGAGACCGGCGATGAGATCGCGCTCCCCGAGGGTGAGGGCAAGTCCGAGGTCGGTGAGCTGTGGGTGCGAGGACCGCAGATCATGCTGGGCTACTTGAACCGCCCCGAGGAAACCGCAGCCACCTTGCCGGGTGACGGCTGGCTGCGCACGGGTGACATGGCACAGCAGGATCAGCACGGCCACGTCTACATCGTGGACCGCTTGAAGGAACTCATCAAGTACAAGGGCTACCAGGTTCCCCCTGCGGAGCTGGAAGCTCTGCTGCTCTCCCACCCGGCGATCGCCGATTCCGCCGTGGTGGGAGTGACCCGCGAGGAAGATGGCGAGGAAATCCCCAAGGCCTATGTGGTGCTGCAGGATGGGCAGGACATCTCCGGCGAGGAAATCATGGCGTTTGTGGAGGAGCACGTAGCTCCGTACAAGAAGATTCGCCTGGTGGAGTTCATCGATCAGATTCCAAAGTCCAGCACCGGAAAGATCCTGCGCCGGGAGCTGCGCCAGGCTCACGAAGAGGCGCAGCAGGCCTAATTCTGATGCTGCGCTAAATCTCTAGCTGGGGGCGGCGGTACGTGCCGTCCCGGAGATCAGCATCTTCAATCTCGTAGCGCGGAATGCCGAGGATGAACAACACCTGATCCAAGAACGGGTGGTTCACCGCGGCATCAGCTACCTCACGCAAGGCCGGCTTGGCGTTGAATGCAATGCCCAGTCCGGCGGTGGAGAGCATGTCGATGTCATTCGCGCCATCGCCCACCGCGACAGTCTGGTTGAGCTTAATGCCGTTGGACCACGCGAACTCCTTCAAGGACTCCGCCTTGGCCTTGCGGTCGATCACCGGACCAATCACTCGGCCGGTCAGCACGCCATCCTTGATCTCCAGGGTGTTTGCGCGGGCGAAGTCCAGGCCCAGATCGCGGGCGAGCGGCTCAATCACCTGAATGAAGCCGCCGGAGACCACACCGGTCTTGTAGCCCAGACGCTTGAGGGTACGGATGGTGGTACGAGCTCCAGGGGTGAGCTCAATCGAACGCGCAACCCGATCCACCACGCTGGCGTCCAGACCGGCCAAGGTCTTCACGCGCTCATGCAGCGACTCGGCGAAGTCCAACTCGCCGCGCATCGCGCGCTCCGTCACCTCAGCTACCTCGGCCTCCTTGCCGGCAAAGGCAGCGAGCATCTCAATCACTTCCTGCTGGATCAGGGTGGAGTCCACGTCGAAGCAGATGAGTCGCTTGGAGCGGCGAGCCAGTCCCGCACGCTCGATCGCGATGTCCACGCCAATCTCTCGCGTCAGGGCAGCCAGGGCCTTGCGCAGTTCCACACCGCCACCCGGGGTGGGGTCTGCGACCGTGACGTTGAGCTCCAGGCCCGTGACGGGATAATCAGCGATGCCGTGGATCGCGTCGATATTGGCGCCATGGTTGGCCAGCGTCTCGCCGATCTTGAAGATGTGGGCGGCGGTCACCGGACGGCCGATGACAACCATGACGTGAGAGGACTGCGGACGGGTGCTGCTCAAGTGCTCATCGGAGTCCACGTTCACGGACATGCCATAAGGCTCCAGGGTGTCCACCAGGCTCTGCTCCAGGGCGGGGAGCTCGTCGGGGGCTACGCCCACCAGCGCGGCGAGCGAGAGGCTTCCGCGGAATACGGACTGCTCAATGTCCAGCAGCTGAACGGCGTATTCAGTCAGGACGGTGAAGAAGGCGGCGGTCACACCGGGCTTGTCCTTCTTGCCGGTGATAGTGATGATCGCTGGGGCCTTGCCGTCGCTGAGGGTGTCCTGCAGGGCGTCGTGAAATTCGGTCTCATTGTTGGTGCTCACGGGCTCTATTCTTTCACAGTGCCGCTCCAGCGCTCGTTATCGGGTGAGCAACGCACAAAGGCCGCCTCCCGCGTAGTTGGGAGACGGCCCGTTGTCTCAGGCAGTTACAGCCTGGGACACACTATTTTAGAAGTGAGGTCCAACGTGTGCCTCGTCACGCATGCGCTTGACCATGTGTGGGTGGTGCAGCTCGAACGCAGGACGCTCGGAGCGGATACGTGGCATAGAGGTGAAGTTGTGACGTGGAGGAGGGCAAGAAGTTGCCCACTCCAGGGAGTTGGAGTAGCCCCATGGGTCATCCACGGTAACGACCTCACCGTAGCGTACGGACTTGAAGACGTTCCACAGGAATGGCAGCACGGAGATTGCCAGGATGAACGCACCGACCGTAGAGATCTGGTTGTAGATGGTGAATCCATCGGTTGGCAGGTAGTCAGCGTAACGACGTGGCATACCGATGTTACCGACCCAGTGCTGAATCAGGAAGGTGGTGTGGAAGCCCACGAAGGTCAGCCAGAAGTGAAGCTTACCCAGGCGCTCGTCCAGCATGCGGCCGGTCATCTTCGGGAACCAGAAGTAGATACCACCGAAGGATGCGAAGGCCACGGTACCGAAGAGGGTGTAGTGGAAGTGAGCAACGATGAAGTAAGAGTCAGAGATGTGGAAGTCCAGTGCAGGAGCTGCCATCATCACACCGGTCAAACCACCGAACAAGAAGGTGGAGAAGAAGCCCAGGGCGAACACCATCGGAGTTTCGAAGGTGATGCGGCCACCCCACATGGTGCCCAGCCAGTTGAAGAACTTCATACCGGTAGGAACCGCGATCAGGAAGGTCATGAAGGCGAAGAATGGCAGCAGGATTGCGCCGGTCACGAACATGTGGTGAGCCCACACGGCCATGGACAGAGCAGCAATGGACAGGGTTGCGAACACCAGGCCCACGTAGCCGAACATTGGCTTGCGGGAGAACACTGGGAAGATCTCAGAGACGATACCGAAGAATGGCAGCGCCAGGACGTACACCTCAGGGTGGCCGAAGAACCAGAACAGGTGCTGCCACATGATGGTTCCACCGTTAGCTGGGTCGTACAGGTGGCCGCCCAGCTTACGGTCGTACAGAACACCCAGGGCTGCTGCGGTCAGCAGTGGGAAGATCAGCAGAACCAGCAGGGAGGTCACGAAAATGTTCCACGTGAAGATAGGCATGCGGAACATGGTCATACCTGGAGCGCGGAGGCACAGGATGGTCGTGATCATGTTCACGGCGGACAGGATGGTACCAACACCACCAACACCAACACCCAGGATCCACAAGTCGGAACCAACGCCTGGGGAGTGAACAGCATCAGACAATGGGGAGTACATGGTCCAACCAAAGTCTGCTGCACCACCAGGGGTGAGGAAGCCGGCCATCATGACTACACCACCGGCGGTGGTCAGCCAGAAACCAAAAGCGTTCAGACGTGGGAAGGCAACGTCAGGCGCACCAATCTGCAGTGGCATGACGTAGTTTGCGAAGCCGAACACCATCGGGGAACCGTACAGCAGAAGCATGATGGTGCCGTGCATGGTGAACAGCTGGTTGAACTGTTCGTTGGACAGGAACTGCATACCCGGCTCGAAAAGCTCGATACGGATCAACAGTGCCATAAGGCCACCGATCATGAAGAAGCTCAGGGACATGATCATGTACATGATGCCCAGAAGCTTGTGGTCGGTGGTGGTCAGCATCTTCCAAGCAAGGCTTCCGCGTGGAGCCTTACCGAAAGGAGCAGGCCTAGACGGGGTGAGTTCTTGACCCTCCCGTGGCGCTACTGCGGTCATTCGTTCCTCCTGACTACGCGGTGATCAGCTCGTCGTGCTGGTCACCCAAGTTTTTTGGATCCTTACATCCATCGGCCTGCCGGCGAGCTGATCGCTGGAAAAACTGCGGTCCGATCGTCGAAACATACCTATGGGACATAGGAATAGCTCCTATGTTATCCCTTAAACGTCGATTTAAATAGCTGAGTCCCTCATGAGTGCTGCGGAACCCACGTTTTGGGGGTGCTGTTTAGAAGTCCCAGTCTTCATCCGTGGTGTTTTCGGCCTTACCAATGACGTAAGAAGAGCCGGAACCACTGAAGAAGTCGTGATTTTCGTCACCACCCGGGTTGAGTGCCGACAGGATCGCCGGGGAAACCCGAGTCTCGTCGGCCGGGAACAGTCCCTCGTACCCCAAGTTATTCAGAGCCTTGTTGGCGTTGTACCGCAGGAAGCGCTTCACGTCCTCGGTCCACCCCAGCTCGTCATAGAGGTCCTCGGTGTACTGAGCCTCGTTGTCGTAGAGCTCAAACATCAACTCAAAGGTGTGATCCTTCAGCTCATCCCGACGCGCCTGGGACTCCTTCTCCAACGCGCGCTGGTACTTGTAGCCGATGTAGTAGCCATGCACAGCTTCGTCGCGAATAATCAGACGAATAATGTCCGCGGTGTTTGTGAGCTTGGCGTGCGAGGACCAGTACATGGGCAGGTAGAAGCCCGAGTAGAACAGGAAGCTCTCCAGCAGCACACTGGCGATCTTCCGCTTCAGCGGATCATCACCCTCATAGAAATTGAGGATCGTATCCGCCTTCCTCTGCAGGTGCTCATTTTCTTCCGACCACCGGAAGGCGTCGTTAATCTCCGGCGTGGAGGCCAACGTCATGAAGATAGAGGAATAGGATTTCGCGTGGACGGACTCCATGAAGGCGATGTTCGTGTACACGGCCTCTTCGTGCATCGTGACGGCGTCGTCGATCAATTTCACAGCACCCACGGTGCCCTGAATGGTATCCAGCATCGTCAGGCCCGTGAACACGCGCATGGTGGTTTGACGCTCGTGTTCGTTCAGGGTGGACCAGCTGGGAACGTCGTTGGACAGGGGGACCTTTTCCGGAAGCCAGAAGTTTCCAGTGAGTCGGTCCCAGACCTCAAGATCCTTGTCGTCTGGAATGTTGTTCCAGTTGATGGCAGAAATAGGTTCCCCAGCCTGGTGATGTGCTGGGGACAGTGGCTTACGTGCCGTCATTGCCCATGCGCTCCTTCAAATCGGACTTTACCTTCCCGACTATATCCCCTTTGCGACACGAAGACCCCATAACGGTCAGAAGCTGCCCTGACTCCCCGTCGCAACGCCCGTCGGAAAAAATTTTTGAAGAATTTTTTTGCTCATGTGGGGGCATAGTGGCTTGTTTACGCCGCTACGAAGTTCATCCGGTAGCGATCATAAATCTTTACAAAAGTCCTGGTCATGATCATATTTTTACTATCACGCAGCGATCCCTAAGTTAACCCAGCCTTTCCTGTTGTTTATGGTCCCTGACCTGCAAAAAGGCAGTGCAAACTTAGTGGCAGACCCGTCACCGTGTGTCTATAGTCGGGTTCATGAGCATCAACGAGAAACTACAGAAGATCATCAACGACCAAGTCACCGCAGAGCACAAGGCAGCTCTGCTGTACACTCAGCTCGGCTACGAGCTCGACCGCCTGTCCTTCACCGGCATGCGCGACTGGATGTTCGCACAGGCCGACGAGGAGCGCGAGCACGCACAGAAGTTCGCTGACCACCTGCTGGACCGCGACGCCCGCGTGGATGTTGAGAACATCGACATGCCTTCCATCAAGATCTCCACTCCCCTGGACGCCTTCGAGGCAGCCCTGGACCACGAGAAGCACGTCTCCGGCCTGATCCGCGAGATCGTTGCCGTGGCTGAGGAGACCAAGGACATCGACTCCCGCTCCCTGCTGAACTGGTTCCTGGACGAGCAGATCGAAGAGGAAGCCACCGTCAGCGAGATCATCGACCACCTGAAGCTGGTGGGCAACGACGGATCCGGCCTGCTGCGCATCGACGCTCAGCTGGGTAGCCGCTAAGCCTCCCCTCTCGATCCCCTCAAAGGGAATCCTCAGATACTAACTAGCGTTGGCCCCGTCCCTTAAGTTTAAGGGACGGGGCCAACGCTATGTGTTGCGGGCGCGAGCATCACCGAGGCCTAGTGCGCACAGAGTCTGTTATCTGTGACGCACCGGCCTGTGACAGCTACAGCATGCAGGATACGCAGCCTTCAACCTCCGTGCCTTCCAGGGCCGTTTGGCGAAGACGGATGTAGTAGATGGTCTTAATGCCCTTGCGCCATGCGTAGATCTGCGCGCGGTTGATGTCACGGGTGGTAGCCGTGTCCTTAAAGAAGAGGGTCAAGGACAGCCCCTGGTCCACGTACTTCGTCGCCGCCGCGTAGATGTCGATGATCTTCTCGTAGCCGATCTCGTAGGCGTCCTGGTAGTACTCCAGGTTTTCGTTGGTCATGTGTGGCGCTGGGTAGTACACACGGCCGATCTTGCCTTCCTTACGGATCTCAATCTTTGAGGCGATTGGGTGGATCGAGGACGTGGAGTTGTTGATGTAGGAAATCGAGCCTGTGGGCGGGATGGCCTGGAGGTTACGGTTGTAGATACCGTGCTCCATCACGGATTCCTTGAGCGCTGCCCAGTCCTCGGCCGTCGGGGTGTGAATGGACGAGGCCTCGAAGATCTCCTGGATGCGCTGGGTCTTCGGCGCGAAGTCAGCAGGGTCGTACGCGTCGAAGAACGCGCCCGTGGCGTAGTCCGAGTTCTCGAAGTTGTCGAACTTGGTCTTGCGCTCGATGGCAATCTTGTTGGATGCCTTGAGTGCCTCGTACATCACGGCCGCGAAGTACGCGTTGGTGAAGTCCAAGGATTCCTCGGAGCCGTAGTAGATGTGCTCACGGCCGAAGTAGCCGTGGAGGTTCATCTGACCCAGGCCAATGGCGTGGGAGTGGTCGTTACCCTGACGCACGGACGGCACGGAATCAATAGACGTCTGGTCAGAGACGGCGGTCAAGCCACGGATAGCAGTCTCGATGGTCTTGGAAAAGTCCTCAGAGTCCATGGCTGCCGCGATGTTCATCGATCCCAAGTTGCAGGAGATGTCGTCACCGATGGTGGCGTAGCTCAAGTCCGCGTTGAATTCGGACGGAGTGGAGACCTGCAGAATCTCCGAGCACAGGTTGGAGTGGGTGATCCGGCCGTCGATTGGGTTGGCCTTGTTCACCGTGTCTTCAAACATGATGTACGGGTAGCCGGACTCGAACTGGATCTCCGCCAGCGTCTGGAAGAACTGACGGGCGTTGATCTTCTTCTTCCGGATGCGTGGGTCTTCCACCATTTCTTCGTAGTGCTCCGTGATGGACACATCGGCGAAAGCCTTGCCGTAAATGCGCTCCACATCGTAAGGAGAGAACAAGTACATGTCATCGTTGCGCTTGGCCAGCTCGAAGGTGATGTCCGGGATGACCACACCCAAGGACAGGGTCTTAATGCGGATCTTCTCGTCAGCGTTTTCGCGCTTGGTGTCCAGGAACTTGAGGATGTCCGGGTGGTGCGCGTGCAGGTACACAGCCCCCGCACCTTGGCGGGCGCCCAACTGGTTGGCGTAGGAAAAGGCGTCTTCCAGCAGCTTCATCACAGGGATCACGCCAGAGGACTGGTTTTCGATGTGCTTAATGGGTGCACCGGCTTCACGGATGTTGGACATCAGTAGTGCCACGCCGCCGCCGCGCTTGGACAGCTGCAGTGCGGAGTTGATGGAGCGGCCGATGGACTCCATGTTGTCCTCGATGCGAAGCAAGAAGCAGGACACGGGTTCGCCGCGCTGGGCCTTACCCACGTTCAGGAAGGTTGGGGTGGCTGGCTGGAATCGCCCGTCGATGATCTCATCGACGAGGTGTCCCGCCAGCTCCACGTCACCATCAGCCAGGCCCAGCGCCACCATGCTGACGCGGTCCTCGAAGCGCTCCAGGTAGCGCCGCCCGTCGAAGGTCTTTAGGGTGTAGGAGGTGTAGTACTTGTACGCCCCCAGGAAGGACTGGAAACGGAACTTCTTGGCATAAGCGCGCTTGAACAGGGCCTTAATGTCCGCGAAGTCGTACTTGTCCAGGATCTCCGGGTCGTAGTACTTGTTGCTGACCAGGTAATCGATCTTTTCTTCCAGGTCGTGGAAGTAGACCGTGTTCTGGTTCACGTGCTGGAGGAAGTACTGGTTGGCTGCTTCGCGATCCTTATCGAATTGAATGTTGCCATTCTCGTCGTACAGGTTCAGCAGTGCGTTGAGCGCGTGAAAGTCGAGTTGCTCGGCTTGGTGGACAGGCTCCGCCACGGTCTTTCCGAGTTCGGTGGAAGTCATTCGCTTGTACCTTTGGTGTCTTTCTTCTGGTGTGTCTTCTCGTGCGTTCTACGTTGTCCGTTTTACACGGACGGTCTCACATCCGCTCCCCAGCGGTGTTCAGATCGGAGCGCTTGTTCGAATTCGGCGAGCCCCTGCTGCACTCGGACCACGTCCTCATCCGTGCCCATCAGCTCGAATCTATAGAGGTAGGGAACCTTGCATTTCGCTGCGATGACCTCGCCGGCTTTGCAAAAGTCTGGGCCGAAGTTCAGGTTTCCGCTGGCGATCACGCCGCGCAGCAGTCCCCTATTGTGTGGGTTATTCAAAAATCGAATGACCTGTTTGGGCACCGGCCTGCTGAAGTCTCCTGAAATGCTGGCGCCGCCACCGTAGGTGGGGACGATCAGCACGTGTGGTTGATCCACGATCAGCTCGCCCTCGCTGGCTCGCAAGGGAATCCGCACGTTGTCAATGCCGAGTTTCTGCACGAATCGGTGGGTGTTGAGCGTGGTGGAGGAGAAATAGGTTATCAGCATGGTGCTGCTCTTTTCCGACGTGACGTGCACGATCACGCCGACATGACGTGTCCAACGCCTGTCACCATGACGTGCCCTATACATACCGACGCCGGGCGTCGGCACGTGCCGGCGTGGTGTGTGAGGTGAAGCGCCGGGTTGTAGAGCTTCTTAGGCGGCTGCAGAGGCCAGGCTGCGGATGCGGTCTGGGCGGAAGCCGGACCAGTGGCCGTCCTCGGTGATCACGACGGGCGCCTGGAGGTAGCCCAGCGCCATGACGTAGTCGCGAGCCTCGTCGTCCAGGCTGATGTCCACGGTCTCGTACTCCAAGCCAGCCTTATCAAGGGCCTTCTTTGTTGCAGTGCACTGAACGCAAGCTGGCTTGGTGTAGAGAGTGATCATGGCGTGACCTTCCTGAAAAGCGGCGGTGGGTGATGGCCTGTGTTCCATCTTTGTGACGTGCTTGAGCTTACACAGAATCGGGCGGGGAGACAACATGGAAAACACAATATTTAGGGCCATGGAAAGCCCCAGACCACTAGATGTAGTAGTTACAACTATGGAATTCGCAGGTCGTATTCTGGCGGAGCTACAACATCTAGACGGTAAAAAAACATTCTTGTAATTTCACTCTCGTGAGCACTACCACAACCCACCCCCTGCACACGACAGCCCCGCCCCACACACGCGACAACCCCTCCCCCGCATCACTCGCGGAGAAGGGGTTGGTTTAAGAGTCGCGCTGTTAAAAGGATTAGCCCTGACGAGCCTTGAAACGTGGATCCTTCTTGTTGATCACATAAACCTTGCCACGGCGACGAACGACCTGAGCGCCCGGCTTGTTCTTCAGCGACCGAAGGGACTTGCGAACCTTCATTGGGCGCTCCTTTCCTCATCTATTCCAAAGCGTTCGGGCTGGCGGGTGCTGTTAGACGAACATCTAAGCAAGCGCCCAGTGAGCCTCGAACTCAAACACAAGCGATTAGTTTACCCAGCACCTAGCAAAAAACACAAATGAGCTACGGTTTCTTCATACCCCACGGTGGTTACTATGGTGTTCATGAACTCTACCCCGTCCACTGACGACCACCACCTGTCTCCCCTGCGCCGACAGATCATTGAGGAGCTCGGCTGCGCCCCCACCGTCGACCCAGCCACGGAGATCGCCCGGCGCGTGGCCTTCATCAAGGACTACCTGCTCTCCACCGGCGCCCGCGGCCTGGTGTTGGGGATTTCCGGTGGCCAGGACTCCACCTTGGCCGGCAAGCTCTGCCAGCTCGCGGTGGATGAGCTCAATGCCGCCGACACTGAACGCACCGAGGCTGAACACTCCTTCACCTTCTACGCCGTCCGCCTTCCCTACGGCGTTCAAGCCGACGAGCAGGACGCCCAGATCGCCCTGCGCTTCATCCAGCCCAGCTGCGCGCTGACCATCAACATCAAGGACTCCACGGACGCCATGGCCCGCGCCACCGCCGAGGCCCTCGACGGCTCCCCCATCACGGACTTCAACAAGGGCAACATTAAAGCCCGCGCGCGCATGATCGCCCAATACGCCCTCGCCGGCCAGGTGGGCGCCCTGGTGGTCGGCACCGATCACGCCGCGGAGGCCGTCACCGGCTTCTACACCAAGCACGGCGATGGCGCAGCCGACCTGATCCCGCTGGCGGGCCTGACGAAGAACCAGGGCGCGTCCCTGTTGCGCCATCTGGGCGCCCCGGATTCCACCTGGGAAAAGGTGCCCACGGCGGACCTGGAGGAAGACAGGCCGGCGCTTCCGGACGAGGTGGCGTTGGGCGTCGGATATAAAGATATAGACGCCTACCTCGAGGGACGAGAGATCGACGCCGACGCCGCAGCAATCATCGAATCCTGGTGGAGCCGAACTCGCCATAAGCGGGCCATGCCCGTCACGCCTCACGACCAGTGGTGGCGCTAGTTATCAGTGGAGTCACTCGTTACATGAAGAGCTGAATCCAGATGACCGCGGTCACGCCGAGGTACCACGCGATGACCACCAGCAGCGGCATGCCGAATGCGGAGTGCGCCACGACGTCCCCGCGGTCGCGACGGATCTCGCGCATCATGTGAACCATCGTCATGATGAGCAGCGGCATCATGATCGCCCACACGGCCATGCAGTACGGGCACAGGGCGCCGATCACGAAGATTGCGCTGTAGGCGAGCCAGTGGACGAACACGATCCCGAACGTCATGCCGGCGAGCGTGCACCACCAGAACCACCGGGGAAGCTTGGCACCCGTCATGAGCACCACGCCGATGGTCATGACCACGCCGTAGCCCAGGATGCCGATGAGAGGGTTGGGGAATCCGAAGGCGTTGGCCTGCGGTGATTGCATGACGTCACTGCAGGAGACGACCTCGTTGAACGTACAGGCGGGGACGAACGTGGGGTCGACCAGCAGGGCGATCTTGTCCACCGTGATGAGGAAGGAGAAGAACTCGCCGATGGTGGCCAGGATGAGCATCGTGGCACCGAACAGCTTCGTGGCTCCCCACCCGCCGGACCTGTCCTCCCGCGGGAGGGCCGTGGAGTTGTTAGTGGAGTTGTTGCTCGTGGATTCGTTGAAGGTGTTCTGAGCCATGGTCGTCCTTGCCACTTGTGTGAAAAAGCCACCGGGTATTCCCGGTGGCTGTTTGTGGAGCTAACGGGACTCGAACCCGTGACCCCCACACTGCCAGTGTGGTGCGCTACCAGCTGCGCCATAGCCCCGTGGAAAGCGTGTGTGCTCTCGAACGTCAAAAGCCTACATCACCGTGAAGCGACTAAACAAATCGCCTGGTTGAGGTCTTTTTGCGCGCCCGCGTTGTCTGCAGCAATCGCAGGCATCACACGCTTCCAATGCTTAAGGGTTAACAACCTCGGGAACCCAAGACTTGATGGAGCCGGTATTCTTATCGGCCACCAGCTCGATCTCCTTATCATCCACGAAGATACGAGGGGTGGACACCTGGCCAGCTTGCTTGGACAGCTTGTCGCTGTTGGCCTGGAAGACGCTCTGGGTAGCTTCCTGGTTCTTGCCGCTCTTCACGCCGTCCACGATGGACTGGTCCACGCCGTAGCTGGACACGGCGCGGGCCATTTCCTCGTTACCCCAGGTGCGGGACACCTCGACCTGGTTGGCGAAAATGTACTGCTGCAGGTTCCAGAAGCCCTTGGCGTTTCCTTCCTTGGCCAGGTCGATGACTGCTGCGCCGGCCCGGGAGGAGGAGCGACGCTCGGGGTCGTCCAGGAAGTTCAGGATGCGGTATTCCACCTTGATGTCGCCGTTGTTCAACGCCGCCAGGAGGTTCTCGTGATCGGATTCCGCCAACTCTCCACAGTGCGGGCAGGAGAAGTCTTCGTAGATCACAGCCGTTTTTGCGTCTGGATTCAGATCCTTGGAGGCCAGGACAACGGCGTTGTCCTTGAAGGAGACGTCGAATGCAACGTCCTGTTGTGGCATATCCATACCGGCAGCATTATGGTCACTGTTTTTCTTGATGAACAGGCCGCCTACCACGGCCGCGATGATGAGGATAGCGACGATGCCCCAGATGAATCCCTTGCTGGAATCCTGCTGTGGCGCCTTAATCTTCTGACTCAACGGAGTAGTCCTTTCGCGTTTTATACCCGAATCATTATTCCAACCACCACGTAAAATTACCAAGCCCTACGGGGCCTCATGTGCCCTTTTGACAGACAGTTAGCATCTTCCCTACCCCCATTGCCAGCAAACTGGCAGCGTTCTAGGACTTTTGCCATGATTTTTTGCGCATTCCCTAGTGAAACTGCCTGCGCACAGAGTAATCTAACCGTCCATGGATGACGTTTCATTTGCAGACCGGCTTAACGAGATTCTGGGCACCGCCGGATCTATCCTGTGGGGCCCATTCCTCCTGATCCCTCTCCTGCTGGGAACAGGAATTTTCCTTACGATTCGCTTGGCGGGTCTCCAGTTCCGCACCCTCGGCGTGGCCCTGCGCCACGGACTCATCGACCGTAACGACGAAGGCGGCGCGGGTGACATCACCCAGTACCAGGCGCTCACCACGGCACTGGCCGCCACGGTGGGTGTGGGCAACATCGTCGGTGTGGCCACCGCCATCGGCGTGGGTGGTCCCGGCGCGCTGTTCTGGATGTGGGTCACGGGTCTTCTGGGCATGGCGTCCAAGTACTCGGAGGCTTTCCTGGGTGTCCGCTTCCGCACCAAGGATGCTGACGGCCACATTTCCGGTGGTCCGCAGCGCTACCTCTCCGAGGGAATCCAGGGCGGCTTCGGTAAGTTCCTGGCCTGGTTCTTCACCATCGCCGCCATCATCGCCTCCTTCGGCATCGGTAACCTCACCCAGGCCAACGCCGTGGCCACCGGCTTGGAGGACACTTTCCATGTGGATCCCTGGATCACCGGCATCATCATGTTCGTGCTGGTGGGTACCGTACTGCTGGGCGGCATCCAGTCCATCGGTAAGGTCACCTCTGCCTTCGTGCCGCTGATGATCGTGATCTACATCGGTGGCGGATTGATCGTTCTGGGCAAGCACGCCGGCGAAATCCCCGCAGCGCTGGGCATGATTGTTACCGACGCCTTCACCGGCACCGCCGCCACCGGAGGCTTCTTGGGCGCCACCATCATCGCGGCTCTGCGCATGGGTGTGGCCCGCGGCATCTTCTCCAACGAGTCCGGCATGGGCTCCGCGGCCATTGCTGCGGCCGCGGCGAAGACCACCCACCCTGTCCGCCAGGGCCTGGTCTCCATGACGCAGACGTTCATTGACACGATCATCGTGGTGACCATGACCGGACTGGTCATCGTCACGACGGGTGCGTGGGAAGGTGGTGCCGACGCCGCCGGCACGATGACCGCAGAAGCCTTCAGCCGCGGCATCGGCGCGGACTGGGGCGGCACGATCGTGTCCGTCTCCGTGGTGTTCTTCGCCTTCTCCACAATCCTGGGTTGGTCCTACTACGGTGAGCGCAACGCAGAGCGCGCGTTCGGCCTGTGGGCGTCCCTGCCCTACCGCGCCGCGTTTACCTGCGTGGTATTCCTGGGCGCGACCACGGAGCTGGAGTTGGCGTGGACCTTCGCCGACCTCGCCAACGGCCTGATGGCTCTGCCGAACCTGGTGGGTCTGCTGGTTCTGTCTGGCCTCATCGCCCGCGAAACCAAGGCGTACCTGGACTTCGATCCGAAGCTGCGCGCGAAGCCGGAGGACGTGCACCAGTTCCTGGTGGACACCAACAACCCATGGCGCTCGGGAGCCTAAAGCACTCGGAGATCTCGAGCCTCCCCCACACCGTGTGAACCACAACAGGGGCGTTTTCGATGTATTTCATCGAAAACGCCCCTTCTATGTTCCACGAAACTATAGGGTATTTCCATGAATACTCCATCCTCCGATGTGCCCTATACCCTTGTCACCACGGCCCCAGAGCCCGCCCCCACCTACGGCGACGGACTCAACGTGGCCCTCACACCGTTACGGTTCCTGCAGCGCAGCGCCGGAATCAGCCCCAACAAAATCGCCTGCGTAGACGGTCCGCGCCGCATCACCTTCCGTGAATTCGATGCCGACGCCCAAGCCTTCGCCCGCGCACTCCGCGCCGATGGAATCCAGCCCGGCGACCGTGTGGGCGTGCTGGCCGCCAACTCCTACGAAGCTCTCCTGGCGCAATTCGCCATCCCACTGGCCGGCGCCGTGGTGGTCGCGATCAACACCCGGCTGGCTCCCGCGGAGGTCTCCTACATCCTGGACCACTCCAGCATCAGCATCGTGCTGGGTGAGCGGGACCTGCTGGCCGCCGCGGTGACGGCCGTGGATCGGGACCTGTCGCGCCTCATCCTCATTGCCGACGAGCACGGGGCTGAACCGGGCGCGGACCTGGGGGATGTGGAGTTGGCGTCGGACATCATCACGACATTCAGCAGCTACCTTCAGCCACATCGCGACGGTGAGCGGCTGACCTACCGCGTGGCCGATGAACGCCAAGCTATCGCCATCAACTACACGTCCGGCACCACCGGCAAACCCAAGGGCGTGGTGTACACGCACCGCGGCGCCTACCTCAACGCGCTCGGCGAGGTGCAGACGCAGAAGTTCACCAAGGACACGGTCTACCTGTGGACCCTGCCGATGTTCCACTGCTCCGGCTGGTGCACCGGCTGGGCCTCCATGGCGGTCACGGCCACCCAGGTGGCGCTGCGTGCGGTTCGCGGCCCGGACATGTGGCGCCTCATCAGCGACGAGGGCGTGACGGCCATGTGCGGCGCCCCTGCCGTGCTCACCACCCTGGTGGACGATGACAATAAAAAGCGCGTGAAGAACCTCTCCATTGTCACCGCCGGCGCCCCGCCGAGCCCCACCATCATCACCCGATGCGAAAACCTGGGTGTGGAGGTCACGCACGTCTACGGCCTGACCGAATCCTACGGTCCCTACACCGTGTGCGAACCCCAGCCGAACTGGCAGGACATGACCGTCCGACGCCGCGCGATCCTCAAAGCCCGGCAAGGCGTGGCGATGGTGACCAATGAGCAGGTGCGGGTCATCAAGGAAACCGAGAAGGACTCGGACCTGGTGGAGGATGTGCCGTTCGATGGAACCACCATGGGCGAGATTGTCTTGAGTGGAAACGGTGTGATGGCCGGATACTTTAAGGACCACGCCGCCACCGCCGAAGCCTTCCGCGGCGGGGTGTTCCACACCGGTGACCTGGGCGTGAAGCACCCCGACGGCTACATTCAGCTGCTGGACCGCGCGAAGGACGTGGTGGTCTCCGGCGGCGAGAACATCTCCACCATCGAGGTGGAGCAGGCCGTGGTCAGCTACCCGGACGTGTCCGACTGTGCGGTCATTGGCGTGCCCGATGAGAAGTGGGGCGAGCGCCCCCGCGCCTATGTGGTGCTGCGGCCAGAGGCGGCGGCGAACGTGTGCGATGGTGACGCGGAGACCCAGGAGAACGCGGAAAACCAGGAGGCCAGGAAGGCCATCGAGGAGGCGATCATTGCACACTGCCGCGCTCACATCGCCGGCTACAAGGTGCCGCGTGACATCCGCATTCTTCAGGAGCTGCCCCGCACGTCCACGGGAAAGGTGCGGAAGAACGAGCTCCGGGATGAGGCCTGGGCTGGGCACGAGGCACGGATTAATTAGCGCTAGCTACCCTGCGCGCTCTCGAGCTGCGCCTCTAATTCCGCCACGCGGTTTTTGAGTTCCTTAATGTCCGCGCGATACAGGTCCAGGCGTTCCTGGATCTGTTCCTCTGTGTAGCGGGGCTTGATTTGTTTGGAGCAATTCTTATCCGTGGCGGTGACGGTGATGACCATTATTCTTTCGATCTTCGCCCGGATTTCGCTGTCTCCCAGGTCCCGGATTCTCTCCTCAAACTCCGGGTCCTCGCCGGCTTCGATAAAGCGCGCGTGGCCAAACACTTTCAGCCGGTAGCGGGTGGGATAGTCCACGAAGAACAGGCACACACGCCCGTCCCGGTCCACGTTTCCGGCCGTCACGAACTGCATGTTTCCCTGAAACTCGGGAAAGGCCAGGGTCTTGTGGTTCAGGACGTGCACGAAGCCCGGAGGCCCTCCCCTATGCTGCACATAGGGCCATCCGGCGCCCGTGACCGTGGAGAGGAAAAAGTGTTGCGCGGAGCGGATCAGTTTCACTTCCCCGTCGCGGAACTCAAAGTCCTGTCCGCCGATCGTGTCATTGACTCTGTTATGCGCGCCGATGGCTTCTTGGCGCGCAATAACATAGTCGTCGAAAGCAATATCTGCGTATTTTCCTTCGCTGTAATCCGCCATAAGCCACGATGATAGCTAAAGCATCATCGCAGCGACCCAGCCTGCCAGCAGCAGTGGAATGTTGAAGTGCAAGAAGGTAGGGATCACCGAATCGCGGATATGATCGTGCTGGCCGTCGGCGTTGAGTCCGGCCGTGGGACCCAATGTGGAGTCCGACGCCGGGGATCCCGCATCTCCCAGCGCGCCCGCAGTACCAATGATCGCGACCGTGGCGGCTGGGGAGAATCCCATAGCTGCACACAGAGGTACGTAGATGGTGGCGATGATCGGCAGCGTGGAGAAAGAGGACCCAATACCCATCGTCACCACCAGGCCCACCAGCAGCATGGCGAACGCGGCAGCAACCTTGTTGCCTGCGAACAGGTCCGCGGAGGTGGCCACGAGGCTTTCCACCTCGCCGGAGGCGGACATCACCGCGGCGAAGCCCTGAGCGGTGATCATGATGAAGCCGATCAGGGCCATCATCTTCATGCCACCGGTGAAGACATCATCGGCTTCTTTCCAGTTGACCGCACCCGTCAACAGGAAGATAGCCAGTCCCACCAGAGCACCAATCAGCAAGGAATCAGCTTCGGTGTCCTGGGTCTGCATGATGATCTGCACGGCGAAGGTGGCGAGGATCGCAACGAGGGAGACGACGATTTTATAGCGAGAGATGGGCTCGTCGGCGTCGGTTTTTTTCAATCCCTCGATGGGCTTCTCGGCATACTCGCGGGGCTTGCGGTAGCTGAAGAACACGGCGATGAGCAGACCGATAAACATACCCAGGGCAGGGATGGCCATGACGGACATGATGTTGATGCCCGTGGTGTCCATGCCGGCGTTGTTGATGTTGCCCAGCAGGATGTCGTTGAGGAAGATAGAGCCGAAGCCCAGTGGGATCCACATATAGGTGGTGACCAGGCCGAAGGTCATGATGCAGACAACCAGGCGCCTGTCGATGCGGAGCCTGTTGAAGATGGACAGCAGTGGCGGGATGATCAGCGGGATGAAGGCGATGTGCACGGGGATCAGGTTCTGGGACATGATCGCCATCGCCAGGATGCCCGCCAGCATCAGCCACTTCGTCACGGCGATAGTGGTGGCTTTGGTCTGTTCGTTCTCCACCCCGAGCTTGCCAATGATGAACTCGGCGAGCAGGCGCGGCAGACCCGCCGAGGCCACCGCCATGGCGAAGGCGCCCAGCAGGGCGTAACTGAGCGCGATTTTCGCGCCGCCGGACAGTCCCTCTTGGAAGGCCACCATGGTGGCGTCCAGCCCCATGCCGGACAGGAGCCCGCCCACCAGCGCGCCGATGAACAGGGAGAGGACCACGTGAACGCGGCACACGGACAGTACCAGCATCACGATCACTGCGACTAACACTGCATTCATTCATCACACATTAATCGCATGCGCATATTTGATTAAAATGCACTAAGCATTGTGGGGTACTTAGTGGGGGATCCGACAGGGCCAGGCTAGTGCGAGTGGGCTATCGTGTTGTCCTTGAGTAAAGGACGATACAGACGAGACGGACGGGATTAAGGAACGCACGTGAAGATTCGTAGCGAGCGCCTGGCACGACTGAAGCTGCTCCTGGGCGATAGTGGACTGGACAAATTGGAGGACTCCACCGTGATGGTGCTGGGCTTAGGTGGCGTGGGTTCGGCCTGCGCTGAAGCCCTGGCCCGAGGTGGCGTGGGCACGCTGATCCTGTTGGACCGGGATGTGGTGGAGGAAAGCAATATCAACCGCCAAGCGCTGGCGTTTACCAGGACGCTCGGGCAGAAGAAGGCGGAGGTGATGCAGCGCATGGTCTACGAGATCAACCCGGACATCACCACTCACGCCCAGCCGGTGTTCCTCACGCCGCAAGGAATTGCCGAAACACTGGACGCATTCCCCCGCTCGGATTACGTGGTGGATTGCATTGACACGGTGTCCCAGAAGCTCAATATCGCCGGGTGGTGCGCGGATCGTGAACTGCCGCTATTGTCCTCCATGGGGGCGGCCAATAAATTGGATCCCACGTACCTGGAATTCGCGAATATCCGCAAGACCATCAACTGTCCTCTGTCCAAGGTGGTGCGCACGGAATGCAGAAAGCGCCGCATTAAGGGGCTAGAGGTGCTCTATTCCACGGAGGTTCCCGTGAAAAGGAAAAACAGCACCAGCCGCTCCAAGGGTGAGAATCTGGGTTCGATGAGTTATATGCCGCCCATTATGGGCCAAATGCTGGCGGGAAAGGTGATTCGCAGACTTGCCGGCATGGAGGCCATTCCGCGTCCGCCGCGCAGGTACCGTTCCCGAGAGGAAGCGCTGGCCGCGGCAGGTATCCAGGCTTAGGCCATGCTGCTCGATACGCATTATCACCTGGACTTTCTTCCTCTGTCTGAACGTGCGGCTTTTCTGTCTGCCGTGGACGCCGCCGGTGGTGGAATTGTGCCACAAACGCTCACGCCGGAGTCTTTTCGTGCGCAGCAGCAGATGCCACGAGCCTCACTGGGTTTTCACCCGTGGGCCATTGAATCCCGCGAGCAGGCGGACCGGCAGCTGCGTATTTTTCAACAGGCAGTGGGCACTACCCGTTTCATTGGTGAGGTGGGTCTTGATTTTTCTCCCCGACGCCTGGCCTCCGCCTCCCAGGAGCTCCAATCCGACGTTTTCCGCTCCATTGTTCAGACGGTCCGCCAGCGTGCTGAGGATAATGGGAGTGCCGATACGGAGCCATACGTGTTATCGATTCACGCAGTGAGATCCGCGGGAGTGGTGGTGGATATTTTGGCGCAGGCTGGCGTCGATTCTCATGATAGTTCGGTGGTGCCGGTATTTCATTGGTTTTCGGGGAACAGTGACGAGCTCACTCGGGTGATGCGCGCGGGCGGGTATATTTCGGTAAATCCGCGGATGTTGGAGTCCAAGAAGGGGCGGGCGTATGTGAGGCAGGTTCCGGCGGAGCGGTTGTTGTTGGAGACTGATTTGCCGAAGCGTCAGTCCTCTGAAGTTGGTGAGGCGTGTGGCGCGGCAGCCGCGGACGATGTGATGAGTTCGCTGCGGTGGACGCTGGATCGCCTGAGTGAGCTGCGGGGGAGCGATGTTACGGCACAGATCGAGGAGAACCAGCGGCGGCTGTATGGGATGTAAGGGCTCGGCTCATTGTGCGGAGATGAGCACGGTGAGCATCGTAGGGCGCGGGGTGGAATACTGGGGTTCATGACTGTTGAGATGACGCAGGGAGAGAACCTGGAGGAGTTCTTCTCCCCTGTTTTAGAGAAAATCTCCACCGCGGAACATAGGCAGCAGGCGCTGGAGCTTCTTCACTGGATTCACAGCACATTCCCGGACCTTGGGGTGTGTATTGCGTGGAATCAGCCCATGTTCACGGATCATGGGAGATATATCATTGGCTTTTCGTATGCGGCCAAGCATTTATCCGTTGCGCCGGAGCAGGTGGGGATCGCGAAGTTCGAGGAGGCGTTGAAAGAACTGGGTGTGTCCTACACGGCGAACCTGTTTCGCGTTCCGTGGGGCGCAGAGCCACCGTATGATCTCTTGCGACGCATGATTGAATTCAATATTGAAGACAAGAAGTCAGCGACGGGGTTTTGGCGTTAGTTCGATCGCAGGTACTGCTATGACAAGAAACGCGACTGCAAGTGAACAGTGCCGATATTCACGATCGCTCACATGACGAGTACGCTCACCACTACGTAGAAAAATACTGCGACTAGGAGTCCGGTGACCGTCAACAGAAGCGGGTTGACCCTTTCTTCTCTCCCACGTTTTTCCGCCAGATAATAAACATAGAGCGCGGATAAAATACCGGTAGCACCGGAGGCCATCACCAATGCCGTCGCCACTCCACTATCAAAATTCAGAGCGGCAGATCCGATGAGCAACACCATGGAGACGATCCAGAGACCGAGAATCGAATGATACATGCGACCAGCTCGTGATTGAGACATGCAAGAAGCCTTTCTGAGTCACGACAACATGTTCACTAACCAAACGTACCAGATGGAAGGCATACGCTGGGTTACGTCCGCACGCGTAGCGTATATGTAGCCCGCAGTAAACATTGCGCGAGCGCACACGAAGGCGACCATCGAGTACACCTTTTCGATTCTATTTTTACCTACACCCGAAAGGGAGTACCCTGCGATAGTCGCTGTCCCACATCAGATGGCCCCACAGGCTACTGCTTGCGAAGCTTACGCTTCTCGAGGGCATAAGTACCCGCCGAAGATACAATAAGGGCATATACAGCAATCGCGATTAATTCACCTAATGGAGCCGACCGGGAGCCGTCCCTAAGGATCAGAACCAAAATAATTAGTGCGGGAAACAACCAGAATATGGCCACAATAAAACCGATACGCGAACGGCCTGGCTCCTCAGGCGTACGAATCGCCGCCAACCCCGCGCAGATCACAAAGCTGACAGCAAACACCGTAAAAAATGGCCAGCTATGCATAGATAACAGCCTCCTCAATTTCGTGCGGACGCGAGACGTACGATACGTCAAAACGCCCAATTCTTCGACAAAAGTAAAGAACTCATCTATACTCGAGCATACAGTCGGATAGCAGAAGTGCAAGGGAAGATCCGTGATCTGAGCAGCTCGCGCCTTCTGCTATTGCAGACGATATGGATCGATGGGGATAGCAAAGGAGCTAAAAAGATGGTCTACACCGTTAGCGCATTGTTCGACGGCGAACCGAGCCAATGGGGACTTCGCGGCGACCCATATATGTGGAGAGATCTGCAAGAACGGTTTGCTTCTACACCACTACCTGAGACCGCGGACGAGCTTGAAGTACTCATCAAAGGCGCTTTTTGGGCGATTATCGAGGCTGAAGCTTCACGAGATGCTTCTGGAAATCCGAAACACTGGCAGAAGCGCTACTGGATCGAACGGTTTTCACACGGAGGACTGAGCAGCGGATCAGTAAGCATGTACTTTTGGGATTTATATGGCTTCCCCATGCTTGTAGAGCGATTCAATCACTACCGCGCAACGTCCGACTAGGAGTTCTCCGGCTAGATCCCTGCGTAGATGATGACCTCGAGACGTCACCTCACGCCCAGGCGCCGTATCTTCAACTCGTCAACAGATCTTTAGGCCCATGTCAAACCAAATTGTGACCAATGATATTCATATAGGAGCCCTTTAGCGCTGCTGTCACGCCCATAAAGTACTTTCCGCAATACCCCTCCGACCTGCCCAGATGCAACAAATCCCAGCTCATCGCTGAGCTGGGATTTGTTACCTGTGGAGCCGCCGGGAATTGAACCCGGGTCCTTCGCGATCTCGCCAGGGCTTCTCCGTGCGCAGTTCGTTGTTGTCTTTACTCGGCTCTCCTCGTCACACGAACTAGCGAGGATGACGAACCCAGTTGGTTTGAAAGTCCCTTCCGGCCCAACCAACAAGGCCGAAAGGCAAGTCCCTAAAAACGATGCCAGGATCCAGACGAGGGACAGGCCTGGGCTGACAGACACGCGGTCGCTAGACCTTTCTAATTAGGCAGCGAGGGCGTAGTCGCGCTGAGTGTTCTCGGCGCTTATAGGTGTGCAGCGACGCTCACGGTGGTCTCCTGCCTGCACCGGCACGCTTCCCCTAACTCAACACACGAAGTCGAAACCAGAATCGACCCCATGGTGCCGTAGAGCGGAAATGCTTATTCTCTACAGTTCGTCTCATGCTACCCCACGCAGCACCGAAACCCAACCTGTGTCACCCAAGCTGAGTAACCCTACCTGTTAATTTCACAGGCGCGCCCACCTCCACGTACTGTCGGAAGTTGTAGAAATATAGCCAATAGTCAGCATTACATTCACGCAGCGCACTCAGAACAAGGACCCCCACGCATGTCATCCAGCGGCACAACCAGCAGCACGTCATCGAAGAAAAGAACCATCTCCACCCTCTTCGCCGTGGGACTCATGCTGTTTTCCATGTTCTTCGGAGCGGGAAACCTGATCTTCCCTCCCATGCTGGGCATTGAATCTGGCGACCACTTCATCCCAGCAATCACCGGCTTCCTCCTCACCGGCGTGTTCATGCCCGTCATCACCGTGATCGCGGTGGCTGTGTCCGGATCCGGCGTGCGGGACCTGGCCAGCCGTGCCGGCGCGATCTTCGGCGTAGCTTTCTCCGTCGTGGCCTACCTGTCCATCGGCCCGTTCTACGCTCTCCCCCGCGCCGCGGCGATCGGCTACGAGCTCGGCATTGAATCCACCTTCGGCTTAAGCGGTGGCCTCTGGCGCCTGGTGTGCACCGCTGTGTTTTTCTCTATCGCGTTCGCGATTGTGATGTTCCCCGGCAAAGTCGCGGACACGCTGGGTAATTACCTCACCCCCGTGCTTTTGATCCTCCTGGCCGTGCTGACCATCGTCGGCATCCGCTCGATGAACAACCCTCCCATCGAAGCCACCGAGGAATACAGCTCCAACGCCCTGGTAGCCGGCGTGCTGCAGGGCTACTTCACCATGGACTCCATCGCGGCCCTGGCCTTTGCCATCATCGTGGTGTCCAGCTTCGGCGGCAGCGGCATCACCGATCACAAGAAGGTCGTGAAGCTCACCTCCATCGCTGCCATCACCGCTGGTGCGTTCCTGCTGCTGGTGTACATCGGCCTGGGTGTGATGGGCACCCGCATGCCGGACAAGTCCAGCTACTCCGATGGCGCTGCGGTGCTCTCTTCCGCCTCGAAGCTCACGCTCGGTTCCACGGGCGACATGGTCTTTTCCGGCGTGGTCCTCTTGGCCTGCCTCACCACGGCTGTGGGCCTGATCGCGGCCTGCTCGGCCTTCTTCAACGAGCTGTTGCCGGGCATCTCCTACCGCGCCTGGGCGATTACCTTCACCCTGATCGGTTTCGGGATTTCCAACCTGGGCCTGGAGCGCATTCTCAGCATGTCCGCGCCGGTCATCGGCGTGATTTACCCGTCCGCCATTGCCCTGGTGCTGCTGAGCATGTTCCACCTTCTGGTTCCTCGCCATCGCCTGCCGTACAGCTACCGCACCGCCGTGTATGTGGCCTTGCTGTTCTCCCTGATCGACCTGGGCGTGAACCACAACCTGCTGGGCATGGAGTCCCTGACGTTCACCTCGTCCATCCCCCTGTTCACCGAGGGCCTGGGCTGGCTGATCCCCACCGTCGTCGCCACGGCCATTGCCTTTGCGGTGGACATGTCGCGGGGACGCATGCGCAAGGAGTCCCTCATCTCCGGCGAGATCGACGAATCCCTCCATTCCGATGTCACCTCCGGCTCGTCCACGCCCAACGCCGCAGGCAAGGACGATTAATCGGACGTCCGACGCCGCCTACTCGCCGTCGTGCTCAGGTGCCTGTTGCGTGAGCTGACGGCGCCGACGGGAGGGCGTTGAGTCGGGAAACTCGGCGCCATCGGGAAAAGGCATCCATGCCGGTTGTTTAAACACACCGACAGCTCATGCGGTATGGGATTTTAGGCGTTGAGGCCCTTGATGCGCCGGCCGAGCTCACGTGTGGCTTCCCGCTCTTCCGTGCGGCGCTTGATGTCCTGGCGCTTATCGTATTGCTGCTTACCCCGGGCCAATGCCAATTCGCATTTCAGGCGTCCCCCAGAGAAGTACAACTGGAGCGGAACCAAGGTGGAGTTCCCCTCGCGGACTTTACCCAGCAGGGAATCAATCTCCCGGCGGTGCAGCAGCAACTTCCTCACGCGGCGTGGGGAGTGGTTGGTCCAGTGCCCCATGGAATACTCCGGGATGTGCAGGCCACGCAGCCAGACCTCGCCCTCGTCGATGGTGGCATAGGCATCGACCAAGCTGGCTTTTCCTTCGCGCAGGGACTTCACCTCGGTGCCGACCAGCACCACGCCGCATTCGTAGGTGTCCACAATGTGGTAGTCGTGGCGAGCCTTGCGGTTGGTCGCAACAACCAAGGGGCCAGCGCCCTTCGCTGTCCCCTTGGAGCCTTTTGCCTTGGCCCGCGATGCCTTGGAGGCCGCTTTTCCGGAGTGTACGGGTGTACTTTTTTTCGCCATGATTGCTCACAGCCTACCAGCAACCACAAGAACCGGCTCTCAGAATCCGGGCGGCACCAGCAGGGCGGTTGCCCGGTGTGCTACTTCTTCACGTACCAGCGCAGCGTCACCTGAGCCGTCACGGCGGCGACCACCGCCCCCAACAACACGACGAACGGCGCGGCGATCCAGATATCACCACTGGTGATGCGCGCGACGAGGTTGGCGTCGTACAAAGACGCCATGGCCTTGTCCACCACGAACGTCTTCGCCGCCAGCAGCGCAGCAATGGACAGGACGGCACCAATCACGGCGCCGATCACGGCCTCGATCACGAACGGCGCCTGGGTGAACCAGCGGGTGGCGCCGACCATGCGCATGATGGAGATCTCGCTGCGGCGGTTGAATGCAGCGATTTGGACCATGTTCATAATCAGGAAAATGGAGGCCAGGGCCTGCACCGCGGCGATGAGGAACGCGGCGTTGCGGATGGCGTCCAGGTTACTGGTGGCTTCCTGGACCTCGGCGCCCTGGTCCACGATGTTGCCCACGGCGGGGTTGTCCTTGATCGCGTCGATGGGCTCTGTTTCGGTGGGGTCAACCAGACGAACGTGCAGCGCGGCGGGGAACGCATCCGGGGAGGTCTGCTCCACCAGGCGTGGGTCGGATTGACCGAACAGCTGCACGAAGCGCTGGTAGGACTGATCCTTGTTGCGGAAGGTCACGGCCTCCACGCCGTCGTCGCCTTCCAGGGTCTCCTTCAGCGCAACACACTCCTCGCTGGAGCAGTCCGTATCCGTGGTGGAGAGCTCATCGTTGAGCTGCACCATGACCTCTACCTTGTCGATGTAGATGTCTTTGGTGCGCTGGGTCATGTCCGTCAGCAGGAAGCCGGTGGTGAGCAACGCCAAGGAGATGGCCGTGGTGATGATCATGGCCACGGTCATGGTCATGTTTCGACGGAAGCCGGCGAGGGCTTCGCGGAGGACGAATCCTAGTTTCATTGTGCTTCTCCCCTTCTATCGGCCTACGCCGTAGACGCCGCGGGCGTCGTCGCGGATCAGTTTGCCGTTGGACAGTTCCACCACGCGTTTGCGCATGGAGTCCACGGCCACGTTGTCGTGGGTGGACATGATGACGGTGGTTCCGGTTTGGTTGATGCGGTTGAGCAGCAACATGATTTCGGTGGAGGTTTCCGGGTCGAGGTTGCCGGTGGGCTCGTCGGCGAGCAGGATTTTCGGCTCGTTGACGTAGGCCCGGGCGATGGCGACGCGCTGCTGCTCACCGCCGGATAGCTCGTTGGGGAAGCGGCGTTCCTTGCCGTCCAGGCCCACGGTTTTGAGCACGTCGGGTACGGTTTCTTGGATTTCGGAGCGCTTCTTGCCGATGACTTCCAGGGCGAAGGCTACGTTGTCGTACACGTTCTTTTTCGGCAGCAGACGGAAGTCCTGGAAGACGTAGCCGATGCGCTGGCGGAGCTTGGGGATGTTCTTGCCTTTGAGCGTGCGTAGGTCGAATCCGGCGACCTCCAGCGCGCCTTCGTCGGCGGTGACTTCGCCGAGCATGAGTTGCAGGAAGGTGGATTTACCGGAGCCGGAGGGGCCGATGAGGAAGACGAACTCCCCCTCGTCGATGTGGAGGCTCACGTCCTTCAGCGCGGGGCGCGTGGACGTCCGATAGCTCTTAGATACATGCTCAAAAGTGATCACAGCGCCTCAGTCTATCGAAAAAGCCCAGCAGCGTGAATTCTTAAGTGAATTGTGTGACACATGTGACTGTTGTTTTCTTATTTTCCCCGACGCCCGGCGCGATCTCTCCCGCTTCTCCTCACAGGCGCCACACAGCCTATCCAAAGGTTGCCTGCAGCCTGCCCACAGCGCACGAAAATACACCTAAAAACATAGCTACAGCAGGGAAAACCGGGGGCAATCGAAACTATCCCCCGGCCCCTTTCCACGCGGTAAACAAATCGCTAAGATCCGGTGACAAGGAACACAGCTACAACCGCTCCAAGGAACACCGTGCTGAACACCAACCGAGTCCGCCCCACCGGCGATCGACCTCCCGTCGCCCCACTCCTTCCCCGATGATCCCTTTTGTAATCCCTAAGCATGCACGCCTGTGCACATCATCTTGTAGAAGGAACAAGGCATGAGCTCTCCTGCAAACACCCCACTTCCCAACAGCGGCGACGTGGAAGCCGTTGTTGACGCCGCTATCTCCCGCGCCAACGAATGGCTCCAGATTGAAGAAACCTCCGCATCCACGCAGCAACTGGCTGACCTGGTGCATGACCCCGACGGCGTGGAGTTCACCTTCGCCTTCGTGGACCGCGTGGCACGCCCCGAGGACAACCGCGTCGCTGCCAAAGAATTCGTGAAGATCGCCCACCCGTTCAAGAAGTCCGCACCGATCCCGGACTTCATGGGCCCCATCGATTCCCTGCTGGTCACCGCAGGTTCCATCTTCGCCCCACTGCTGCCCAGCGTGGTCATGCCGATTGCCCGCAGCTACCTGCGCTCTACCGTGGCGCACCTGGTGCTGGATGCAGAAAGTAAGGCACTGGACGAGCTGCTGGACCGCAGCCGCGAAGAGGGATTCCGCCTCAACCTCAACTTGCTGGGCGAGGCTGTGCTGGGTGAAGAGGAAGCCACGCGCCGCCGCGACGACATCATTAACCTGCTGAAGAACCCACGCGTGGACTACGTGTCCGTCAAGGCCTCCTCTGTGGTGTCCCAGCTGAACCACTGGGATCACGACGGCAGCATCGAGCGCCTGAAGGATCGTCTGCGTCCGCTGTACCGCCAGGCCATGACCCGCAACCCTCACCCGTTCATCAACCTGGACATGGAGGAGTACAAGGACCTGGATCTCACGATCCACCTGTTCACGGAACTGCTGAGCGAGGAGGAGTTCCACGACCTGGAGGCCGGAATCGTTCTGCAGGGCTACCTGCCGGACACGTTCTACGCCCTGCAGACCCTCGCGGAGTTCGCCCGCAAGCGCCGCGAGGCCGGCGGCGCGAAGATCAAGGTGCGCCTGGTGAAGGGCGCGAACCTCTCCATGGAAAACGTGGACGCCGAGATCCACGACTGGCCGCTGGCCCCCTACCCCACCAAGCCGGAGGTGGACGCCAACTACGTGCGCCTGTTGGACTACATCCTGCAGCCGGAGCACGCGGACAACATCCGCATCGGTGTGGCCAGCCACAACCTCTTCCACCTGGGTCTGGCCATCGAGCTGGCCAACAAGCGCGGAGTGAAGGATCAGCTGGATATCGAGATGCTGCAGGGCATGGCCCCCGGCCAGTCCAAGGCCATCCGCGAGCTGGTCGGTGACCTGATCCTCTACACCCCTGTGGTGAAGAAGGAGGACTTCGACGTCGCGATCTCCTACCTGGTTCGCCGCCTGGAGGAAAACGGCGCGAAGCAGAACTTCCTCTACGCCCTGTTCGCACCCGGCGATGACGAGGGCGCTGGCTTCTCCCCGATGGATGGCCAGAAGCAGGCATTTTTGAACTCCGTGCAGGACCGCTGGACCACCGTTGCTGGCCCGTACCGCACGCAGAACCGCCTGGAGGAATCCAAGCAGCGCGCCGGTACCCGCTCCGGCGGCATCGCCGGCCACTTCATCAACGAGCCGGACACGGACCCTGTGCTGCCCGCCAACCGCGAGTGGGCTCTGCAGCTGATCGATCCGTCCAACGATCCCGGCCCTGCCGTGTCTGAGCTGGTCACCGATACCGCCGTGATCGACGCCGCCGTGGATCGTTCCCGGCGCGCCGCCGAGGCCTGGGGCTCCAAGTCCGGCGCTGAGCGCGCCGAACTTCTGGATCGCGCCGCTGACGCCCTGGCGGACAACCGCGGCCGCCTGATCTCCGCTGCTGTGTTCGAGGCTGGCAAGACCATCGCCGAGACGGACCCCGAGGTCTCCGAGGCCATCGACTTCGCCCGCTACTACGCCGAGTCCGCTCGCCAGCTGGACTTGGTCCGCGGCTCCGTGTTCACCCCGTACAAGACCGTGGTGGTCACCCCACCATGGAACTTCCCCATCGCCATCCCATTGGGTGGCGTGTTCGCCTCGCTGGCGGCCGGTGCCACCGTCATCATCAAGCCAGCGCCACAAGTGCTGCGCATCGCGGAGATCTTCATGGAAATTCTACGTGACGCCGGCGTGACCGAGGACCTCGTCCAGCTGGTCAACGCCGACGAGGCGGACGCCGGCAAGCACCTGGTGTCCCACCCCGATGTGGACTCCGTGATCCTCACCGGCGCCTCCGAGACCGCGGCCCTGTTCCGCAGCTGGAAGCCCCGCCTGACCATCAACGCAGAGACCTCCGGCAAGAACGCCATCATCGTCACCCCCTCGGCCGACCCAGACCTGGCCGTGGCAGACGTGTTTAAGTCCGCGTACGGACATGCAGGACAGAAATGCTCGGCGGCGTCGTTGATCATTACGGTCGGTTCCCTGGGCAAGTCCGAGCGATTCCGCAACCAGCTGGTGGACGCCGTGCGCACCATCAAGGTCGGCCACGGTACGGACATCTCCACCAACATGAACGGCGTGATCGAGGCGCCCGGCGACAAGCTGCTGCGCGGCCTGACCCAGCTGGAGCCAGGCGAAAAGTGGCTGGTCAAGCCGCAGAAGCTCAACGAGGAAGGCACCCTGTGGACCCCTGGCCTGCGCGACAACGTCAAGCCAGGCTCCTGGTTCCACACTCACGAGTGCTTCGGCCCCGTGGCAGGCATCATGCACGCGTCCACCCTGGATGAGGCGATCGAGTGGCAGAACTCCACCGGCTTCGGCCTCACCGGCGGCATCCACACCCTGGATGACAATGAGAAGGACTACTGGCGCGAGCGCGTGGAGGTCGGCAACGCCTACATCCAGCGCGGTATCACCGGTGCTATCGTTCAGCGTCAGTCCTTCGGCGGATGGAAGAACTCCTCCATCGGCTCCGGCGCCAAGGCCGGCGGCCCGAACTACGTGGCGCAGCAGGGCATCTGGTCCGAAGGTGACCTCGCCGAGCTGCCGACCGGCACCATCGACGCCCGCATCACCCAGCTGCTGCGCACCTTCCACGCGGCGATCCCCGTCAACGACCAGGACAACGCCCTGTCCGGCGCGGATCACGAGTGGCTGCGCACCGCTGCGGAGTCTGACGCGTTCAACTGGGCCACCGAGTTCGGCATCGAGCACGACAAGACCGGGCTGACCGTGGAGTCCAACATCTTCCGCTACCGCAGCCTGCTGGAACCGCTGCGCGTGCGCGTCAACGAGCACACCAACGCGCGTGACCTGCTGCGTCTGGTGCTGGCGTCCTACATCACCGGCACGGCGCTGGACATTTCCGCCAACGAGATCAACGCGGAGAACTTCGCCGGCCTGTCCCTGGCACTACACGAGGCAGCTAACGCTGCCCCTGCGAAGGTGACGGAAGCCTATGGCGATTCCGCTGTCAACGGCTACCTGATCCGCGTGACCAGCGATAAGCAGTTCGCTCAGGAGATCGAGAACGCCAGCTGCGCGCGTATCCGCAGCCTGGGTGAGACTCCCGAGGAGTTCTACGTGGCTGCCGCGAAGTCCGGCGCGGTGATCCTGGATCAGGATGTGCTGGCCGATGGTCGCCGGGAGCTGCTGCCGCTGCTGCTGGAGCAGGCGGTGTCCGAGACGAAGCACCGCTTCGGCTTCATTCAGAAGCACTAGGGCGCCGGGCTACTGGCCCTGCTGCTGGGACATGCGCCAGCGGATGCCGGCCTCCAGGAAGCCGTCGATGTCCCCGCCAAGCACCTTGGTGGGGTCATTGACTTCGTAGTCCGTGCGCAGGTCCTTTACCATTTGGTACGGGTGCAGCACGTAGGACCGCATTTGGTTACCCCAGGAGTTGGAGCCGTCGCCCTTCAGCGCATCCAGCTCCGCACGCTCCTCCTGGCGCTTGCGCTCCAGCAGCTTCGCCGCGAGCACGCGCATGGCCGAGGCCTTGTTCTGAATCTGAGACTTTTCGTTCTGGCACGTCACCACAATGCCGGTGGGCATGTGGGTCAGGCGCACCGCCGAGTCCGTAGTGTTCACGGACTGGCCGCCGGGGCCGGAGGAACGGTACACGTCCACGCGCACTTCGTTCTCATCAATGTCGATGTGGTCCGTCTGTTCCACCACGGGCAGCACTTCCACCTCCGCGAAGGAGGTTTGGCGCCTGCCCTGATTATCGAACGGGGAGATGCGCACAAGGCGGTGGGTTCCCTGCTCCACGGACAGGGTTCCGTAAAGGTATTCCCCGTGAATCACCATCGTGGCGGATTTGATGCCGGCTTCTTCGGCGTAGGAGACGTCGTACACGTCCACCTTGTAGTCGTGCTGCTCCGCCCATCGGGTGTACATGCGCAGCAGCATTTCCGCCCAGTCCGCGGCGTCCACGCCACCGGCGGCGGAGCGGATGTTCAGCACGGCCTCGCGCTGGTCGTATTCCCCGGACAGCATGGTGGTGACTTCCAGGGATTCGATCTCCTGGCGGATCTCCTGCCGCTCGGCCTCGGCCAATTCCAAGGCTTCGGCGGCTTCACTGTCCCCATCGCCTGCCTCGGCGGCAGCCTCCTCAGCCATGTCGTACATGATCGGCAGATCCTCGAGGCGCTGGCGCAGCCCGCGAACTTTCTTCAGTTTGGCCTGCACACGGGACATTTCTGAGGTGACGTGTTGGGCGTGGTCCGGGTCATCCCACAAGCTGGGGTCCGCGGCCTGGTCTTCCAATTCGCGGGCGCGTGAGTCCAGTTCGTCCAGGTCCAGCACGGACTCGATTGTGGTGAGTGTGCTGTCCAGGTCTTGCAGGTCTGCGGAAACATCGGGGTGCATAATGCGCAATTCTACAGCGAGGGGTGCACAATAGAGGGCATGGCTTCCGATAACACGCACGCGCGCGCCCAGAACAGTTCTCCGGCTCAGGACTCTCCCATTCCGGAGGAGATGCTCAACGCAATTATTAAGACGTTCATTGTCCAGCATGTGGATGATTCGGATGAGCACTTGGCGCAGGCTTTGGTGTATAACGCGGGGCGGCTGGCGTGGCGCATGCGCGAGTCGGGACTGTCCGTGGAGCAAAAGACCAGCGTGTCCGACGTGGTAACGGCTGCCGACCGCGCCGCGGAGAAGTTTGTGGGGGACGCCCTGCGCGCGATCCGCCCCGACGATGGCCTGTTGGGCGAGGAGGGTACCGCGGTGGAATCCACCACGGGCCGCACGTGGGTGATTGATCCTGTGGATGGCACCTACAACTTCACCACGGGTTCTGATTACTGGTGTTCCGCCCTGGCGCTGGTGGAGGGCGACCCCGCTGATCCTTCGCGGGTGATCTTCGGCGCGGTGCATCGCCCGGCCATGGGCTACACGTGGTTCGGTGGTCCGTCGATCCCGACCACGCGCAACGGGGAGACGATTACTGTGTCCGACGCCCCGCTGTCCTCCTCCGCGCTGGGCGGCTACTTGCACCCCACGAGTTTCGCGGATGATTCCATCCGTGAGGCGTGGCTGTCCGTCGTGACCCGCGCGGCGTGCGTGCGGATGCTAGGTTCGGCATCCATCGACTTGGCGGATGTGGCGGCATCCCACACGGGGGTGTGGCTGCAGCATAGTTTGTGCGATTGGGACTGGCTTCCGGGTCGCGCTTTGGTGGAGGGTGCCGGCGGCGCATGCCGGAAGGTGGAGGCTGGCTCCACCACCTGGTCGCTGGCTGGTGCACCGACGGCGGTGGAGCAGGTGGCCCAGCTGCTGGAAGCGCACCGTTAGACACTTTCCATCACAGCAGTCACACCAGTCACGCTAGTATGGTGCCTATGAGCACTCACACCCCCGCACCCTCTCCCTACGCCGAGGACCTGGAACTTGCGCTGACCTTGGCGAATGCCGCGGACGCCATCACCATGGCACGGTTTGAATCCGGCGACCTTCGGATCGAGTCCAAGCCGGACCTCACCCCCGTCTCGGACGCGGACACGGCCGTGGAGCAACGTCTGCGCAGCATCCTGTCCGAGCAGCGCCCCGAGGACGCGGTGGTGGGTGAAGAGTTCGGCGGCGAGGCCGTGTTCGAGGGCCGCCAGTGGGTCATCGACCCCATCGACGGCACCAAGAACTTCGTCCGCGGCGTGCCCGTGTGGGCCACTCTCATCAGCCTGCTGGTCGATGGCGTGCCCGTGGTGGGCGTGGTCTCCGCCCCTGCCCTATCCCGACGCTGGTGGGCCTCCCAGGGAACCGGCGCATGGCGCACCTTCAACACCCCCATGATCCAGGGCCCCATGGGAACCGACCACCCCATCCCGAGCGCTGCCCCGCGCCGACTGAATGTCTCCGGCGTGACGAAGGTAGCGGATGCCTCGGTGGCCATCAGCTCCCTGACCGGCTGGGCCGACTGCGGGAAGCGAGAGCAGCTGATCCAGCTCACCGACCGGGCCTGGCGCCTGCGAGGCTATGGCGATTTCTGGTCCTACATGCTGGTCGCCGAGGGCGCGGTGGATGTTGCCGCCGAGCCGGAGGTGAACCTCTGGGACCTGGCCGCCTTGGTTCCCATCGTGGAGGAAGCCGGTGGAACCTTCACCAGTGTGGACGGACAGGCTGGCCCCCACGGCGGCTCCGCCGTGGCCACCAACGGGGCTCTCCACCAGGAGATTCTCGACTCCCTGGCCTAAGGCCACCGGCACACATTCCCGGACCCGCGTAGACTGTGGGCAATAGAAACTTTCTCGCAATCCGCGTACTACCTAAGTTATGAGGAGCGTCGCCCACAATGTCCCATCAGCACTTCGTACCACCGGCTGAACAAGACCTCACCACCTTGTATGAATGGGAAAAACTGGTGGAGCATGCTGAACGTTTCACCACTTCCCTGGGCACTCCCACCGCAGTAGATACGGGCGACACCTTGAACCTGCGCAAGCTCTTCCAGGAGCAGCCAGGCCGGGCGTCGGACATGACATTCCAGTGCGGCCCGTTGCGGGTGGACCTGTCCAAAAACCTCATTGACCCCTCCGGCCTGAACCTGCTGGTGAACCTCGCCCGCAGCAAGAAGGTGGAGGATTACCGCGTGGCGATGTTCGAGGGGCAGCAGATCAACACCACTGAGCAGCGCTCCGTGCTCCACACCGCGCTGCGCCTGCCTGTGGATCGCGACCTGACCGTGGAGGATGCCGAGGGCAACACGCAGGACATCGCCGCGGACGTGCACCAGGTTTTGGGCCGTATGCGGGACTTCGCGAAGGCGCTGCGTTCCGGTCAATGGCAGGGCATCTCCGGCCACACCATCAAGCATGTGGTGAACATCGGTATTGGCGGCTCGGACCTGGGCCCCGCGATGGCTGCAGAGGCTCTGCGCCCGTACCAGACCGCCGGCATTACCCCTCACTTCATTTCCAACGTAGACCCCGCGCACCTGGAGGCCGTGCTGGATCAGCTGGAGCAGCAGGGCAAGATCGGCGCGGAATCCACGCTGTTTGTGGTGGCGTCCAAGACCTTCAACACCGCCGAAACGCTGGCGAACGCACACGCGGCCCGCCGCTGGCTGCTGGCCCGCCTGGAGCGCACCGGCGTGGACGTCAGCACCGAGGAGCAAATCCGTCAGATCACCGCGAAGCACTTCGTGGCCGTATCCACCCACCAGGAGGAGGTCGAGGAGTTCGGCATCGACCCGAAGAACATGTTCGAGTTCTGGGATTGGGTCGGCGGCCGCTACTCGGTGGACTCCTCGATTGGCCTGACCCTCATGGCGGCCATCGGCCCACGCGACTTCACGAACTTCTTGGAGGGCTTCTACGACGTCGACAAGCACTTCAGCTCCGAGCCGCTGGAGATGAACGTTCCCGTGCTCATGGCTCTGTTGGGCGTGTGGTACACCAGCCTGCTGGGCGCGCAGTCCCACGCGGTGCTGCCTTACTCGCAGGATCTGGACCGCTTCCCGGCGTACCTGCAGCAGCTGATGATGGAGTCCAACGGTAAGTCCGTGCGCCTGGACGGCAGCGCTGTCACCACCCCCACGGGCGAGATCTACTGGGGCGAGCCGGGCACCAACGGTCAGCACGCCTTCATGCAGCTGGTCCACCAGGGCACCCACCTGATCCCCGTTGATTTCATTGGCTTCGTGAACCCGCATGTGGATCATGCCGACGCCACCGGCGCGCACAGCATGCACGACATGCTGATGAGTAACCTCTTTGCACAATCCCGCGTGCTGGCGTTCGGCAAGACAGCCGAGGAGCTGCGGGAGGAGGGCCTGGACGAGGCTCTGGTGGCCCACAAGGTGATGCCGGGTAACCGCCCGTCCACCACGATCCTGGGTGACAAGCTGACCCCGCGCACACTGGGAGCTCTCATCGCTCTGTACGAACACATCGCCTTTGTCCAGGGTGTGCTGTGGGGCATCAACAGCTTCGATCAGTGGGGTGTGGAGCTGGGTAAGGCGCAGGCCACCACCCTGCTGGACCTGCTCCACGGTGAGAGCGCAGTGGATACCGGGGACTCCTCCACCGATGATCTGATCCACCACTACCGCAGTCGCAGGGAGCGCTAGCGTTAGCTCCCCCGCGCCTGGCAGTGGGGGCACCACCAGATGATGCGCTCCAGCTCTGCTGAGTCGAGCTCCGGATCCCCTCCGGCCCATCGCCCTCCCAGGGTGGAGGTCTCGATGGGTGTTCCGCAGCGTCGGCAGGGGCGGTCGGCCCGCCCGAACACGTAGGTACTCATGCCGCGGCGCCGGTCCCCGGTGAACACCCGATGGGGTTCGAGCCTGTTGTCCCACATCACTCGGCGCGCAACCTCCAGGGCGCGGGTGACCCCTGCCTCGCTGACGGCGTCGACGGGGATGGCGGGATGCCAGCCGAGCAGGAACATCACCTCGGCGCGGTATTCGTTGCCGATGCCCGCGACCATGGTTTGGTCCACGAGCGCGGCACCGAGGCTTCGGCCGGGGCGGGTCATGATGTTGGCTACGGCGCGCTCCTGACCTGTGGATTCCCAAGTGTGCGGGTCAGCGAGGATGTCCGGCCCCAGATGCGCGATGACCTCGGGGTATGCATCGGCGGGGTGCAGGCGCACGAAACCCAGGCTGTGGCCCACGATTTCGATCTGCGGCCCGCCCTCGTGCTGCGGAGTGAAGCGAAGGATAATGCGGGCTGTGTGATGGGGCCTGCGCCAGCGAGTTCCTTGTGTGTGGATGGACCACACACCCTCCATCTTCAGGTGCGTGTGCACCAGCGTGTCCCCGATGTGCATGAACAGGTGTTTTCCGTAGGGCCATACGCGGTGGACCGTCTGGCCGGTGAGGCTGGTGGTGGCCCATCGGGGTACGCGGATATCGGTGTGGGTGACTGTTCGGCCGGTCATCCATTGCAGGCGTTCGGACAGCTGCAGGACGGAATCTCCCTCGGGCATGACGCCCAGGCTACTCGATGTTCGAGCTACTTGATGCTCAAGCCCTTGGGCACCAGGCGCGCGCCGGCGCGGGTCCAGGGGCGGAGGTCCGCGTCGAGCACCGGCACCCCGTCGATCCTCTCCACCAGGATGGGGCTCAGTCGGCCGGCGTGCACGGCGGCCTGCAATGCTCCGACGATGCGCTCTACAACAGCGGGGTCGACTGGCTGGTCGCCCTGGCTCTCGTCAACGAAGCCGTGCTGCATCACGCTGATGTTTTTGCCGCCGCGGGACATCCACGCCAGCAGCTCTCCTCCATGAAGGACCACCAGGGACCCGGCGCTGCGGGTGGGGGTGGTGGCGCTGTCGCGCACGGAGGGCCAGGGCAGCGCCGCGCCGTAGGGGTTGGCGGGGTCCAGGGTGGCGAGCACGATGGGCTCGGCGGGTCCCGCGTCCGGGACATGCTCCGACGTATGCTCCGGCGTGTCCCGCAGCTGGCCGATCACATCCCGCGGGGCGAACTGCGCCCCGCCCAGGCCCTCGATGATGTATCCGCGCAGCACGCTTCCGGAATCCTCCCACGCGGACAGAAGCCGGTAGGCCTCCGCGAATCCGCCGGAGGCCTTCTCCGCCATCACTGCTCCTCGGGTCACCACGGCGTAACGCTCGATCCACGTTTCTCCTTGCATGGCGGCCAGCTCGGTGGACGTGATGTCCCAGGTGCGGGGTAGCGCCGACCATCGTCCCGGCACGGTGGAGCGGGCACTGGCGGCCAGGGCGTTACGGCGGGCCGTGGCCGCTTCGGCGGCGAATCCGTGCGTAAATCCCCGACGCCCCAAGCGCACCCGCCGCTGGCTTCCGCGCCCGCGATCCCGGCGGGGAGCGCGATGCGCTTGTCGCCCACCACTCGTCCCAGCTTCGGCAAGGCGAGCCCGGATGGGGGCGAAAGAGTCGGGGATGATGAGGCCGGCGTCGAATAATTCCCACATCGCAGCAGTCAAGTCCTTCGCCGCCTCGGCCACGCCCGCACCCGCATCAGTCCCCAGCGAGGCGGCGAGTTCGCTGGCGAGGAAGGCACCACCGGCGTCCAGGTGGGTGGTGATCTGCAGGGCGAGCATGCTGAGCGCCGGCTCCTCCTGCGGGCGTAAGTGCAGCAGCGCCGGGGCCATATCCGCAGGCAGGAGGGTGATCCAGGTGTCGGCGCTGCCGGCCACGCCGGAGCCCACCGCGATGACGTCGCCGGAGCTCAGCAGCTCGTCCAGGTCGCCGGGCTGGTAGTCCGGGATGCGCGCGGGAAGAACCACGGTCTCCCAGGCGCTGGCGGGTAACGCCACGCCCGCCAGCTGCTCGATCACGTTCAGCAAGTCCCCGCGTTCCTGCGTGACCAGGCCATGCCAGACCTGCAGGAACCGCGCATAGGCCTCCGGCGCAACCGGCTCCACCGCACCGCGGGCCGCAGCGAGGGAGGCGCTGCGCAGGCGCCGGAGCATCGCCACGTCCACGAACAACGGCATACCCGTGCCTGTGGGGTCCTCCACGCGCTCCACGCGCTCCAGGCGCTTCTGGCTCACCCAGCGGTTCAGCAGCGACTGGGTAGCGGCCACGCCCATGCCGAACTCCTGGGCGGCCTCATCAGCCGACGACGGGCCGCGATGCCGCAGCCATCTGAGCAGCAGCTGGTCCAGCGCGTCGGGAATCACCCGCGCATCGGCCACCACGCCCGGCGGGACCGGCACACCTAGGCCATCGCGGAGCAGCGGCATGTCCTCCACCACGGCCAGCTTGGTCTGAGCGCCGAAGTTGATGCGCATGAGGCGCCGGGGAATCAGCTCCTCCAGCTGGGCCAGGCTCGCCCCCGTGGGTGTGAGGTGCTCGGTGGCTTCAGCCCACGGCTCGATCCGGCGGGCGATCTCCTCCAGGGGCAGCGGCCCCAGGCTGCGCAGCATGTCGATGGCGTGTTCCGCCGAGGCCGCCCGGCGCCCCTCGGCCAGCCACTGCGCGGCCTCCACCACGCGCCCCACCACCGCCGGGTCCAACACATGAGTCTGGGAGGAGGTGCCCAGGACCTGCGCCAACAGCACAGGATCCACCGCCAAGGCCGCCGCACGTTCGGCGGAATCGCCTTCGTACATGAACGCGCCTGTGTAGCTAAACAGCAGCGATTCCGCGAAGGCGCTGGGGCCGTCTGTGGTGACCTCCGCAACCCTGATCGCCCCGCCCGGCGCGCCACGCTCCTCCAGAGCCGTGAGCACCGTGCGCAGTGCATCCATGCTGTAGACATCGTGGACGCACTCCCGCATGGTTTCCACCATGATCGGAAACTCCGGGTGGTTGCGCGCCACATCCAGCAGCTGAGCGGCGCGCTGCCGCTGCTGCCACAGCGGCTGGCGCTTGCCGGGGTTGCGCCGGGGCAGCAGCAACGCGCGGGCGGCGCACTCCCGAAAGCGGCCCGCAAACAGCGCGGAGGAACCCACGTTATCCATCACGTCCGCCACCGCGGTGCTCGCGCGCTCCTCGGCGGGTCCGCTGCCCAGCACCAGCTCTAATCCCGGTGGGGTGTCCGAGTACGGCACGCGCAGCACCAGGCCGTCGTCGCCGGCCACGGCCATCGCGTCCACCCCGGTCTCCGCCTGGATCTGTGCCGCCAGTGCCATCGCCCACGGGGCGTTCACTCCTCGGCCATAAGGGGAATGGATCACCACGCGCCAGTCGCCAATGTCATCCTTGAAGCGTTCGATCAGGATGGTCTTTTCATCTGGAACCAGGCTCGCGGATTCCTTCTGCGCGGCGTAGTACGTGTCCAGATTCTTGATGGTGAACTCGTCCAGGAAGTCCTGGCCTTTGATGTCCCCTAGCTGGCCGGTTCCCCACTGGCGGCGGTGTTCTCCGATCGCCTGCCCCAGCTCCACCGGGCGGCCCTCGGCATCCCCGGTCCAGAACGGCAGGCGGCCGGTGTGCCCGGCCGCGGGAGCCACGATCACTTGGTCGCGTGTGATCTCCAGGATCTTCCAACTGGACGCCCCCAGCGTGAACACGTCGCCCACGCGGGACTCGTAGACCATCTCCTCATCCAGCTCCCCCACCCTGCGGGCTCCGGTCTCGCTACCGGCGGCCAGGAACACGCCGAACATCCCACGGTCCGGGATGGTTCCTCCCGTGGTCACCGCGATGCGTTGCGTTCCGGGGCGCGCCTCCAGGACGCCCGCCGTGGCGTCGTAGGTCACACGCGGCTTCAGGTCCGCGAAATCGGTGGAGGGGTAATGGCCGCTGATCAGCTCGATCACCCCGTCGAAGGCCTCGCGGGGCAGGGCGGAATAACACAGGGCGCGGCGCACGGCGGTCCACCACTGCTCCACGTCCAGGCGCCCACCCGGAGCCTGGACCGCTGCCGCGACCGTCTGCTGCGCCAACACATCCAGCGCGTTGGTGACCACGTGCAGCGGTTCCAGCTGGCCTTTCAACATGCGGTCGACCACCACCACGGCCGCTTCGGCGTCCTGCTTGTGCAGCGGATAGATCGTCGCGGAACTGGTCGCCCCCACCGTGTGGCCGGCGCGACCGCACCGTTGCACCGCGCTGGCCACGCTGGGCGGCGCGCCGACCTGCACCACGTGATCCACCAGACCCATGTCGATGCCCAACTCCAAAGAACTAGTGGCGACCACGCACTTCAGACGCCCCGATTTCAACGCCTGCTCAATATCCGCCCGCTCCTCCTTGGACACGGATCCGTGGTGGGCCCGAGCGATGACCGCCGGCGCGCCCGTGACCTGCGCCGATTGTGCCATCAGCTGCGCCGGGTCCCTGCGGGTGGGCGCGGCGAGGGACTCCGGATCGTGCTCGGCCGCCCATAGCTCGTTCAACGCGCCCGTGAGCCGCTCCGCCGCCCGGCGGGAATTCACGAACACCAGCGTGGACTGGTTGTCCATCACCTGCTGATAAATCGCCCGTTGGACGTGGGGCCACACGGACCGTTGCTGCGGTAGCGCCGATTCCTTATCGACGCCGCTGGCCACACGCGCCCCCGACCCCGCCGAACTCGCCCCTCCCAAACCTTCCCCCATGAGGCTGGGTCCGACGAGGGCCTCGTCGATGGGGGCTTCGGCGTCGGTCTCAGGATCGGCATCAAGATCAATATCGGATTGGTCCTCCGCCGGCGGCGGATCCTGAAAGTCCTCCACCACGGAGCGCACGCGCACATCCCATCGTTTGGTGATCGGCGGATTCACCACGGTCACGGGGCGATCGCCGACCAGGAAACTGGCGACGGTATCGATGGGGTTCACCGTGGCGGACAGGCCGATGCGCTGCACGGGGGCGCCGGTGACCATCTCCAGGCGCTCGAGGCTCAGCGCCAAATGCGCACCGCGTTTCGTGCCGGCAACCGCGTGGACCTCGTCCACGATGACCGTCTCCACGCCGGCCAAAGTCCCGGCGGCTTTCGAGGTCAGCATCAAGTACAGGGATTCAGGCGTGGTGATGAGGATATCCGGCGGGTTGCGCAACAGCTTCGCGCGCTCAGCCTGCGGGGTATCACCGCTGCGCACGCCCACGCGGACGGGTGCGATGCTGTGGCCGAGGGCGTCCGCGGTGCGGGCGATGCCTGCTAGCGGCACAGCCAGGTTGCGGTCCACGTCCACGCCCAGGGCCTTCAGCGGGGAGACGTACAGTACTTTGGTGGTGCCGGTTCCCCGGTGGGTGGCGGTGTGTGTGGAGTCTGATCCCTCACGCTGGGGGAGGTCAGACGGGATCAGCAAGGGGCTGGACGTGAGCGTGGACAGGGACCACAGAAACGCCGCCAGCGTTTTTCCCGATCCCGTCGGCGCCACCACAAGCGCATTATCACCTGCGGAAATGGCCTCCCATGCCTGGGTTTGCACCAGCGTTGGTTCCGCGAAGACGTCCCTGAACCATGCAGCAACGGGGGCATGAAAACGATCAAGAACGTCGGCGGGCATGTCACCAGTTAAACAGACGGCTAGACTTAGTGCCATGACTGCCGAAGTAGACGATGCAACGTTGGCACTGCGCCTGGCGTTAGGCACGGGAGAGATCCTTAAAGGCGTACGAAACGTAGGCCTGTTGCGCGACGACGTATTGGGCAAAGCCGGCGACGCCACCGCTCAAGGATGGATCGCCCGCTGCCTCGAGCAGCACCGTCCCGACGATGCCGTCTTATCCGAAGAGGCCCCCGATGATGGCTCCCGCCTGGTGAAGGACCGCGTGTGGATCATCGACCCGCTGGATGGCACCCGCGAGTACGGCAGTGGCCGCCAGGACTGGGCGGTACATATCGCATTGGCAGAAAAGGGCGTGATCACGCAGGCTGCCGTGGGCATGCCGGATCTGGGCCGTGTGTTCCACAGCAACGACATCCGCGCCGTGGGCGGCAAACCCACGAACCGCCTGGTCATCAGCCAAAACTCCTCCCCGGAGATCGGCACGTTTATTGCGGAGGAAACGGGCATGGAGTTGGTGCACATGGGCTCGTGCGGGGCGAAAACCGTCTCCGTCATCTTGGGGGATAACGACGCCTACATTCACGCCGGAGGACAATACGTTTGGGATAACGCAGCCCCCGTGGGCCTGGCCCAAGCTGCCGGTTTGCATACCTCACGGCTGGATGGATCCCCTGTGGATTACGGCGCGGAGGATACCTATCTTCCCGATCTGTTGATCTGTCGGCCGGACATCGCCGATAAGCTCTTGAGCGCCGCCGACAAGTATCTTCAGCGCGGCTAAATCGCGGGTAGACTGAGCGGCGTTAGGTTTGTGTTGATGGAAAGGTTGTCCACCGTGGCCTCTGGCGCTATCCCCACTCCGTACGAGGATCTTCTCCGGGAGATTCTGGATTCTGGCACACGCAAGCCAGACCGGACAGGAACCGGAACCACCAGCCTTTTCGCCAAGCAGATTCGCTTCGATTTAAGCGAGTCCTTCCCCCTCATTACCACCAAGAATGTGCACATTAAGTCCGTGGTGGGTGAACTGCTGTGGTTTTTGCAGGGTGACTCCAATGTGACGTGGCTACAGGACAATGGCATTCGCATTTGGAACGAATGGGCTGATGAGAATGGCGATCTGGGCCCAGTCTATGGGGTTCAGTGGCGCAGTTGGCCCACTCCCAACGGTCAGCACATTGACCAGATTTCCGGGGCGCTGGAAATGCTAAAAAAGAACCCCGATTCCCGACGCAATATCGTCAGCGCGTGGAATGTCTCCGAACTGGACAATATGGCGCTGCCTCCGTGCCACTTGCTCTTCCAGCTGTACGTGGCTGACGGCAAACTGAGCTGCCAGCTGTACCAGCGCAGCGCGGATATGTTTTTGGGCGTGCCGTTTAATATCGCCTCCTATTCCCTGCTGACGCACATGTTTGCGCAGCAAGCGGGCCTGGAGGTCGGCGAGTTCATCTGGACCGGCGGCGATTGCCACATCTACGACAACCACCGCGAACAGGTGGAACTGCAGCTGTCCCGCGAGGCCAGGCCGTATCCACAATTGAGGCTGAATAAGGCGCAGGACATGTTTAGCTATTCATTCGAGGATATATCCTTCGACGGTTACGATCCTCACCCCACGATTAAGGGAAAGGTGGCTGTGTAATGGCGAAAACTTCGTCGCGCCCCACAGGTTTTAAGCCCGGTGACTACCCCGAGATCACTCGGGAGAAGGTCAATGAGGCCATAGAGCAAGCGTTCGCTGAGGCGGGGATTTCTGGCGTGTCGGCGTCGGATATTGAGATCGCACAGATTTGGGCGCAAACCACGGCAGGCATTATCGGCGACGGTAAGGACATGCCCTGGTATTTGCCGGAGGATTTGAAGCATTTTCAACGCTCCACGATGGGATATCCCGTGGTGATGGGCCGGACCAGTTGGGAGGCGCTGGAGGCCCCCTACCGGCCGCTGCCGGGGCGCGAGAATTGGGTGGTGACGCGCAACGAGGCGTACTCGTCGCCGGGCGGGCATCGGGTGAGTTCACTGAGCGAGGCGATTGCCCAGGCCGCGGTGTGGATCAGTAAGCGGCGGGCAGACGAGCCGGAGACGGAGCTCACGCCCACGGTATGGATTCTGGGCGGCGGGCAGGTGTACGCGCAGTGCATGCCGATTTCCGACCGCGTGGTGATTACGGAGATCGACATGGTGGCACCGGAACGTTTCAGCGTGCATGCGCCGGAGATTCCCGCCGACGAGTTCGAGGAGAACGCGGGGCCGTGGGAAACCTCCGACAAGGGCCATCCCGTGGACAGCGATGCGCCCGTGGACTACCGGATTTGTGAGTACGTCCGGCGGTAGGCAACACGTGGGCAGTGCTTGGGCAGCAGCGGCGCCCGCGCAGGTATCTATATGCACATATGTAGATAGATACATCGCGACGTGACTCTTTAGTTTCCCCCACCCCCTTCCCCTCCCCCGCCGCGCGATACGGCTTCAGACCATCTGCATGTCAGATGGTCTTTTTCTATGCCTCCCCTCCCAAGGGGGTAAGAGCAAGTACTTATCTCTGCCATTTACTTTTGCAATAGAGAACGTGTTCTGTAGCTTGAATCGCAATCACAAATCCTTTGTGATGCGTTTCACTACAATGACGATTTCGGAGAAGACTGTTGAATCAGCCAGCACCCTCGACTGAGCGGCATACCCCGTCCGCTGCAGAGTTCAAGGCCTGCCAACAGAGCCCTGAGTTCCAGGAGCTCCGCTCAAAGCAGCGCGGTTTTACCTTTCCGCTAACCATCGCCGGATTGGTGTGGTTCATGCTGTACGTGGTTATTGCCATGTACGCACCAGGCGTATTAAACAAGCCGGTTTTCGGCAACATTAACGTGGGAATCCTCATGGGAGTCTCCCAGTTCGTAACCACCTTCGGCATTACCTGGATGTACGTGTCCTACGCCAACAAGAACCTCGAGCCACGATCCCAAGCAATCCGTGAGTCCCTCGAGCACCCATCCGCCAACCCACCATCCACCACGGTGGCATAAGGAGCACACACCATGACTTTCTTTACTGCCGCCGACGCCGGCGCAAGTGCTGGTAACCCCATCCTGAATATGACGGTGTTCGTTGCCTTCATCGTCATCACCCTGGGCATCGTGGCATACGCCTCGAAAAAGCCCCAAAAGTCCGCGTCCGACTTCTACACCGGTGGAGCGTCCTTCTCTGGAACGCAAAATGGTCTGGCCATCGCCGGTGACTACCTTTCTGCCGCTTCCTTCCTGGGAATCGTCGGCGCCATCGCGCTGACCGGATACGACGGATTCCTGTACTCCATCGGATTCTTCGTAGCCTGGCTGATCGCACTGCTGCTGGTCGCTGAGCCGCTGCGTAACACCGGTAAGTTCACCATGGCCGACGTGCTGTCCTTCCGTCTGAAGCAGCGCCCCGTGCGCGTGGCCGCTGCCTTCGCCACCCTGGGCGTGTCCCTGTTCTACCTGGTGGCGCAGATGGCCGGTGCAGGTGCGCTGGTGTCCGTGCTGATGGATATTCACGACAAGACCGCACAGGCTGGCATTGTGGCCGTTGTGGGTGTGGTGATGATCGCCTACGTGCTGATCGGTGGCATGAAGGGCACCACCATCGTGCAGATGATTAAGGCTGTGCTGCTGTGCTCCTGCGTGGTCATCATGGTCATCATCATCTTCGTGCTGGTGAAGGGCAACTTCTCTGAGCTGCTGGCACGCGCCGTGGAGTCCCATGGCGGCAACACCGCCATCCTGGAGCCGGGCCTGAAGTACGGCAAGTCCGATGTGACCAAGCTGGACTTCATTGCACTGGGACTGTCCCTGGCCCTGGGTGTGGCTGGTCTGCCTCACGTGTTGATGCGCTTCTACACGGTTCCGACCGCGAAGGAAGCACGCCGGTCCGTGACCTGGGCGATCATCCTGATCGGTAGCTTCTACCTGCTGACCCTGGTTCTGGGCTACGCTGCTGCAGCCTTCGTGGGTCCTGAGCGCATCAAGGGCGCCCCAGGTGGAGCGAACGCCGCTGCACCGCTGCTGGCCCTGGAGCTTGCCGGACCAATCTTCATGGCCGTGATCTCCGCCGTGGCGTTCGCCACCGTGCTGGCTGTGGTGGCAGGCCTGGCCATCACCGCCTCCGCCTCTGTGGCTCACGACTTCTACAACTCCGTGCTGCGCAACGGCCAGGCCACGGAAGAGGAGCAGGTCCGCGTGTCCCGCATTACCGTGGTGATCATCGGCATCGCCGCGATCCTGCTGGGCATTGGCGCCATGAGCCAGAACGTGGCCTTCCTGGTCTCCCTGGCATTCTGTGTGGCAGCGTCCGCAAACGTGCCGACGATCCTGTACTCCCTGTACTGGAAGCGCTTCAACACCACGGGTGCCGTGGCCTCCTTGTGGACGGGATTGCTCACCGCGATTGTGCTTATCATCTTCTCCCCTGCGGTCTCCGGCAGTGAAACCTCTGTGCTGCCGAACGCTGACTTCGCATGGTTCCCACTGACCAACCCAGGCTTGGTATCCATCCCAGCTGGCTTCTTGGCCGGTATCATCGGAACCTTCCTGGGCAAGCCAGACAACTTCGACGATCTCCAGTCGGAGATGGAGGTTCGCTCCCTCACCGGCGTGGGTGTGGAAAAGCCAGTGGATCACTAAGTTCCGCTTGCGCCCCGGCGGAAGGCTTCCAGCTTTCTGGCCGGGGCTTTGCTGTAGTTTTTTCTCAGCGCAGCAACACGGTAAAGTCTGTGGTGCTATGCCCTAGTAGCTCAGTGGATAGAGCACGGCTCTCCTAAAGCCGGTGTCGGAGGTTCGATTCCTCTCTGGGGCGCATTGTGATCAGTCGGGACATAGTTGACATTGTCAGTCGCGACATGGTTGACAGGTACCGCTCTAGGGTTGGGACGTTGTTCTTTCCCTGGGGCGGTATTTGTTTTTAGTGCTGGTGTACACTTTGGACAACAAACGAACTTACCCCCCTAGTTGCCCCCATCATTGTACGCACCTCCAGCTTCCTGTAACGTGATGTACGTAAGCCAGGGTTGAGCGTATGCAAGAATACCCAGGGCAGCAACTCCAGGGACTCACTGCGGAAGCGGTTGAGTCCCTGTGCTTTTAGACGAAAGTAGATAATCCATGCTCTTCGCCTATCTCGACGAAATCGGCAGCCCTGGAGCCTTTGTTCATCCTAGGCATTCTCGCTTTAGCGACAGCCCAGCATTTGGATACGGCGGATTCATAATTCCTGAAGAAAAAGTCCGTGACTTTGGAGCATACTTTTCCTACCATAAAAAAGTATTCTTCCGAAACGAAATCCCAGCAGATATCGATCCTGGACGCTGGGAGAAAAAGGGAGCAGACCTCCTCTTCGCAAGAGTAGCCGAGGAGCGACCACAAAATCTACGAATCTTGGGGTCACTCATAGAAGAGCTACGGCAGTTCAAGGGGCACCTTTTCTACTATGCAGAAGAGAAACCCGTTGGAACCCCCAAAGAAACCAATTGTGGACAACTCGAGTTCAAAGAACGCGAAGAGACAGCGATGCGCGAAGCCCTCAACCGCATTGCACGCCATGCTGACACGAAGAAATCAAACGTTCTAGTCATGATTGACCAAGTTAATGAGAAATCTCGAATTCAACGGCTTCCCGCAATGTACGCACATATTCTTGGCCGTTCATCAGACCACCCTGAAATGCGACGCCTCATCGAACCGCCCATGCATATTGATAGCGAGCTTTCAACGAACATTCAATTTGCGGACTGGATATGCGCACTCGTCAAGCGAGCTATTGACTACCAACTCGTAGAAGACTCCCGATACCATTGGGTTCCTGAAGCAAAACAGCTGAAATCAGCTCGGGGATTATTTACTTACGAATCCAAGCTACACCTTCACCAGCGCACCATTAATGACCTGAACCATTCCGACATCCTCAATTCTGAACGGTCACTTTTCGACTCAACACGTAGCTCTTCCCTCGATAAAGAAAATATGCAAAAACTAGAACGTATACGTGCCGCAACCTTCAAATCATCAAACTAGATCATATCCATCCTAGGATTGAAAACTTTGAACCTTAGAAGATCAACGCTCAAACTGTTCATTGAGGTGAGTCAGCAATTCTCCCTGAGCAGATTCCAGGAAAGACAGCATTGAGTGTACAAAGAACGTCAGCTCAGCGTGATTTTTGGGGTGCTCAGCGTCCTGAAACGCTTTGTAGTAACGCGTCTTATGGGCAAGAAGGTGTCCAGAAAGCGACAGAGCAGTTGGCTTAGAAAGCAGCTGTGCCAACCTCATGGTTAGCAGAAATCTTCCGAAACGACCATTGCCATCATAAAAGGGATGGGTATGTTCCAGCATAAAGTGTTCTACCATTGCATTAACTAACCCGATGCCTTGCCGATCCGTGGAGGAGTCGAGCATCACCTGCATTCTGTCGATGATATTCTGTTCCCCCACCGCACCAGCATGAATAGTGTACATGCCGTTAGAGATGGATACGCTTCCTGCGCGGAAGAGTTGCCCATCAAGCTCATCTTCATCGGCCAGCTCATATGAAAGCAGCATGTCATAGACCTGCCGAATATCTGCAACAGTCTGGGGGTATCGCAATGCTCTATCTACATTGAATGCCTCGGTGTAAGTTTGCACCATTTTAATAAAGGGGCTGCATACCTCTCCTCCATTTCGCGCAAGACCATGCACAACGGTCAAGGCATCCATAATCTCTGTGTCAGTGAGATAGATCTGCTCGATCTCATGAGTGGAACGAATCTCTTTCACCAGCAGTTGCGTGGTATAACTACTCCGCACACCTTCTGGCAAGGATTGCCAGATGCCAGCGATGCTCATCTCATTGACCCAAATACGATCTATCAATCGAGACAGCGCGGTAGTCATCAGCACAAAGGTCCGATCATCTCTTACCATATAGCTCCAGTGATGTGTAGCTGGCGAATCCCATCGACGCCGAAGCTCATCTGCCACGCGAATGTCCCCATCTCCGTTAGCCATGTGAAACAGGGTCTTGAGTGGCTTGTAACTCGACGACATTGTGTAACCTCCAATGCAGAAGATCTGCTATCTTCCGTTGAGTGGAATAAACTGAGAGAACCAATAACACAACCCCACGGGACCACCCCACGAGCGTCTCCGTGAGACAAGGACACACCATGACCATCGCCGGACGCCCAGAAAACCCCTACTCCTCCGGTTACCACCACAGCAACAACGCCCAGCCTCAGCCCCAGGCTTTCCCTGGCAATCAACCACAAAGCGTGGACCCACTCCGTCTCCAAAAAGCGCAGATGGAGTACGACGATAGGAAAAAGAATCCCTTAGTGATGTGGCTACTGTGGTTATTCCTAGGAACCGTCGGCGCACACCGTTACTACTTGGGCAACATCGTCTACGCGGTGTTTATGACGCTCACACTGGGAGGATTCGGACTATGGACCCTCATTGATGCATTCTTCATCGCTTTCGAGATGCGGAGGAAGAACCGGGCCATTCGCGCCGAGATATTCGCCGCAAACGGCCTCACCTCGTTCTAATCATCCCCCGTGGTTCACCGCTAAAGAATCAGCTCAATTCTTCAAGCTTGGCGGCAACATCCGCCACGGGCGGGTTGGTCATGTGCGTACCGTCGGAAAAGCGCACCGTTGGCACGATCCTATTGCCGTTGTTCACGGACTTCACCCATTCGGAATCCTCTGCGGCATGTGGGCCGTTGTCGGCGTCGATTAAGGTATGGGGAATATTGTTCGCGTTAAGGTCCGTGATCAGCTTCTTGCAGTAGGGGCACCAGTCTGCGTAGTACACGGTGACCTTGTCGGTGATGTCGGTGGCTGCCATGGTCAGCTCCTTTACTCTTGTGCGTTCGATGACTGCTGGCTACCTGCTGAGCTCAGCGCGTTGTCCCTATTCTAGTGCGACAGTCTAATGCACCCCCGGATCTCGTTCAGGTTCACGGAAGTTCCATGGCGGTCCGCCGTGAATCACGCCGACCCCCTCCTGAGGTGATGAACCAGAAAGCAGACGGTATAGTAGAAGTCAACATGACCGGTTCCGCTACCCACTCAGGTGGGAGTCCAGGGCCGGTCCTCGTTTGTCTTAGCCACTGATTACGAGGGCAATGCGTGGGACAAACTCAAGTAATTCACCCCCCTTGCAAGATACCCCATAGGGGTATAAATTGGTGACGTAAGCAGATACCCCCGGAGGGTATCCTCACACAATTGCTATCGAGGAGGACAATCATGAGCACCCAAGAGTTTTCCGTCACCGGAATGAGCTGCGAACACTGCGAAGCATCCGTTCGCGAGGAAGTCTCCGAAGTTCCCGGCGTCACCGGCGTGGACGTGAGCGCCACCACCGGCGTCCTGACCATCACCGCAGACGGCAAGGTCGACGAATCCGCCGTGATCGCCGCCGTTGAGGAAGCTGGCTACACCGTCACCGCACGCTAGGCCGCAGCGATGAGCACCGTCCCCATGTCGACCGACGCCGGCCTCAGCGATCATTACGAGCTCGCGATCAGCGGCATGACCTGCGCGTCGTGCGCTCACCGCATCGAACGCAAGCTCAACAAGCTTCCTCACGTGGACGCCAGCGTGAACTACGCCACGGAAAAGGCCTCCGTTCTTGCCGCACCTGGAGTGACCGTAGAGGAACTCATCGCCACCGTGGAAGGGGCGGGGTATTCGGCAACGGATGCGACTGTTCGTGAGGAAGAGCCGGCGCTGGACGCCATGGATCCGGAAGAGCACTCTGATCCGGAACTCACCAGCCTGCGGCAGCGCGTGATCGGGGCGAGCATCCTCACTATTCCCGTCATCGCGATGGCGATGATCCCGCCGTTGCAGTTCACGAATTGGCAATGGCTCTCCCTCACGCTGGCTGCACCTGTAGTGGTCTGGGCTGGTTGGCCGTTCCACAAGGCCACCTGGGCGAACCTCAAACACGGTACCGCCACCATGGACACCCTCATCACCATGGGCACGGCTGCCGCTTTTCTGTGGTCGCTCTATGCTCTTTTCTTCGGCTCAGCCGGTGAGCCCGGACTGAAGCATGGGTTCCACTTCACGCTCACCCACTCCCATGGTGATGCGAATATCTATTTGGAAGCCGCTGCAGGCGTCACGATGTTCGTGCTGGCCGGGCGCTATTTTGAAAAGAAGTCCAAGCGCGAAGCGGGCTCGGCTCTGCGTGCCCTGATGGAACTGGGCGCCAAAGAAGTATCCGTGGTGCGGGACGGTACCGAAGTACGTGTGCCGGTGACTCAGCTCCGCATCGGCGACCACTTCGTGGTGCGTCCCGGTGAGAAGATCGCCACGGATGGCGTGATCATGGAGGGCCACTCCGCCGTTGATGCTTCCATGCTGACGGGCGAATCTGTGCCCGTCGATGCAGCTCCTGGGGACAGGGTCACTGGTGCCACGATCAACACCTCCGGCCGGTTGCTCGTGGAAGCCACGCGCGTGGGCAACGATACGCAGCTTGCGCGCATGGCCGCGATGGTGGAGGACGCGCAAACCGGAAAAGCTCAGGTCCAGCGCCTGGCCGATAACATTTCCGGGATATTCGTACCCATCGTCCTAGTGATCGCCCTCGTCACGTTGATCGCCTGGCTTGCGACGGGCCACGGCGCCACGATGGCATTCACTGCCGCCGTCGCCGTCTTGGTCATTGCCTGCCCGTGTGCATTGGGGCTCGCAACCCCCACGGCTCTGTTGGTGGGCACCGGACGCGGTGCGCAGATGGGTGTGCTCATCAAAGGGCCTGAGGTTTTGGAATCCACCCGCGCAGTGGACACGATCGTGCTGGATAAAACCGGAACCATCACCCAAGGGCAGATGACGGTCGTGGACGTCATCACCTTCCCGGAGGTTCACGGCAGCGATGCAGAGACAGTTCTCGCCATGGCCGGGAGCGTTGAAAGCGCATCCGAACACCCCATCGCCCAGGCCATCGCCCGCACCGCTGCTGAGCGCGTAGGCACTCTGCCTACCGTGACGGACTTCCACAACCTCGAGGGCCGCGGTGTCAGCGGGACCGTGGACGGGCAGGACGTTCAGGTGGGACGACTGAGCCTCTTCGAGGATTCCTCTTTTATCGCCCCTTCCCTCCTCCAGGCGAAGGAATCCGCGGAACACAGCGGAGCAACAGTCGTGGCCGTGGGTTGGAACGGACAGGTACACGGCCTCATCGCTGTAGCCGACACGCTGAAAGACAGCAGCTCCACAGCACTCCAGCAGCTCACACAGTTGGGTCTTCACCCCATTCTCTTAACCGGTGACAACTCAGCCGTGGCACACCACATCGCCGACCAGGTGGGCATTACGGACGTGTACGCGGACGTCTTGCCGCAAGACAAAGTGGACGTGGTGCGCGAGCTCCAGGACCAAGGCAAGGTCGTAGCCATGGTGGGCGATGGGATCAACGACGCCCCCGCGCTCGCTCAAGCAGACCTCGGCCTGGCCATGGGCACCGGCACGGACGTGGCCATCGAAGCCGCAGACATCACCCTGGTCAGAGGTGACCTCACCAGCGCAGTCGACGCAATCCGCCTATCCCGAGCCACACTGTCCACCATCAAGTCCAACCTCTTCTGGGCCTTCGCCTACAACACCGCGGCCATTCCCATCGCGGCATTCGGCATGCTCAATCCTATGCTGGCAGGCGCAGCGATGGCCTTCTCAAGCGTCTTTGTGGTGGGCAACAGTCTGCGCTTGCGTCGATTCCGCTCCACCACCCACTCATAAAAGAACCTCAGATTGGCCAGCACACCATGACTATCGAATACGACAACCTCGCCACCCCATCCGAGTCCACCGAGCCCACCGAGTGCAACCACTGCGGCTCTGAGAATCACCAACACGGCTACATCGCTGACAAGGAAAGCTATCTGCGCCGCATGAAGCGGCTGGAAGGGCAAGCCCGCGGTATCGCAAAAATGATCGAAGAGGAAAAATACTGCATCGACATCCTCACCCAAATCAGCGCGCTCACGAAAGCCGCCCAAGGAGTTGCCACTGGTCTCCTCGAAGACCATCTTCACCATTGTGTTCTGGACGCCGCGCACATGCAGGACGAGCAACTCACCCAAGAGAAAATAGCAGAAGCCAGCAGCGCTATTAAGCGCCTCATGCGCTTTTAAAAACCCGCCTCACAATCTTGTAGTATTCCCCTCATGACAGGTAGCGATGAACTTGTACTCGCCGCGGGCGCGGTGAATCCAGACGTCCTTGCCTCCTTCGCATGGATCATGGGCGCGGCACTGATCAGCCCACTGATCTCCTTCGCCACCGGCAAACGCATCCCCGCCACAGTCCTGCTCATCGCATTCGGCATGATCATCGGCCCCAACGTGTTGGGACTCGCCAGCCTCGACGGAGGTGTAGGCCTCATCCGTGAAATCGGCCTGGGCATGCTCTTCCTCCTCGCCGGATTCGAGATCAACCCCAAAGATCTGCGCGGCAAACAATCGCGCAGCGCCATCAGCACATGGCTGGTCTGCCTTCTGCTGTGCATCGGAGGCGCCTTCGTCCTACTCGGATCTGAGAACCGCGCCACCGCCATAGTTCTGGCCATCGCGCTGACTTCCACTGCCGTCGGCACGCTGATGCCCATCATGCGGCAACAGGACATGCTGAACAACAACGTGGGAAAGTCCCTGCTAATTCATGGCGCGATCGGCGAAATCGCACCCATCCTGGCCATGGCGTTGCTGCTGTCCACCCGCGCCACCTGGCTGACCATCGCCATCCTCCTGTTCTTCGTCCTCATCTCCATCACCGTGGCCCTGCTACCGTCCGTAGTGAGTTTCATCGCGCCGTGGCTTAGCCGAGCCATGGCCGACGGCGCCGGCTCCAATAACCAAACGGTCCTGCGTCTCGTGATTACCATCCTGGCTATTTTGATGGCCGTGGCCGCCGTCTTCGAGCTGGATGTAGTGCTGGGAGCATTCGCCGCTGGCTTCATCCTGCGGCAATTGGTCACCCCGGAGCGCTCCGACACCATGGAGCACCTGTTGGACATCGTGGCCTTCAGCTTGTTCATTCCCGTATTCTTCGTGTGCTCCGGCATGGGCATCGACCCGGACGCCGTGGCCAAGCACCCCTGGATGACTGTCCTGCTGGTTCCCCTCATCTACGTCACCCGAGGTCTGCCGATCTTCCTGCGGGAGCAGTTCATGGATACCGGATCCAAGCTCGAAGACTGGCGCGAGCGTCTGCAACTATCGCTGTATGCGGCCACCGCGCTGCCGATCATTGTGGCGGTCACCGAAGTGGCGTTGCAATCTGGGTTCCTCGAGGAAGAAATCGCCTCCGTGCTGGTGGCCGCCGGATCCTTGACGGTCCTGCTGTTCCCACTGCTGGCGTACGTGATTAAGTCCAGCGAAGAGGTCAGCAACGACGAGTCCGAGGATGAGGAATCCTCCGCCACCGATTCCGATGCTCCGTCTCGACCGGCTCCCCAGGCAGCGCACGCTCCTGCGGCTCAGTCCACGGAGAAGGATTCTCCGCATGAGGAGATCCACGAGGACATGGCCCGCGTGTTCGACAAGCGTTCCTCCGACAACTAAACCTGCCGAAAATACTCCAGCCGAGACTCCTGCCCCATAGCCCACACGCTGACACTTCGTTCACATGTTCGATTTTTTCACTTAGTTTTAGAATGCAGTGTATGTGGTGAAAACTAGATTGATTCTCAGCTCCTGCAGCACCCCCAGTGCCGTACAGAGCAGACGTTTCTTTTCACGCGTCAGGTCCCATCAAACCTGACCCAGAGGACTAGGAGTCACCCATGACTGCTCCCCATCATCAGAACCCGTACCACCAGCCCGGCATCAACCAACAATCACACACTCCCCAGAAAAAGAAGAGCGGCATCCCCAAGTGGGCCGCCATCGCCGCAGGTATCCTCCTAGTGCTGATCATCATCGGAGTGGCCGGCGGTGGCGGAGACAAAAACTCCACAGAAAACTCCTCCACCGTGGCATCCTCACTGGGCATGCAGGAAGCCGCCATCCCCACAGAGCAGGCCACCAGCGGGGACAACGAACAACCCATGGCCGCTCCGACAGCAATGGAATCGGAGGAACAAGCCCCTCAGCCCCAGCGCGCTACCGAGTCCGTCCCCCGGGAGTTCCAATCCGCTGCACGCAAGGCCAAGACCTACTCGGACATGATGCACATGTCCCGTCAGGGAATCTACGACCAGCTCGTCAGCGAATACGGCGAACAGTTCAGTCCGGATGCCGCCCAATATGCGGTGGATAACTTGAAGGCGGACTACAACAAGAATGCGCTAGAGAAGGCAAAGACGTACGAAAAGCACATGTCGATGTCCCCCAGCGCTATCTTTGACCAGCTAACCAGCGAATACGGCGAGAAGTTCACCCCAGAGGAGGCACAGTACGCGGTAGACAATCTGGGCAATTAGTTGCCGTCGTGTCCCCGCAACAGAGTCATGAAATCCGTGACGTTGGTATCGACCTGAGTGCCACTGGTTCGCACTCGGTGAACCCCCGTATCCCGCGCCGAGGGATGCTGGGGACGGTCCATTGCTGGAGCCAGCCCAGCAACCGCCCCCTCAGTGGACACGATATGGTCAGCCAGCTCCACGGCTGCGCGTTGAACTCTGTTGTCGAGGCCTGAATCCGCGCCAAAGTAATCTGTCGCAGCGAATACTCCGGTAGGCATGATGACCGCTCGCAAATGGGTGAACAAAGGACGAAGCGCAAAGTCGAGAACGAGACTATGGCGCGCCGTTCCTGCGGTGGCCGCAATGATCATCGGCATTCCATTAAGAGAATCTGTGTCCAACGTGTCCACAAACATTTTGAACAGGCCTGAATAGCTTGCAGCAAAAACCGGGGTTGCCGCAATAAGTGCATCGGCATTACTCACCTCATCGTGTGCGTGGCGCAACTCCTCCGAAGGAATGCCAGTGCTCATCATTGTGGCCAAGTCCATTGCCAGAGAGCGGATATCAATGTAAGCAACGTCAATCCCCTCCCCTTTACGAGCAACATTGGACTCCACCGCACCGGAAATCCGCTCCGCGAGCATACGCGTGGTGGATGGAGTCGATAGCCCGGCATTCAGCACAACCAACTTTTTCATGACTACTCACCGTCCTGAGCATCGTTGTCTGGCATCGCTGCAGGTGTCACGGCATGGTGACGGGATGAAGCTCCTTCGGCAACCAAGCTGGCGTGGGTCGGAGGGTCGGATGGAACGTGCGCCGTGCGTCGGGCTTCAAATTCTCGCCGAAGGACAGGAACCACGTCCCTACCCAGGATCTCAATCTGCTCGAGCACCACATCCTGCGGCAACCCCGCATGATCAACGAGGAACAACTGGCGCTGGTAATCACCCACGGCATCGGCATAGCTCAGGTACCGTTCAATAACCTGCTCCGCTGTACCCACAGTCAACGGCGTGGAACGCTCGAAGTCTTCCAGGGAAGGGCCATGTCCATACACCGGGGCGTTATCGAAGTACGGGCGGAAGAAGTTCTTCGCTTCTTTCTCCGTATCGCCGATGAACACCTGGCCGCCCAGACCAACAATCGCCTGGTCAGCCCGCCCGTGGCCATAGTGTTCAAAACGCTGACGGTACAGGTTCACCATCTGCTGAGTGTGGTCAAGCGTCCAGAAAATGTGATTGTGGAAGAACCCATCGCCATAGAATGCGGCCTGCTCTGCTATCTCCGTAGAGCGAATCGAACCGTGCCAGACAAAAGGCGGGGTTCCATCAAGCGGTCGCGGAGTGGAGGTAAAGGACTGCAGTGGGGTGCGGAACTCCCCGCGCCAATTCACATTCTCCTCACGCCACAGGCGGCGCAGAAGGTGATAATTCTCAATGGCAAGCGGGATTCCCTTCCGGATATCCGCCCCGAACCACGGGTACACCGCCCCGGTGTTGCCGCGCCCCATCATCAGATCCACGCGGCCATCAGCGAGGTGTTGCACATAGGCGTAGTCCTCTGCGATACGGACCGGATCCGTAGTGGTGATAAGGGTCGTGGACGTTGAAAACTGGATGTTGCTCGTCTGAGCAGCCAGATGCGCCAGGAGAATCGTAGGGTTGGCCGGCGCAACGAACGGCGGGTTGTGGTGCTGGCCTGTCGCAAAGACGTCCAAGCCCACTTCCTCCGCCTTTTTCGCCATGGCCACCGTGTTGCGAATGCGTTCATGCTCGCTGGGTGTCTGCCCGGTCGTGGGGTCTGTAGTGACATCGCCGATAGTAAAGATTCCGAATTGCATAGCCCCATCATACACAAAGTAGTTGATACGTCAACTAAATGAGTCAGAGATGCCGTAGTATTGAGCCCATGAGTCAACACCTGCCCCACGCCCACGCCACCGCATTCCTCCTCCCCCACCTCACGGCAACAACGCGCCTGCTGGACCTAGGCTGCGGCCCCGGCTCCCTCACCCTGGACCTCGCCACGCACATCGAATCCCTAGGTGGCGCCGCGTCCCAGGTCACGGGCGTGGACATAAATCCCGACGCCATCGCTGCCGCCACCACAACAGCCGCCGAACGCGAATCCGCCGTGTCCTTCACGCGAGGCAGTGCGGACGCCCTACCGTTCGAGGACGATACCTTCGACGTTGTTTTCGCAAGCCAGGTTCTACACCACGTACCGGATCCCGTGGCAGCGCTGCGGGAATGTGCGCGCGTGGTCGCACCGGGTGGACTCATCGCCGCTCGGGAAGTGGACTACGGAGCGATGACCTGGTACCCGCCACACCCTGGGTTGTCGCGCTGGCGCGCCGTGTTCTCCGTGGTCGCAGACCTTGCCGATGCGCAACCGAACGCTGGCCGCCACCTGCCCACCTGGTTCGTGCAGGCTGGCCTTGATGATCTGCAAGTGAGCTCCAGCAACGGGACCTACGCCTCACCGGAGCAGCGCAAGCACCTGGCGTCCACGTGGGTTGCACGCACACAGGACGAGGACTACCAGCAGCGCGTGGCCGTCGCACTCGGCGACATACAGACCACCTCCCGGAAGCTGGAGCCAAGCTCAGCCCAGGCGTCCGGCCAGAGGACAACCACGCAGGAGGCCATCGCGCAGATCGTCGAGGGATGGCACACCTGGAAGGACACTCCCGGCGCGCTGTTCATCATGCCCCACGTGGAGGTCGTCGCCACGGTCACTGGCCCATAAACCGGGGCGCCCGCTTCTCCGCACGCGCGGCCCGCGCCTCCTGCGCATCCTCGCTGGCCCACGCTTTCCGGAAGAGCATGTCGAGGGATGGATCCCGGTTGGCGTCGGCGGAATTAAGCACGCGCTTGGAGTGCTCCATGGACAGCGGCGCCTGGGCCGCGATCGTGCGGGCGTACTCCGCAGCCCCCGCGGAATCCGCGTGCAAGGACGCGAATCCCGTGGCGAGGGCTTGCTCCACCCCCATCGTGGCCGCCCCGATCATGATGTTGCGTGCGTGTCCCCCGCCCACCAGCTCGCACAATCGCTGATGTGTCCACGTATCTAGCGCGAATCCATGCTGCGCCGCAGGCACCCATACGGCACCCCGGTCTCCAAAAACACGCAGGTCACAGGCCAGGACCACCTGGCAGCCCGCGCCCACCGCCGGCCCCTGCACATCGGCAATAACCGGAATCGGGCAGCGCGTAATGGCCGTGAGCATGCGCGTGAGCGAATCGAAAAAGTCTCGTGCATACACCCCGCCGGACAGATCCGCGCCCGCACAAAAAGCAGGCCCCTCGCCGCGGATCACAATCACCCTCACGGGCTGATCCGTCTGGCGAGTGGCCTCCAGCTTAATGATCGCATTCTCCAGAGCGCTGGCCTTGGCCGCGTCGAGCGCGTTGCGCTTGTCCGGATCGTTCAAGGTGATGATCGCAACGTGGGGATTGTGGCTATCGCGCTCTACTCGCAGGCTCTGGACTGTCATGCATTTACTGTAGCCCTGTTATTCAGCCGGGGTGTCCCGATTGAATTCATGAGGGTGTGGGCCAACCCTGCCCGTCACACCCGACTCCTCCTGATCCGCCAAATCATCCAGGGCGGTGATGATCGCCATGTGATCATTGCTCAGCTTGAAGTCCGCCACATCCAGGTTCTGGGCGATGCGCTCAGCATTGGAGGAACGCGGCAGCACCACGTCGTCACGCTGAATGTGCCAGCGGATAATCACCTGAGCGGCGGTCTTGCCTACTTCGTCGGCGATGCGCAGGATTTCCTTGTTCTCCAGCACGGTGCCCTGCCCCAGTGGGGACCAGGCTTGCGTCGTGATGGTGCGTGCCGAGTTTTCTTCCCGCATCTCGTCCTGAGAGAACCCGGGGTGAATCTCGATCTGGTTCACCGCGGGGGTGGCACCGGCAGCTATCAGCTCATCCAGCGCCTCCGGGTAGAAGTTGCACACGCCAATGGAGCGGGTCTTGCCCGCGTCCTTCAGCTCCATCATCGCCTTCCACGCCGGCACGTACTGTCCGTAGCCGGGGCATGGCCAGTGGATCAGGTACAAGTCCACATAGTCCAGACCCAGTTTGGACAGGGACAGGTCCAGGGCTTCGGCGGCGCGAGTCTGATCTGCGTTCCACAACTTAGTGGTGATGAACAGGTCCTCCCGGGTGACGATGCCCTGGCTGATGGCCTCCGCGATGGCGCGCCCTACTTCTTCCTCGTTGGCGTAAATCGCCGCGGTATCGATGTGGCGGTAGCCGGCCGTGATTGCAGCGAGCGTGGATTCATAGGCCACGTCGCCCTTGAGTTGCCATGTGCCAAACCCAACCTGGGGTATCGTCGTTCCGTCGTTCAGGCTAATGTCACTCATGCAATCCTTTGTACGCGTTTCCGGCTGAGCTCGCTGTGCGTCCGGCTGTTCATGTGGGTGTTTTCACGTGGTTGTCATGCTGTGTTTCAACCACGTTCACACTCCATGTGCATCCATGTCAGCTGCTCACGCCAGCTTTTTCCGGGGACACACAAACACTGAAGGACGTTTTATTCATTCTATGGATACGTTATATATTGACCATCTGAACAAGAGTTATGGAGACCACCAGGTCCTCCATGACATGACCTTCCACGTGGGCCGTGGCGAAATCTACGGCTTCGTGGGCTCCAACGGTGCGGGCAAATCCACCACGATGCGCATCGCCCTGGGAGTTCTGGCCTGTGATTCCGGTGAGGTCCGGGTGGGGAACACCCCCATGAACCAGGATCTGCGCCGGCGCATTGGCTACATGCCCGAGGAGCGTGGCCTGTACGCCAAGGAGAAGATCGCCGACCAGCTGGGCTACTTCGGCCGTCTTCACGGGCTGGACAAAGCCGCAGCCGCCCGCAATGCCGAGGCGCTCCTTGAGCAGCTGGGACTGGCGGAGCGAGCCAATGACAAATTGGACCAACTATCGTTGGGAAACCAGCAGAGGGTGCAGCTGGCGGCGTCGTTGATTCACGATCCTGAGCTACTGATCCTCGACGAGCCATTCTCCGGCCTGGACCCCGTGGCGGTCAATGTCATGTCGCAGCTGCTGGTCGATCGGGCGAAACAGGGCGTGCCTGTGCTGTTCAGCTCTCACCAGCTGGATCTGGTGCAGCGCCTGTGCGACCGCGTGGGAATCATCAGCGATGGCCGCATGAAGGCCGAGGGCACGGTGGACGAGCTGCGCACCCGCGGCCCCGTGATCTATGAGATCCACACGACAGCGCGCGATTGGTACCCGGAGGGAACGCAGCTGGTCGAGGCGTCGGAGGATCATGTCCTCCTGCAGGCCCGCAGCGAGGATCAAGACCAGGAAATCCTGAACGCCGCGCTGGCCCAGGGCCCTGTGCATTCCTTCAGCCGGCGTGTCCCCCATCTGTCTGAGCTCTTCCAGGAGGTCGTGGAATCATGAGTTACTCTTCCGCAAAAACTGTGTCCACCGTGGTGCAGCGTGAGATTCAGGTGTCCCTGAAGTCGAAGGCGATCCTGATTTCGTTGGCGATTATGCTGGTCGCGATGGTGGCTGCGATCGGCCTGGTGGGATTTTTCTCGGACAAGGAGGCCGACCTGAAATCGTTGGCCGTGGTGGGCATGTCCGCCGAGCCGTTTGAGCAGGCCGCCGACTCCGCCGTGACCGTCACCGTCCTTGATCATTCTTCCGACGCCGAAGCCCGCGTCAAAAACGGCGACGTAGATGCTGCTGTGGTGAAAACTGACAACGGCGTGGACTTCGTCTTCGAGGACACTCCCGACCCTGCCCTGCATTCCCTGGTTGAGGGCGTGATCTCGTCCATGTCTCAGAACCAGGCGCTCAGCGCGCTGGGCATTTCGCCGGAAGAGTTTCAGAAGGCGATGCCGGCGTCGACGGTCACGATGGTCTCCCTGGACGAGCAATCTGACGACGAGGTCAACTACCCCGCTATCGTCACGGTCATGATCGCGGTCGGCATGATGTGCTTCTTCGTCATGCTGTTCGCGGGAAACATTGGCAGCCGTGTGACAGAGGAGAAATCCTCCCGCGTGGTGGAGATCATTTTGGCATCGGCTCGCCCCACGGACTTCTTGGCGGGCAAGATCATCGCGAACACGCTGTTCGGTGTGGCGGCCTCCACGCTGATCATGGGCGTGGGAGCGGTGGGACTGTCGCTCACGGGGCTTGCCAAGGATGTGGACTTTGACTACGGAACCCTGCTGCTGATGCTGGTGGCGTTCGTCCTGGGCATGTTGCTCTTCGGCAGTCTATATGCCGCTGCGGGTTCCCTGGTGTCCCGAACGGAAGATTTGCAGTCGACGCAGGCCCCCATCCTGATACTCGTCTTTGCAATGATTTACGCGCCCTTTTTCGGGTGGCAATTCTTGGATTCCACCGTCATGACCGTGTTGGCCTGGATCCCACCCACCAGCTTGTCGGTAGCTCCGCTACAGCTGGCGGCGGGCAATATGAACCTCATTCAGGTTCTGGGATCCTTCGGTGTGACCTTGGTGGCCACTGTTCTGATCATTATGCTGGTGGCTCGCATTTACAAGAATGCGATCCTGCACAATGGTCAGAAGATGTCCTGGAAGACTGCTATTGCCGTTAAGTAGGCGCTAGCGCAGGCCGTTGGCCACAACTTCGCCCATGGCGATGTGGCCACGGTCCGTTGGGTGGCTTGGCATCACGGATGGGGAGGATGGCTCTGGGATGATGTTGACCCAGCGTTGATCAGGGGCGGCGCATGGGCCGTGGCCATCGGACGCTGCGTGCACGTCGATGTAGTGCATGCCCAGGACGTGCGCTGCGTTGGCGATGGAGCGGTTCACCGCGTTCTCGGCTCCGGTGCCACCTGGGACTGGAACGTTGGCGATACCCACTGGGCACACGCGATCGTTGTCGATCAGACGTGGGTAGCTAGCCAGGGTGATGCGAGCGTTCGGCGCTACGGAGCGGATGCGCTCCTTCAGAGCGAAGAGCTGAGCCTGGTAAGGAGTTCCCACTGGGGTGGGCAGGTTGAGCACGTTGCCGGCACCGTCGATGTAGAAGCTTGGGTCCAGGCCGCCGTACATGAGGACAACGTCCTGGGTCTCAGGTCCCAGGTCGCCGTTAGCGATGGCGGTTTCCAGGTACAGGTTCACGGAACCTGCGGTGGTGCCGTTGCAGGAGTAGTCTGCGATGGACTTGTTGAGGTGGCGTGCGGCTTCCTTGGCCCAGTTGTTGTGGTCGGTGCGGCACATTGGGTTCCACTGCACGCGGGTACCTTCGTTGCGCGCTGGGTTCGTTCCACCGTTGGCGGTGAAGGAGTCACCGAAGGTGACCATCTGTGCACCCTTTGGTGCAGCCTGGAATGGCAGTGGTGGCAGTCCTGGGAGCTGTGGGGCTGCTGGCAGCTGGGGAGCCGCTGGAAGCTGTGGGGCTGGCGGCAATGGGAGTGCCGAAGACGTGGCAGCAACACCAGGTGCAAGCGTCGCAGCGGCCGCAATTGCGGTTGCCATTACTGAGCGCGCAAAACTCTTTTTCATGAATATAAGTCCTCTCGAATGTCAGCAGCATCAGCGGCCAGTCCCGCAGCTCATGTTGCCTGAATATATCCTGAGTATTAACTCCGAAAAACATAATACACACAGCTAGAGACATAAGAAAAACTCAGATTGTTTACTTTTTAAAAGCTCCATTTTATTTTCCATAAACCATTCTTTTGCACAAAAGAATAATGAGAACTACACATTAAACATGCAAAAGACCCTGGTGAATACACCAGGGTCTTTTATTTATCAGCGCGTTTATCAGCGATAATGACACTATATTCTTGCGGCCGTATCCGTGATTGTCAGCCGCGCGACGCGCGTTTACGCGCTCAGCAAGTCGATCACGAACACCAGGGTCCTCCCCGCCAGAGGGTGGAATCCACCGGCTGGGCCATAGGCCTTCTCCGGTGGAATGGTCAGCTTACGGCGGCCTCCCACCTTCATTCCAGGGATTCCTTCCTGCCAGCCCTGGATCAGACCGTTCAGGGGGAACTCGATGGACTGTCCGCGATCCCAGGAGGAGTCAAACTCTTCCCCGGTCTCGAAGTCCACGCCTACGTAGTGAACCTCTACCTGGCCGCCTGCAACGGCCTCGTTACCCGTGCCCACGGTGATGTCTTCAATGACCAGATCTTGGGGCGCTTCACCACCATCTACCTCGATGAGCGGCTTGGATTGTGCATCAGACATCTGAAGACTCCTTTGTCAATGATGTATCTAAAGTCTGTGCCAGTCTACCGAAAATTCGCCAGACAACGCGCACAAGCCGCCCTCCCTCGAACATCTCAAGGGCTGGCGGCTCGTGTGATCTTGAAGCGTTAGGACAGCTTGCGCTCGGCTGGGCCGGTGTAGATCTGGCGAGGACGGTTGATCTTCGCGGTAGGATCGTTGACCTGCTCCAGGTAGTGGGCGATCCAGCCTGGCAGGCGGCCCATGGCGAACAGAACGGTGAAGAAGTCCGTTGGGAAGCCCATGGCGCGGTAGATCAGGCCGGTGTAGAAGTCCACGTTCGGGTAGAGCTTACGGGAGATGAAGTAGTCATCTGCCAGTGCGATCTCTTCCAGACCCATAGCCAGATCCAGCAGCTCGTCGCCGCCCAGGTGGTTCAGGATCTCGTGTGCGGATTCCTTCACAATGGCCGCACGTGGGTCGTAGTTCTTGTAGACGCGGTGGCCGAAGCCCATCAGCTTCACGCCTGGCTCCTTGTTCTTCACGCGGTTCATGAAGTCCGTGGCGTCGCCGCCCTGGGCCTTGATGTCCTCGAGCATCTCCAGCACGGCCTGGTTTGCACCACCATGCAGTGGGCCGGACAGTGCGTTGATGCCGGCCGCGATGGAGACGAACATGTTCGCCTGGGAGGAGCCCACCATGCGCACGGTGGAGGTGGAGCAGTTCTGCTCGTGGTCAGCGTGCAGGATGAGCAGCTTGTCCAGAGCCTTGGTGAGCACTGGGTCGTTCTCGTACTCTTCGGTGGGGTAGCCGAACATGTTACGCATGAAGTTCTGGCGTGCGTTCAGCTTGTTGTCTGGGTACATGAATGGCTTGCCCTTGGATGCGCGGTACGCGTAAGCAGCCAGCATTGGAACCTTCGCCATCAGGCGGTAGGTGTTGAGCTTCTGGTGGTCCTTGTTCAAAGGATCCAGGCTGTCCTGGTAGTAGGTGGACAGGATGTTCAGGGAAGATGCCAGCACGCTCATCGGGTGAGCGTCGCGAGGGAACACCTTGAACTGGGACTTGAAGTCCTCATCCAGCAGGGTGTGCTTGCGGATGTTGGAGTTGAACTCTTCCTTCTGCTCTGGGGTTGGCAGCTCGCCGTTGATCAGCAGGTAGGAGACCTCATTGAAGGTGGCGTTGTTGGCCAGATCTGCAATGTCGTATCCGCGGTAACGCAGAATGCCTTCTGCACCATCGATGTAGGTGATTGCGGACTCGGTAGAACCGGTATTCATGTATCCCGGATCCAGAGTGGTCAAGCCGGTTTCTGCCAGCATCTTGCCCAGTGCAATTCCGTCGTTGCCTTCGGTTGCGTGGACAATGTCCATTTCGAATTCTCCACCTGGGTAGTGGAGGACTGCCTTGTCTGGATTATCGGTCGCCATTGACATCCCTTTCTGAAATGTTCACGTGCTTCACGTTCAGTATGTCCCAGATTACAGCTTTCCTCCGGCCGTGGGCTAGATCGGGGGAAACATTAAGGATGCCAACCTCTCCCCTGCCCCCTGCCTCACAACGCCACATTCCACCGCCGTCCACCCCACCAACCCGGCATTGAGCAGGGAAAGTGTCCTAGGGCACACCGCGCCGGTCCTATGAGATACGCGCCACACGCCCGGCGCGCGATGATGAAAAACTACCCCCATAAGCGCCCACGATAGCCGCGCACGCCCCGTGAGATGCCCACCACCTTCTGCCCTCTTATGTGGGGTGCGGCATAAAAATATAAGCACTTGGGCTAGGGAAGGCACCCCGAAACCGCTACGCTGGTCACTGATACTGTCCACCGGCCGGGCCGTTTTTCACACGCCCGTTCACAGAAAGCAACTACTTCATGAGCGCAACGGACTCCTCCCTTCCAACCATCCCAGCGGAATTCATCCCTTCCGACGGTCGCTTCGGCTGCGGCCCTTCCAAGGTTCGCCCTGAGCAGCTGCAGTCCATCGTGGACAACGCCCACGTGATGGGCACCTCCCACCGCCAGGCGGGCGTCAAGGACGTCGTCGGTTCCGTGCGCGAGGGCCTCTCCCAGCTGTTCCAGCTGCCTGAGGGCTACGAGATCATCCTGTCCCTCGGTGGCGCCACCGCTTTCTGGGATGCCGCATCCTTCGGCCTGATCCGTAACAAGTCCGCCCACCTGACCTACGGCGAGTTCTCCGGCAAGTTCGCCTCCGTCTCCAAGAAGGCCCCATGGCTGGAGGAGCCACAGGTTGTGGCCGCTGAGCCAGGCACCGCTCCATCCCCGTCCGAGCTGGATGGAACCGACGCCGACCTGGTCGCCTGGGCCCACAACGAAACCTCCACGGGTGCGATGGTGCCCATCACCCGCCCAAACACGGACGCCCTGGTAGCCATCGACGCCACCTCCGGCGCCGGCGGCCTGCCCGTCGACATCAAGGAAGCTGACGTCTACTACTTCTCTCCACAGAAGTGCTTCGCATCCGACGGTGGCCTGTGGCTCGCCGCGTTCTCCCCTGCCGCTCTGGAGCGTGTGGAAGAGATCGCCGCCACCGACCGCTACATCCCAGCCTTCCTGGACCTGAAGACCGCAGTGGATAACTCCCTGAAGAACCAGACCTACAATACCCCAGCCGTGGGCACCCTGTTGATGCTGGACGATCAGGTCAAGTGGATGAACGCCAACGGCGGCCTGGACGGCATGGTTGCCCGCACCACCGAGTCCTCCACCGCCCTGTACAACTGGGCTGACTCCCGTGCAGAGGCCACCCCATTCGTCGCCGATGCTGATTCCCGCTCCCTGGTGGTCGGCACCATCGACTTCAACGATGATGTGGATGCCGCCAAGATCGCGAAGATCCTGCGTGCCAACGGCATCCTGGACACTGAGCCGTACCGCAAGCTGGGCCGCAACCAGCTGCGCATCGGCATGTTCCCAGCCATTGACCCTGAGGACATCAAGAAGCTGACCGGCGCCATCGACTTCATCCTCGATGGAGGCCACGCTCAGGCGTAACCCGCCGCGCGTTGCGCAGCAGCGCACCTGCCGCCCATCGCCTCGGGGCTTCGTTCCCGCGGTGTGGGCGGTATTTTCGATAGAGTAGAAACATCGCGCATTGCACCAGCAATGCAGCCCGCTCGTGTCCCCGCTCATTCTGGAGGTCTTGTTCGTGAAGGAACTCAAGCTCGTCGTATCAGAAAGTGATTCTTCGTCGCTGGTTCTGGCGCTCGCCTCCGCCACCGAGGGCAGCAGCGATGAGTCGCCCGCCGAGGATTTCTACCTGCCCGTCACACAGGAACTCCGGGATGTGCTCGAGGGGATCGCCGGCACCGAACGAGATGCGGCGGAGGGCGAGCTGGGCGTCGATGATAATAATGACAACGACGCCGACAGCACACCCACCCACGAGGATTCCCCCGCCGCGGAGCCTGCGGCCACGTCGCGACCTCGCCGCACGCACTTAAGCATCCGTCCTCGCGCCATCCAGGAACGCCTGCGTCAGGGCGCAACCATCGCCGAGTTGGCGGAGGAGGCGGACACGGACGAGTCCACCATCGAGCCGTACGCGTGGCCGATTTTGCAGGAGCGGGCGCTCGTGGCGGAGACGGCTCACTCGGCGCACCCCATCGTGGAGGCGGAGGGCGGCCCGTCCAAGCAGACCCTGTGGGAGGTGCTGGCCACGGCACTGGCGGCGCGCGGGGAGTCCTTGAACGACTGCGAATGGGACGCTCACCAGGATGCCTCCCGCCAGTGGTTTGTGACCGTGAGCTGGAACAAGTCCACCGCGGGCCAGACGGCGCGGCACGTGGCGGAGTTCCGTTTCGATCGTCACCAGGGCGAGCCGCAGATCATCGAGCCGCACAATAGTCTGGCCGCCGATCTGGTAGATCCGCGCTACGGCCGGCCCGTGCGCACCCTGGCCCCAGTAGAAGAAGTGGATTTCGCCGCGGAGCTGGACGAGCCAGCACCCAGCGCGATCCCCGGCGCTCAGCCTGCTGAGCAGAACCAGGGCGAGCACTTCCTCCAGAATCCGCCGGCCCAGCCGTCTGAGCGCGAGAAGAAGAAGCGCCGCAAGGCCGTCACGCCCCACTGGGAGGATGTCCTGCTGGGAGTACGCACCAACCCTAAGAAGAAATAGTCAACGAGAAGGACCCCATGGCCCTGGTCACCCTTTGGTTTGTTAATGCTGCCCGCCCGCGCGACATTCTGCTGGCGGAGCCAGAAGCCGATCGCGGTTTCGCCCGCAAGTATCTGGCACAGCTCAATCCCGCGTGGCCGCGCACCCATATCGGCGATTTCGATATGATCCGCTCCACTCCGCCTAGCATCAACGAGTTCTACATCGGCGGCTTCCCCGCCGGGGTGTCCGTGGTGCAGGTGGTGATCCCCGGGTTGGTGCGGATCTCGCAGGTCCCGGAGCGTTTCCGCACGCTGGTGAGCGCCGCAGATGTGTACGCCACCGCGCTGGTCTCCTCCGGCGACGAGGAGGCGGAGCTGGAGCTTCCTGGGGTGGGCACGGTGGGCCACGAGCCGGAGGCGCCGCAGCTGGATGCCACCTATGGCGCCTTCGCGCACTGGTCGGGCGGGGAGCTCAAGCGCGCGTTTTCCGCCACCCGCCAGACCGTGTTTGAGGACGAAGGGCTGCCCGAGCCGGTCGAGTCCCGCTACTGGGAGGGCACCCACGAAACCACGGGCATCCTGCTGCCGTTCGATCCTTCCCAATTGGCGATGGGTGCCGCCGAATCCTGGATGGGATTCCCCGTGACCGCCGACTCCGACGCCTGGGGTCGCGCCCGAGAAGTGCTGGAAATCCCCGTGGCCGCGTTCGCTATTGACGGCCGCCCGGAGGCCAAGGTCCCGGAGTCCATGGTGAGCAGTCTGTTGCCGTGGAAGCGCGGCGGGAGCGAGGATGCCGCAGACGCTGCGGACTCCACGTCCTCTCCGGACCTTGCCGGCTCCGGCTATGACGATTACGCCGCCCCTGCCGCCAGCGCCGAACCCACCACCGCCGAGGTGGCGAAGAAGGTGGGTCTGTCTGTGCTGCAGCAGCTGCGGCGCGGGGCCTCGGCGGTGCGCAAGAAGCTGCGCTAGGCCGGTCGATGAGCCGGGTTACTGTACCAGGTTCATCACGGGCTCTGCCGCGAAGTACACCAGGAACAGCGCTGCCACGATGTAGAGCAGCGGGTGCACCGTGCGGCCTCGGCCGGCGAACAGCGCCATCACCACGTAGGTCACGAATCCCACGCCAATGCCGTTGGCGATGGAGTAGGTAAACGGCATCACCGCGATGGTCAGGAAGGCCGGCAGGGCAATGCTGAAGTCGCTGAAGTCAATGTCCTTGATCTGGGCCATCATCAGCGCACCCACGATCACCAGCACGGGGGCCGCCGCCTCGATGGGGACGATGGAATACAGCGGGGTAAAGAACATGGCCGCCAGGAAAAGCAAACCCGTGACTACGTTGGCCAGACCCGTGCGGGCGCCATCGGCGATACCCGCCGCGGAGTCCACGTACACCGTGTTCGAGGAGGAGGATACGGCACCACCCACGATGGCTCCGGCACCTTCCACCACCAAGGAGGTGCGTAGGTTCGGAAGCTTGCCGTCCTTGTCAATCACACCGGTCTGCTTGCCCAGCCCGGTGAAGGTTCCCATCGCGTCGAAGAAGTTGGCCAGCACCAGGGTGAAAATCAGCATCACCGCGGAGAGGAATCCCACGCGGCTAAACGCCCCGAACAGGTCCACGGCCCCCACCAGGGACAGGTCCGGCATACCTCCGAGGGAGTCCGGCACGGTCGGCACGGCCAGGTTCCAGCCCGCAGGGTTGTCCGCGGACGAACCAGCGTGCGTCACAGCCTCCACCACGATAGCGATGATGGTGGTCAGCACAATGCCGAGGAACAGGCCTCCGCGAACCTGCTTGACCACCATCACGCCGCAGATCAACAGACCCACCACGAACACGAACGTTGGCCACGCGTTGATGGAGCCCGCGCTACCCAGCTGGACGGGCACGGTGGTGTGCGCGGCGTCGGGGACTCGGCGTACAAAGCCCGCGTCGACCAGCCCGATCATGGCGATGAACATACCAATGCCCACGCTGATCGCGGCCTTAAGAGACGCGGGGATTGCGTTGAACACGGCCTCGCGGAAGCCCGTCACGGCCAGCAGCACGATGATTACACCGTCGATGACCACCAGGCCCATCGCTTCCGGCCAGGTCAGCCCCTCCGTGGCGACAAAGGTCACGCCCACCAGCGTGTTGATGCCCAAGCCCGTGGCGATGCCGAAGGGGTGGCGGGCGAAGATGCCGAAGGCCAGCGTCATCACGCCGGCGGCCAGGGCGGTGACGGCAGCCACGCGATTGAGCCCCAGCGTGGCCCCGGTGTGATCGGCACCCGACAGGATCAGCGGGTTCAAGATGATGATGTAGGCCATCGCAAAGAAGGTCACTACACCGGCCCGTAGTTCGGTGCCCACGCTGGATCCGCGGGAGGAAATCTGGAAATAGCGGTCCAGAGCACTACCTGTGCCCTGGGTGTGTGGTGCCCTCGTCGTCGCCATGGTTGGTTGGCTCTTTCTCTTCGCGCGTCATGGTCCAAGCAGTATGGTCGTGCGTGCACGCGGTTCGCGCACGCACGTTGAACATAAAACTGCCACGCCACCCCATCTGCGAGCAAGTTAGGACGGCACGCAGAGGCTGCCTCTAGTAGGCCCCGTCGTCGAACACCCCGTACCGCTTGCCCTCCTGGACCGGCTTCTCCTCCTTGGACAGGGAGTGGGCGCCGCACCCATAGCGGGAGTCCACCACCTGGCCATCGGCGGAGTACTCATTGGAGCATATTCCGTACACCACGGTGTTCTGCCGCCACGGCAAGAAGAACGCGCAGGTGGCGCAGGTGTGTTCTGCGCGGCGGGCCATCAGAGACCCCCGGCCGCGTTCGGCGCGCCATCGCTTCGTCGCTGCCTCCAGCCCCTTTTCGGACAGGACGCGCTTGGCGTTCTGGTTGCGCTGGAAACCGTTCTTGTCCCGCACGTCGCGCTTGGGGCACAAGCGCTCGTCGTCGTGCTTCGGGGGAAGGACATCGCCCGGCCCCAGATCACCCGGGCGGACGCGGTCTTCGTAGGGAACCCACTTGGGCGCCAGCTGGGCTTTCTTGCCCGCTTGAAGGGTGACCTCGCTGACCGTCAGGTTGCCGGTTCCCGGGACGCAGGCCAGGACGGCGTTCCATTCCCAGCCACTATATCCGGGGGTAAGGCTCTCGAATCGGTGGATCACCATCCCGTTGCTGACCGTTGCTCCCAGGTGTTCCCCCACCTCGTCGCCCCCCACTTCCGACAACGCGTCCCGAGCCAGGTCAACAGCCTCTGGGCTGAATAAGATTGCGGGGCGGGAACGCCCCCGACGTCGTTTGCTTCTACTCATATTAGAAACCATTATGCCCTTTCTGTGGGTTCTCTACCTATGGAACCCCTGGAATAAGGCATGATTGGACCATGTTGAACTCCGCCCGCCCCTCCCGCCGCAGTACTCATCGCGTCCCGTGGTGCACCGTCCTGGCTGTCGCCCTGGGCCTCGGCGCCGCCACCAGCCTGGTCAGCTGCTCCTCCTCGTCCGAGACCTCCTCCTCGTCCGACGCTCCCCAGGCTCACATCCTGACAGCTGAGGTGCTGGCGGCGCACCCCTGGGACAAGTCCAGCTTCACCCAAGGCCTGGAGGTCGCGCCCGATGGCAGCCTGCTGGTGGGCACGGGCATGTACTCGCAATCCCGCATCTACCGCACCACCCTGGACAATAAGCAGTCCCAGAACCACAACCTCCCGGCGGAGTTTTTCGGCGAGGGCATTGCTCTCCACGGGGATCACGTCTGGCAGCTGACGTGGAAGGAGCACACGGCAATCAAGCGCAAGGCCTCCGACCTCTCGGAGATCGATCGGGTGGAGTACCCCACCGAGGGGTGGGGCCTGTGCTCCGATGGCCAGCGCCTAGTGATGTCCGATGGAACGAGCACCTTATACTTCCGGGATCCTGACACGTTTGAGGAGCTCGGGCGCGTGGACGTCACCCTCCACGGCGATCCCCTGCCGAAGCTCAACGAGCTGGACTGCTCCTCGGACGGGTCCGTGTGGGCGAATGTGTGGCAGCGGGATGACATTGTACGCATCGATCCGGACACGGGAGAGGTGAAGGATGTGGTGGACCTCGCGGGGATGCTGCCCGCGCAGGAGGATCGAGGCGCCGACGTGTTGAACGGCATTGCGTCGATCCCTGGGACCTCCGCAACGGAGCGGAAGTTCTATGTGACGGGCAAGTATTGGGATGAGCTGTACGAGGTCCAGTTCAAGGATAAGTAGTCCTGTGCTCTACCATGGTGCGCGTGACTGAATTAACCAAGAAGCAAAGGCGTAAGAAGCAGCAGCGCCGTCAGTTGCTGATCGGGTTAGCCATCGTGTGCGCCGTGATCGTGGTGGTCGGCGCGGTGCTGGGCTACAACGCGTGGAAGGACCGCCAGGTAGATGTGTTGCCGCAGGATCAACGCATCACCGCGGTGGTGGGCGACCGCGAGATCGAACTTGCGCCGTATTCCACGTGCGAGGTCGACGACGCCCAGTGCACGCCCTCACAGCCCACGAAACTAGAGCTTCATGGTGCCAAGGAATTCACGCTGAGGATTCCGGAGGATGTCTACGACCATGACTGGTCTCTGCTGAAGGTGTTTGACGATCCGGGTGCCAACGAGGACAACTACTTTAAGTCCGATGAGAAGCACGAGGTCACGCTGTCCGTGGAGGCGGACAAGAAGGCCGGTGACGGCTCCACGCCTCAGTTGAAGGTGGTGGAGGTGCAGTCCCTGCTGATCGGCGTGGATGCGGACAAGCAGCAAACGCCGATCATGACGATCTGGTCGCTGGAGATCGTGGCTTAAGGCGCGATCTTAAGAGTCCAGCTCGCGGGCGATGGTGCGCAAAATCTCGGCGATGGGGCGGGCGTCCTTGCGGTCGGGGCGTCGTCCGCTTTCCAGCACGGGAAGCACCCGGGAGTCCAGCATGGTGATGGTGTCCTGAACCATGGTGTGCAGCTGCGCTGGCTTGTACTTGTGCTGGGCGCGCTTCGGACCCTCGTCCAGCACGGTGACGGTCAGGGCCTGGGGGCCGCGGCGGCCGGATACGATTTCGTATTCCAGGCGCTGTCCCTTCACCAGGTCGGTCACGCCCTCTGGGAGAACCTGTGCGCCGACGTAGACGTCTTCGTCGCCTGGGTTGCTGACGAATCCGAATCCTCGGTCAGCGTCATACCACTTTACTTTTCCCGTTGGCATGGCTTCTCTCCTCACGTGTTTAAGGGGGGCGTGTTTGAAAGATTAGATTATAGGGAGCGGGGCGGATGTAGACAAAACGGCGCGCTGCGGGGGCGTTTTGACGTCTTTCCCGAGCCCTCACAGTGTGATCTTCATCACATCACAGAATGGTAACGAATTGGGAAATTTTAGATAAACTCCTGCTCACAGCGCTGGTTGGGGCACCAGCCGTCGCAACGCGCCTCAAGAAAAAATCTCGGAAAAAGGTGACTCAGCAGGTTTCACCAAGTAGCGTAGCCCCAGTACCGAGAAGAGGCATCATGAAGATCCTCGTTATACGAAGATCCGAAAGGGATACAGACACTTATGGGACAGCACACCAAGCGCACCTCCTTCTCCACTGGAGCTCGCATCGCCCTGGCCGGCGTGGCTCTCGCAGGAGCTTCCGCCGCACTCGCACCAGCAGCTTCCGCAGCTCCAGACTCTGACTGGGATCGCCTGGCACAGTGTGAGTCCGGCGGCAACTGGGCCATCAACACCGGCAACGGCTACCACGGCGGCCTGCAGTTCTCCGCACAGACCTGGAACGCCTTCGGCGGCGGCGAGTTCGCTCCCACCGCAAACCAGGCAACCCGCGAGCAGCAGATCGTTGTTGCCGAGCGCGTCCTCGCCAAGCAAGGCTGGGGAGCATGGCCTGCCTGCTCCGCAAAGCTGGGCCTGAACTCCCCTGCGCAGCAGCGCACCGTGGGCTACGCCGGCCACCAGAACCGTGCCGCTGAGATCAACAACGCTGTACAGACCCTGGCCTCCCAGCCCAACGAGACTGCCCTGGACGCCGCCTTCAACAAGATCGTGGCCGACCTGAAGGCTCGCGGCATCGAGGTTCCTCAGGAGATCATCAACGTCTACAACCAGCACCGCGATCACTTGAACGCGTTCTACTCCCAGAACGAAGCACTGATCAACGCCGTTCTGCCTCGCTAGAACACACCCAACGCACAGAACCCTTCCACCTTAACGACAAGGTGGAAGGGTTCTTTGTTGTTTCTCGCGACAGAAGCGAGGAGCTACTTGTTGATCACCGTGTGAGGGTGCACGTAGCTCAGGGTGGACGGATCCACGGGGAATTCAACCTCACCGTAGGGGTTCATAGCACCGGCGGTGGTTGCAACCAGCTCCGTCATTGCGTGCTGGCCTTCTGGCAGGTTCGTTGGCCAAGCCGGATCGACGAAGCCGTTCTTCTTGTGGTTAGACATGCTTCATATTTTCGCACAAACTTCCTCAAAACTCACGCCGAACCCCACCTGCTTCCCCCAAACGGTGCAGATTCCAGCGCAGAAACCTTTGTGGTGATAAACGACTAGAATGGACAGATCATGACTCAGCACGGTGACTTCTTTCCCTCATACCTCCAGTGGCTCGCCTGCCACGACGATGAGGTTCTCCACCACTTCTTCACCGACATGCTGGAGTCCACCTACCCCGATGGCACCCGCCACCTAAACTCCCTGGCCATGCACTCCCCCGGCTCCCTGGATGCGCTGCTCACCCAGCTCGACGGGGTTGAGCTCGCGATCCTGCACGCCGCCACGGAGCTCGACGCCGGCCGTTACCCCGCCTCCTTCGAGGAGATCCTGGACACCCTCGCCGAACTCTTCGAGATCACAGGCACCCCCGCCGAGCGCATCCCCACCACCGACCACGTCCGCGCCGCCGCAGCCCGACTGCTCCACCGCGGCCTGCTGTTCTCCCCCGAGCTCGCACTCACCGCCCCCGCCACGGACGTGATCGAGCTGCTCACCACCGAACCGGCCACCCTGCTGGGAGTTCCGCCACAGCTGCCCGACTGCTTCAACCCGGGAACCACCCACGTGTGGCGCCTGGTGGACGCCCACCGGAATCCTCAGCCGGAAGCGGACCTGCGCCGCACCCTCGAGGAGCTATCGCCTCGGCAACAGGCGGTGTTGCGTACGCTGCACGCCAACGGGGGCGTCGGTCATTCGGCGGCATTCGCGGCAGACGCGGATCCAGACCATCCCCTGGCCAAGATGGTGAGCGCCGGGGTCCTGGACCTCATCGACGACACCACCGCGCGCATCTCCGGGCGAGTCCAGCAGGCCTTGCGCGAGGCCGTGGTCTCCCCCGCCGGCGGGACATGGGTGCGCCCAGACAGCACAGACGGCACAGACCCACCCACCCCCGCAGACCCCGCCGAAGCACACAGCGCGGTCGCCGAGGTCGTCCAGTTCCTCACCGAGCTTGCCGACATCCTCGAGGAGGTAGCCCAAGCCCCGCTCGCCCCGCTGGCCAAGGGCGGCATCGGCGTGCGCGATGTGCGCAAACTCGCCAAGCAGCTGGGCCGCCCGGAGGACTACATCGTGTCCCGCCTAGACTGGCTGCTGGCCTGCGGCCTCATAGCCCTGGACGAAGCCACCCCGCGCTACCAGGGCTCCCCAGCGCACGTCTATGCCGTGACCGAACGGGCGCTGGATGTCCTGGAGGCCGACATTGCCTCCCAATGGGCTGAGCTTCTGCTCGGCTGGGCCGGCTCCGGCTACTCCCCCTGGATGCACCACGAGGAGCTGCGACAAGGCCACCCGCAGTTGTGGTCTGCGCACACCGCCCGGATCCGCCGTTTCCTGCCCGAGGCGCTCCTGCAGGCCGGCCCGTCTCGCGAGGGGGTGTGGGAGCACGTGTGGCGCCTGCGCCCCTACCTCGCGTGGTCAACGCCACAGGCCCATTGGGAGCGTCTCTTAGAGGACATGGCGCAGCTCGGTCTGGTGGTCCTCCACGGCGATCAGGTGGCGATCACCCCTGCGCTCCAGGGCTTCCACGCGGCGCTAGCAACCCCGGAGGATGCGCCCGAGACCCCTCGAGAGGTGCTGACCGCGCACCTGCAGTCGCTGCTTCCTGACTACACGGACATGCTCATCGTGCAGGGCGACCACACCATCCTGGCGCCCGGCCCCCTGCGCCCGGAGGACACGCACACGCTGTCCTCCTTCGCCACCAAGGAGTCCTCCGGCATCGCCACGGTCTGGCGTGTCACCCCCGCCCTCGCGCAGCAGGCGATCGCGCGGGGACGGTCGGCCGAGGCGATCCTGGACTTCCTGGGCCGCATGTCTCCCGCCCGCACCGTGGACTCGTTGCCGCAATCCTTGCGTTATCTTTTATCCGACGCCCAGCGCGCCGTCAGCGCAGGTCGCACCCCACACACGGATGCTGGATCCTTTACGGCCTACCGGGTTCCCACTCCAGTCGGCACCGTGGAGCTTCCGCCGCGTGAGCGGGAGGAGCTGCGCACCATCGTGGTGCCGCAGGTGGTGGAGCAGGTGCAGGAGTACCGCGATGCGGTCAGTGAGAACGGTCTAGACGGGGATGGCGCCGTCACCGCCACCACGCCCGCGGAGATTAAGGAAGCTCTGCGCCAGGCAGAATCGGCGCGCACCCCGGTGGAGGTCTCCTATGCGGATGCGGACAACCAGACCGTCACTGTGCTGTGCCAGGTGGTGACGGTCTCCCCCTCGCGGGTCACGGTGGTGCGCATCAGCGACCAGGACATCCTCCACCTGCACATGCACCGTATGATCGGCGCTAGAATAGGGGGATTCGATGATGACAACCCTGCCTAGTTTTGTCCCAGGAGGCTATTGGTGAGCATTGGCACAGGTCCCTTGATTGTGCAGTCCGATAAGACGGTGCTGCTCGAGATCGACCACCCAGATGCCCCCGCTGCGCGCAACGCGTTGGCTCCCTTCGCGGAGCTGGAGCGAGCGCCCGAGCACATTCACACCTACCGCATCACCCCGCTGGCGCTGTGGAACGCCCGCGCCGCCGGGCACGACGCCGAACAGGTCATGCACGTGCTGGAGACCTACAGCCGTTTCCCCGTGCCCCAACCGCTACTCATCGACGTGGCGGAGACCATGGACCGCTACGGCCGTCTCACCCTGGCCAAACACCCCGCCCACGGCCTGGTGCTGGAAACCACGGACCGGGCCGTGCTGGCCGAGATTCAGCGCCACAAGAAAATCAAGCCCATGCTGGGCGCCCAGATCGACGAGGACACCGTGGCGGTGCACCCCTCCGAGCGCGGACGTCTGAAGCAGGAGCTCCTGAAAGTCGGCTGGCCCGCGGAAGACCTCGCGGGCTACGTCGATGGCGAGGCGCACCCCATCGACCTCTCCCAGGAACACGAGAGCTGGGAACTGCGCGACTACCAGGCCATGGCCGCCGACAGCTTCTGGGAAGGCGGATCCGGCGTGGTGGTCCTGCCCTGCGGCGCCGGAAAAACCATGGTCGGCGCCGCCGCGATGGCGAAGGCCAAGGCCACCACCCTGATCCTGGTCACGAACACCGTCGCCGGCCGCCAATGGCGCGACGAGCTGCTGCGCCGCACCAGCCTCACCGAGGACGAGATCGGTGAGTACTCCGGCGAACGCAAAGAAATCCGCCCCATCACCATCGCCACCTACCAGGTGGTCACCCGCAAAACGAAGGGCGAGTTCCGCGCCCTGGAGCTGTTCGATTCCCGCGACTGGGGCCTCATCATCTACGACGAGGTGCACCTGCTGCCCGCCCCGGTGTTTCGGATGACCTCGGATTTGCAGAGCCGGCGTCGATTGGGATTGACGGCCACGCTGGTGCGCGAGGACGGGCGGGAAGGCGACGTCTTCTCCCTCATCGGGCCGAAACGCTTCGACGCCCCCTGGAAGGACATCGAAGCCCAAGGGTGGATCGCCCCGGCCGACTGCACCGAGGTGCGTGTCCAACTGACCGACGCCGAGCGCATGGTCTACGCCACCGCCGAACAATCCGACAAGTACCGCCTCGCGGCCACCAGCCCCACCAAGTACAAGGTGGTGCGCTCCATCATGGCGATGCACCCCGACGAGCCCACGCTCATCATCGGCGCCTACATCGACCAGCTGGAAGAGCTCGGCGAGAAGCTGGGAGTGCCCGTCATCGACGGCAAGACCGGAAACACCAAGCGCGAGAAGCTCTACCAGCAATTCCGCGACGGGGAGATCCAGACGCTGGTGGTGTCCAAGGTAGCGAACTTCTCCATCGACCTGCCCGGCGCGTCTGTGGCCATCCAGCTCTCGGGTACGTTCGGTTCCCGCCAGGAGGAGGCGCAGCGCTTGGGCCGCATCCTGCGCCCCAAGCCCAACGGCGGCGGCGCGTTCTTCTATTCCATCGTGGCCCGCGATACCCTCGATGCGGACTATGCGGCCCATCGCCAACGCTTCCTGGCGGAGCAGGGCTATGGCTACCGCATCATTGATTCCTTCGACCTTCCCGACCCTCACACATCCCACCCAGAAAGCGACTCCCCCTCATGACCGATTTCCCCTTCACCGTGGATGAAGAATTCGCCCGGAAGCACAACGAGTTTTTCCGGGATGCCAAGCGCCTGCAAGTCTCCGCCGGGATCCTGGCGGTCATTATGTTCGCCATCACGGCGGTCATGCTCTGGGCCGCGGGCGCGACGATCCTGACCTTAGGCCTGGGCATTGCGTTCAGCGTCTTCGGGCTCTTGAGCCTGCTCATGATCCCCATCCTGCCGCGCAAGATGGGAAGCCCCCAGCAGTACTACGACCTGTACAAGCTGGCTCCGGCTGTGGTCGCCCGCGTGAACCCCAGGGACATGGACATCCTGGCGCTGGTGAACGCCTCGGCGGACCCGGAGAAGATAGCCCCCGCTCTTGCGGTGCGTACCGTGAGCTCCGTGCCGGGCGTGGCCCGCGAAGTGGGAGCCCACGTGCCGTCTGCCGCCGTGACCGGCGTGCAGACCCTGCGCGAGCGCAGCCTGTACCAGGAGGTCTCCCCCATGCCGATCGCCTGGGGCACCCAGGATAAGAAGGTTCTGCAGAACGCAGACAAGGCCTTCACCGCCTCCGAGTGGAAGGAAGTGGAAGGCCTTGTGGATCGCCTGGAGGATGTTCAGAACACCAAGCGCAACCTGCTCATTCTCGACTAGAATGCCAGCGCGCTGCCGCGCTGGATCTAGACGTGCGGTGCGAGGATGCGCGCCACGGCGTCGTTTCCAGGGACGGTCAGGTGCGCGGTCAGGTTGTACGGATCGGACAGGTTGTCCCAGAACCCGGCGAACCAGCGGCGCTCGGTGGGGGCGCACATGTCATGGCCCATGGTCGGTCCCTGCAGGTCAATGAAGCCCACGCCCAGCTCCCGGGCGGCCTTCTGCTCCCACGCGTTCGCTGCGTCGAACGGCATGCGGGTGAAGCCCAACGGCGCAACCGGGTTCGGCAGCTCAGGGATGTGGATCAGGCAGGTCTCGCCATTCGGACCCACGATGGAGGGGTAACCAATGAAGGCAATCTTCGCGTGAGGAGCGGCCGCGCGGATGCGGCCAATCTGGCCGCGCATCGCATCCACGTAGGCCTGCTGCTGCCACTCAAACACGCCCGGGGCCTTCCACGCATCGTTGAAGCCCGCCTGGATAAACACCGTGCGGGTGGAGGGGGTCAGGGTACCCTCGGCGATCGCGTGGGAAATCTGGTTGTTGGTGTTGTTAGCCCCACCCACTGGGGTGTGGGCCACCGCACCGTTACATGGGTAGTCATCCACGCGGATGCCGGTCACCCGCTGCAGGGACAGGCCCACGCGAGAGGCACCGCGTGCACAACGGCCATCAGCCGGAGCATTGCCAGGAGCGCGGCCTGGGCCCTGCATGTGATCGGCAATGGGGTGGTGGGAATTAGCCATGATGGAATCGCCGAAGAGGACGATGTTATTCGACGCAGCGGACGCGCCCGGCGCGGCAACAACGGCACCAGTCAGCGCGCTCACGGCGGCGATGGCCAGGGCTGCGATCTTGGATCGGCGGAAAGCCTTCATAAAAACTCCAGTACTTGAAACGCTATAGAGTGAGATGCATATTTATGGGGGATACTAACGACCTCACACCTTACCCCATTATCAACGCAGCCCGCAGTGGAGTTGTTACTTTTTTACCCCAATAAATCTTTCAGCCACTGCCCCGCCGCCGTGACGCGCTCCCGCCACACGCTCGGAGCAGCGATAATGTGCTCGCTTGGCCACTCCTGATAGGTCAGGCTCGCCCCGGACTTCTCCGCCCACTGGCGGCACACTTTTGCCGAGGTGCCCCGAGAATCGGAATCCGCCACCGTCACCAAGGTGGGCACGCCCGTGAGATCCACCTGGAAGCCCTCCGGGATGCGGGGCGTCATCGCCAGCAGAAAATCCGCCTGCTCCAGCACCTGCGCCGCGGCGATCAGTCCACTGCCAAACGCCACCACACCCACCTTTTCGCCGGGGAAGGCCTGGCGGACCACATCCCACGCACCGGCCACCGCAGCCTGGGTGGCATCCCACGCACCATAGCCGGGAAGCGGGTAGGTCAGATCCACGATGGTCGTGCCCGACTGCGCCGCGACCGACGCAAACAACGGCAACCAGAAAAGATCATGGCTCTCCCCATCCCCGAACCATCCCGGGCCGCCATGCAGACTGATCGCCACCGACCCATCGGGGTTGGCCGGCCGAATGGCCGTGGCGCTGACCCCCTCAGGCAGGTCTGTGGCGAAGGAAGGCTGGGCGTCGGCACTCACCTGGCCCGCGGAAATAAACGCATTATGAGGCATGCGATGATCCAGCCCCGCCCCCAGCACCAACAGGCTGGAATGGCTGATCAGGTCCACGGCGCGGGCCCACTGACGCTCCGTGGACTCCACCAGCTCCGCGGGCACGGCCATCCCCGCATCCCGGTACGGCGCGCCCTCATCCTGCGTCAGGGCAGTAAAGACCTCGGGGTAATTATCCTCGAAATAGTCGTTGAGCTGCGCAATCTGCTGATGCGCGGTGAGAGGCTCCACCCCCTCCTGCACATCCTTCCCACTGTTCGGAAGGTTCGCGATATCGGAATTGGGCGTGTGATCAAGGCTCATGGAAGCCATTCTAATACTGAACGTCATTGGCAACTTTTCTCGCGCCCACGCGGTTCCTATATTGGTGGGGATCACCCCACAGACAGAAAGGGACCCGTTGAGCATCCACATCAAAACCACCCACGTGGGTTCACTACCCCGCACCCAGGAACTCCTGGAGGCCAACAACCGCTGGAGCGCCGGCGAGATCCAGCGCGAGGAATTCGAGGACATCCTCCGCGACGGCATCGCCCAGGTTGTGAAGCGCCAGGTGGACCTGGGCATCGACATCGTCAACGAAGGCGAGTACGGACACGTCACCTCCGGCGCCGTGGACTACGGCGCCTGGTGGAACTACATCTTCTCCCGCCTGGGCGGCCTCACCATGACCGACGAGGACCGCTGGGCCAACGCCGAGGTCGTGCGCTCCACTCCCGGCAACATTAAGCTCACCAGCTTCCCGGACCGCCGCGACCGCCAGCTGTTCAACGCCGCCTACGAGGACCCGGACTCCGGCATCTTCACCGGCCGCAAGTCCGTGGGCAATCCTAAGTTCACCGGCCCCATCACCTACATCGGCCAGGATCAGGTCCGCACGGACGTGGCCCTTCTGCGCGAGGCCGCGGATACCGCCGGCGCCACGGGTGGCTTCGTCGCTGCCATCTCCCCCGGCAGCGCCGCGCGCCTGAAGGACGAGTTCTACGGCAACGATGACGATGTCCTCACCGCCTGCGCCGAAGCCATGGCGGAGGAATACAAGATCATCGCCGACCAGGGATTCACCGTCCAGATCGACGCCCCCGACCTCGCCGAGGCCTGGGACCAGATCAACCCTGAACCGTCCATCGACGACTACAACGAGTGGATCGCCAAGAGGATCGACGCCATCAACCTCGCCATCACAGACATCCCCCGCGAACAAACCCGCCTGCACATCTGCTGGGGTTCGTGGCACGGTCCCCACACCACGGACGTCCCCTTCGGCGACATCGTGGACACCATCTTGGAGGCCAACGTGGGCGGCCACTCCTTCGAAGGCGCCTCCCCGCGCCACGCCCACGAGTGGCGCGTGTGGCAGAACCGCGAGCTGCCGAAGAACACCCTGATCTACCCGGGCGTGGTCTCCCACGCGATGAACGCGGTGGAGCACCCACGGCTAGTCGCTGACCGGATCATCCAGTTCGCGGAACTCGTGGGTCCGGAGAACGTGGTCGCCTCCACCGACTGCGGCCTGGGCGGCCGCCTGCACGAGCAGATCGCCTGGGCGAAGCTGGAAAGCCTGGTGGAGGGCGCCGCGATCGCCTCCCGGGAGCTCAACGGCTAAACGGCTCAGCGGCTAGTCCGCGATAGCCTCCAGCGGTGGAGTGCGGGAGGCCTTCACCGCCGGCCACACAGCCGCCACCACGCCCACTAGCGCGGCACCGACCAGCATGCCCAGGATCGTCATCCACGGGTAGGTCACGGTGCCCAGCCCCTCGCCGGCGAGCACCTTGATGAACGCCCAGCCGAGGATCAGCCCCACGGCCACACCAATCACCGCACCGTACAGGGCGATCTGCACCGCCTCCAGCGTGATCATGCGACGCACCTGACCACGGTGAGTTCCCACGGCACGCAGCATCCCGATTTCTTGGCGTCGTTCAATCACGTTCAACGCCAACGTATTGATGATGCCCAGCACGGCCACCACGATCGACAACGCCAGCAGCGCGTAGAGCACGCTGAGCATCTGATCGATCATCACGGCCTGCTGGCCGGCGTACTCCTGCGGGGTGACCACCTGGGCCACGATGAACGGCTTCACCGCGTCCACCAGCCGCTGCTTCAGCGCCTCCATGTCCGAGGTGCCCGAGACCGACGGATCGCTGTTGACAAAAATGGCCAGCAGTGCCTTCTTGTTCACCGCGGCCGAGCCTCCGGCCTCGTTGGCGAAGTCCTTTACGGACTGCTCCGAGAGCAGGAACGTGCCTAGCAAATCATTGCTCTCGTAGAAGCCGGTCACGGACACCGGGTGCGTCAACGGCGTGCCGGGGACACCCATCTCCAGGGTGTCTCCCATCGCCCAGCCGTGCTCGGCGGCGAAATTCTTCTCCACCAGCAGGCCGGGGTGGGTGGAGTCCGCCGAACCCTCGACGAGATTCAGCCCCACCGAGCGGGCAATATCGCCCTGGTAGAAGCTCGTCACGCCAGCGCTGATCGCGCCCGCGTTGTCCATCCCGGCAACCGTCACCGGAGCGATGCCCAAGGCGGCCACGGACTGCACTCCGTCCACGTCTGCGGCGGCATCCGCGATCTGCTCGGACAGCGGGAACTCCCCGCCGGTAGAACTGGCCCCGGTGATCATATAGGCGGACTGAATGGTGGATTCCGTCACGTCCGCCACCGTGGACTTCATGGTCGCCCCCAGCATGCCGAAGCTGGTCACCAGCGCCACTCCCAGGGTCAGGGCGAAGGCCGTGGTGGCCGAGCGGCGCGGATTGCGCTTCGAATTGGTGGCGGCCAGCCGGCCGATCGCACCAAAGGGCAGCCCCACGACCCGTCCGATGCCCGGCACGATCGGAATGGACAGCGCAGGGGACGCCAGGAACGTTCCCACGATCAGTGCCAGCGCGCCCAGGCCGACCACAATCGCGCGGCCGGCGGTGGACCAGTCATCCAGCAGCAGGGCGGCCGCCACAGCGCACGCAATGCCGCCCACGATGCCGATGATCCCCACCACGGTCCGCAGCACCAACGAGGACGCCGAGCTGCTATCACCCGATCGCATCGCCTCCACGGGCTTCACCGCACCCGCGCGGCGGGCCGGCGCCCACGCAGAAATGACGGTCACCAGCGTGCCCAGCACCACCGGCACCAGCACGCTGCTCACGCTCAGCGCCACACCGCCGGCGGGCAGCCCGAAGCCGGTGGCGTCCATCACCGCGTAGATGGCATGGACCAGCCCCACGCCCGCAAGCACTCCCAGCAGGGATCCGACAATGCCGACCACCAGCGCCTCCCCCACTACCGAGCGGGTGACCTGCCCCTGGGACACACCCAGGGACCGCAGCAGCGCGAATTCCCGCAGCCGCTGAGCCACAATCATGGCGAAGGTATTGGCGATGATGAATGTGCCGACCACCAGGGCAATGAGCCCGAAGGCCACCAGGAAGTAATTCACAAAGCTGAGCGCCTTGCTGATCTGGGCGGAAATCTCATCGGCCATCTCCTGGCCGGTCTTCACCTGGTCGTTGGGATAGGCCTGCCGCAGCTGCTCTATCAGCTGCTCCTGCGAGGTGCCCTCGGCCGCGCTCACCATCACGCCCTGCTCCAGATGCCCGTTCGTCCACTGCTCCACAAACGCCGGCGCGTCCATGAGCACGCCGATATAGCCGCCGGTTTCGGACGGGGTGTCATAGATACCCGTGACCGTCACGGACTCCTGTGTGGAGCGATCCACCACCTTCACCGTGTCGCCCACGTGAATGCCGTGGTCCTTCGCTGCACCCTTGTTGAGCAGGACCTCGTGCGCGCCGTGGGGTGCAGCGCCGTCCACGATATCCAGCGCCCGCACCGACTCGCCGGGCGGGTAGAAGGGGCTGATCGACGAGGGTGCGCCGCCGGTCTGCAATGCTTCGTCGTTGCTGTTGGCGACGATGACGGGGTGGTCCTGATTGATATTGACATGTCCGACGCCGGGCATCTCACGAATCCGCCCCACGTCCTGAACGGACAGCCCATCTGGGTTCGTGTCCGCTGGCAGGACGACGGCGCTCACATCGGCGAGCTCTTCGTCGACCAGGGAATTGAACGTCTTGGACAGGGAATTGGTCAGCATGAAGCTGGACGCCACGAAGGCCGTGCCCAGCAGGACGGCCAGAATCGTGAGAAGAAAACGCACCTTGTGAGCGAGCAGCGAGCGCATCGCCACGGTACGCATCGGGGATGATGAGGCCATGGCTTATCGCTCCTCGAGGCTAGTCATGGTTTTCAGAATCTCCTCGGAGGAGGCACCTTCGAGTTCCGCGACGATCTCTCCGTCGGCGAGGAAGATAACCCTGTCGGCATAGGAGGCTGCGTGGGCGTCGTGGGTGACGATGACAACGGTTTGATCGTGGTCGTCCACCGCCTGGCGCAGGATGGTGAGGACTTCCTTGGAGCTGTTTGAGTCCAGGTTTCCGGTGGGCTCGTCGCCGAAGATGATCTCAGGTTGGGCGACGAGGGCGCGAGCGCAGGCCACGCGTTGTTGCTGCCCGCCGGACAGTTCGGTGGGGCGGTGGCTAAGGCGGGAGCTCAGCCCCAGAAGCTTTGTGACTTCATCAAACCACTGCTTGTTCACCTTCTTGCCAGCGACGTCCATCGGCAGGGTGATGTTCTCCGCGGCGGACAGAGTGCTGATGAGGTTGAAGGATTGGAAGATAAAGCCGAGGCGATCGCGCCGGAGGCTGGTGATGTCTTTGTCTTTGAGGGAGGAGATGTCGGTATCGCCGATGTAGGCGTTGCCGCTGGTGATGGAGTCCAGGGCTGCCATGCAGTGCATGAGCGTGGATTTACCGGAGCCGGAAGGGCCCATGATGGCAGTGAATTTGCCTTGTTCGAAGCCTACGGACACGCCGTGAAGTGCCGTGACGGCGGTGTCGCCGTGGCCATAGGTTTTGGTGAGGTTTTCGGCACGCGCTGCGTACTGAGGCTGAGACATATTCTGCTTCCTAACGACAAAGAAACGACAAAGAGGGTGAGGGTGTACCGCACAAGCTCTAACCTGTACGGTACACCCTCACCCTCTATGAAATTTTTGTAGCCGGCGGTGACCTACTCTCCCACACCCTCCCAGGTGCAGTACCATCGGCGCTGACGGGCTTAGCTTCCGGGTTCGGAAAGGGACCGGGCGTGACCCCATCGCTAAAACCACCGACAAACCAAACA
>NZ_WIAR01000003.1:0-304582 GCF_024701495.1 Corynebacterium sp. zg254
AATAAATCATTCAAAAACCTGTCACTGCCATCACCAGCCCCGACGGGAAGAAGGGACCTCCAACAACAACAAGCCACAGTCAGACAACAACAACACACACAAAAACCTGCATGCGCCATCATCGATTACTATTCCCGTGTCACATGCGCGCTACCGCACACTGGCACACAAACAGCCCCACAACAACACAAAAGCATCATCATGAGAATGAACACCCACCCAGCAACACGACGCCAGGCCACCACAACATGCAAAAAGGGGCATCCACCAACCATGTCCTCACACCAACACACCAACAACAGGCGTGTCAGTACTGTGGAAACAAATTAAACTTGGTTCATCACACTATTGAGTTCTCAAACAACCTGCGCACACACAACCACACCCACACAACAGTGAATGCAAATCATGAAGCAAAACCAGAAACCATAACGTTCCAGTACAGATCATCAGGGCCGTTTTCCTGCCCCTCCCCTAACAACAACCCCACACAATCACTCTGTGTGGCCTGTCCGGGAGCCGGTGTCGGTCGCTCTGACTTGAACTAATCTACACACAACCCACACACAACACAAATCCCCAGGTCATGGCGCGAAAATGAACGGTTTAAAACTAACGTTTAACGCGCTTAATCCCCGCACCTAACGCACGGAGCTGTTCATCGAAGCCCGGGTAGCCGCGATCGATGTGATAGACGTCGTGCACCTCTGTATCGCCCTCAGCCACCAGCGCAGCAAGCACCAACCCGGCACCCGCGCGAATATCGGAACTCCACACCGGCGCGGAAGACAACGGACGTCCACCACGAATGACCACATGGTGGCCATCGATGCTGGCGTCGGCACCAAGACGCATCAGTTCATCCACAAAGCGGAAACGGGACTCGAAGATGTTCTCGGTGATGACGGACATTCCTTCCGAGGCCACGCACAGCGCGATGGCCATGGGCTGCAGGTCCGTGGGGAATCCGGGGAACGGCAGGGTTTGATAATCCACCGCCGTAGGCTGCGCATTCTGCACCACCCGGAAGCCGGACGGGTAGGTCTCTACCTGTGCGCCCGCCAGCTTCAGCTTCTCCAACACCAGGTGCAGGTGCTGCGGATCAATGCCCGCCACCGTGATGTCGCCCTGCGTGATCGCCGCAGCATACGCCCAGGTTCCGGCCACAATGCGGTCGCCCACCACGTCGTGCTCGCAGGCGCGCAGGCTGTCCACCCCTTCCACCGTAATCACGTTGGAGCCCGCGCCCGAGATCTTCGCGCCCATCTCATTCAAGAAGTTGCACAGGTCAACGATCTCCGGCTCACGCGCCGCATTGTCCAGCGTGGTGGTCCCCTCCGCCAGCACGGCCGCGGTCAGTATGTTCTCCGTCGCCCCCACCGACGGAAAGTCCAACTTGATGTGCGCCCCGCGCAGGTGATCGGCCTCCGCCACCACGCACCCGTGCTCGATACGGGTGTGTGCACCCAGCTTCTCCAGGCCTGTTTGGTGCATGTCGAGGGGGCGGGAACCGATGGCGTCACCGCCGGGAAGGGCCAGGCGGGCCCTGTGGCACCGGGCGGTCAGTGGCCCCAAAATAGCGACCGACGCCCGGAACTGCCGCACCGCGTCAAAGTCCGCGTTGTATTCAATCTCCGCGGGCGTGGTGATGTGAATCGTCGCACCATCCACCTGCACCTCGCAGCCCAGTCCCCGCAGGACATCGGCCATATACGCCACGTCAGCGATCTGCGGACAGTTGTGTAACGTGGTGGTGCCCTCAGCCAGTAGAGCTGCAGACATCAACTTGAGCACACTGTTTTTTGCGCCGTGTACCCGTACCGCACCGCTTAGGCGCGCGCCTCCCGTGACGATAAAGCTGTCTTTCACGACCTCCACAGTAGACAATATTCACCGCAGATGCCGTCAAAGAACCAACCAACAACCGATCAGGGAAGGGCACCAATCCGGCGCGCTGCATTGACCGCTTCGTAGCGCGTGTGCGCTCCCAGCTTGCGCATCACCGAACGCAGATAGCTCTTCACAGTCTCAGCACCGATGCCCATTTCCGCGGCCGCCTCCACATTGGTGTGCCCCAGGGCCACGCAGGCCAGGACATCCAGCTCGCGGGCGGACAGCTTGGTGGTCTGCTTCACCCGCACTGGCGAGACCATCTGGTCGCACAGGACTTCCAAATCCCTACGAAGCGCCTCATCTTCCACGCGGTTGGCCAACATGCGCAGCTTGGAGTGGGTGGCGCGCACCTGCTCCCATTCCGCGCCGGACATGGAGCGATTCTGCTTCGGGGCCGCCGCCTGGGAGGCGGCGCTGCTGGTGGCGCTGTTGGCATTGGCGGCTGCGGCGGAGCTGCTATTACGCGCGCCATCATGACGACGCAACGCGTCCAGTACCGCCAGGTCCTGCTCCAGGCAGCGGGCTGTCATCGTCACTTCCTCTAGGACCTTGTCCCCCATGCGGGCCTTGGAGTGCACGCCGGCGTAGAGCACGCCACGCATATCCCGGTTCACGATCACCGGCACCGCGACGATGGAGTGGAGCCCCTCGTCCCGGATGTGGCGATCGAAATCGTGGGTGATGGACTTCGCGCGGGTGTAGTCGGATACGCCCACGGGGCGGCGGGTTGCCAGGACGCGGCCACCCACACCTACCCCCACGTTCATCTCGAGGTTATGGAGCGCCGGAGTGCGCAGGCCCACCCACTTGTTGATGCGTAACTTTCCGTCTGTTTGCACGGCTCCATACATCGTGGCGGGGATGCCCGTCGCGTTTTTCAACGAGTTCAAAGCGGAAAAGATTGCGTCCTCGTCATCGCGGTGGCGTTGCTGCTCCACGTAGTTACTCCTCACACCGGGTGCCCTCACGGGGGGAATCCTAGATTCCAGGGCACTGTCCCAGTGAGTATATGCCACACCCCCTATACCCCCAAAATTGCCCCCACTCCTAAAGATCCTCGCGCGCACTGAGGCGCACAATGCGCTCCAGACCACGGTCAACGCTGTCCGGAGAAGACGCGAGCAGCTTCTTCGTGAGGGCCTTGCCCACCGCCTTGACGGGAATGTCCGCCTCCACGTACGCGGTGACGCGCACGACGTCCGGCGTCGCCGAGGGTTCAAAGGTCAGCACCGTGCGGAGGTTGCCAATCCTATGGGGCAGGGACACCAGGGTGTGCATGGAGAAGCCGTCCTCCTCCAGCGGCTGCACCGCCACCGCCTGGCCCGTTTCCGGCGCTTCCGAACCCTCCGGCCCATCCACACTGCGCATATGCACCACGGCGTGCGTCACGCCCTCGTCATCCACGGTGTAGTCCGCGTGGAAGATCTCCGCGCCCGTGCTGTTCTGCTCGGGCCGCGCCATGTCCTCGTCGGTACACAGGTAGGTGCGCGAGCTCACCACACGGTGCGCCTCGGCCAGAGGCACAGGCAGGTCGCGCTTAAAGATCTTCCCTTGAGGTTTCTTAGCCATTTAGCGGTGCTTCCACTCCGGATCGCGCTTCTCCACGAATGCGGACATGCCTTCCTTCTGGTCCTCCGTAGCGAAGAGCTTCCAGAACTGCTGGCGCTCCAGCTCCACCCCCTCGGTGAGGGTGGTCTGGTAGGCCGCGTCGACAGTCTTCTTCGCCGCCTCGAGCGCCACGTGGGATTTGGAGGCAATGCCTGCCGCGATCTTATGAACTTCCTCGGCGAATCCTTCGGTGGGCAGCACGCGGGACACGAGTCCTGCCCGCTCTGCTTCGTCGGCCTTCATCATGCGTCCGGTGAGGATCAGGTCCATGGCCTTGTACTTGCCGACCGCGCGGGTGAGGCGCTGCGTTCCCCCCATTCCTGGGATGACGCCGAGGTTGATCTCGGGCTGGCCGAACGTGGCTGACTCGCTCGCCAGGAGGATGTCGCCGAGCATGGCCACCTCGCACCCGCCGCCCAGGGCGAATCCGGATACTGCGGTGATCAGCGGGGTAGATAACGACGCCAGCTTCTCCCATTCCGCGAATAGTCGCTGATCGGCGACCTCAGGGTAGGTTTGATCCTTCATTTCCTTGATATCGGCCCCAGCTGCGAAGGCTTTTTCGCTACCGATGAGCACAATGGCGCCCACCTCGGCGTCGGAATCAAATTTCTCAGCGGCGGCGGTGACTTCGGCCAGGACGGTGGAATTCAGGGCGTTGAGGGCCTTGGGTCGGTTGATGGTGATGGTGGCGACGTGGTCGGCAACGTCGACGAGGATGGTTTCAAATTCGGTGCTGTTAGTCATGGCTCCCATTGTCCCAAAAAGATCACCCCTGGCGCCACCGGGGGATGAAGTGTAGGATCTAAAAACAGACCGATCAGTCTGTTCATTGGACATAGACAACAAAACTCGGAAAGGATGTCCCCACATGGCAAAGATTTACGACAACCTCACTGATCTCATCGGAAACACTCCGCTGCTCAAGGTCAACAAAGTCAACGACGGCGACGCCACCGTTCTGCTGAAGCTGGAAGCCGCTAACCCCGGCAACTCCGTCAAGGACCGCATCGGTAAGGCCATCATCGACGCTGCAGAGAAGGACGGCTCCCTGAAGCCAGGCGGCACCATCGTGGAAGCAACCTCCGGTAACACCGGAATCGCACTGGCCATGGTCGGCGCAGCCAAGGGCTACAAGGTCATCCTGACCATGCCAGAGACCATGTCCAACGAGCGCCGCATCATGCTGCGCGCGCTGGGTGCAGAGCTGGTTCTGACCCCAGGTGCAGGCGGAATGCAGGGTGCTGTGGACAAGGCCAACGAGATCGTGGAGTCCACCGACAACGCCATCCTGGCCCGCCAGTTCTCCAACCCAGCCAACCCTGAGGTGCACTACAACACCACCGGCCGCGAGGTCTACGAAGACACCGACGGCAAGGTAGACATCTTCGTCGCAGGTGTGGGTACCGGCGGAACCGTCTCCGGTGCTGCGAAGTACCTGAAGGAGCAGAACCCAGACATCCGCATCGTGGGTGTGGAGCCAGCCGACTCCCCACTGCTGACCGAGGGACGCTTCGGACCTCACAAGATCCAGGGCCTGGGCACCAACTTCTTCCCAGAGAACCTGAACAAGGACATCATCGACGACGTGTACGACGTTGCCCTGGACGATGCTGTGAAGACCGCTCGCCAGCTGGCCGCTGAAGAGGGCGTGCTGTCCGGAATCTCCTCCGGCGCCAACGTCTGGGCCGCTTTGCAGGAGGCAAAGAAGCCTGAGAACGCCGGCAAGACTATCGTGGTAATCGTCCCTGACTTCGGTGAGCGCTACGTCTCCACCCTTCTGTTCGAAGACCTGCGCGACTAGTTTTTAAGGATTCGATCTGTGAGCATTATCGGACGCATTCGCGAGGACCTCGCCAACGCCCGACAGCACGACCCCGCAGCACGAGGCGACCTAGAAAACGCCATTGTGTACTCCGGGCTGCACGCCATCTGGGCGCATCGCGTGTCCCACGTTCTGTGGACCAAGGGGCTCCGCGGTCCCGCCCGCGTGTTGAGCCAAATCACTCGCGCGCTCACGGGCATCGAAATCCACCCAGGCGCCACCATTGGCCGGAGGTTCTTCATCGACCACGGCATGGGCGTAGTCATCGGCGAGACCGCCGAAATCGGCGACGATGTCATGCTCTACCACGGCGTGACCCTCGGCGGCTCCGAGCTGGTTCAGCGCAAGCGCCACCCCACCATCGGCAACGGTGTGATGATCGGCGCTGGCGCCAAGGTGCTGGGCCCCGTCACCATCGGTGAGGGCTCCGCTGTGGGCGCGAATGCGGTGGTGACGAAGGACGCCCCACCGCATTCCATCCTGACGGGCATTCCGGCGCAGCCACGGCCGCGCAAGCCCTCTCAGACCACGCCTCTGGTGGACGCCGTCAAGTGGGTTGACGACCTCCAGAACAACATTTAGAACCTACTTCTTCACCAAGTCCTGGTACTCCGGGTTCTTGGCGATAAAGCCCTCCACGGCCGTGCAGGTAGGGATGATGGTCATCCCAGCCTCGCGAGTGTCGTCGAGGGCTTCTTTAATGAGCAGCTTGGACAATCCCTGACCCTGGTAGGCGGAATCCACAACAGTGTGGTTGAAGTCCCGCACGGAGCCGTTTTCCACAAACTCGGCGTAGCCGGCCTCTGCCCCATCCACCTGGATGACATAGCGGGCTTCTTCTTTAACAACAGTTTTCTGTGGTGTGGTATCAGACATGCCCCCACCCTACCGAAAAACACGAAGCCGCCCATCCTCCATAGTGAGGATGGGCGGTGAGTGTGGCCAGAGCCGGGATCGAACCGGCGACCTTTCACTTTTCAGGCGAACGCTCTACCGACTGAGCTATCTGGCCTCGAAATAAAAACTCTGTGTGGAATCTTTAATTCGACGCGACCCTGACGGGACTTGAACCCGCGACCTCCGCCGTGACAGGGCGGCGCGCTAACCAACTGCGCCACAGGGCCACATACACTGCGTTATTCACGCTCATGTGCACGAGAAGTAACTATATAGGCACATGCCTAGAGAGTACAAATCACCAGGTCAGAGAAGCATTTTGCATACCCCAAGGGCAGGCTAAAGCGCGCACGAAAAAACCGGCGCATCTCACTATCCGATGCACCGGTTTTTCACCTTGCGACCCTGACGGGACTTGAACCCGCGACCTCCGCCGTGACAGGGCGGCGCGCTAACCAACTGCGCCACAGGGCCGTACTCCCAACGGGATTCGAACCCGTGTTGCCGCCGTGAAAGGGCGGAGTCCTAGGCCCCTAGACGATGGGAGCAATACTAACGACGTTGTTTCCAACTTCTTTAGCAGCCCGCTTAGCTTAAACAATAAAGCACCTTTTGCACAAATCGCCTGGTCACACCCACTATGTATGCCGTCAAAAACACGTGAACCCCGCGCTGCTGCGCGGGGTTCACGTGCGTGCTGTGGGCCCTCCGGGGCTCGAACCCGGGACCTGCGGATTAAAAGTCCGTAGCTCTACCAACTGAGCTAAAGGCCCAACGCCTTCAACATTCTAGCGAAAAAGCCACCATAAAAGAAAACCGCCCCGCGTTGGGGGGCGGCCAGAGTTACATGCACCTAGCTGGACAACACTAGCCGCGCATGTCTCCCTTCTCCAAGAAGTTTGTGTGGAACTGGAAGGCCGTAGCCAGGTCGTGAGGGGTGTGCAGCGCGTTACCGGCCTTGGTGGCCCGCTCGTAGTACTCCTCCAGCAGCGGACGGTAGTCCGGGTGCGCAATGGAGATCATCTTCTTCACACGGTCGCGTGGCGCCGTGCCGCGCAGGTCAGCGTAGCCGTACTCGGTGATGATCACCATGGCGTCGTGCTCCGTGTGGTCAATGTGGGAGGCAAACGGCACGATTGCGGAGATCGCGCCGTCCTTAGCCTGAGACGGCGAGATGAAGGAGGAGATGAAGGCGTTGCGGGTGAAGTCTCCGGAGCCGCCGATGCCGTTCATCACCTTGGAGCCGGTGACGTTGGTGGAGTTGATGTTTCCGTAAATATCAGCCTCGATCATGCCGTTGGTAGCGATCAGACCCACGCGACGGATGACCTCTGGGTGGTTGGAGATCTGCTGTGGGCGCAGGACGATGGACTCGCGGTAGCGCGCGGCTTCATCGTTCATCTTGTCCGCATATTCGGGCGACAGGGCGAAGGAGGTGGCGGAGGCGACGGTCATCTTGCCGGCGTCGATCAGGTCGATCATGCCATCCTGGATCACCTCGGTGTAGGCCTGAATGTTCTCAAACTTGGAGTCCAGCAGACCGTTCATCACGGCGTTGGGCACGTTACCCACGCCGGATTGCATGATGTACTGGTCGTAGGCCAGGCGCCCGGCGCGGACCTCACCCTCCAGTAGGTCCAGGAAGTGCCCTGCAATCTGCTTGGAGGTCTCATCCAGCGGCTTGAACGGGGCGTTGCGGTCGGGGGCATTGGTCTTCACCACGGCCACGATCTTGGAGCTATCGACCGGGATGTAGGTGGTGCCGATGCGGTCGCCAGGGTTCTGGATAGGAATCGGGGTGCGGTTCGGCAGGTTCGGCACCTTGTAGACATCGTGCATGCCCTCAAGGTCCAGAGACTGCCACTCGTTGACCTCAACGATCACCTTGTCCGCGGCGTTGATGTACTCCACGTTGTTGCCCACCGCGGAGGAGGGAACGATGTGCCCCTCTTCGGTAATGCGCACGGCCTCGATGATGGCGACCTGGAAGTCACCGAAGAAGCCCTGTTCGACCTGCAGGCCCAGGTGGGAGAGGTGGATGTCTTGGTAGCGCGCCGTGCCGTCGTTGAATTGTCCGCGCAGGCCGGGATCCGAGTTGTAGGGGGTGCGGTAGTTGATCGCATTAGCCTCGGCCATCACGCCGTCGCAGTCGGGTGCGGTGGAGGCGCCAGTGAAGACGTTGATGGCGAACTCTTCACCGCGTTCGTGGGCCTCCTTGGCCTTGTTGGCGATGGCCGTGGGGAGCGCCTTGGGGTAGCCGGCACCGGTGAAGCCGGACATGCCGACATTGTCGCCGTTGTTAATGAATTGAGCGGCTTCGTCCGCGGTCATGACCTTGGACTGCAGTTCGGCGTGTGCGATGCGCTCGGACATCCTGTTGTTCCTCCTGTAGTTGTGAATTATGTTCGACGCCACAGCCCGCGTACATAAATAGTTTTAAATCAATAGTGATAAAACTATAACCGCAGGTAAAGGGCGCAAAACCTCTTGGACACAAGACTACATAAAGCATTCTGTTACAACCACCACACCCCGAAAATTTTTGCCTTCCCACCATTCGGGTGTGACAATTGAGCGCGTGAATAGCGCATTGCGAATAGGTTCCTTAGAGCTCGACAGCCCCGTGGTCCTGGCCCCCATGGCCGGGGTCACGAACGTGGCCTTCCGCACCCTCTGCCGCGAACAAGAGCGCCAGCGGATGGGCAGCGTGGCCGGCCTGTACGTGTGCGAAATGGTCACCGCGCGCGCCCTGGTGGAGCGCAACCCCAAAACGCTGCACATGACCACCTTCGCCCCCGACGAAGACCCCCGCAGCCTGCAGCTGTACACCACCGACCCCGAATACACCTACCGAGCAGCGAAGATGATCGTGGAGGAAAACCTCGCCGATCACATCGACATGAACTTCGGCTGCCCCGTCCCGAAGGTCACCCGCCGCGGCGGGGGTGCCGCCCTGCCCTACAAGCGCCGCCTGTTCGGCAACATCGTCGCCGCGGCCGTCAAGGCCACCGAGGGCACCGATATCCCCGTGACCGTGAAATTCCGCGTCGGCATCGATGACGACCACCACACGCACCTCGACGCCGGCCGCATCGCCGCCGACGAAGGCGCCGCCGCCGTGGCCCTGCACGCACGCACCGCCTCCCAGCGTTACTCCGGAGAGGCGAACTGGGACGAAATCGCCCGCCTGGTGGAGCACATCGACGGACGTGTGCCCGTGCTCGGCAATGGCGACATTTTCAAATCCACCGACGCCCGCGCGATGATGGACAGCACCGGCTGCGACGGCGTGGTGGTGGGGCGCGGCTGCCTGGGCCGCCCCTGGCTGTTCGCCCAGCTCTCCGCGGAGCTGCGCGGCCTGCCCGTCCCGGCGGAGCCCACCCTGGGGGACGTGGCCCGGATCATCCTGCGCCACGCGGAGCTTTTGTGTGACCACGAGGGCGAAACCAAGGGCTGCCGCGATATGCGCAAGCACATGACCTGGTACATGCGGGGCTTTCCGGCGGGCGGAGACCTGCGTCGGACATTGGCGACAATCACGTCCCTGGACGAGCTACGCCACGCCCTGGAGGACATCTGGGACTCCCCCGCCACCGCCGACGACGCCGACGGCGCCCGCGGACGCCAGGGCTCGCCCGCGAAGGTGCTCCTACCCGAGGGCTGGTTGGATGACCCCGAGGATGATGCCGTGCCCGAGGGCGCCGATATCATGCATTCCGGGGGCTAGATACTAGACTGGGTGACATCATGCGTGAACTCTACAATCAAAGACTGAACGCCTTTAACCACAACCAACGCGCCCTGGCCGACCTGGCTCACGACCTCATGAGCCAGGCCACGGAGGCGCTCCTGACGTCCAACCTGGAGCTGGCGGAATCCATCGTCGCCCGCGCCGACGAGGTGGACGAGCTGAAGGACCACGGGGAGCAAGCGGCGTTTGCCATGCTCGCCCTGGAGGCACCCGTGGCCCGCGACCTGCGCCACGTGGTCTCCGGCATTCACATCGTGGGAAGCTTCGCCCGCATGGCGTTGCTGGGTATCCACGTGGCCAAAGTAGCCCGACGCCGGCACCCGCAATGCGCGGTCCCCGACGAGCTCCGCCCCCGCATCCAGGAGATGTCTTCCCTGGGGTGTCACGCCGCTCTGATGGTGACGTCCATCATGGAGGACGCCGACCCACAGAAAGCCCTGGCGCTGGAGGGCGACGATGATCAGGTGGACCGGATCCACCATGAGCTGTTCAACCTCGCCACGGCGAAGGACTGGCCTTACTCAGCGCGCGAGGCCGTGGACGTCACCCAGCTCAGCCGGATGTTTGAGCGCTATTCCGACCACGCCGTCTCCGTCGGCAATCGAGTAATCTTCATGGCCACCGCCATGCAGCCGGAGGAGTTCGCGCAGTCCGTGGCTCATCCAAAGCGGCCAGAGATGTAATCCTCGGTCTCTTTCTTCTGCGGCTTCTCGAAGATCCTCTCCGTGGGGCCCACCTCCACGAGGTGGCCTGGCTTGCCGGTGGCCTCCAGCGAGAAGAAGGCCGTCTGGTCGGACACACGCGCGGCCTGCTGCATATTGTGCGTGACGATCACGATGGTGAATTGTTCCTTCAGCTCGTGGATCAAGTCCTCCACCGCCAGCGTGGAAATGGGGTCCAGGGCGGAGCACGGCTCGTCCATCAACAACACCTGCGGCTCCACCGCAATGGCCCGGGCGATACACAGGCGCTGCTGCTGACCACCGGAAAGGCTGCCGCCGGGCTTGTTCAGGCGGTCCTTGACCTCTTCCCACAGGTTCGCACCGCGCAGAGCCTTCTCCGCAACCTCGCGCAGCTTCTTCTTGTTCTTCTCTCCAGCCAGCTTCAGGCCGGCCACCACGTTTTCCTCGATGGACATGGTGGGAAACGGGTTGGCCTTCTGGAAGACCATGCCGATGGTGTTGCGCACCGCCACCGGATCCACCTTCGGGCCATAGATGTCCTCCCCATCCAGGAGGATCTCGCCCTCCACGCGAGCGTTGGGGATAACCTCGTGCATGCGGTTCAAGGTGCGCAGCACCGTGGACTTACCACAACCGGACGGGCCGATGAAAGCGGTGACGGACTTCGGTGGAATGGTGAGGTTGACATTCTGCACCGCGTGGAACTGGTCGTAGTAAATATTGACGTCTTTAAGATCAAGGCGCTTGGCCATGTGTGTACTCCTCGTCGAGTGCGGATGCGGTTACAGCTTCACCGAAAACTTCTTGGAAATAAAGCGGGCGCTCAGCATCAGGAAGGCCACCAACAGCACCAGGGTGAGCGCGGTTCCCCAAAGGCGTTGGAGCACGTAGTCGCTACTACCAGCGCCGTACATCTGCAGCATGAACAGCGGCAGGGAGTTCTGGTTGCCCTCAAAGACGTTCCAGTTGATGATCGGGGTGGATCCCACAAGAATCAGAACCGGGGCGGACTCTCCCATCACGCGGGCCACGGCCAGCATGATGCCGGTGACGATGCCGGACAGCGCGGTGGGTAACACGATGGTGCAGATGGTCTTCCACTTCGGAACACCCAGTGCGTAGGAGGCCTCGCGCAGCTCCATCGGCACAATGCGCAACATCTCTTCGGTGTTGCGGACGATGATCGGAACCATCAGCAGCACCAGTGCGATGGACACGGCGAAGCCGGAGCGGTTGAAGCCGAACATAGTAATCCACATGGCGTAGACGAACAGCGCGGCCACGATGGACGGCACGCCCGTCAGGATGTCCACCATGAACGTGGTGACGCGGCCCAGCAGGGAGCCGTTGGCGTACTCCACCAGGTAGATGGCGGTGAGCACACCGATCGGGATGGAGATGATCGACGTCACGGCCACCTGCACCAGGGTGCCGATGATCGCGTGGGCGATACCGCCGCCGGCGCGGTTCACCGGCTGGCCGGCCATGTCGAATCCCCACCAGGCGGGGTCCAGCACGGCGGACAGGCCGTTCATCACCACGGTGGCCAGCAACCACACCAGTGGGAGTAGGGCCAGAACCATCGTGCCGTAGATCAACACCGTCGCAACCTTGTCCTTGGCCTTGCGCGTGGTGGAGATGGGCACAAACATCTCAGTAGTAGTCATGGGGCGGGGTCTCCTAGTGCTTCTGAGCGACGACGGCACGGGCAGCGGCATTGACCAGGAAGGTCAAGATAAACAGCACCAGACCTGCGGCGATGTACGCGCCGGCCTTGAGGTTATCGTTAAACTCCGGGGCGGCGTTGGCGATGGCGGTCGCGAAGGTAGTACCACCGTCCAGCAGGGATCCGCGGAATCCCGGCGAGGACGCGATGACCATGTACAGCGCCATGGTCTCGCCCAGGGCGCGGCCCAGTCCCAGCATGGAACCGGAGACGAAGCCGGACATACCAAACGGCAGCACGGTCATGCGCACCACTTCCCAGCGGGTCGCTCCCAGCGCCAGCGCAGCCTCGACATGCCCCTTCGGGGTCTGCATGAACACCTCGCGGGTGGTCGCGGCGATGACCGGCAGGATCATGATGGCCAGCACCACACCACCGGTGAAGATGTTGCGGCTGGTGGACGTGGCCGGGGAGGTTCCTTGGTCAAAGTTAAAGAGGATGAATCCCCCGGCCCAGCCGGAGAGCCATTCGTAGAACGGCCCCATCGCCGGACCCAAGACCTGGCTACCCCAGATACCGAAGACGATGGACGGCACTGCGGCAAGCAGGTCCACCATAAAGCCCAGGGGCTTCATGAGCGGCTTGGGGCAGTAGTTGGACAGGAAGATGGCCACGCCCAGGGCCACCGGCATCGCGATGATGAGGGCCAGCAGGGAGACCATCACCGTGGTGAAGAACAGGTTCGGGATACCGAACTGCATCCAGCCACCGTCATTGACGGTGTAGTTGGTGTTCCAGCGTTCACCATAGGTGAAGAAGCTGATGAATCCGTCGCGCAGGCGGGACAGCGCCGGGATCGCGCGGAAGACCAAGAACAGGCCGATCAACGCGATGATGACCGTGATGAGGATGGAGGATCCCTTGGCCAGGGATTCAAAGGTCACATCCCCCACGCGCTTGACGGTCGATCCGCCCGCGCGCTGGCTGTGGGTCGTCGGGAGAGGTTCCTCTACGGACGCGGCGCGCGCGTCCGTGTCAGGACGGGTGGCTAAAGCCATGAGGTTTCCTTACAAGAAGTGGAGTGTCGCGGGGGTTACAGTGCGTCAACAGCGGCGGTCAGCTTGTCCTTGAACTGTCCGTCGACAGGAATGTAGCCCTCGTTCTCCAGGTCCTCGCTCTGGTTATCCAGCATGGTGTACAGGAAGTTCTTCACCAGCTTGGCCGTGTTCTCGTCGTAGCCCGCCGAGCACACGATCTCGTAGGTGGTCAGCACCAGCGGGTAGGCGCCGTCCTCCTTGGAGGCGTAGAGCGCGTCCGAATCCACCACCAGGTTGTGGCCTTCTCCGCTGAAGGCAACCTTGTTCAGGGCCTTGTTCACGCTGGTGGAGTTGAGCTCCACGGGGCCCTTGCCGAAGTCGATCTTGGCGATGTTCATATCGCCCTCGCGCTCCTTGGCGTAGCCGGACTCCACGTAGGTGATGGCGCCGTTGGTGACGGCCACCTGGTGGGCCACACCGGTGGACTTGTTGGTACCGGCGCCCACTGCCGTGGGGAAGGACTTGCCCTCGTCCGTCCAGTAGCCGTCGGTGGAGGCGCGGAGGAACTTCTGGAAGTTATCGGAGGTGCCGGACTCGTCGGCGCGGTACACCACGGAGATGGGGACGGCAGGCAGGTTCACGCCCGGGTTTTCGTCCTTGATGGCTGGGTCATCCCAGGAGGTGATCTCGCCCTTGAAGATCTTGGCGATCGTCATCGTGGACAGGTTCAGGGTCTCCTCCACACCGTCCAGCTTGTAGGCCACGGCCACCGGACCGATCACCATGGGCAGGTGCCAGGCCTCGTTGCCGCCACAGCGCTTCGCGGCGGCCTCCACCTGGTCGTCCTTCAGAGGGGAATCGGAGCCCGCGAAGTCCACCTGGTCGGAGATGAACTGGGTCTGTCCCGCGCCGGATCCCGTGGCGTTGTACGCCAGCTGGGCGCCGGTGGCGGCGGAAAACGCGGGGCTGAAGACGTTGTCCATGGCGTTTTGCTGTGCCGAGGATCCCTCGGCGCGCAGTTCTCCGGAGGCGTCGGTCGCGAGTTTGTCAGCGTTTTCTCCGCTTCCCCCCAGTGCGGAATCGTTGGCTGCATTGGAGCACGAGCTCAATGCCAGGGCGCCGGCGAACAAGGATACGGCTACAGCGCTCGAGCGCTTAGTCGTCTGCTTCACAGTAGTGTGCCTTCCGAGTAGGTATGCGTCAAAAAACATTCGTCGTTACCAGGCACTGTACAAATCCATGATGGACACGAAGCAGGCACAGGGTTAATGGAGGGTTAACAACCACTTTTCGGCCGTTGACCTGCGCGCATCCCCCACATGAGATACCCCCGAACGCTACCCCTTCCCCGGCCCGCACGCGCAGAGAAGCGCCCGCGGGTTCACCTCACGTTCACCTATAGCTGTCCGCGGTAGACCACATCAGTGTGCACCACATCGAAGCCCAGCTTCCGATACGTCGCCACCGCCGGGGCATTGTCGCCCTCCACATACAGCTCCACCAGGCCGCACCCGTGGTCCAGGAGGTAGCCGATGCCCAACGACGTCATCGCGCTGCCCATCCCCGTGCCCCGGGCCTCGTCGGCCACGCACACCACGTACACCTCGCCGGCGCGCTGCCCCTCGTCCACCTCCCGCTGGTCGACAGGGATCTTCGTCCAGTGGAAGCCCACGCAGTGGGTCCGCTCCCCGTCCTCCTTCCAGGCCATCAGCACGCCCTGGGGATCGAACCACGCCGTGTTTCGCGCCTCCGTCAGCTGTTCCAGGGACCATCCGCCCTGCTCCGGATGCCACGCAAAGGCCTCATTGTTCACGCGCAGCCACTCCTCGTCCGTGACGTCCTTCCCGAAACGCTCACAGGCCTGCTCATAGGTCAGGATGCTGAAGTCCAGGGACTCTGCACGCTCGTGCGCGTCCTTCGTGGCCTTCTCAAACAGGGCGTGGCGCGGCGAACCCGGCGCGCACTGGACGGACATCTTATGCAGCTCGCGCGTGCGGCGCGCGTCCAGCCGGGAGACGAAGCGCTGCGCCTCGGGGAGGTCGCCGTGCGCCCACACGTCGATGGCTCCCGTGATCCCCAGCTCATCCCGCAGTCCCTCGATGAGCTTCACCGCCAGTCCCGCGTGGCGGTACTGCGGGGATACGGCCAGCTCCACCACCCGATCCTCGTTGATGGCGATCACACCCACCACCACATCGTCCCCCGCAGTCCGGGCGATGAGGTGCCGGTGTCCCCGATCGTCCGAGAGCCCCCGCACGAAGGCCTCGCTGAGTGCTGCGACCTTATCGTAGTCCTCCACATCCGCGAGGAACTCCTTCACGGACTCCACCACCTCCGGCGAGGAATAGAGGTGCTCGCGGGGCTCAATACTAAACGGGCTGGCATCTCGGGAAGTATCCATGCTGTCCATCTTCCCTATTTCGCGCACGCCCTGCCACAGTTTTCGCCAAATTCAGCCCCGTTAGGACTCCTCCAGCGGCACCACCTTGTAACCTACGTTGCGCACCGTGGCGATGAGATGCTCGTAGTCATGGCCCAGTTTCGCCCGCAGCCGCCGCACGTGTACATCGACGGTCCGCGCGCCGCCGAAATAGTCATAGCCCCACACTTCCTGCAGCAATTGCTCCCGGGAAAACACCCGCCCGGCGTTTTTCACCAGGAAGAACAGCAGCTCGAATTCCTTGTAGGTCAAATCCAGCGGGGTGCCGGCCACACGCGCCACATAGGTCATCTCATCGACGATGAGCTTGCCCACGGCCGCGACGGACGAATCCTCCGCCTCCTCCACCGGCACGGGTTGGCGGGTCATCAACAAGCGAAGCCGGGCGTCGAACTCAACGGGGGACGTGGTAGGCAGGAAGAATTCATCCACGGCCCAGGAGGAATCCACGGCGATCAGGCTCGCCTCGTCGATCGCAATGACCACGGGCAGGGCGGGGTAGGCGGCGGCCACGGCGCGGCATAGGTCGCGGGCGTTGAGCAGGTTCGTGCCGGTGGTGTCGATGAGCACTACGTCGCACTCGTCGAGCTTCTTGATGGATTGCGCATCGAAAGGCAGGACGTGCGTGCTGTGGTTGAGCAGCGCCAGGGCAGGGATGATGTCGGCTACATCCTGAGTTTCTGAAATCACGGATATCTTCAACGCCTGTGTCGCCCTTCTGTACTCGCACAAGGAAAGTGGGGTAATAATAAGAATAATGAACGAGAGAGACATTGCCACACCCCACCTCAGCCGCGGCTGGAAAAGAACGCTGGTGGCGCTGGGCACGCTGATCGGCATTGTCCTCGGCGCAACTCTTGTGGACGCCCTGATCGCCGCACGTGTGGAGCATAAGATCAGCCAGAATCTCTACGAGCAGTCCAACCTGCCCTCACCCCCGGATGTGCACCTGGCCGGGTACCCCTACGTGTGGGCAGCGGTCAGCCACGAGCTGCAGGCCGTGACGGTCAACGCGAAGGACCTGGATGTTCCCGGCTTTGGGCTGGTCAGCGTGTACACCTCCGCGCAGTACGTGACGATCCCCCGCGCAGCCGTGTTCTCCGGCGATATTCAGAACGCCCCCGCCCGCAAGATGTTTACCCGCCTGCAGCTGGATGGCGTGTCCATTGGCTCCCGGATGGGCTTGAACGACCTGCACATTCAAAATCTGGAGGACATTTCGCCCCGCGGCGGCTGGGAGACCGAGGCGATCCTGCAGGGCTCCCCCAAGGGATACAAACGCCCGGTGAGCGTGGCCGTGTCCTTAAGGATCAAGGCGGGCGACGTGTACATCACCCCCACCCGCGTGATCGACGGGCCAGATTCCACGTCCGCTACCGCGAAGATTGTGGATGGGGATGATTTGAGTCCCGACGCCCAGCGCGCTTTCCGCGAGGCCTTCACCCTGAAACTCTCCGGTGCTGAGCTGCCCCTGCGGAAATCCCCGATGCGCGTGTATGTCTCCGGCGGGTCCATCTATGTGGAATCCGAGCAGTTTTACACCACGGTCAGCCTGGACGACCTGACACCGCACGTGGAGCCACTCCCTGAGGAGGAACGCCCCGGCTTATAGCTGTACGCTGGGTGCCATGACTGATACCCAGAACACCCCAGGAGACAAGCTGAATCCCGATGCTGCGCTGGACCGCGCGGCGGAGGCGGCGAAGAACACCGCCGATAAGAACGTGCCGGACTTCGGCGATCTGCCAATCCCCGCGGACACCGCGAATCTGCGCCTGGGCCCCAACCTGCACGACGGGCTTTTGGCCCTGCTGCCGCTGATCGGCGTGTGGCGTGGGCAGGGCCAGGCGGCCCACCCCGGCGAGGAGGAGTTTACCTTCGGCCAGCAGCTGGTGTTCGCCCACGACGGCGAGAACCGCATCTCTTTTGAGTCCCGCACCTGGCGGATGGGCGAGGACGGCGAGCCGTTGGACACGCCGGGCCGCCGCGAGACCGGCTTCTGGCGCATCAACGACGCCGACGAGATCGAGCTGATCATCACCCACTCGGACGGCATGGTGGAGATTCTGTACGGCAAGCCGCTGTCGGAGCGCGCCTGGGAGCTGGAGTCCGCCTCCACGATGGTCACGGCCACGGGGCCTGCGGCCTTGGGCCCCGGCAAGCGCTTGTACGGCCTGATGCCGAACAACGACCTGGGCTGGGTGGACGAGCGCATGATCGACGGCGAGATGGTGCCGTGGCAGTCCGCGCAGCTGCACCGTGTGGTTGGCTAGGGTGGCCGGTTAGCTCACGGCCTCCCACGCCATGGCCTCGATCTCCTCTGCACAGGATGGTCGAGGCATTTCGTGTCCATCGACGTGGGTCACGCGCGCTTGGACGCGCACGGAGGAGACCAGCCACACCCCGTCGAGCGCCGTGAGTTCCTCCACGGTCAGCGGCCGGTATTCCACGGTCCAGCCCCGAGCCTCGGCCACCTTAAACAGGGCTGCCTGGGTGGTTCCCGGCAGAATTCCCGCCTCCACCGGCGGGCTGACCAGGGTTTTCCCATCCACGCCGATGACGGTGGAGGTGGGCCCTTCCAAGACCAGGCCTTCGTCGGAGACAAAGATCACGTCGTCGAAGTCGTGGGATTTCGCGTAGCGCAGGGCGGCCATGTTCGCGGCGTAGCTCAGCGTCTTCGCCCCCACCAGCGCCCACGGGGAGCGCTGCGATAGATCGATGCGGAAGCCGCGCTCCGCGGTCATCACCCGCACGCCTTCGGCGCGGTCCTTCATCAGCTGCGGCCACGCCGGGCTGATGGTGATCCAGCCGGTGGCGGCCCCCGTGGATTCGCGGCCGCGGGAGTACACCCAGCGCAGCGCCGCCTCGTTCGGCACGTCCTCCCCCTGCGCGCGGGCCTGTTCCACGCGCCGGGTGAACTCCTCGGCGGCCATCGCGGTGGCTGTCAACCACGTCTCCCGGTCCGGGGCGTCCAGGTCCAGCATGGCGGAGCTGTTGACAAAGCGGTTGAAGTGCAGCTCAACGTTCTTCACATCCCCATCCCGCAGCATCAGCGTTTCGAAGATTCCGTCTCCGCGCACGGCGGCGAGGTCGTCGGAGTAAATGAAGGGGGCGTCCGCGTCCACGAAGTGCGGGGTGTCCGTGCCGAGCACGTCGAGGACCAGTTGGGAGGGAAGGTGTGAACTCATGCCACTGATCTTAGAGTACGGCTACGATGGGGTCATGCTGGATTCTTCCGAACTGAGCCCGATCCTTGACCACGAACCAGGCGCCAGCAATGTTGCCGATGGCGCGCACGCCCTCACTGCCTGGCATTACGGGGATCCGCTGGTGGAGCAGTCCCGCCTGGACAAGCCGGGGGCGGTGGGGCTGGTGGATGGCTGGGATCGGGTGGCGATCCGCATCACTGGGGGCGAGCGGCTGACGTGGCTGAATTCGCTGATTTCGCAGAAGGTCAATGCCATGCGGCCGGAGCAGGTGACCGAGGGGCTGGTGCTGTCCGCGCAGGGCCACGTTGAGCATTATTTTGGCATCACCGCCACCGAGGATGCGCTGGTTTTAGACGTGCACGTGTCCCGCGCCGAGGCGTTGCTGACCTATCTGACCCGCATGATCTTCTGGGCCGATGTGCAGGTGGAGCAGGTGCCCTGGTCCCGCCTGAGCCTGATTGCTCGCCATCCTATCCCCGACGCCCAGCCTGCTGCCCTCCTGGCCTCCGACCGCCGCGTGGGCTCGTGGCATGTGCGGGATCTGTGGTTTTCTAGGGACAAGATCACGTCCGCGTGGGATGGCCTGCGGGAGCAGGCGCGTCCCACCGGCGCGATGGCTGCGCGAGCGGTGCGCCTTGAGGCGCGGGTTCCCAGCCTGGAGGATCTTGACGAGCGCACCATCCCGCACGAGGTTCCCGCGTTCATCGGCGCCGGCGCGGTGGGTGCCACGCAGCGCGAGGTGGAAGAGGAAGGCCCCACGGATGCGGCGGTGCACCTGAACAAGGGGTGCTACCGCGGCCAGGAGACGGTATCCCGCGTGCAGAACTTAGGCAAGGCCCCGCGTGTGCTGGTGCTGCTGACCCTGGACGGTTCGGTGAATCGCTTGCCGGAGGTGGGTGCTGACGTCACCGCGGGCGGACGCACGGTGGGGCGCGTGGGCTCCTCCACGCACCATTGGGAGGAGGGGCCCATCGCGCTGGCTCTCATCAAGCGCGCGGTGGTGGAGAAGCTGGCGACGGATCCGGACCAGGTTCCGCCGCTGCAGGCCGACGGGATTGATGTGGCGATTGACCCCGCGGACATGGTGAAGGACGAGCGGGAGGCGCCCGGGCGCGCGGCGATCAAGCGCCTGAAACGCGTGGACTAGACGGGGCATCAACACGCCCCCTACCCCTGTCTGACCTTTGTTTTTCCGAGATTATCCACCTCGTTTAAGCAAATCGTATATAGAACCGCTATGGTGTAGGTCAGGAATAATACAAGTAAGAAACCCCCAAGGGAGTCAGTTCATGGGTCGTGGTCGCGCTAAGGCAAAGCAGGCAAAGGTCGCTCGTCAGCTGAAGTACAACACTCCAGAGATGGATCTGGAACGTTTGCAGCGAGAGCTGGCCGGGGGGTCCGACCGTGACCAGCAGGCTGACGAGTACAACGACGAGTACTCCGACGAGCCATGGTCCGAGTACATCGACGACGATGAGGACGAGCCTCAGCGCTAATCCCTACACCTGAGGGTGGGATCCGCTGAGGAACGCCCCGGATTCTTCCCCATCAGCCACAGTACGCACCTCACCCAAACGCCATACCTTCATGTGGCGTGCGGTGAGAATCGCCATGGCACGCTCAGCATCCTCTTCGGATACCACGGCAACCATACCTACGCCCATGTTGAAGGTCTTCTCCATCTCTTCCTGGGCGACGTTGCCGGTGCGCGCGATCAGGTCGAAGATTGGACCAGGCGTCCAGCTGTTACGCTGCAGCTCTGCAACCAGACCCTCTGGAATCACGCGGGCGAGGTTGTTCGCCAGTCCACCACCGGTGATGTGTGCGAAGGTGTGCACCTCGCACTCCGCCGCCAGATCCAGGCAGTCCTTCGCGTAGATGTAGGTGGGCTCCAGCAGCTCCTCGCCGAGGGTCCGGCCGAGCTCCTCGATGTGCCCATCCAGCGGCAGCTGAGCGGTGTCCAGCAGCACGTGGCGTGCCAGAGAGTAGCCGTTGGAGTGCAGTCCGCTGGAGGCCATGGCGATGACCACGTCACCGGGGCGAACGCGGTCTGGGCCCAGCACCTTGTCCTCTTCCACCACACCCACGGCGGTGGCGGAGACGTCGTACTCGCCTTCCTTCATCACGCCGGGGTGCTCGGCGGTCTCGCCGCCCAGCAGGGCGCAGCCGGCGTCCTCACAACCCGCGGCCACGCCGGCCACGATGGAGGCCACGTGCTCCGGGACAACCTTGCCGATCGCAATGTAGTCCTGCAGGAAGAGAGGCTCCGCGCCGCACACCACCAGGTCGTCCACGCACATGGCCACCAGGTCCTTACCAATGGTGTCGTGCTTATCCATCGCCTGTGCCACGGCGAGCTTGGTGCCCACGCCGTCGGAGGAGGCTGCCAGCAGCGGCTTGTCGTACTCGCCCAGCGCGAACAGTCCGGCGAAGCCACCCAGGCCGCCACGCACCTCGGGGCGGGTGGCCTTCTTCGCCAGCGGTGCGAACAGCTCTACTGCCTTATCGCCGGCTTCGATGTCCACGCCGGCCGCGGCATAGGAGGTGCCCTGGGAAGGGTTGGTGTTCTGGCTCATGAGTTGTTCCGTGTTCTTCCGTTAGTGTTCTTCTACTAGTGTTGTTCTACGTCAGTGACAAAATGGTCGAGCTCATCGGCTGTATCGCACGCACTGCCCTGCAGCCGCCGGACCGCCTCCGAATGGGGATTGCCGCCCGGAAGGCCCAGCGGGTAGTGGCCGTCGAAGCACGCCTTGCACAGCTGGCTCTCCGGCTGGCCCGAGGCGGCGATCATCGCCTCCTCGGAGACAAACGCCAGGGAGTCCGCCCCGATCTCCTCGCAGATCGCCTCCACAGGATTCTTCTGATCCACGGTGTTGGCAATGAGCTCGTCGGGGGAGGCGAAGTCAATGCCATAGAAGCATGGCCACTTCACCGGCGGTGAGGCGATACGGACGTGCACTTCGGCAGCGCCGGCATCCCGCAGCATCTTAATCAGGGCGCGCTGGGTGTTTCCGCGGACGATCGAGTCATCCACCACCACAAGCCGCTTGCCCTGAATCACCTCGCGCAGCGGGTTCAGCTTCAGGCGGATACCCAGCTGGCGGATCGTCTGGCTGGGCTGGATGAACGTGCGGCCCACGTAGGCGTTCTTCACCAGGCCTTGCCCGAAGGGGATGCCGGAGGCCTGGGCGTAGCCCACGGCCGCAGGCGTTCCGGATTCCGGCACGGGGATCACCAGGTCACCCTCCGCGCTGGACTCCTGCGCCAGCGCCCGGCCGATCTGCACACGGGTGCCGTTGACGGACTGCCCCTGGATCACGGAGTCCGGGCGGGCCAAGTACACGTACTCAAACACGCAGCCCTTCGGGGTGGCCTGGGCGATCGTGCGGGAGCGCACGCCGTCCTGGTTGATGATGAGCATCTCGCCGGGCTCCACGTCCCGCACGAACTCGGCGCCCACGATGTCCAGGCCCGAAGTCTCACTGGACACCACCCAGCCGCCGCCGGGCATCTGGCCCAAGGACAGGGGGCGCACACCATGAGGGTCGCGCACGGCGTACAGGGAGTCACCGTCGGTGAACAGCACGCAGAACGCGCCGTTGACGCGCGGGAACAGCTCCGCCGCCGCGTCCTCCACGGTGGTCTCGCCATCCACGGCGTCCGCCAGCAGCGCGCACATTACGTCGGAATCCGATGGGTGCGTAGTCGGGTTCACCAGCCCTTTGTCCGCCGCCTCGCGCACCAGGTCCTGGTAGTTCACCAGGTTGCCGTTGTGCCCCAGGGCGATGTCCGTGCCATTCGGGGAAATGCGAAACATCGGCTGGGCATTGTCCCAGCTGGCCCCACCTGCGGTGGAGTAGCGGCAATGTCCCAAGCCGATGTGCCCGTTCAGAGATTCCAGAGATTGTTCGTCAAAGACCTGGCTCACCAGGCCCAGGTCCTTAAAGACAACAATCTGCTCCCCATTACCAACAGCGATACCGGCGGCCTCCTGGCCGCGGTGCTGCAGGGCGTACAGCCCGTAATAGGATAGCTTCGAGACATCTTCCCCTGGAGCCCATACACCAAAAACACCGCACTCTTCGCGGGGTTCCGTGTCCCCGTGGTCATCGTACGGAGCGGCGTAACTTTCCTTCATAGTCACGGTTGCTAACGATACCCGCAATCGGGGAAAAACCCCAACATGTCAGCCTCGAAACCGCAGCAACGGGAGGTGCTTCGCGAGCTCGGAGGCCCGGGAACCGGAGACTTCGGCGTCGGAATTCATCAATGTCTCCTCCCCCACCAGCAGACGCAGCCACGTCACGGGCGAGCATTGCACAACATTGGGCGGGGTGCCACGGCGGTGCTCGGGCCCCGGCAGGCACTGGACGGCGGCGAACGGCGGGACACGCACCTCCAGCGTGTGGCCGGGCACGCTCTGCCCCAGCAGCGCGATGGACAGGCGCACAGCCTGCGCCACCTCCGCGCGGCCGGGACGGGCAACGCGTTCGGGGTCGCGCACCCAGGGGAGGACGCGCTCGAGAGCGTCGCGCGTGGCAGAAATCAGCTCCGGACCGGATAGTTGAGGGCTCACAGGTGCCAAGATTACTCAAACCCCGTTAGCATAGATACTTTAGTTATGATTCCATTTTCTTTGATTTGTTGAAAGGTTCGCTCAGAAGTGACCGACACCCCTAATCCTGCCGTAACTCTGCGATTCCTCGCAGCCCCCACGGACGTCCTCATGGCCGGAGCCATGGGCGTGCACGGTGGCCGCGTGCTGGAGTGGATCGACAAGGCAGCCTACGCCTGCGCCACCGGATGGGCCCGCTCCTACTGCGTGACCGCCTACGTGGGTCACATTCACTTCACCCGCCCCATCCCCTCCGGCCACATGGTGGAGGTGCGCTCCCGCATCGTCTACACCGGCCGCTCCTCCATGCACATCGTCAACGAAGTGCTCTCCGCCGACCCGCGCGAGGGCGTGTTCACCCGAGCCTGCGACTGCCTGGTGATCTTCGTGGCGATGGACGAAAACCGTAAGCCGAAGCCCGTCCCCACCTTCACCCCCACCACCGAGGAGGAGATCCGCAAGGAGCGCGCCGCCCTGTCCCGCGTGCAGCTGCGCCGCGAGATCGAAGAGGAGATGCTGCGGCAGAACTACACGGACAACTCCACCGCGCCGCGCGTCACGCACCGTTTCCTGGCGAAGCCCACGGACGTGAACTGGGGTGGCAACGTGCACGGTGGCACCGCGATGCAGTGGATCGACGAGGCCGCCACGAACGTGACGATGTCCTGGTCCGGCGAGCGCACCGTCGCCGTGTACGCGGGCGGCATCCGCTTCTACCGTCCGGTGCAGATCGGGGACCTTGTGGAGGTCGACGCCCGGCTCATCCGCACCGACGCCCGCTCCATGACCGTGATGGTACACCTGCGCGCCGGCGATCCACGCGAGCAGATCGACGAGCTGCCGACCGCGATCCACGCGTCCATGACCTACGTGGCCACGGACATCGACGGCAACCCACTGGCCGCGCGTGAGTACACCCCCATCACTGACGAGGACAAGGCCCTGGCGCAGCACGCCACGACCCTGCGCCAGCTCCGCAAGGAGTACGAGCCCATCCCGCTGGTGGAGCCCACCCCGCTGGACTTTAAGTTCCTCGCGGAGTAGGTCGGCTACTCAATCACCGAGTTGTTGCCCGCCGCGTGGCTAAACAGCGCGGGCAGCGTGGACGTCCACGCGGTGCGCAACTCCTCCACGCTGAAGGTGATGTCGAAGGAGTCCGCGGACTCCACCGCCCGGGACTGATCCAGCGCGGCACCATCCGCGAACGGGGTGGCGGGGAACGCCGAGTCGGAGTAGCGCACCACAGGCTCGCCCTCCTGGTCGGTGGTGCCCGTCAGGCCGATCCAGCCGCCGGTCAGGCCGTGGTCCGCCAGGGACATCATGACGTCCTTGTACTCGGACGGGCGCACGGCCAGCAGCACGCGGGAGGCCGTCTCGGAGAACAGGGAGATGAAGCCCTGCTCCACCAGGCTGAGCTTGTCGGCCTGGTTCACCTGCTCCGTGAGCTTTTGCAGGGCTTCCTCGCCCAGCTCCTCGCCCTCCAGTACCGCGCCGATCTCGTGGGCGACGATGCGATCCATCGCATCGACGTCCTCCTCGTTGCGCAGCACCGCGGAGTAGTGCAGGGACAGCACAGGGTTGAGCGTCATGCCCAGGCCCGCGCCCGGCACGGCCATTTCCACGACGGCCTGGGACAGGCCTCCCTCAGACAGGTCGTGTGCGGCGACGATGCGCTCGCGGTTCGCGGACAGGAACGCACCCAGCTGCTTCTCCACCTGCAGGTTCACCTGCGGCGGCAGGCCGGAGAGATTCTGGTGCGCCACCTGCTGCCAGATGGAACCGCCCAGCTCGTCCTGGGTCTCGGCACCCGCCAGGATCAGGTGCAGCGGCTCTTCCACGGAGGCCGGCACGCGCTGAGGAATCCGGGTGGCCACGTCATCGATGGTGCCCAGGACCGCCACCACCGGGGTGGGCAGAATCGCGGTGCTGCCGGTCTGGTTGTAGAAGGACACGTTTCCGCCGGTCACGGGGGTTTCCATGGTGGCACAGCCATCCGCCAGGCCATGCACGGCCTCCTTGAACTGCCACATCACCGCAGGCTCCTCCGGGGAACCAAAGTTCAGGCAGTTGGACACAGCCACCGGAGTAGCACCCGTGATGGCCACGTTGCGGTAGGCCTCAGCCAACGCCAGCTGCGCGCCCATGTACGGATCCAGGCGGGTGTATCGGCCGGAGGCGTCCGTGGACACCGCGATGCCGCGGCCGGACTCCTCGTCGATACGCAGCACGCCGGCGTCGGCATCCTTCGCGGCGATGGTATTACCGCGGACGTAACGGTCATATTGCTCGGTGATGAATTCACGCGAGCACAGCGCCGGGGACGCCGCCATGTCCAGCACGGTCTGGCGCACCGCCTGGCTGGTGGTCGGCCGTTCCAGATCCGCCTCGGTCTGCAGGTCATCCTGCTCGGCCGGGCGCTCATACGGGCGCTCGTACACCGGGCCCTCCTCGGCCATGGTGCGCGGCGGGGCGTCCACCACGATCTCGCCCTGGTGCTCAATCACCAGGTGATCGCCATCCGTCACGCACCCAATATCCGACGCCAGCACATCCCACTTGCGGCAAATCTCCATGAACGCGTCCACGTTATCCGGGGTCACCACAGCACACATGCGCTCCTGGGACTCGGACGCCAGAATCTCCGTGGCGGTCATGTTCTCCGCGCGCAGGTGCACGTTGTCCAGGTTGATGTGCATACCGCCGTCACCGGCGGACGCCAGCTCGGAGGTAGCACACGTCAGGCCCGCGCCACCGAGGTCCTGGATACCCACCACCACTCCGGCGCGGTACAGATCCAGGCAGCACTCGATGAGCACCTTCTCCGCGAAGGGGTCGCCCACCTGCACGGCGGGAAGCTTGCGCTCGGCACCTTCCTCGAAGGTGTCCGACGCCAACACCGACACACCACCAATGCCATCCAACCCCGTGCGGGATCCGAAGAGGATCACACGGTTACCCGTACCCGAGGCGAAGGCTAGCTTCAGGTCCTCCACCTTCAACGTACCCACACACAGGGCGTTGACCAGGGGGTTTCCTGCATAGGACTCGTCGAAGACTGTCTCGCCACCAATGTTCGGCAGGCCCAACGAGTTACCGTAGCCACCCACACCAGCAACCACGCCCGGCAGCACGCGCGCAGTATCCGGAGCCTCGGCCGGGCCGAAGCGCAGCTGATCCATCACAGCAACCGGGCGGGCGCCCATCGCCATGATGTCGCGGACAATGCCGCCCACACCCGTGGCCGCACCCTGGTACGGCTCCACATACGACGGGTGGTTGTGGGACTCCACCTTGAACGTCACCGCGTGACCATCCCCGATGTCAATCACACCGGCATTCTCACCGATGCCGGCCAGCATCTTGGACTTCATCTCCTCCGTGGTGGTCTCACCGAAGTAGCGCAAGTGCGTCTTGGAGGACTTGTAGGAGCAGTGCTCCGACCACATGATGGAGTACATGGACAGCTCGGCGTCCGTGGGACGGCGGCCCAGGATCTCCTTGATGCGCGCGTACTCGTCGTCCTTCAGACCCAGCTCCGCGTAGGGCTGCTCAACATCCGGGTTGGCCTGCGCGTCCGCAACAGTATCGTTCTTAATCATCTTAAAAGCTCCTCAGTACAGACGTAAACAGCCCCAAACCATCCAGCGATGGGCCGGTCAGCTCCTCCACAGCGTGTTCAGGGTGCGGCATCAAGCCCACAACATTGCCCTGCTTGTTGCTCACGCCCGCGATCGCGTTGCGGGACCCGTTGTGGTTGACCTGGTAGCGGAATACTACGCGGCCCTCCCCTTCGAGCTCCTTGAGAGTCTCCTCATCCGCCTGGAAGCGGCCCTCGCCGTGCTTCGACGGCACAAGAATCTTCGAGCCCTTCTCAAAACCGCTGGTCCACGGCGTGTCCGTGCTCTCCACGTCCAGGTACACATCACGGCAGATGAAGTGCAGACCCTCGTTGCGCGTCAGCGCGCCCGGCAGCAGCCCCGCCTCTTGCAGGATCTGGAAACCGTTGCAGATGCCCAGCACAGGAACACCGCGCCCGGCCGCCTCCACCACGGAACGCATCGCCGGCGCGATCGACGCGATCGCACCCGCGCGCAGATAGTCGCCATAGGAGAAGCCTCCGGGGACGACCACGGCGTCGACCTTCTTCAGATCCTCGTCCGCGTGCCACAGTTCCACTGGCTCGCCTCCGGCGAGACGCACGGCGCGGGCGGCGTCGACGTCATCCAGAGTGCCGGGGAAGGTGATCACGCCAATGCGTGCAGTCACAGCCCTAAGCCTCCTTGCGTGCAGACTCGACTACGATGTCGTAGTCCTCAATGACAGTGTTGGCCAGAAGATCAGCGGCGATCTTCTCCAGGTCCTCAGAGGACACCCCGTCCTCCACCTCGAGTTCGAAGCGCTTGCCCTGACGGACATCCTTCACTCCGCTGATTCCGATGCGCCCCAGCGCGCGGACCACAGCCTGGCCCTGGGGATCGAGAATTTCCTGCTTCGGCATGACGTTAACTACAACACGGGCCATGGCTCTAGTGTGCTCCCAAAATGAGTTGATCCAAGTTTTCTACCTGCACAATCCTAACACCTTAACCGTCCTGGAGCCCCATGCGGTCAATCTCCCACGCCGTTTCAAAAGCAGCCTGTCGCCACTTCTCATAACGGCCGGACACGCCCCCGTGACCACCCGAGAGTTCGCACTTCAGCAGCACATCCGCCCCGGCCACCTCGCGCAGCTTCGCCACCCACTTCGCCGGCTCCACATACAGCACGCGCGTGTCATTGATGCTCGTGATCGCCAGGATCGGCGGATACGTCTTGTCCGCAGAGATATTCTCGTAAGGCGCGTAGCTCGCCATGTAGTCATACACCTGCGGATCGTGGAACGGATCGCCCCACTCGTCCCACTCCGTGACCGTCAGCGGCAACTCCGGCATCAACATGCTGGTCAGCGGATCCACAAACGGCACCACCGCCTCAATGCCCGCGAAGCGATCCCCGGCCATATTCGCCACAGCACCCATCAGCATGCCGCCGGCAGAACCACCCTCCGCCACCATCTTCTCCGGAGTGGTCATGCCTTCCGCGATGAGATAGTCCGCCACATCAATGAAGTCGTGGAACGTGTTCTTCTTGAGCAAGCCCTTACCCGTGTCATACCACGCGCGGCCCATCTCACCACCACCCCGAACGTGAGCGATGACGTACACCACGCCGCGGTCCAACATGGACAGACGGAACACACTAAAGCCCGGATCCATACTGGTCTCATACGATCCATACGCATACAACAACACCGGGTTCTCCGCGTTCACATCCACATCCGCCCGGTGAATCACACTCACCGGAATCTTCACACCATCACGGCTGGTCACCCACCGGCGCTCCGCCGCATACTCCGACGGGTCAAACTCCCGACCATCCGGACCCGGCAACACCACCTGCTGCTTCCGCAAGTGCCGCTCCCCCGTCGCCAAGTCCACATCGAACACCCGCGCCGGGGTGGTGAAGCTCGACACTCCCACGCGCAACACAGGCGCGTTCCACTCACCATTATTCCCCGTGATCACGGACGCCAGTTCCTCGTCGAACGTGATCTCCTCAAACTCGGTGAAGGCCTGGGCGCCGGGATGTTCGGCGTCGTTATTCAGGGACATCAGGAAGGCACGTTCGATCGCATGTTCGCGGCTCTCCAGCACCACATGATTCGCGAAAACGCTCACCCCCTCCACCCGGGCATCGTCACGGTGCGCAACCAGCGTGGTGGCATCGTCCAGGGAGTTCACCACCCCCACCGGGTGGTACGCCAACTCCGAGTTCACCCCATTGCGGTTGTGAACGATCAACCACATGTCCTCCCCGCCCACGATCGCGTGGTCCACCCCGTAGTCCACGTTGTCCTCACGCGGAAGGATGCACGTGAGCTCGGCATTCGGGTCCTCCAAGTCCAGGAACCACGCCTCAGACGTGACCTTGGAACCCGCGCCGATCAGCAGGAAACGCTCACTGCGGGTGGTGGACACGGACGTCCAAAAGTGCTCGTCGTCCTCTCGGTAGACCAGCTGATCCTCCTCGGAACCCAGCGTGTGCTTCCAAATCTCATGCGGACGCCACGCATCATCCACCCTCTGGTAGTAAATCGTGTCATTGCCCACCCAGGTGGCGCCATAGAAAATGCCATCGATCTGGTCATCCAGCAGCTCGCCCGTGGTCAGGTCCTTGATCCGCAAGGTGAAACGCTCATCACCCGTGGTGTCCACGGAGTACGCCAACAGTGAACCATCGAAGCTCAGGCTCGCCGCACCCAGGTTGAAAAACTCGTGGCCCTCGGCCAGTTCATTGCAATCCAGGAACGCCTCCTCATCCGGGTGAGGGGTGGCGGGATCAATCGTGGGTGGTGTCCAATCATCCGGATCCTCCACCTTGATGCGGCACATCGTGGCGTAGCTCTTGCCCTCCTGCGTGCGGGAGAAGTACCACCACTGGCGGTTGCGCACCGGCAGAGTCATATCCGTCTCCTGCACCCGGGCCTTCACTTCTTGGAAGATGTTCTCCGACAGGGTCTTTAGGTGGCCGGTGCGGGCCTGGGTGTAGGCGTTCTCCGCCTCCAAGTGCGCTCGCAGCTCCGGCGAGTCCTTCTCCCGCATCCACTCATAATTGTCCTCGAACACCCTGCCGTGATGCTCACGGCGGTGCAGGACCTTTTTCGGCTGTGGCGGGCGGGCAGATGCAGACTCAACAGTAGACATAGCCCCATATGCTACAGGGCGGGTGGCACACTAGCCCCGTCGAGGATGCACCCAGAACACGTCGCTGTCCCCGTTGCTGCAGCGTGGGCGTGGAAGTGGAGAATCGCCGGCGCAGATCCAGCCCCACCGAGACCACTGGCTGGAACTATCCCGCGCCTCGCTGATGTACGCGCGGAACACCTCCATGGCGCGCACGCAATCCGTGCCGTCCTTCGCGGCGTAGACGTAGCCCCAGTCATCCAGGAAGCCCTTTTCGCCCCTCTCGATGGTGCCGCAGACCGTGCCGGTGAGGCCGCGGCCGTTGGCATCCTTCTCCTGAGGGAAGGAGTCAGAGTAGTACTCGCCTCCCGAGACCTTAAACCAGTGCCCGCCGCGGGTGACCTGAATGGTGACGTCGTCGGTCTGCTCTACCCGGATGCCGTTGAAGGTGAAGCTCTCGCCCACTTTCAGGCGCTCTCCTGAGGTCGCTGACTTGTTGGACACCACTGGCTGGAACATTTCCAGCTCGCCTTTCCACTTCACCTTGTTGGAGTAGATGGTGTCCACGCCCTGCTCGTAGTAGATCGGTGGGTCGGCGAAGTCCACGTCGCAGTCCACGGAGCCGCGGCCGATCGTGCAGGCAACGGAGCCGTCCGCGGATTCCACCACGTACTTGCCGCCATCTTTGAAATCCTTGGCGCTGCGGTGATCGCCCTTGTGCTTGGAGATGGTGGCGCCGTCATCGCCGTCATCATTGTCATCCTCCGACGCCGAGTTCGTCAATGCCCAGTTCCCCTCCGTGAGAGTGGGCTGGGAGCAGCCTCCCAGAAGAATCATTCCGGCGGACATCACGCCCACGAGGGCGGTCTTAGGCACAGCGCGCATAAAAATACTCCTCAGATGAAAGTCTCTGAGGAATATCTTAGCTATTGCTTACGTTACTGACTAGACGCAGCTACCAATCCAGTCGGAAAAGCGCTTACCGGAGATTTTCTCGTACGCCTCCACGTAGCGGGAGCGGGTCGCCTCCACCACAGATCCGGGCAGGGCCGGCGGCGGAGTGCCTTCATTCTTGTCCCAGCCGGACTTCTGCCCGGTCAGCCAGTTACGGACGTACTGCTTATCAAAGGACGGCTGTACCCTGCCCTCTTCGTACTCGTCTGCTGGCCAGTAGCGGGAGGAATCCGGGGTCAGAACCTCATCGGCCAGCACCAGGTTACCCTCGTCGTCCAGGCCGAATTCGAACTTCGTGTCCGCCAGAATCACGCCACGTTCCTCCGCGATCTTCGCCGCCGCAGAGTAAATCGCCAGGGTGGCATCCCGCAGCTCCGTGGCACGCTTTTCGCCCAGCGCGTCCACCACCACGTCGAAGGACACGTTCTCGTCGTGGTCTCCTACTTCTGCCTTCGTGGCCGGGGTGAAGATGGGTTCCGGCAATTTCGACGCCTCAGTGAGCCCCTCCGGAAGCTCCACCCCACAGACGGAGCCCGTCTCCTGGTACTCCTTCAGCCCCGATCCGGTGAGGTAGCCGCGTGCCACGCACTCGAAGGGGATCATATCCAGCTTCTTGCACACCATCGCGCGACCCAGCACCGCCTGCGGAATCCGCTCGTCATCCAGCGCTCCCGCCAGGTGGTTGGGGAAGTCGATCTGCTCGAAGAAGAAGGCACTCATGGCCGTGAGGACACGGCCCTTATCCGGGATCTCGGTTTCCAGGATGAAATCGTAGGCACTGATCCGATCGGAGACGACCATCAACAGGTTGTCCTCATCGATTTCATAAATTTCGCGCACTTTTCCAGCAGAAATGTGCTCATACTCACAGAGTTCTGGACGCATGACTGAACAGTCTAGACCTTTCCCCTCGCCCTACAAAATGTCGCCCGGGGTGTAGCGAGCGGCCTCGGGATACTTCTGCACAATCGCATCCGCACGCTCGAGCACCCGTGCTACCTGGGACTCCGCCGCACCGATGAACGCGTGACGGTCTTCCAGCGCCTGCTCGAGGTCCTGCTCGCTCATCGGCAGCCGCTCGTCGGCCGCCAGACGCTGCACCAGATCCTGCTCACCACCGTTTTCCCGCATGTTCAGGGCCACCGCCACTGCGTTTTCCTTGATGACCTCATGTGCCGTTTCCCGTCCGACGCCAGCACGCACCGCCGCCATCAAGATGCGGGTGGTTGCCAGGAAAGGTAGGTACCGATCGAGCTCGCGCTCAATCATTGCGGGGAACGCACCGAATTCATCCAAGACGGTGAGGAAGGTCTCGCACATGCCGTCGAAGGTGAAGAACGCATCCGGCAGTGCAACGCGGCGCACCACGGAGCAGAACACGTCGCCTTCGTTCCACTGCGCGCCGGCGAGGTCCGCGGCCATGGTGAGGTATCCGCGCAGGAGGATCTGCATGCCTCCCACACGTTCGCAGGAGCGGGCGTTCATCTTGTGTGGCATCGCGGAGGATCCCACTTGACCTTCCTTGAAGCCCTCGGTCACGGTCTCGTTGCCGGCCATGAGGCGGATGGTCATCGACAGAGAGGACAGCGCCGCACCCACCTGCACCAGGGCAGACAGGGCGTCCATGTCCAGGGAGCGCGGGTAGACCTGACCCACGGAGTCGAAAACCCGGGTGAAGCCCAGGGTGGAGGCGATGTTCTGCTCCAGCTCACCCAGCTTCGATTCGTCGCCGCCCACGAGGTCCAGCATGTCCTGCGAGGTACCCATGGGCCCCTTGATGCCGCGCAGCGGGTAGCGGGACAGCAGATCCTCGAGGCGCTCCAGGCCGACCATCAGCTCATCCGCCGCGGAGGCGAAGCGCTTGCCCAGCGTGGTTGCTTGCGCCGCCACGTTGTGGGAGCGTCCGGCCATGACGAGGGACTGGTACTCCCCTGCCCGCTTCGCGATGCGGTTGAGCACGGCAACTGCCTTGTCCCGGGCTAGCTTCAATGCGGTGACGATCTGCAGCTGCTCCACGTTTTCCGTCAGGTCGCGGGAGGTCATTCCCTTGTGGATGTGCTCGTGGCCGGCCAGGGCGTTGAACTCTTCGATGCGGGCCTTGACGTCGTGGCGGGTCACCTTCTCGCGCTCGGCGATGGAGTCCAGATCAACCTGGTCGATGACAGCTTCGTAGGCGGCGATGGCGTCTTCGGGCACGTCGATTCCCAGGGATGCCTGGGCCTTCATCACGGAGATCCACAGTTGGCGCTCCAGGATGATCTTGTCTTCGGGAGACCAGATGGACACCATGTCCGGGGAGGCGTATCGGTTGGCTAGGACGTTGGAAATATTCTTCTTTGCAGGCACGACTGTCATTATCCCATACTTTTAGATTGCTGTTTCACCCCAGTAATAGAGGTGCGCGAGCTTGCTGCGAAACACCGCGAGTTCCTCCGGATCCCCGGGCATGCCGAACTGCAGATGCCCCAGCACGGTCACCTCGGCGTTGAGGAGGTCCTCCCCGTCCAGGTAGGCAGGCCGGATAGGGTCGGCCGGCGTGTCCTGGGCCCGGGCGCGTTTGCGGGACAACCTCTCGGCGAAGGTCGCTCGGGCGAGGGGCCCTTCGGCGGTGGTCGAGACCGTGTGTCCGTCGCCCTGCGAGGTCCAGACTTCGGTGGAGTCCGGGTAGCGGGCCACATCCCAGATTCCCGCGGTCTTCAACCGGTGATGCCTGCGGCACAGCAGGTGCAGGTTGTCGGTGTGGGTGGGGCCGCCATCGCTGTAGCGGTGAATGTGGTCGATGTCGCACTGATGCGCGGGAACAGCACAGCCGGGGAAGCGGCAGTGCATGTCGCGCCCCTCCACGAAGGCCCGTTGGGCCTCCGTAGGGGTGTAGCCGTCAGTCTCGGAGGGTGCCAGGTCCCGCACGTGCGTGGCGCGATCTTCCCAACGCGCCGCGTCCTCCTCATCCAGGCGAATGCCGTTGGCGAACACCTGTCCGCTCTCGCTCTTGAAGAGGTTCAGCGTGATCCGCACATCGGCTTGCCCCAGAATCAGGCGCACCACGGCCTCGCCGGTGGAGATGTGATATTTCTCTGCTGTGTTCCGGACCAGCTGTTCGATCGCATGGCCTTCGATGAGAGGAAGGTTCACAGTGATCTCGGCGCTGTGCTCGCCTCGCGTAACGCGAAACTCAGGCTTCTTGCGCTTCATCTCGCGGGGTAGAGCGTCCTGGCAGTGCACCTCCAGCACAGCAAAGATCCTCTTCACTACCTGCGCTGGGGACAAGGGGCACTGGTTCACCACGATGGGCGCGAGTGCCACGAGCACGTCGGGTTCCACTTCCCCTTCCAGACCATCCGGAACGTAGGACAGGCAATCCGCCAGCTTCGAGACAGCCTGCGGAGTGTAATGCCCCGTCACGAGCAGCCCCATCACCTCCGGATACCTGGCCAGCACCATGGCCTCCACGCTGAGCTTTTCCGCCTGATAATTCGTGAGCCCCAGCCGCGCGGCGATGCGCGTGGCATGGTCGCACACATAGTCATCCTCGGCAGGAATCGCTGCGATCATGCGCTGGACGTGCACGCGGTTAGCGCTGCGCCCCAGCTCGGCTAGCTCGTCATTCTCCGCAGCAAGGATCCAGCAGGCCCCGGCGCGTGCATACGGTGGACGGTACACCATAGCGGTCTCCCCCTTCCCCCTATTTCTATCATTATAGTGTTCTATTCTTCTGAGTTGAATCCCCTCAACTCCCTTGCGCACAAGCCTACAACACACAACACATTAGGTCAAGTGTTCGATACAACTTTTTCGCAAGAAACACCTCAACCCCGGTCCGGAGGGATCGGGGTTGAGGTGCTGACGTTTCAAGAGGAGAGTTAGACCGTTACTTCGTAGCATTCACCTTTCACGTGGGAGTCGATGGTTACCAGCTCAACTTTTCGAACCAGTGAGACCTAATCTAAAGCCCGATTCTGCCAAAAAGCTGAAAAGCAACTACAGGTTTCCTACGCAATTAGTAAGCATTCCCACTATGCACCCCTACCGCCCCTGGCAGCCTGGACACCAAAACAGATTGCGCCCCTCCAACACCCGCTCCTGAATCTCCGCGCCGCACACATAACACGGCAAACCTGCACGTCGATACACATACACCTCGCCGCCATGGTCGTCCTTGCGCGGCGCTCGCCCCATCGCCTCCGGCATGTGCTCCGGCCGCACCGTATCAATCCGACCCGCGGCCTCCCCCGCGCGCATCAGCGCCACCAAGTCCTCCCACACAGCATCCACCTGCGCCGGCTCCAAGTCCACGCCGCGCACATCCGGATGAATCCCCAGGCGAAACAGGGTCTCCGCTCGATATATATTTCCGACGCCCGCGTACAGCCCCTGATCCATCAACAGGGAACCCACCGTCCGGCGGGACTTCAGGACACGGGCGCGCATCTCGGCACGCTTCTCGTCCTGGTCGGTTCTCAACGGATCCGCGCCGAGCTTCGCGGTGGCAGCAGCCATCTCCTCCTCCGTGATCAGTCGGCACCATTGGGGGCCGTGGAGATGGGCAACTTGGGCGTCGTTGGACAGGGCAAGACGCACCTTCCCCTGGAGGGGACGGTCGGCAGCCTGGAACCCCAGCGACCCGATCAGGCCCAGATGGATGTGGACGATGCGTTCGGGGGACGGGGCGCTGAAGTGGATGAACAGGTGCTTGCCGAAGGCCTCGGCGCGCTCCAGGACTGTGCCGTCAAGGAGCGCGGCTTGGGATGCGAACACACCCTGGGGCGAAAAAACATGCACCGGCTGGCCCGCGAACTCGGTGGTGAGCATGCGGGCCAGCCGGTGAATCACGTGACCTTCGGGCACTAGATCTCGATGCGGCCTTCCACGGCCGGAAGCGCGATATCCGTGCGGTAGTGGCCGCCCGGCAGATCCACGGTGTCCAGGACGCGATAGGCCGCGTGGCGGGCCTCCTCCAAGGTCTCGCCGCGGGCGATCACGTTCAGCACACGGCCGCCGGCGGAGACAAGCTTCCCATCCTTCTCGGCCACGCCCGCGGCACGGATGCCGCGCTCCTCGCTGCCGGGCTCCGCGCCGGTGATCTCTGCGCCGGTCTTCGGGGACTCCGGGTAGCCCTCGGCGGCCAGCACCACGGTCAGGGCGTAGCCATCCTTCCACTCCAATGGAGGCAGCTGATCCAAGGTGCCCTCCGCCACGGCGGACAGCACACCGGCCAGCGGGGTCTCCAGCAGGTCCAGCACCGCCTGGGTCTCCGGGTCACCGAAGCGGCAGTTGAACTCCACCACGGCGGGGCCCTCGGCACCCCACGCCAGTCCCGCGTACAGCAGGCCGCTGAACGGCACGCCGTCCTCGGCCATCTGCTCCGCTACAGGCTTCACCACGTCGTTCACGATGGTCTCCACGCCATCAGCCGGCAGCCACGGCAGCGGGGTGTACGCGCCCATGCCGCCGGTGTTCGGCCCCTCGTCGTTGTTGCCCACGCGCTTGTGATCCTGCGCGGGCAGCAACGGAACCACGGTAGTGCCATCGACCAGGCAGAACAGGGAGATCTCCGGGCCCTCCAGGAAGCTCTCCAGCAGGACGGGGTTGCCGGCCTGATGCACAGACTTAATGTGCGCCACGGCGGCCTCGCGGTCCTCGGTCACCACCACGCCCTTACCGCCAGCCAGGCCATCGTCCTTCACCACGAAGGTGGGGCCGAAGTGGGCGAGGGCGGCGTCGATATCCTCATCACGCGCACCAGGTTCCAGGGACTGAGCACGGGCGGTTTTCACCCCCGCACGGAGCATAATATCCTTGGCGAACGCCTTCGAGCCCTCGATCTGCGCGGCCTCCTTCGACGGGCCGAACACGGAGAAGCCCTCCGCGCGCAGCATGTCCGCCAGACCGGCCACCAGGGGGATCTCCGGGCCAATAACAACCAGCTCAGGCTGGAGTTGCTTCGCAAGTTCTACGGGGTCGGCGTCGGGGTGGATCGTGGCGCAGCCGGTCATGCCCGCATTGCCAGGGCTGACGTGCACGTCGCTCACGCGAGGATCGGAAGACAAAGAATAAGCCAACGCGTGTTCGCGGGCTCCATTACCAATGACAAGAATGCGCATGCAGACAATACTACCGCCCGCTACCATCGAACAGTATGCCAAGTGTATTCACGAAGATTATTAACGGTGAGCTGCCCGGCCGCTTCGTCTACCGCGACGACAGCGTGGTCGCATTCCTCACCATCGAGCCGCTGGCCTACGGTCACGTGCTGGTCGTCCCCATCGAGGAAACGGACAAGTGGACCGACCTGGATCCCGCCACGTGGGCGCACCTCAACGAGGTGGCGCAGCAGATCGGGCAAGCCGTGATCGCCGCGTTCGGCTCCCCGCGCGCCGGCTACATCATCGCCGGATTCGACGTGCCCCACACCCACATCCACGTGTTCCCCACGTCGAAGATGAGCGATTACGACTTCAGCAAGGCACTCGGGATGAACGAGACCGATCCGCAGAAAATGGACGACGCCGCCGAACGTATCCGCGCGGCACTGTCCTCGGCGGGTGTCGCCACGGGGGTATAAGGCGCCCGATGCCCAATTCCTTCATCCGACGGATCAACGAGGTGGGCCACTGGGAGGAATCACCGGACTACCCGGTCTCCCCGTCTGAGCCCCGCCCCGTGGTGGTGATCCATGGCACCGTGGGAGGGCGCGGCAACTTCGCCCGCCTGGTGCCGTACCTGCGCTCCCGCTTCGACGGCCGCTCGCGCCGCGTGTTCAGCGTGTCCTACGGGGACAACGGCACCACGCACCTCCTGGAGTCCCTGGAGGAGATCGAGCAGCAGCTGCTCACCCTGCAGTCCTCCACGAAGGCCCGCAGCTTCGACGTGGTGGCGCACTCCCAGGGTGGGTTGCAGTCGCTGGCGGTGGCGTCCCGCCCCACGGCGGGCCACCTGATCCATCACATTGTGGGCCTGGGCGCTGACTTCCGCGGGGTGCGGATGCCATGGTCCTCCTTGCCCGACGCCCGGCGCGCGTGGTTCAACCAGGTCGTCGAGGGGGTTGCGGGTCCGGCGTTTGCCCAGCAGATCGCGGGCTCGCCTCAGTTGGAGACGATGCTGCGCGAGGTGGGCGATTGCACTGTGCCCATCACGCAGATTGCCACGCAGTACGACCGCACGGTGCCGGTGGAGGCAGCGTTTTCCTTGGCTGATGACAACGAGCTGACGGGCCTGCCCGCGCACCCCGGGCCGCTGCGGCTGGTGCTGGTGCAGCAGTACTACCCGGAGTTGCGGGTGGCGCACAACATGTTGCTGCGGAATAACAAGGTGGCGCGCATGGTGAAGTACGCGCTAGAGCACCCGCCGCAGCATTCTTAGTCGCTGTCCGGTGCGGCGGGCAGGGTGATGTGGAAGGTGGTGCCCTCCCCGAGGGTGCTGTCGACCGTGATCTTTCCGCGGTGCGCCTCCACAAGTCCCTTCACGATGGACAGTCCCAGGCCGGAGCCTCCGGAGGCGCGGCTGCGGGAGACGTCCGGGCGATAGAAGCGCTCGAAGAGGTGCGGCAGGTCCTTCTCGGCGATGCCCACGCCGTTATCCACCACGTCGAGGATCACCTGGTCGTCCCTCTTGTCCAGCACGATGCTCACCTCCGCGTCCTCGCCGCCGTGGCGCAGGGAGTTGGTCAGCAGGTTGCCCACCACCTGGTGGAGGCGGTTGACGTCGCCAATCACCACGGGGATCGAGCCGGTGCGGTTGTTGACGGTGATGGTGCGGTCGGGGAACCCGGCGCGGGCGGAATCGGCGGACTCCAGCACCAGCTCCAGCATGTCCACCTTCTCCTCCACCAGCGGACGACCCTCGTCCATGCGCACCAGCGCCAGGAGGTCCTCCACAAGCAAGGACATGCGGGCGGATTCTTCGGATATCTTGGCGAGCACCATGTCGGCGTCGTCGGTGGCACCAGATTGGTACAGCTCAGCGTAACCTCGCACGGAGGTCAGGGGGGTACGCAGTTCGTGGGAGGCGTCGCCGATGAAGCGGCGCATCGATTGTTCGGACTGGCGCGCGGCCTTTTCGGAGCCGGCGACGGCCATGAACGCGTACTGGATCTGGGTCAGCATGCGGTTCAGGGCGGCGGACAGGCGCCCCACCTCGGTGTGCTCCGGCAGGGCCGGCACGCGCTGATCCAGCTGGCCCTGGGAGATGAGGGAGGCGGTGTTCTCCACCTCGTTGAGCGGCCGCAGGGCGCGGCGGACCAGCAGCATACTGAACACGATCACGAGGATCAGGACGCCCGCGCCGATGAAGAACTGCAGGGACAGGAGGTGCCGGATGATGCGGTTCTCGTCGGACAGGGGCAACGCGACAATGGTGACGATGCCGTCCGAATCCCGCACGCTAATCGCGCGCCACGGGTCGGAGGAGGCGGAGCCCTGCTGCGCGGGGACGGTCACGGGGCCAGTGGGCTCGATCAGGGTGGTGAGGTCCGGCTTCGAGTCGTTAATCGAGTTGAGGTACTGGTACACCGTGTCCCCGGAGACTTTGAGCACCACGAACTTCGACGGCGGGTGGTCCGGCCCCGTCTGGGGCATGGTGCTGCCCCACTCCGATGTGGCGTCGCCGTGGGAGTCCTCATCCGTGGAGTGGTTGAACGCCCACGTGCGGGTGGCCTGCTCCAGCTGCTGATCCACGCGATGAACCAGGAAGCCCTGGAGGATTCCAGTGACGGCCAGGCTGGACAGGAACAGCCCGATGGCCACGATCACGGTGATCAGCAGCACCAAGGACACCCTGAGGGGGAAGCGCGCCAGGATACCTTTTACTTTGCGCGTTGTTTTCGGCACTAGACTCGCGGCTTCCGCAGCACGTAGCCCACGCCGCGGACGGTGTGGATCAAGCGTGGTTCCTTCGTATCAATCTTGCGGCGCAGGTAGGACACGTAGGACTCCACCACGTTGCCGTCGCCGCCGAAATCGTAGTTCCACACATGATCCAGGATCTTGGACTTCGACAGCACAACCTCCGCGTTGACCATCAGGTAGCGCAGCAGCTTGAACTCCGTGGGAGACAGCTCCACGACCTCGCCGCCCTTGGTGACCTCGTGCATATCGTCGTCCAGGGTGATGTCCTCATAGGTGAGGACGGAGGAATCCTCCTCCGTGTCCTCCACGGACACGCGGCGCAGAATCACGCGCAGGCGGGTGATAACTTCCTCCAGGCTGAAGGGTTTGGTGACGTAGTCGTCGGCGCCGATGGTCAGGCCGTGGATGCGATCCTCCACGCCATCTTTGGCGGTGAGGAAAAGCACGGGTGCCTCGTGTCCGCGGGCGCGCAGCTTGGACAGCAGTGTGAACCCATCCATGCCAGGCATCATCACGTCCAGGATGAAGGCGTCCGGCTGGAACTCCTCGGCGATCTCCAGGGCCTTGAGTCCGGAGTCCGCGGTTTCCACGTCAAAGCCCTGGAACTTGAGGCTCACTTTGATGAGATCAGAAATATTTGCCTCGTCATCAACGACGAGGACTTTGATCGCTTGGGATTGAGGCATGGTCATAGACTCCATAGTTGAACAGCGACGTCTCTATAATCTGAATACTAGCTGGAAGTTCGCTGTGAACGCAGATTCGAGACACACCGAGACTCAACTTGGCAAATTCTCAGCTAATCTTTATACTTTCCCCATGATCTCCCATCGCAAGAACTCCGTCCGCGGCAAGGTCGCCGCAGTGGCACTGTCTGCTTTGACGGTCGCCGGCATGTCCACCGGAATCGCCTCCGCGCAGCCAGCAGCTCCTGGCAGCGCCCCGGCCCCTACCCAGGGTGACTTCAACAACTGGGTTCTGGACCAGCGCGACAACTTGAGCGCCCAGGCCGACGCCCTGCCAGAGCAGTTCCGCGGCCCTGTGCGTGACGCCATCGACAACACCACCAACTTCGTGGCACCAGGCGCCCTGCAGGCACGCGCCGACGAGACCGCGCGCCGCGACGCCGCAGCCCGCGCCGAGCAGGCCCGCATCGCAGCAGAGCAGGACGCGGCACGCCGCGCCACCAACACCGCGAATACCCCATGCCCCGCATGGGCACGCGCTTGCGTAGACATCGCCGGCCACCGCTCCTGGCTCCAGGATGGCGGCCGTACCGTCTACGGTCCCGTGCGCTCCAACACCGGCCGCCCAGGCCAGGAGACCCCACGCGGCACCTTCACCATCCAGTACAAGGTGAAGGATGAAGTATCCCGCGAATTTAACAACGCCCCGATGCCATGGGCAACCTACTTCACCAACTCCGGTCACGCTTTCCACCAGGGTGACCCAACGGTTCAGTCTGCAGGCTGCGTGCGCCTCGACGCCGACTCCGCCCGCGCATTCTTCAACCACCTGAACCCAGGCGACAAGGTCTTCATCTACTAAGAACCACCTCGCATAAAAACCGCCCCCAAGGGGCGGTTTTTTCGTTGTGCGCCTGCGTTATTTTCTCAACTTTAAGAGGATAAGGACAAGCAGGGTTGGAACGATCAGCAGCAGTAGAACCACAAAAATAATAATGAGCAGTTCATAGATTCCCATGATTAATCCTTACCTTCGGGATCTAACGGCAAACATAGTATAGCTTATGACATCATAGATTAGGGTAGGCTCAGCTATTTCTCCGCAGGCATATCCGGCAGGCGGCGCTGGCGCAGGCGCGTGAGAAGGGCGGCGGCGTCGGCAGAATCCAGGTTGCGCCCCGCCATGCGCACCGGGCCGCCTACCAGTTCGAAGCTCACTGTGGCGAGGCCCAGCATCTGGCTGAATGGCCCGGCCATGTACGTCAGCTCCTGGATGTGAGACGTCTCCACCGCCATCACTCGCCGCGACAGCCTGCCCTCGTGGACAATGGCCACGCCCTCATGCAACGTGACGGACTGCTGACGCAGATCCATCGGGGAGACCCACCGCGCCCTGTCCGGTGAGGTGTACGTGGGCCGGGTGTGTCCCTCCGGGCGCGCGTACTGCTCGATATCGGCTGCGGACAGCGCCGAGACCAGCTCAAATAGCTCCAGTGCCTGTTCGCGCGTACCGACCGGCAAGATACGCGTGGTGCCGGACGCCTTGCCGGCCACAGCACCATAGCCCGCCACCGAGACGTGCACCTGGTACCACCCGAACAGCCGCCACAACAGCGGCTGGCTCACCCGCACCCCGTGGATGCGGTCCAAGCGGATGGTTTGCCGGCGCCTATCCGCCAGGCCATAGGACAGGTTCAACACCGTGTCCCCATCGGCCTCATCGCAGTGCAGTGTGAACTTCCAGGACGTATCCACCAAGTTCCATACCGTCGGCACCATGCCCACCAGGAAAGGCACCAGTGCCGCCAGGCTCAAGGGGGTGAACACCACCGCCACGGCGGCCGCCACCGTCAGCAATGTTCCCGGTCGAAGTGCCTCGGCAACCATCGTACGTTGGATGGGGACCTGTTCGATCATGGGCCTGGCGTCGGCGTCGGTAGGTTCAGCAGGAGCACTGTGCACGTGGGACAGGATCTCCTGCCGCACGCTCTCCGCCACCTGCTTTTTCAGGTACAAGATCTGGATCGCCGAGGACTCGCCGCCGGCAGTCTCCACCCGCACCGCGGCAAGCCCAAATACGCGGGCAATCAGGTCCTCCACCACATCGACCGCCTGGATGCGCTCATAGCGGGCGCTGCGCAATGCCGTGGTCAGCACGCCGTGGCGAAAGGCGATCTCCTCGTCACCCAGGCGGTAGCCCATCCTGCGCCACCACACCCCCGAGACCACCCAGATCCCTGCGCACACCGCCACGAATCCGCCCAAGGCAACCAGCGCCCAGCGCGTGGCCGCGCCCCAGTGGCCCTCGTTCAAGAAATGGGCCAGGTCAGATACGGTAGACAGGCTGGTATTCAGCACCATAATCGTGAACACCGCCAGAATGGCTGTCCAGAAACGCAGCAGCGGCGTGAGGCGGTGCACCGGGCGGTAACCCTGCTCGCTCATAGCCCGCTCATTCTCTCTCGGGCTTGGACGGTCAGCCGCTCACGTAACGCGTCAGCCTCCTTCGCCGGCAGGCCCTTCACCTTGGCATCAGTACCTGCCGAGGCCGTGTGCAGCTGCACTGTCTTGAGCCCCCACAGACGCTCCACCGGTCCGGAGGTGACGTCGACGAATTGGATGCGGCCGTAGGGCACCACAGTAAAGGTGTGCCAGAGTTTGCCGGTGGTGATGAGAAGCTCGTCGTCGGTTTCCAGCCAGCCCATGTTGCGCACCTGCGCCGGGATGAGCCACAGCAGCCACACAAAGATCGCCAGGAGCACCGCCGTGCCGACGTAAAACCACGGGTGCCCAAAGAACCCGGCGGCAGTCTCTGCCAGGATGAGCACCGCCCAGAACGACAGGTGCGTCACGTAGCGCACGGGGACCAGCTTGGGTGACACCGGGTGCATATTCTCAGGGCTCATGGAGCTGAGGACGGGACTTGAACCCGCAACCTACGCATTACAAGTGCGTTGCGCTACCAATTGCGCCACCTCAGCATGGCGTACAGCCTCCTAGAGATTAGCAGTACACAGGTCTTTGTGAAAACCACCCCGCAGACCGCTACGGTAATGGGGTGGGAAGCTTCGCAACAAAGATTTTAGCCAAAGGGTCCGATCTGCTCTTTTCCGGAAATCGGGCGACCATTGACGCCATCCGCATGGCGCCGCCTCCATCCCCGCTGGCGCCGGTGGACCTCACCGACCCCAACCAGGTCCAGGACGTGATGGACCTCGCCGCGCGCATCGGGGACTTGCTGCTGGCTGCGGGGACGGGTAATTCCGACGCCCGCGCGCATATCCACGCCATCACCACCGCCTACGGCCTGTACTACACGCACGTGGACATCACGTTGAACACCATCACGGTCTACGCCCGCGTGACCGATGACACCCCGCCCGTCAACGTCTTCCGCGTGGTCCACAAGCTCTCCACGGACTACTCCCACCTCACGGAACTCGACCGGCTGATCCGTTCCATCGTGCGCGGCGCCGCCCCACTGGATGAGGCGCGCGCCATCCTCACCGAGATCGAGCAGTCCCCCCTGCCCTTCCGCAACCGCTACGCCCTCCTGGCGTGGGGCGGCTTCGCCGGCGCAGTGTCCCTGCTGCTCGGCGGTGGCTGGGCCGTGGCCGTGGTCGCCACGATCACCACGCTGTTCATCATGACGCTGAACGCCTGGCTGGCATCCAAGTCTCTGCCCATGTTCTTCCAGAACGTGCTGGGCGGATTCATGGCCGTGATCCCGGCAGCGATCTGTTACCCCCTGGCGCAGATGTCCGGGCTGTACCTGCCGCCGTCGTTGGTGATCGCCTCCTGCATCGTGGCTCTGTTGGCGGGACTGCAGCTCGTCCAAACCATCCAGGATGGGGTGACGGGCGCACCGATCACGGCGTCGGCACGATTTTTCGAAACGATCCTGATGACGGGCGGCATCATCGCGGGTATCGCGGTGGGGATTCAGGCGGTGGATCACATCGGTGTGTCCCTGCCGCCGCTGAACACCAGCCAAACCTCCGGCATTCTGGGGACGACGGCGGTGCAGATCCTGTCGGGCGCGTTCGCGACGGCGTTTTTCTGCCTGGCGAACTTCTGCGAACGGCGCGCCACGCTGGTTGCCGGGACGACCGCGCTGCTGGCGTCCATCTCCTTCTTCTTCATCACCGACGTGCTGCAGCTGTCCCTCATGATGGCCAACACCGTGTGCGCGCTGGCCGTGGGCTTCGCCGGAGGTATCCTCTCCCGCCGCTTCCTGCTTCCCCCGCAGATCACCGCCGCCACGGGCATCGTGCCCTTTCTGCCCGGCCTCGCCCTATATAGAGGTATGAGCTCCCTGCTGAACGACGAGTTCATCCAGGGGCTGTCCAACCTGGCGCTCGCGCTGGCCACCGCCACCGCCCTGGCCGCCGGCGTGGTCTTCGGCGAATGGGTCGCCCGACGCGTGCGCCGCCCGCACATCCTGCACCGCGCCGGACGCGTCCTGCGCCCCGTCATCCGCCCCGAAGGCTCCCGGCGGCAAACGCGAGCATTCTCCCCCGTCTATTGGCGCAAGGGAACAAAGATGGGGCTGCGGGCACCGTGGGCCTGGCGTCGATCCACAGACACATCTATTTATGAAGTGTTCGACGATACGGAATTGGACTTCAACGACAGCAGCTCAGACAGCAATGCAGGGGACAGTGAGCGGATGTCTGAGGGATAACGTAAAATGGAACGAACAATACACCGATCGACGTAGAAGTTAAGGGGTCGCGCACGTGCCGCCAAAGGTTACTGATAACCGTCCTGCCAATTCTGAATCTCTCCACGCGGTAGAAGCAGAGACCGCCCAGGCAGCACAGCGCATCGTCGCCACCTATTCGGAAGATTTCCTCGATGCAGCGACGCTGATGTGCATGCTGGGCGTGGAGCCCGACGGGCTGATCCACCGCCGCGTGGTCGAAGAGCTGGAAGCCCAAGAAAAGGAAGCCAAGAAGGCTACCCGCAAGACCACCAAGCGCGCCTCCAAGAAGGCCACGAAGAAGGCTGCGAAAAAGGCGACCAAGAAGGCCACGAAGAAGGCAACCAAGAAGTCGACGAAAAAGACCACTAAGAAAACCACGAAAAAGGCCGCGAAGAAGACCACAAAGAAGGCCTAACCCACACGCGAGGAGCTCCCGTGACCACGCCCGTCAAGAGTGATTTTGTTGTTGTAGCCAACCGCCTGCCGGTGGACCGGACAACGGACAAGAAAACTGGCGAGGAGGCATGGACTCCCTCCCCTGGCGGGCTTGTCACGGCACTGCGCCCGGTGCTGACCTCCCACGACGGGGCCTGGGTCGGCTGGCCCGGATCCACGGACACCGTGACGGTGGAGGACATGCCCACCCACGAGGAAGCCGGCATCACGATGATGCCGGTGAACTTAAACGCCCAGGACTTCGAGGAGTTCTACGAGGGCTTTTCCAACGGCTGCCTGTGGCCGCTCTACCACGACCTGATCGTGAAGCCCAGCTACAACAAGCAGTGGTGGAAGCGCTACGAGCAGGTCAACCAGCATTTCGCGAACGCCTGCTCCGAGGTCCTGTCCGAGGACGCAACCGTGTGGGTGCAGGACTACCAGCTGCACCTGGTTCCGGGGATGCTCCGCACGCGCCACCCCAAGCTGCAGATTGGGTTCTTCCTGCACATTCCGTTCCCCTCCCCGGAGCTGTTCCGCCAGTTGCCGTGGCGCCGGGACATCCTGGAAGGCACGCTGGGCGCGGACCTGGTGGGCTTCCACACCCAGGACAGCGCCCGCAACTTCATGATCACCCTGCGTGCCCTGGGCTACGAGGTGGAGATCCTGGACGACGATGACAACGCCGCCTTCCTGCGCGGCGCCCGCCTGCCGGACTCCGGCCACACGGTGGGCTATGTGCGCATGGATGACGCGCGCACCGTGACCGTGGGCGTGTTCCCCATCTCCATTGATTCCACGAAGGTGCAGCAGCAGGCCATCACGCCGGACACCCGGGCCGCCGCGGATCGCCTGCGCGAGGAGCTGGGCAACCCCCGCTTCTTGCTGGCCGGTGTGGACCGGATGGACTACACGAAGGGCATCCTGCACCGCCTGACCGCGCTGGAGAAGCTGTTGGACGAGGGCACCATCGAGCCGAAGGACGTGGTGATGATTCAGGTCGCCACGCCCTCGCGCGAGCGCCTCAATGACTACCGTGTCTCCCGCGAAGAGGTGGAGAAGGTGGTGACCCGCATCAACGGTAACCACGGATCCCTCACCCGCCCCGTGGTGCAGTACGTGCACACGAATCTGCCGTTTACCAGCTTGCTGGCGCTCTACACCGCCACCGATTTGATGCTGGTCACGGCCTTGAAGGACGGCATGAACCTGGTGGCCAAGGAGTACGTGGCCTGCCACTCCGATGGCTCGGGCGCGCTGGTGCTCTCCGAGTTCACGGGTGCTGCCACGCAGCTGGTGCAGGCGCACCTGTGCAACCCCTACGACCCCGACTCCATCGGCCTGGCCATCCAGCGCGCCATGGCCGGCGATCCGGAGGATAAGAAGCACCGCATGCGCGCCATGTGGGAGCACGTGCGGGTCAATGATGTGGACCACTGGGCTCAATCGTTCCTGGAGCAACTATGATCTCCCCCCGACGCCGCCTGGCCGCAGCAGGCCTCCTCGCCGCGGCGGGCCTTGGGCTGGCTGCGTGCGGCGGGGACTCCAGCGCCCCGCTCGGCTCGACCCAGTGGCAGGTGGTGCAGCTCTCCGCCGGGGGTACGCTCAGCAACGATGTGGATGACAGCGCGGACACGGGGTCCTATTTGGCCGATGCGCAGGCCGGGCGCGTGTTCGTTGTATTCGGTGACGACGTGCTGCGTGGGGCGTCGGGGTGCGTGGATCTCACCGCGGATCTTGAGTGGGGTAAGGATGACACGGTAGAGGTCACCAAGGTGCGGACGATTGAGAATCCGGACGTGTCCTGCCTGCCGAATGACGTCACCACCGCGCAAAAGATGGCGGACGCGCTGGACGGTCATCGCTTTCACTGGAGCAGGCCGAGCGAGAACAGCCTAAAATTGACAGCGATAGGCACCGAGAACGATGAGATTCACACGGCTCCTTTTGTGGAATTCATCTCTCACCAGCCAGAAGAAGACAAGTAGGGAGAAGACAGTGACCACCCACGCGCCGGACATCAGCGCCTCCGATATAGAGGCTTTGGCTGCGGCTGACTGCCTCCTGGTTGCCATGGATTTCGATGGGACCATGGCGCCTTTTCACGACGACCCCATGAGTGCGCGGGCCGAGGACGGATGCATCGAGAGCCTGAAGGCGCTGGCGGCGATGGATGACACGATCGCGATGATTGTCTCCGGCCGGAACCTGGCTCAGCTGCGCGAGGTCACGGGACTGTCCGAGGGCAACGAGGCGGGGATTCACCTGATCGGCAGCCACGGCGCCGAGCCCGCGGGGACGGGCTTCACTCCCCTGTCCGAGGCACAGCGGGAGCTGTATGAGTCCTTGGCAGTGGCGGCGGAGGCGGCGGCGTCTCTGCACCCGGGGCTATGGGTGGAGCGCAAGCCGCTGTCCGTAGGGCTGCACTCCCGCACGTGCGACAACAAGGATGTGGCGGATCAGGCGCATGCGTCCTTCTTGAGCCACGCCCAGGGGATGGACAACGTGATGATCACCCAAGGTAAGGCGGTGATTGAGGTTGCGGTGGACTCCACGTCCAAGGGGGACTACATCTCCGCGTTTCGTGAGGAGCACTGCATCCCCACGGTGGTGTTCGCGGGGGATGATACCACCGACGAGTCCGTGATGCGGGTGCTGCACACCCAGCGCACGGACATGGGTATCAAGGTGGGCGCCGGGGCTTCCCGGGCGAACCGGCGACTGTCCGGGACGGTAGCCGTGCGCGATTTCCTAGCCCAGCTGGTGGAGGCGCGGCGGCTGGACTGAGGTTCCGGGCACCAGTTCCGTGTCCAGGAACTGGGCGTGGACGTCGTGGTTGCCGCGGATGATGGCGGCCAAGCATGTGCCGCTGAGGCGGCCCTTCTCCCGGGAGGGCTGGCGCACCGTGGTGATGCCGGCGGCGATGGCCTGGGGGATTCCGTCGAAGCCGGTGACGGAGAGGTCGTCCGGGATGGAGATCCCCTGGTCACGGGTGTATTCCAGCACGCCCATGGCCATGGAGTCCGTGGTGCAGATCACGGCGGTGAGCTCCGGGTGCGCAGTCAAGAGTTCCTGGGCGGCACTGTAGGCCGTCTCGCGGTTGTTGATGTGCCGTTCCACGATGGGGACGTGGGTGGGGTCCAGGCCGGCGTCGGTTAAAACGTCGAGCACACCAGCGACGCGGAGGCGCTGCACGTCCATGGTGGCGTCGGTGCGGCGCTGGGGGCTGACGGGGCCGTTGTTGGGGTCGCGGTCCAGGCGGATGCAGAGGATGCCGATGTGGGTGTGGCCGGCGTCCACCACTGCCTGGGCTGCGGGTTTGATGGCTTCGCGGTCGTCGATACCCACGAAGTGCGCTTGCGCCGTGTTCACCGGCTGGTCGCAGATGACGGTGGGCAGGCCGCGGTGCATGACGGCGTCCAGGTGGGGGTCGTCCGCGGCGACGGAGTAGACGATGAAGCCGTCCACGCTGGCCTGATTGATGAGGTGGGCGGCGTCCTGGGAGCGGGCGTCCGGGTTCACGCCGGCGGGGATGAGGAGCATGGAGGCCTTCATTTCCGAGCAGGCGATGGACACACCGGAGACGAACTCCAGGGAGGCCTGGTCCTCGAAGGCGTAGGTGAGCTCTTCGGTGAGGAGCACCCCGATGGCTCCGGCGTGGCCGCGGCGCAGGGAGCGGGCCAGGGGATCGGGGCCGGGATAGCCACGCTTTTCGGCGGTCTCCAGGATGCGTTTTCTTAGGGCTTTGGATAGTTGGTCCGGCCGATTGTAGGCGTTGGACACGGTGGTGGGTGAGACACCTAGTTCATCCGCGATGGAGGCGAGCGTTCCGCGGCGGCGTGGTGCTCGTGGTCTCTTGCTATCCATCTGCCCTCTCTGCTTCCCTGGTGCGCTCACTTCTTGCGATTCTAGCACTGTACAGCGTATCGACCTGCACAGATCGTAAATGACACCTTAATGAAAACGTTTGACAACAAGTGCTGGTCAGGGCTACACTCTGCACCCATGAAGAAGACGATGACTGCACTTGCCCTCCTGTCCACACTGGGCCTTACCCTGGCCTCCTGCTCCGACGGAGGCTCCTCCGACCCAGCCAAGGGCAACGACCACATCAACATCGTCGCCTCCGTCTCCACCTGGGGCAGCATCGCCAAGACGCTGGTCGAGGGCAACGACAACATCACCGTCACCACCATCCTGGACAACAACCAGGACGACCCCCACGAGTACGAGGCCTCCGCCAAGGACCTCGCCACCCTCTCCAGCGCGGACATCGTGGTCGCCAACGGCGGCGGCTACGACAACTGGCTCACCGACCACGTGGAGGGCCAGACCCCCATCGTCTCCGCCACCGAGCTGACCGAGGGGCACCACCATCACCACCACGACCACGATGGCGAGCACGAGCATGAGCATGAGCACGAACACGGCCATGACCACGGCGGCTTCAACCCCCACATCTGGTTCAACATGACGATCGTGGACCACTTCGTGGAGCAGCTGAAGGACGCCATCGAGAAGATCGACCCCGATGCCTCCATCGACACCTCGGCTGTCACGGACAAGACCCACGAGTTCGCCGAGCGCATGGGCACGCTCAAGGACAAGAACGTGATCCTCACCGAGTCTGTGGCCGAGGGCATCATCGACCAGTCCGACCTGAAGGACATCACCCCCGACGGCTACGCCGATTCCGTCGCCCGCGAGTCCGAGCCGTCCGCCGCGGATGTGGCCGAGGCCCAGAAGCTCATCAACGACGGCAAGGCGGACATCCTCATCACCAACGAGCAGTCCCACACCGCCGCCGCGAACACCCTGATCGAGGCCGCGAAGTCCCACAAGACCCCCATCGTGAACGTGAACGAAACCCCGGACAACGGCCAGGACTACTTCGGCTACGTGGACACCGTCATCAACGATCTTGAAGAGGCCTCCAAGTAGGGATGACTCTTCACTTCCACAACGCCGCCGTGGAACCCCTCTGGCGCGGACTGAATCTTGACGTCCAGCCCGGGGAGTTCCTGGCGGTTCTTGGCACTAATGGCGTGGGCAAGTCCACGCTGCTGCATGTTGCCCTCGGCATCCGGTCGCTCACCCAGGGCACCTGCACCGTCGATGGGCGAGTGGGCTACATCCCCCAGCAGCGCATGTTCGACCCCGACCTGCCGATCCGCGCCCGCGACCTGGTGGGCCTGTCCGTCGCATCCGGAATCTCGAAAAACCGACGCCCCCGGGCCTCAGTGGTGAACGCCGCCCTGGAGGAAGTGGGCGCCCTGGGGCTCGCCGACCGTCGCGTGGGCGAGCTGTCCGGTGGGCAGCAGCAAATCATCCGGCAGGCGCAGGCCCTGGCCAACGACCCCGAGTTGCTGTTGTGTGACGAGCCGACCCTCTCGTTGGATATGCGTGCGCAAAAGAACACGGTGGAGCTGTTGGATCGGCGTCGGAAGGAAAAAGGGACATCGGTGGTGTTCGTGACCCACAACATCAACCCCATCCTCAACGTCACGGACCGGGTCCTGTACCTCACCCCGCACGCGCACACGATTGGGACGGTGGCGGACGTCATGAACTCCGAGACGCTCAGTGAGCTCTACCGCACGGACGTGCGAGTGCTCAACGTGGAAGGCAAGTTGGTGGTGGTGTGATGTTCACGGGCAACTGGTGGCACGATACCGTCTCCCTGCTGAGCGTGGATTTCGTGCAGAATGCGATCCTGGCGGCGCTGCTGCTGGGGATTGTGTCCGGCGCCATTGCGCCGCTGATTGTGATGCGGCAGATGAGCTTCGCCGCGCACTCCACGGGCGAGCTGGCGCTGATGGGTGCCTCCGCGGCGCTGCTGTGCGGCATCGGGGTGAGCTGGGGCGCGCTATTCGGCGCAGTGCTGGCGGCGGTGGTACTCACGCTGCTGGGCAATAGGGAGCAGGACTCCATCGTGGCGGTGGTCTTAAGCTTCGGAATGGGCCTGTCCGTGCTGTTTATCCACCTCTACCCTGGCCGGTCGTCCTCGGCGTTTAGCCTGCTCACAGGCCAGATCGTGGGCGTGAGCTCCGCGAATATGCGGGCGCTAATAATTGTGACGATCCTGGTGGTGGCGGTCATGGCGCTGCTGTGGCGGCCGCTGCTATTTTCCACGGTGGACCCGATTCTGGCGGCCACGCGTGGGGTGAAGGTGCGCACGCTGTCTTTGGTTTTTGCGGCACTGATTGGCGTGGTGGCGAGCCAGGGCGTGCAGATCGTCGGCGCGCTGCTGCTCATCGCGCTGCTCATCACGCCGGGGGCTGCGGCCGTGAAGGTGACGTCCAGCCCCGCGATGGCGGTGATACTGTCCGGTGCGTTCTCCATGATCGCAGCCGTGGGCGGGCTGGTGCTCTCCCTGGCACCGGGCCTGCCCGTGTCCGTGTTCGTCACCACGCTCAGCTTCGTGATCTACCTAATCTGCCGCGGCATCGCCTGGCTGCGCGGACGCACGCTGAACGCCGATGAAGTGCGCCAGCGGGAGTACGCCACACACTGCGACGAGGATCCAGCCTAGGAGGATCCACACGGAGCCGGCCGCGCCGGCGCCGTCGAAGTAGGCCACGGAGCGAGCCGCGTCACCGGCCGCGCCGAGGGGCAGGAACTGGCCCATCGCACCCCAGGGCTTGGGCAGCCACTGCCATCCGGTCGCCAGGCCGGACAGGGGGTTGGACACGAACATCGTCACGATGGCGCCGAGCGCGATGCCTTTAAGTCCCCACAGGCTCTCCAAGGCCAGGACAAACAGGCTGGTGGCGGCGATTCCGAGCGTGAGTACTCCGGCGAAGGCCCAGTAGTTGGCCTCCACGGCGTTGTAGCCGAACTGGATGATCGCGGCCACAGCCAGGCCTGCCACCACGGCGGTCGCGAGCACTCCGGCCAATTGCAACAGGCGACGGTTCATCAGGCGGGACACGGCGAGTGCCGAAGCGATGCCCCCGAAGGCCACCGGCAGGCCCAGCATGGCGAGTGCCGATCCGGCGGGGTCAGCCTCGGGAAGTGGGGCGACGTCCGTCATGGTCACCGTCTGGCCCGTGGCCTTCAGACCCTCGGCCATGCCGGTGAGCACATTCTTGTAGGGCGTTCCCGCACCGCTGGCGACGATGACCTCCACGCCGTCGGCCCCAAGGTTGAGCGCGCCGATGGCGTCGCGCTCACGCACAGCCTCCGTGGCCGCCTGCGGCGAGTCATAGGTGGTGACCTCGAAGGCGCCGGGGCTCTTCTGCTCCAACATGCCGGTCACCCGAGACACGGCGGGCTGAGGTCCTGCGACGGCCAGCGGGAGGTCGTCCGGACCCGAGTTGATGGTGGGGGCCAGGAAGGCCAGGAGCATGAGGGCTACCACGGCCGGTAGGGCAAGGGCTGTGATCAGAAGTTTCTTCATCACTGTCGGTTCTCCTTAACTGGAACACCATGTTCCGCTTCATACAAATGGAACATTACGCTCCACTTATGTAGGATGCAAGCAACCGAAGAAAACACCTGAAAGAAGGCAACAATCGTGCGCGCAGACGCCGTCGAAAATCGAGAAGCCATCCTGAATGCCGCCTGGAGGCTGTTCTCCACGCACGGCATCGACGTCTCCCGGCGCGCTATTGCGAAGGAGGCCGGCGTCGGCGTCGCAACACTACAACGCCACTTCCCCACCCAGCAGGATCTCGCCATGGGCGTGATCGAGCACGGAAAAACCCTGGTGGCGGACCTCTACACAGCCCACCCGGACGCGTGGGACGCGCGCGATACGGCCACGCAGGCGTGGGAGGACATCATCACCCGCATCATCGATCTGGGCATCGGCGCCTTCGCCACGCAGCTCATCCCCACGCTGCTGGTCGACGGCAAAAGGACCCGCGAGGCCGACCAACTACTCGCGGAGCTCCTCGGCGCCGCCACCACATTCATGGACCGCGGCCGGCGCTGGGGGCTCATCCGGGACGACCTCACCCCCCTGGACTTTCACCTCATCCTCGCGGCCACCTCCCGGCCGCTCCCCCAGCCCATCAACGCGGAAGCACCCCAGTTCATGTCTCAGATGACGCGGATCGTCATCGACGGGCTGAAGGCGCCCGACGCTGGCGCGCGAACTCGCTGAGCACCACGCCCGCTGCCACTGAGGCGTTCAGGGACTCCACCCACGGGGCCATCGGAATGGACATGATGCTATCGCAGGTCTCCCGGACCAGGCGGGACATGCCCTTGCCCTCCGAACCGACCACAATGACCACAGGTGTTGTGCCGTCGTAGGTGTCCAGGGTGTGCTCGCCGCCGGCGTCCAAGCCCACGATCTGGTAGCCGGCCTGCTGGAACTGCTTCAAAGACCGCACCATGTTCGTGGCCTTCGTCACCGGCAGGCGCGCCGCCGTGCCCGCCGAGGTGCGCCACGCCACCGCAGTCACCGAGGCCGATCGACGCTCCGGGATCACCACACCGTGGCCCCCGAACGCCGCCACGGAACGGATCACCGCGCCCAAGTTGCGGGGGTCCGTGATGTTGTCCAGCGCCACGATCATGCCCGGGGTGGGGGCGGTGGCGGCCTTCTCGATCAGGTCCTCCACCTCCGCATAGTCGAACGGCGGGATCTGCAGGCCGATGCCCTGGTGCATGCCGTTGCCCGTCATGCGGTCCAGCTCCTGGCGGGAGACCTCCAGCACCGCAATGCCGCGGTCCGCGCAGGTGTGCACGGCCTCCGCCAGGCGCTGATCGCTCTTAGAGCCCTCCGCCACGTACAGCGCCGTGGCCGGAACCTTCGCGTGCAGGCACTCCACCACCGGGTTGCGGCCCACCACCAATTCCATCTGCTCCTCCACGCCACCGCGGCGGCGATCGTGAGCACCGGAGGCGCGGCGCTGCGCCGCCCGCTTCTTCTTATACGCCGCGTGGTATACGCGGTCCTCCGCCTTCGGGGTGGCACCCTTGCCCCTCAGGCCGCGGCGGCGTTGCCCACCAGAGCCCTTCGCGGAGCCTTTTTTATTGCTCTTGCGGACAGCGCCCTGCCGTTGGGAGTTACCGGCCATAGTTGTGTTACCTCAATTCGTGGGTTGTACCCGCGTGAAAAATGTACCTGACCATTCTATATGTCAGGGCCACAATGTACTATTCGCTACATGTCGTCTCTGAGTCGAGAATTAGATGAGCTTCCCGTCACCCGCAGACACGCCACCATGCTGGGCGGATCCGGCATCGGCTGGGCGCTGGACGCGATGGACGTGGGATTGATCAGTTTCATCATGGCCGCCCTGGCCGCCCACTGGGGCCTGTCCGCCACGCAGACCTCCTGGCTGGGCTCCATCGGGTTTGTGGGGATGGCGCTGGGTGCCACGCTCGGCGGGCTGCTGGCCGATAAATTAGGACGACGCCAAGTCTTCGCCCTCACACTCCTCGTCTATGGATTGGCCACCGGCGCTTCGGCCCTGGCGGGCAGCCTGGCGGTGCTCATGATCTTCCGCTTCTTCGTGGGCCTGGGCCTGGGGGCAGAGCTGCCCGTGGCCTCCACGCTGATCTCCGAGTTCTCCCCGCGCCGGATCCGCGGGCGCATGGTGGTGCTGCTGGAGGCGTTCTGGGCCGTGGGGTGGATCGCTGCGGCGGCCATCGGCACGTTCGTGGTGGCAGCCAGTGACGAGGGTTGGCGCTGGGCGCTGGCGCTGGGCTGCATCCCCGCGGCCTACGCGCTGGTGGTGCGACTCGGCTTACCGGAGTCCGTCCGCTTCCTGGAGAGCAGAGGCCGCCACGAGGAGGCCCGGCGCGTGGTGGACAGCTTCAAGAACTCGCCGGCGATCCCGCTGTTCAACAGGACGAGCGATGAGGACGAGGAGCATCGGGACGGCGCGCTGGGCGTCGAAGAAAAAAGCATCTGGTCGGCCCATCTACGGAAGCGCACCGCGGCACTGTGGATCATCTGGTTCTGCATCAATCTGAGCTACTACGGCGCGTTCATCTGGATCCCGTCCATCCTGCACGCCCAGGGGTTCACGCTGGTGAAGAGCTTCTCCTTCACGCTCATCATCACCCTGGCGCAGCTGCCGGGCTACGCGGTCAGCGCGTTCCTGATCGAGCGTTGGGGGCGGCGGTCCACCCTGGCCACGTTCCTGGTGGGCTCCGCTGTGGCTGCGGGGCTGTACGGCATGGCCAGCCAGGAGTGGCAGATCATCGCGGCGGGGTGCCTGCTGAGCTTCTTCAACCTGGGCGCGTGGGGTGCGCTCTACGCCGTGGGGCCGGAGCTGTACCCCACGCACCTGCGCGGCACGGGCACGGGCGCGGCCGCTGGGTTCGGGCGGATCGCGTCCATCATCGCGCCGCTCATCGTCCCGCCGATTCTGGCGCTCGGCGGAGCGCCGATGCTGTTTGCGCTGTTCGGAGCCGCCTTCGCGATCGCGGCGGGGGCCGCGTTCCTGCTGCCGGAGCAGCGCGGCAGGGTGCTCTAGCGCAGGGACCAGGTGGCACCCTCGGGGGTGTCTGTCACCTCGATGCCGGCGGCGGCCAGGCGGTCGCGGACCTCGTCGGCCACGGCCCAGTTCTTCTCCGCACGGGCCTCGGCACGGCGTTCCAGTTCCGCGGTGACCAGTACGTCCAGGGCGTTCATGGCACCCTCGGCGGCGCCGCCTCCGGCAAAGGTCTGGCCCAGCCACGTCTGGCTCAGAGGGTCCACGCCCAGCACGCCGGCCATCGCACGGACGGCGGAGCCGAGCCGGACAACCTCATCCCGGTTCTTGGCCTCGAGGGCTTTGTTACCAGCGCGCACGGCGTCGTGAATAATGGCCAAGGATTGCGGCACCGCAAGATCATCGTCCATCTTGGCGGCGAACTCCGGCAGAACATCCCCCACCGGCAGCTGATCGGCGGACTCGGCGGTGGGCTTCACGCCCGTGACGAACTCCAGCGCGCGGAGCACGAACTTCTCGATGCGCTGGTAGCCGGCGGCAGCCTCGGCCAGGGCAGACTCGGAGTACTCCAGCATGGAACGGTAGTGCGCGGAACCCAGGTAGTAGCGCAGCTCCACCGGGCGCACCTTCGTCAGCACGTTCGGGACGGACAGCACATTGCCCAGGGACTTGCTCATCTTCTCGCCGCTCATCGTGACCCACCCATTGTGCATCCAATAGTTGGCGAAGCCATCGCCGGCCGCGTGGGCTTGAGCCGTCTCGTTTTCGTGGTGCGGGAACTGAAGATCCAGGCCACCGCAGTGGATATCAAAGCTGGAACCCAGGTAGTTCGTGGCCATCGCGGAGCACTCAATGTGCCAGCCCGGGCGGCCCGGACCCCACGGGGAATCCCACGCGGGCTCGCCTGGCTTCGCAGCCTTCCACATCGTGAAATCGCGCGGGTCGCGCTTTCCCGTGCCCGCGGATTCACCCTGGTCCACCTCGTCCAATTTCTGACCGGAAATCTGGCCGTAATTATCGATGGTGGCCGGCTGGGCATACACATTTCCGTCAGCGGCATAGCCGTGGCCATTATCGATAATGCGCTGCATGTAATCGATCATCTGAGGAATGTGTCCGGTGGCGCGCGGCTCAATGGACGGAGGGGTCACGCCCAGCTGGTCATATGCCCAGGTAAAGGCGCGCTCGTGGGTGGCTGCCCACTCCCACCACGGGCGGTTATTCTCCGCGGCTTTCGCCAGAATCTTGTCATCAATATCCGTGACATTACGCACAAACGCAACGTCCAGGCCCTTAAACGTCAGCCAATTACGCAGAATGTCAAAAGCCACCCCGGAGCGCACGTGCCCAATGTGAGGGATGGATTGAACGGTGGCTCCACACAAATAAATGGAGGCGTGCCCATCGCGAATGGGCTGAAAATCGCGCAGTGAACGTGTGGCGGTATCGTAGATTCTGAGTGTCACGAGCCCTATTCTACGGCACACTGTCCCCGAGAAGACTTTTCATTGGAGTTCATCGTGAAGATTGCCTCAATCCACATCCCCGGTTCCCCCAGCGACGTCACAGTGCCCGTCGCCGTGGAGTCCTTCGTAGACGGGCACGGGCGAGGGCACCTGATCCCAGACCTGTGGACCTTTGCCGGAGGGCACGTGCCGGAGGCGGACCTCAGCGCCTACCCCACCGTGGAGTTCACCGCCGCGGAGCTGCGCCCCGTGATCCCGAATCCGGGCAAGATCATCTGCGTGGGCCTGAACTTCCGCGAGCACATCGAGGAAATGGGCCACCCCATCCCGGACCACCCCACCTTGTTTGCGAAGTTTGCCGACAGCATCACCGGGCCGTACGCGGAGGTGATGGTGCCAGAGCACCTGATGGATGCCGCGGACTACGAGGGAGAGCTGGCCGTGGTCATCGGCGACTTCGGCGAGATCGCGGGCTACGCGATCATGAATGACTTCTCCCAGAGGGATTGGCAATACCGCACGCAGCAGTGGCTGCAGGGCAAGAATCTGTTCGCTTCCTCGGGCTTCGGGCCGTGGATGGTCACGCCCGACGAATGCGATCCCGTGGAGCGGGGTTCCATGCTGCGCACCTGGGTCAATGGTGAGCTGCGGCAGGAGCACTCCATGGCTGACCTGGTGTTCAAGCCCACGGAGCTGGTGGAGTACATCCAGCAGTTCACCCCGCTGAACAGGGGGGATGTGATTGTGTGCGGCACTCCCGCCGGAGTGGCCCACGGGATGAAAAGCCCGCGCTACCTCACCGATGGCGACGAGATGCGCATCGCCATCGAGGGCATTGGTGAGATTTCCAACCGGGTGAAGGTTATCCCGGCTGAACTATAGAGGTTCCCGCAGGCCGGAACATGGCCGAGGGGTCCGTGATGGACAGCTCGCGGGAGACAAAGCGGTAGACGCGGGCGGGGCGGCCGCCGCCGTGGGGCTTACGCTTCTCGCCAGTTTCCACCAGCAGGCCACGGCGGGACAGGACGCGCCCCAGGTTTGTGGTGTCGATGGGGAAGCCCAGGACGTGGCGGTAGATCACGTTCAAGTCCAGGATCGTGAACTCCTCGGGTGCCAGCGCGAAGGAGATGTTGCTGTAGGTGATCTTCGCCCGCAGGCGCTCCACGGTGTTCTGCACAATCTCAGAGTGGTCGAACGCCAGGTTGTTGATCTGCTCGTCCTTGATGGGCACCCACCGGTAGGCGGTGCTGTCCTCCCCCAACTTCTGCGCCTGGGCGGCGGGCAGGAGCACTAAGTAGACGGTGGCGATGGTGCGGTCGTAGGGGTCGCGGTCCACGTCGGAGCGTGTTTCCACCTGCTCAAAGTGCTCGAACATGTCGCGGTGCACACCGGCGTTGTCCAGGTGGCGCAGCAGCGCCTCGTCAATGGTCTCCTTCACATCCACTGGCCCGGAGACCAGGGCCAGGCCTCCGGAAAAGGGCGCCCTGTGGCGGCGGTGTAGTAGTACGCGGAGGCCGTCGTGGGCGTCGACGGACATGACAACGGCGATGGCCTGATGTCGGAACTTCGGCGTGCCAGCGTGGTCGCGCAACGGCCCGCTGGGGGTAGAGATATTCGGAGAATGCACGTTATCCATGATAACCTGTCCCAGAGTTTTCGACCGCATGGACATAACTGCGGTTGTGCCGACGACAAGAAGTGACGATCCATGACAACACCCACACAGACCGACTGGGCCGCCGAGGTCCGCCGCCTCGCCGACGAGCGCAACGCCCTGATCCTCGCCCACAACTACCAACTGCCCGCCATCCAGGACATCGCCCACCACGTCGGCGACTCCCTGGGCCTGTCCCGCATCGCCGCCGATACCGACGCCGACGAAATCATCTTCTGCGGCGTGCACTTCATGGCCGAAACCGCCAAAATCCTCTCCCCCGACAAGCGCGTCCTGATCCCCGACGCAAACGCCGGCTGCTCCCTGGCGGACACCATCACCGCCGACGAGCTGCGCGCCTGGAAGGCCGAGCACCCCGGCGCGGTGGTGGTGAGCTACGTCAACACCACCGCCGCCGTCAAGGCAGAGACGGACATCTGCTGCACCAGCTCCAACGCCGTGGACGTGGTCCGCAGCATCCCCGAAGACACGGAGGTCCTATTCTGCCCCGACCAGTTCCTGGGCGCCCACGTGCAGCGCGAAACCGGCCGCGACAACATCCACCTGTGGTCCGGGGAGTGCCACGTGCACGCGGACATCTCCCCCGCGGGCCTGCGCGATGCCGTCCAGACCCACGCGGACGCTGACCTGTTCATCCACCCCGAGTGCGGCTGCACCACCTCTGCCCTGTGGATGAACTCCACTGGCGACATCCCCGCCGAGCGCACCCACGTCCTGTCCACCGGCGGGATGCTGGGCGCCGCCCGCAACACCAAGGCCGGTAAGGTCCTGGTGGCCACGGAGATCGGCATGCTGCACCAGCTCACCAAGGCCAACCCAGCAACCGAGTTCCTGCCCGTGAACCCGGAGGCCGCCTGCCCATTCATGCAGATGATCACCCCGGACAAACTGCTGACCTGCCTGCGCGAGGGCACCGACGAAATCTTCGTGGACCCGGAGATCGCCACCCGCGCCCGTCGCGCCGTGGAGCGCATGATCGCCATTGGAGGCTAGGATGTTGTCCCCTGATACCGACGCCCAGCTCACCCACGCCGGGCTGGACCCTGAGCACGTCACCGCACTCATCACGGCTGTCCTGGACGAGGATCTGCAGTGGGGCGAGGACGTGACCACGCTGGCCACCATCCCGGCGGATCAGCGGTGCGTGGCGGAGGTGGTTGCGCGCCAGGACGGCGTGCTGGCGGGCGTGCCGGTGGCCCGCGCGGTCGCGGAGATCGCGGCGGCGCGGGATGGCTCCGCCGTGACGGTCACTGGTGTGCTGCAGGACGGGGATGCCGTGCAGCCCGGTTCCGTGGTGCTGCGTGTGGAAGGCCGCACGCAGCTGGTGCTCACGATGGAGCGCACCCTGCTAAACCTGCTGTGCCAGCTGTCCGGGGTGGCCAGCGCCACCGCCGCGTGGGTCCGTGCATTGGCGGGCACGGGCACCCGCGTGCGCGATACCCGCAAGACTCAGCCGCTGCTGCGCGTGCTGCAAAAGTACGCTGTGCGCTGCGGCGGTGGCGTGAACCACCGCATGGGGCTGGGCGACGCCGCCCTCATCAAGGACAACCACATCGAAGCGGCCGGCTCCATCACCGCCGCCTTCCAGGCCATCAGCGCGCACGCGAGCGACCTGCCCATCGAGGTGGAGTGCGATACCGTGGCACAGGTCTCCGAAGCGATTGATGCTGGGGCGTCCTTGATCTTGCTGGACAACATGTCCCCCACCCAGGTGGCCGAGTGCCTGGCGCTCACCACCCCGGCGAGCGTGGCCACGGAACTGTCCGGCGGGCTCACGCTGGACACGATCGGCGACTACTCGGGGCTGGCCGTGGACTACGTGGCCGTGGGTGCGCTCACGCACAGCGCCACCGTCCTGGACTTAGGGCTGGACTTCCGCTAGGCCTGCTCGAACACCAGGGCCGTGGCCACCGCGGCCACGCCCTCGCCACGGCCGGTGAAGCCCATGTGATCCGTGGTGGTTGCAGACACCCGCACGGGCGCCCCCACCAGCTCACTCATGACGGCTTCGGCTTCCTCGCGGCGGGTGCCCATCTTCGGGCGGTTGCCCACCATCTGCACGGCGGCGTTGCCGATGGTGAACCCGCGCTCCTCCAGTAGCGCGCGGCACTCGGTGAGCAGGCGGGCACCGGAGACGTTGTCGTACTCCTTCTGCCCCACGCCCACGAAAGAGCCCAGGTCCCCCAAGCCCGCGGCACTCAGCAGGGCGTCCACCACCGCGTGGGCCACCACGTCCCCATCGGAGTGGCCCTCGCAGCCATCCTGGTCCTCCCACAGCAGGCACGCCATCCAGCAGGGCTTACCTGCCTCGACCTGGTGTGCGTCCGTGGCGATGCCCACGCGGGGGATGCCCTGTCCAGCATTCATGCTCTTGTTACCTTTCTTCCAGCAGCAGCTGCGCCATGCGGTAATCGCTCGGGGTGGTGATCTTCATAGCCCTGGCGTCCCCGTCCACCACGGACACGGGCAGGCCGGCCATTTCCATGAGGGAGGCGTCGTCGGTGGCGAGTGGCCCGGCGGAGGCCTGATACGCCTCGTTGGCTTCCAGCAGCCGATCCAGTGCGAAGCCCTGGGGAGTCTGCACCGCGCGCAGGGACTCCCGCGGCGGGGTGCTCACCACCTGGCCCTGTTCCACCACCTTGATGGTGTCCGCCACCGGCACCACCGGGATCGCGCCCACCGCCGTGCCCCGCGCCAGCACGTCCGTGGCATGATCGACCACGCCCGCCACCATCGATGACGGCGTGAGGCAGCGGGCGGCGTCGTGGATCAAGACCAAGGAATCATCACGGCCGTACTCACGCTCGAGGGCGAGCAGGCCTTGGTAGACCGAGTCCACGCGCTCGCGGCCACCGCGGACAAGGCCCACGCGCATGCCCTGCCAGCGGCGGAGATTCTCGGGATTGTCGAGCAGAGCCTGGGCGCGCGGCATCATGTCCGCAGAAGCGATGACGAGGGTGTGGGAGACGCGGTGGGCGTCATGGATAAGGTCAAGGGAGCGCTCCAGCAGCGTGCGGCCGGCGAGCTCCACAAAGGCCTTCGGCGTGGAAAAACCCAGCCTGGTACCGGAGCCGGCGGCGGCGATCAATGCCAGGGTGCGCACGGAAATTACAGCTCGTCGTCCAGGGCGTCCAGGTCCACAGGGCCATCGCCCTCGCCGGCCAGGTCGTCCTCGGACTGAGCCGCGCGCTTAGCCTCGAAGGCGGCGCGGTGACGGGCGATGGTCTGCTGCATCTCCTCCAACAGGGCGTCCGTCTTCTTGTCATCCACGCCCTCAGCCAGGGCGAGCTCGCCCACCAGAATCTGGCGGGCCTTCGCCAGCATGCGCTTCTCACCGGCGGACAGGCCACGATCCTGGTCACGGCGCCACAGGTCGCGAACCACCTCGGCCACCTTGTTCACGTCGCCGGAGGTCAGGCGCTCCTGGTTGGCCTTGTAACGGCGAGACCAGTTGCCGGCCTCCTCCACGTCCGTTTCACGCAGGACGGAAAAGACCTTCAGCAGGCCCTCCTCGCCCACCACGTCGCGCACACCGACCTTCTCTGCGTTCTTCGCCGGAACCTTGACAGACAGATCACCCTGATTGATGCGCAAGATGAGGTAGTCGACGGTTTCGCCCTTGAACTCACGCTGCTCGATTCCTTCAATCACCGCAGCACCGTGGTGAGGGTAAACAACCGTATCTCCGACCTTGAAGTCCATTAAAAGGCGCCCCTAAGTAACACTCGAAAGAACATGAATGCCCCAGATTATACCGCACGGGCACCACGGGCCGACCATCACCCAAATAAGGGGCAGGGCGGCGGAGAGCGCGGCCTATAACTATGTAAAAAGACCTCAAGAGGCTAGTCTAGAAGGCAGACGTTTATGAACTTTCGCCTCAGATGGAGGATCCACATCGTGAAGACCCTGAAGTCGACTGCCGTGCGCGGCGCCCTGACTTTCGTAGCTGCAGGTTCCGCACTGGCATTGACCGCCTGCGGTGCTGGCCAGATCTCTCAGACTGCCAACCAGGTTGCTGCCGTCAACGGAACGTCCGCCGAAGATGGACACACCACCGTCCGCGACGTCTCCGTGGTGATCGCCCCTGACAACACCGCGGCCGTGAAGTTCACCGCCGGAAATATCGAGAACAACCACCAGGTTCACACCCTGAAGTCCGTGAAGGTGGACGGCAAGCCCGTCACCCTGACCGGCGACAAGAACATCGAGGCTGGCTGCTCCCTGATCGCCTCCTACCAGGAGGAAGTCAACGCACTGAAGAAGGGCGCTACCAAGTCCTGCAATACCTACGTGGTCACCCAACTGGCCGACGCCTCCGGTGTGTTCGTGGGCGGCAACTCCACCGTCACCTTCACCTTCGATCACGCTGAGCTGGAAACCCCCGCCTCCGTGGTGGCCTACACCCCAGCTGCCGGTGAGTTCAACCGCGGCGAGAACGGCCTGACCGAGAACAACGGCGGCACCCCAGCCGACCCACAGACCCCGAAGGGCATCCTGAAGCCCAACGACGAGCACTCCCCTGCTCACAGCCACTAATTTCCTGGCGACGAGGAGTGTAGGTCCCTTCGTCTAAGGTATAGGCCATGGCCAAGGGATCTAAAACACGTTCGGTGTTCCACTGCACCAGCTGTGGGCACCAACTCAGCAAATGGATGGGGCGCTGCCCCTCCTGCGGCGAATGGGGCACGCTGGAGGAAAAGCAGACCCTGACCAGCTCAGGGGGGACCTCTGGTGGGGCGTCACGCAGCCTGGTACCGACCAGCCCCGCCCAGCCGGTCACACAGATCGACCCCACCACCGCCACCCACAAGCCCACCGGCATCGCGGAATTGGACCGCGTGCTGGGCGGTGGCATCGTCCCCGGCTCGGCCATCCTCCTGGCCGGTGAACCCGGCGTGGGCAAATCCACCCTCCTGCTGGAGGTCGCGGCCTGGTGGGCCCGCTCCGGCCACACGGTCCTCATCATCACGGCGGAAGAATCCGTGGGACAAGTGCGCCACCGCGCCGAACGCACCGGCGCACTAGAAGAGAAGCTGTACCTGGCCAGCGAGAACGACCTGGAGCGGGCGCTCGGTCACATCGACGCGCTACAGCCGGAGCTCATCATCATCGACTCCCTCCAAACCATGCACGCGCCCGGCGCAGAAGGCGTGGCCGGAGGCGTGACCCAAACCCGCGCCGTGGCCAGCACGCTCACCACCCTGGCGAAGACCTCCGGCACCCCGCTCATCACTATCGGCCACGTCACCAAGGAGGGAAACGTTGCGGGGCCGCGCACCGTGGAGCATCTCGTGGACGTGGTGCTGCACTTCGAGGGCGACAAGCACTCCTCCATGCGCTTCCTGCGCGGCATCAAAAACCGCTTCGGCGCCACCGACGAGGTGGGCTGCTTCGAACAAACCGCGCACGGCATCCGGGAGGTCACGGACCCCAGCGGGCTATTCCTCCACCACCGCACGGAGTCCGTGCCCGGTACCGCCATCACGGTCGCCATGGACGGGCGCCGCGCGATGGTGGGAGAGGTGCAGACCCTCGCGGTGGAGACGGACATCAGAAACCCGAAGCGCTACGTCACCGGGATGGAGACCGGGCGCGTAAGCATGAACCTGGCCGTGCTCGCAGAGCGCTGCGGGCTGAAGCTCACGGACAAGGAGGTCTACGCCGCAACCGTGGGCGGGATGAAGATCGCCGAGCCGTCCGCGGACCTGGCCATCGCCCTGGCACTGGCCTCCACCAGCAAGAAAGCCCCACTCCCCCAGGGGCTCATTGCCCTGGGAGAAGTGGGGCTGGGAGGCGAGGTGCGCCGCGTACCTCAACTTACGCAGCGCCTGGCGGAAGCCGCCCGCCTGGGGTTCACCCACGCGATCGTACCCGAGGGATGCATGTACGATGCGCCGAAGGCGATGCAGATCAAGGAGGTGAAAAGCCTGGGGCAGGCTGTGGCGTACTGCTTAAGCTAACCTGCCTTAGGCCAAGTTGAAGGTCGCCGGCTCCGAGACGTTGTCGCCCACGTGCGCGTACAGCAGGAAGCCACCCGGCCCCACGGCAGTGCGGTTATCGCAGTGGCCCGGCGCCGACGTAGTGCGCGACCACGCACCCAATTCATAATTCACTTCTTCACCGGCTTTGATGTCTACGGTGCCGCGAACCTCGGCGTCGTTACAATCCAAATCGCCCCACACCCGCTGATAATTATCCAGGGTGAATACTTCGAACATCAGTTTGTGGGCGTCGAAATCAACGCTGCAATCGCCCTTCGTGGGGTTTTTGATATTCACGAAGAAATTCGGCTGCTGGTCCGCGCCGAACGTTGGCGCCCCGGGGGTTGCGGTGACCTTCAGGTCTGCGACGGTGCAGACCTCCTTCTTCTTCGCATCGTCCTTCTCGTCCCCCTTCTCGTCCTTGGTGGAAGACTCAGTCTTTGACGGCTCGCTGGACTTCTTGTCCGTCTGGTGAGGGGGCTCGGCTGGGCTGGTGGCGTCGATGGACCGGGAGGTCGCGACCTCGGACTGGGCCACGCTCTGATCCTTGTCGCCCCCGCTCAGGGAGCTAATCAGCCACCACAGCAACAGGATCACAACTAACAGCACCACTCCCGCGGCAATACGGCGGCGCATGTAGATTTCGCGCGGGAGGGGTCTTTTCGGAGGGTTCTGGTTACGGGGGCTCACAGTTGGTGAGTCTAATGCGGCGGCTCAACTATGTTCGGGAGCAACACCCGCGAACTAGAGCTCGCGGCAGTCCACCCCGTCGATCGCCACGCCGTAGCTCAAGACCGGCTCCACGCGCCCGGTCTTTAGGTCGTAGTGCGTGCCAACCACGCCCAGGCGGCCGTCGCGCACGGCGTCCCGCACCACCATGGAACGGGACACCAGCTGGCCCACGCTCTCCGCCACGTGGTAGCGCTCGTAGGCCTCGCGGGTGGTGTGCCCGTCCGCCTTCGCCTTCAGCACGGAGATCGCCACCTTCTCCACCAGAAGGTTCTGAAAACCCGACGGGATCTTCCCCTCCGTCAGCGCCCGGTCCGTCGCGGCGATCGCGCCGCAGTATTGGTGCCCCATCACCACGATCAGCGGCACCTGCAGGGCATCCACCGCGAACTCAATGGACGCCAGGATCGACAGCCCGCTCAAGTGGCCGGCGTTGCGCACCACGAACATGTCACCCAGCCCCTGGTCGAACACGATCTCCACCGGCACGCGCGAATCCGAACACGCCAGCACCGCCGCGTGCGGCGCCTGCCCCTCTTCCGTCAGGATGCGGCGGCGGCTCTCGTCCAGGTTCGGGTGCTGCAGCTGCGCGTCCACGAAGCGCTGGTTGCCGTCCATGAGGGCGGCCCATGCGTGCTGAGGGGTGTCGTACTGTGCCGTATTCATAATTATCATTCTGCCATTAACATGGGTGCGCGTGACTACTGCAGAAACGCCCGAGCACCGTGACCTTGCCGCCGATCTCAATTCCTGGTTCGGCACGCACGCCCGCCCGCTGCCGTGGCGCATGCCGTCTACCTCCCCGTGGGCGGTGCTGGTCAGCGAGGTGATGTCCCAGCAAACCCCCGTCGCGCGCGTGGCGCCGCTGTGGGAGGCGTGGATGAACCGCTGGCCCACCCCCGCCGATCTGGCGCGGGCTGAGCGGGCGGACGTGCTGCGGATGTGGGCGAACCTGGGCTACCCTCGTCGTGCGTTGCGTTTGCGGGAGTGCGCTGTGGGCGTCGTCAATAATTTCGACGCCCAGCTTCCCACCCACGTCAGCGACCTGCTCACGCTGCCCGGCGTGGGGGCCTACACTGCCCGGGCGGTGGCCGCGTTCGCGCTGGAGCAGGCGGTGCCCGTGGTGGATACGAATGTGCGGCGGGTGTATAAGCGGCTGGTCAAGGGCGAGTTTTTGCAAGGATCAGCGAAGGCCCGGGATCTGGCGGATGTGGCGGCTCTGCTGCCGTATTTGGATGAGGATCCGGCGGTGCGGAAGCAGGCGCCGGAGTTGTATGAGGAGCGGTCCGATCCGGCGCATAAGGAGGCCGCGCTGACGATGTGCGTGGCGTTGATGGAGCTCGGCGCCCTGGTGTGCACGGCCAGCAACCCCGCGTGCGACCAGTGCCCCGTGCGGGAGCACTGCCGGTGGGTGGCGCTCGGCAAGCCGAAGCCCAGCGAGGAGGAGCAGGCCGCGGCGGCCCAGCGGGTGCAAAAATTCGCGGGCACGGACCGGCAGGTGCGGGGCAAAGTGATGGCGCTGTTGCGGAATGCGGGGCCCGAGGGCGTGGACCGGGAAGCGATCAATGACGTGTGGCCGAAGAAGGTGCAATTGTGGCGCGCGGTGGATTCTTTAGTGGCCGATGGGTTAGCGATAGAAGAAAATAATTCATTTTCCCTCCCGCGCTAAATACTTACCCTAAACTAATTCCACATGACACATTCACGAAGAGTTGTAGCATCGCTACTTGCAAGTATTGGTTTTGTTTCTGCGTCCCTGACCAGCGTTGGAATGGCTTCTGCGGCGCCTGGTTCTGCGTCTGATTCTGCCCCTGATTCTGCCCTCGGCTCTGTCTACGACGCCGGCGAGAAGGTTCACGGCAGCGCGGAATCCTCCCTGCGGGGCGCGGCATCCCTGGGAAGCCTGGAGGATCTGCCCGGATCCAGCATCCCGAACGACCCCAACGGTTTCTATAACTTCCTCTCCCGCGACGTGGAGGGCGAGCCAGGCCAGATCATCGACACCCAACCGGGCGTGCTGGCCTTCGGACTGCCGGGCGTGGACCTGTCCGCCGGGAACACCACCACCATCGCCTACGTCTCCCGGGACTCCAAGGGCAACCCCACCCCCGTCACCGGCACCATCGTGACCAACAAGCTGCCCTGGACCGGGCCGGGCGAGCGCCCCACCCTGGTGATCGCGCCGGGCACCCAGGGCACCGCCGACCAGTGTGCGCCAAGCCGCCTGATGCGCACCGGCTTTGAGTACGAGACCCTGCCCGTGGTGGCAGCGCTGTCCAAGGGCTGGAACGTGGCCATGACGGACCTTCGCGGCCTGGGTACTCCGAAGATCCAGCACACCTACATGAACCGTGTGGAGCAGGCGCAGGCCACCCTGGACATGGCGCGCGCGGCGGCGAACACGGGTCTGGGTGGCATCACGAAGACCTCTCCTGTGGCGACGTATGGGTACAGCCAGGGTGGCGGCGCGTCCGCCGCTGCCCTGGAGCTGGCGCCGAAGTACGCGCCGGAGGTGCCTTTGAAGGGCGGCTACGCCGGCGGTGTGCCGGCTGACCTGGCGATGACCGCTAACGCCATCGACAATGGCGCGCTGGCTGCCGCGATGGGCTACACCATCAACGGCTTCCTGGAGTCCGACCCAGAGATCCGCACCTACCTGGAGGAGCACTTGAACGAGCGCGGATGGCACCTGCTGAAGCAGACCTCCGACGAGTGCATCTGGGATTCCTTGGCTCGCCACGCCTACGGTGACAGCCGCACGCTGACGAAGGACGGCCGTTCGATCGCGGAGCTGCTGAAGGACGAGCCAATTGCGGAGATCGTGCGCCGCCAGCAGATCGGCTCTGAGACTCCGAATGTGCCGGTGTACATCGGCCACGGCACGAATGATGACACGATCCCTGTGGCGCAGGGCCGCACGCTGGCCCGCACGTGGTGCGAGGCGGGAACGCCTGTGTACTACAAGGAGTACAACATTCCGAAGGTGGCTCCGCTGGCGGACCACGCTATTCCTCTGCTGCCGCAGATCTCCCCTGCGGTGAACTGGTTGGATCAGATCTTCCGAGGTCAGGACTACCCAACCAGCTCCTGCGCAGACATCCCGCAGTAGGATTTACTGCTTATCGTCCCAGCTATCATCGGAGGATACGTCCGAGTAGGATGCGTCCTCTGGGACAGTCACCTCGGAGGCTTCGGCCACGTCCTCTTGGGCACGGTCGGCCTCGGTGACCTCAATCTCTTCTGGCAGTGGCTTGGGCTTGGACCCGAAGACGAACTTCGCGTCCTCGCCCTTGGACTCGCCATCCCAGTTCTCCACATCCACGGTGACAATCTCGCCAGCGCCGATCTCTCCGAACAGGATCTTCTCGGACAGCTGGTCCTCAATCTCACGCTGAATGGTGCGGCGCAGGGGGCGCGCACCCAGCACTGGATCGAAGCCGCGCTTGGCCAGCAGGTTCTTCGCCTGCTCGGACAGCTCGATGCCCATGTCCTTGTCCGCCAGCGCCTTGGTGACGCGGCGCAGCAGCAGGTCCACCATCTCCACGATCTGCTCGCGGGTGAGCTGGTGGAACACCACGATGTCATCGATACGGTTTAAGAACTCCGGGCGGAAGTGCTTCTTCAGCTCGTCGTGAACCTTGCCCTTCATCCGCTCGTACTGAGTTTCCTCATCCGCCTCGCCGGAGCCGGAGAAGCCCATGCCCACGGCCTTGGAGATATCCCTGGTGCCCAGGTTGGAGGTGAAGATCAGAACGGTGTTCTTGAAGTCCACCATGCGGCCCTGGCCATCAGTCAGGCGGCCGTCCTCCAGCACCTGCAGCAGGGTGTTGTAGATCTCCGTGTGGGCCTTCTCGATCTCGTCGAACAGCACCACGGAGAATGGCTTGCGGCGGACCTTCTCGGTCAGCTGGCCACCCTCGTCGTAGCCGACGTATCCCGGAGGGGCGCCGAATAGGCGGGAGGCGGTGAACTTGTCGTGGAACTCGCCCATGTCGATCTGGATGAGGGCATCATCTTCACCGAACAGGAACTCCGCCAGGGCCTTGGACAGCTCCGTCTTACCCACACCGGAGGGGCCGGCGAAGATGAAGGAGCCGGAGGGGCGCTTCGGGTCCTTCAGGCCGGCACGGGTGCGCCGGATCGCGCGGGACACGGCCTTGACCGCGTCCTCCTGGCCGATGATGCGCTGGTGCAGCTCGTCCTCCATGCGCAGCAGGCGGGAGGTCTCTTCCTCGGTGAGCTTGAAGACCGGGATGCCGGTCCAGGTGCCCATCACCTCGGCAATCTGCTCCTCGCCCACCTCGGCGATGTCATCCAGCTCGCCGGCACGCCAGGACTTTTCCTTCTCCTCGCGCTGCTCGGTCAGAACGCGCTCGTCGTCACGCAGGGACGCTGCCTTTTCAAAGTCCTGCTCGTCGATCGCGGCTTCCTTCTTGCGGCGCACGGCGGTGATCTTGTCGTCGATCTCCTGGATTGCCGGTGGGGCGGTCATGCGCTTGATGCGCATGCGAGCGCCGGCCTCATCGATGAGGTCCACGGCCTTATCCGGCAGGAAGCGGTCCGTGATGTAGCGGTCCGCCAGGTTCGCAGCAGCAGCCAGGGCGCCGTCCGTGATGGACACGCGGTGGTGCGCCTCGTAGCGATCGCGCAGGCCTTTAAGGATCTCGATGGTGAGCTCCACGGAAGGCTCCGGCACCTGCACCGGCTGGAAACGGCGCTCCAGCGCTGCGTCCTTCTCGATGTGCTTGCGGTACTCATCCAGGGTGGTGGCACCGATGGTCTGAAGCTCGCCACGGGCCAACTTTGGCTTCAGGATGGAGGCGGCGTCGATCGCTCCCTCGGCGGCACCCGCACCCACCAGGGTGTGGATCTCGTCGATGAACAGGATGATGTCGCCGCGCTGGTTGATTTCCTTCAGCACCTTCTTCAGGCGCTCCTCGAAGTCACCGCGGTAACGGGACCCCGCCACCAGGGAACCCAAGTCCAGGCTGTACAGGTGCTTGTCCTTCAGGGTCTCCGGCACCTTGCCGTTCACAATCGCCAGGGCCAGGCCCTCCACCACTGCGGTCTTACCCACGCCGGGCTCGCCGATCAGGACAGGGTTGTTCTTCGTGCGGCGGGACAGGACCTGCATCACACGCTCGATCTGATCCTCGCGGCCCACCACCGGATCCAGCTTGCCCTCGCGCGCAGCCTGGGTGAGGTTCCGGCCGAACTGATCCAGAACCAGGGAGTTGGACTTCTGCCCCATCTTCGAGCTCGGAGCGTCCCCGGTATTCGGGCTTCCGCCCACACCCGCGGCGGCGGGTTCGCCACCGTTGGCGTCGGCCTTACCCTCCTCGCCCTCGTAACCAGACAGGAGTTGGATGACCTGCTGACGCACGCGGGACAGGTCCGCACCCAGCTTCACCAGCACTTGCGCGGCCACGCCCTCGCCCTCGCGGATCAGGCCCAGCAGGATGTGCTCGGTGCCGATGTACTTGTGGCCCAGCTGCAGGGCCTCGCGCAGGGCAAGTTCCAGGACCTTCTTCGCGCGCGGGGTGAAGGGGATGTAGCCGGTGGGCGGGTTGCCTCCGGAGCCGATGATCTCCTTCACCTCGGTACGCACAGCATCCATGGAAATACCCATGGATTCGAGGGCTTTCGCTGCAACGCCCTCACCTTCCTGAATCAGGCCCAGCAGGATGTGCTCGGTGCCGATGTAGTTGTGATTCAGGGCGCGCGCTTCTTCCTGCGCGAGCACGATCACGCGACGAGCGCGGTCGGTAAACCTCTCAAACATGTGCGTCCCCTTTTCTAAATTGGCCACAGAGAGCGGGTTGTATTCGTGCTGCCCACTGTAGCGCCGTCGCCAGACATCGTTGGCACTTTGGACGTCCGAGTGCCACGTTTATGTCCTTTGTGCCGACGCCCGGCTCCGGATTGGGTCGCATCTCTGCAGGTCAGGGGGTTGCGTTGGGGAAATTTGTGGCGGTGTTCGCCTGTAGCGAACGGGGTGGTTGGGGATGGTTTGTGGGGTGTTGATGCGACGATAAATAGCCGTCATTGATGCACAGCCACCTGCGTTAGGTCTATGGCCAGACTTCCGGGATCCTCCAGATTCGATCCCCTTCACCGACGATCTTCGTGCCCGGACGAATCTTTACGACGAAGTCCTCGTCCTTCTCCGTTCGTGGAACATACGCAAACCCGGGACCGTTCGTAATTCCAGGAATAGCGGGATAGCTAGGATCAAAATCAATCACTTGATGGAAAACAACAATTTTCTTCAAGATAGAGTTGACCTTCTTCTTGCTGGAACCATTAATCGACCCCTCGCCCCCCAATCTATAGTGACCTAACAGCTTAAGCCCCTGATAAACCGTGTTATCATAGTATTCACTCGAAACATCCCACGGAAATATGTCTTTCACTTTCTGAATGACGGGACTGTGCCCCGCCTTTAGAGCCAATTGGTGAACATATTGACGAGAAACACCGTATTCGACCCCAATTGCAGTTTGCGAGTACCCACTATTCATGAGCGCCACCACCAGCTCAGGCGTTAATCCACTCACAACTTCCCTTTCTTCCTTGCCGGACTACACTGACGAAGAACAGGTCAGCGACTCGTCTCCCGTCAACCAAGAAACGTAGGTTACCACAACAACTTTTCCTAACAAAGCTTGGCGATCCCGTCCGCTCGAGTGGTGTATCCGTTCCCCAGGGTATTACCCCTTCCGCGTACGCAGTGCGCACAACAACGGTCAAGCTTCGACTAGTTGGGAAGTACCGCTGGAAACATACACGCATCTCCACCCCAAGGCCTGCCCCTATTGACCGCGATGGCCTTCTTCGACGCAACATCACCCCGCGAGTTGCCACGACGCATCTGACTGCGAAGCTACCTACCTTCGCACCCTGCGGCACGGATGTACCTCAGAACAGTCATCGACGTAACTACACGGATGGTAATGGGCTGGCAAATGGCAGATGGCAGATGGGAGATGGGAGCTGGGATAACATAGTCGCTTTTCATTAATGCCTTGTCGATGACACGCTCCGAAAGGTTGGCAACCGGAAACGCCATCCTCCACTCAGGTCGAGGAAGCCAATACACCAGCGCAGCATTCAGGCTTAGGGTGCACGAGCTGATATTCGCAAATCAGTCGGTCCGGCCGGTGCGTGCTGGGATAACGCAGTGTTCAGAGCATCCTTTTCCTCCCTAAAGCTGCATGTTCCCTACAGACGCTGGGAAACCGACAGCAAGCCGAAGCACGGGCAGGCGTAGAGAATGGATTGAGACCATCTTCAACCGGCGATGAATCCACTACGGCACCGGGTATATCCCCAAGGCCGCCATGGACCGCTTCCTACAAGCACCCCCCTGCCGCGCACCTGCTCAAACAAACGAACACCAGGGTTTCACTGCGAAAGCTTGACAAGGTGAAAACGCTCCAGACCGAGAGCTGGCAAGAACCGAATGAACGAACTGACGGACTAATCCGAAGATCAATCGTGGGCACAGTAGCCTGACGTGGACTGAGGGGAACCGGAGCCTTAAAACCACCGCCCTCATTAAGGAACAATAGAAATCCAGTGCTTATCACAAGGAACAACGCTAGCAACGTAGGAACAACTGGGAACAGCACGATCATCGACGCAGAGTCTGGGTCGGCGAATTTTCAGCGCCAACACAGCCCAGTACCTGCTGACGCCGATGCATTGCCTTAAGAACAGAACTTTGCGAACTACATGAGATCTGATAAGCTATCCAAGATAAAAGTCCGACATGGGAGCAGGTTAAATGGGGAAGTATTACCGAGAAACAACCTTAAAGAGCGATATCGATAAACTAAGAAAAATGCCCCAAAAAAGCATTTATCCTTACTACCTACACTCGCTGAGCATTGACAGGCTCCGCGGCTTATCCGATACAGAAATCGAATTTAGATTCCCAGTAACTGCAGTAATAGGAGTTAATGGATCTGGCAAGTCCACCGTACTAGGCGCTGCAGCATTAAGCTCTCAGTCCATCAAACCGCAAGTATTCTTTGCGCGTGCAGGAAAGTACGACGACTCGATGCGTGGGTGGTCAGTCGAATATCGACAAAACATTGGACAAAATGGAATCGACAATGTCAAAACATCCTGCACCACTTACCCCGATGCGAGATGGCGAAGAAACAAAGCGATTAGTACACGCCCAGTTACATACATTGGCGTCACGCGCACCATCCCAGCCAACGAGCGTAAGAATCTCACAAAATTCAGTGGCTTAAAATTTACCGCCAGCCACGAAATACCTCTATCCGACACTGTAAAAAATGAAGTAAAACAAATCATCTCGAAAGAAACCGAAAACTACATTAGACTGTCTATCGAATCTGGAAACCAAAAGCGTCGCACTGGCCCAAGAGAGATCTATGCAGTGGATTCAGGGTCTAGTAAAGGCACTAACTATTCGCAATTTCATTTTGGCGCGGGAGAAGCATCGATCATTTCCATTGTTGACGAGATTGAGCGATCGGATGACTATAGTCTTATTTTGATTGATGAGCTCGAAAACGGATTACATCCCGTAGCCGTCAATCGACTGGTAGAGTATCTACTTCGTGTAGCGAAGCGAAAAAAGGTGCAAATCATTTTTACAACGCACTCGAATGATGCACTAAAAGCTCTACCAGATGAAGCGGTGTATTATGTAACTTCTGGAAAACTATCGAGGGGAAAGCCAGACGTAGAAACACTTAAGACACTAACGGGCGATGTCGATACATCTTTAGCTTTCCTAGTGGAAGACAAGGCGGCAAAGAATTTCGTTGAGGGCATGCTTAGAACTTATAGATCACAATATAATCCCCAGAAGGCCCCTAACCTCGATGAAATCGAGGTCCACTTTGTTGGAGGAGCGCAAAATGTCGAGCAGCAAACTAAGAGCCTTACGAACTCGACTTTTGTCAAGTTTCCCGTAGTTGGCTTGCTGGATGGTGACCAATCTCAAAAACAAGAAGGTGAGATCAGGGCCAAAAAATTTAAGGACTGGAATAATAAATACAATTCAGAAGGTTCCGCCGAAAGCAATCCAGGACAGAATGCCCCTAGATCATACATGGGATTTTTGCCTGGCAAGTACGACCCTGAACAAGTTCTATTTCAGGACACTATTCAAGCGTTTAATAATAAAACGTCAGACGGAATTCAGACCACTCTAGAAAAGCTTACCGTTATGTTAGGATTAACTCCAGACCACATTCCTGAAGTACGGCAACTTTGCGAACGCATCAATCTCGAAATTCAAGATTTTCATACGGTATTTGAACGCTTAAATGACGAACTTCATTGTTCAGGAGTTCAAATTGTAGAAACTGCGTTCGTAAATAGCTGGTGTGAAGCATACCCAGAAAAGGTTCGCAATTTCTTCAAGCCGTTCGAAGATTTAATTCCTATGCGTACGTTTGCCGTATTTTAGCTCTTAATACCAGAGGTTGCCTCCTCTAGCGTGGTGGATCTGTAAACGGCGGTAAGCTACTTGCCGATGCACACGCAGGCGACCATCATATGGACCCGACCACCTATCTCGAAGAATTGCTTACCCAAGCTTTCCCCGACCCTGATGCGGCAGATGCCTCGATACTTCATCAACCAGATCCTGTCACCCCAAGCCGACAGCATCTGTGGTGCTGACTACGCCACTGTCTCCCCTAAACGGACCAATAGACGCAACGAGTACCGAACACGCCCGCTAGATTCCGCCCCTTACTACTACCTGTCTTGTGACGCGCTGACCAGGAAGGTGCGTGAAGGGGGCAGGGTGGTGAAAACCTGCGTGCTTGTTGCTATCGGTGTTATCAACGATGACTACCACGAACTTCTGGGAATGCAGATAGTCACATCAGAATCCGGAGCTTCGTGGACCGGGTTTTTGGCGTGACTTTCTCGCCCGCGGGTTACACGGGGTGTTCCTCATCACCAGTGATGCTTACCTGGAGATCCAATCTGCTGTTGGGCAGGCACTTCACACTGCCAGCTGGCAGCGCTGCCGCGCGCATTGTGCCAAAAACCTGTCATCAACAGTGTCGAAACGACAGTGGACAACCCTGTCAGGAATGTTTCACTCCATCTTTCAACAGGTAAATGCGCAGGCTACCTGGGACCAGGCCCAGGAGGTCGTTGAGTTTTGCAACGAACGTTTCCCCGAGGTAGCAAACTATCTGGAGGAATCATTAGATGAGATCCTCGCATTCACACAAACACCTAAAGCCGTGTGGAAAAAGTCTGGTCCAATAACCCCACTGAGCGGTTGAACAGGGAAATTCTCCGGCGAACCGACGTGGTGGGAATCTTTCCCAACCGCGAAGCCGTCATCCGGCTAGTCGGTGCCGTACTAGCAGAACAGCATGACGACTGGATCCAGCAAAAACGCTACATGTCACTGGCTAGCTTAGAACACACCCGAAACCTCATAGCCGCCAACACCATCAATATCAGCAAGACTGACGTCATCGAGGAAGTTGCCTCATGAGCTACAGTCACACCAGAGACGGACCCTGCCCCCATCCCCGACACTGTCCTCGATTCAGAAACGACGGTTACCCCACTTCCCTGGACTTTCATACTTTGCGACCCACAATTCTCCATAAAAGTCGATACAAGCGGTTATTATGTAACGAAGAAAAACACCAGCACTCTGCAACCAAGCTCGAATACCCGTTTGCGGGGTTCACAATAAAGGAACGGTACCATGACCTCTTCCAACTCCCTCTACCAAGCCGTATGGGGCACCGCTGACACCTACCTGCGCGGCACCGTCTCGCGGCAAAACTACGGGGACTTTATCTTGCCCTTTACTGTGCTGCGCCGCTTGGAGTGCGCGCTCAAAGACACCAAGCCTGAAGTATTGGAGACTGTCAAGCAATCGGATCACATGCCTGACCACCTGCTAGACGCTACGGTTTTAGCCAAGTACAACCTGCCGTTCTATTCCTCCTCACCACTGTCCTTGGAGGTTATTGCTAGCTCTGATGACAACGTGATGGCGGGTATGCTGTCCTACCTTGATTCCTTCAATAACACTGTCCGTGAGGTCTGGAAGGCGTTCAAGTTTCCCGAACTGCTGCAGACTCTGGAGGATGGCAACGTCTTGTGGGGCGTGGTCTCCCACTTTGCCGGAATTGACTTATCGGACGCAGCATTGTCCAAGGGGGCAGAGAATAGCGCAGAAAACGCCATGGGTGACCTGTTCGAGGACCTCATGTACCGCTCCTTCTCTGAAAACGGACAAGTCGCCGGCGAGTACTACACCTCACGCGAAATTATCCGGCTCATGGTCGACGTGTTGCTCAACTCTGACGACGCAGGCCTCCAGGGCAAGGCCCCTGCACGTACTGTCTACGATCCTGCAGCAGGCACATGCGGCATGCTCCTGGTAGCTAAGAACGCCATGGAGGAGTTGAACTCCAACATTCAGGTGGGCTTAGCCGGTCAAGAAATCATGCCCAAATCCTATGCATTGGGACGCTCCGATCTGATCGTCTCCGGGGTAGACCCCACCTCCCTACAACTCGGAGACACCCTTACCAACGATCGCTACGAGGGGCAGCAGTTCGACTACGTGCTCTCCAACCCGCCGTATGGCACCGACTGGAAAAAGTCGAAGGACGCGGTGACCGCCGAGTCTAAGCGGGAAGGTTCACGTTTCTCCCATGGTCTGCCACCCGTCAATGACGGCCAGATGCTGTTCCTGTGCCACGTTGTGGACAAACTCAAAGATGCAGAACCAGGTACGACGAAGGGCGGACGTGGCGGTGTTGTCACTAACGGCTCCCCTTTATTTACTGGTTCAGCCGGCTCGGGACCTGATCAGATTCGCCGGTGGCTTATTGAGGAGGATTACCTCGACGCTATCATTGCCTTGCCCACCGACATGTTCTACAACACCGGCATCGCCACCTACATCTGGATTGTGGACAAGAACAAGGAACCGCGCCGACAGGGAAAAATTCAGCTCATCGACGCAACCGCGCAGTGGACTCCCATGCCCAAGTCAATGGGTAATAAGCGGCGCCAGTTCTCGGAAGACGACCGCAATTTCATCAGTGGCTTGTACGCGCAGTTCGACCAGGCCGACCCAGACCTGTCGAAGATAGTCACCGCGAAGGACTTATCGTTCTACGACGTGCCGATGTTCCGCGCGAAGCATTACAGCACCTCCATCACCGAAGAGACGGTGGCCACTGCACTGTCACACAAAAGTGCGCTGACCGGGCACGAGGCCGTCATTCGCACCTGCGAAGACATGGCCTGGAATGACCTACCTGCCCACCTGAAAGCTCAGGCGAAGAAGGCTGGCCTCAAAATGGGAGCACCGCTACTCGGGCACATCATGCAGTCCGTAGCAGTCGACGACGCAACCGCCCCAGAAGCCATCGATCACAAGGGCAACCGCGTTGTTGACCCCAGCTCCAAGATTGTCGAACGGGTGCCGCGCAGCGAGGACATTGCCGAGCACTTGGAGCGCGAAGTCTACCCCTTCGCCCCAGACCTTGTCTGGAACGAGGATGAGGTAACTGTTGGTTACGAAATCCCCATGACCCGACTGTTCTACAAACCAGAACAAACAGAGACACTAGAGGAACTAGACAGGAAAATCGACGAGAAACTGGCACTCATCCAATCCCTGCTCGCGGAGGTGAAGAAATAATGGCTGAGTTTCCGCTGGTGCCGTTCTGGTCGATTCTTTCGTTCATCAATGATTCGAGCGAAATCTCCACATCAGGAGTTCGCCTCGAAGACATTGAGCCATGGTCGGGAAAGCTCATCGCAGGAATAGACACCCCTAACAGTTTTACGGGCACACCATATAGGGAATGCGACGTTCTATTCGGAAAGCTCCGTCCCTATCTAGCTAAGTCCTGGCTTGCTACCTCCAACGGGGTAGCAGTTGGCGACATTCATGTATACCGTCCAAAATCTTGCATTACGGAACCTCGCTTTCTTGCCTACATAGTCCGCACCCCTCAGTTCATCTCATTCGCAGACGGTTCGTCCGAGGGCGCAAAAATGCCAAGGTGCGAGTGGAATAAGCTCCGTCAGTTCCCAACCCCTTTCCCCGACCTCGACACGCAGCGTCGTATCGCGGACTATCTCGATAGCGAAACCGCGCAGATTGACGCCCTCATGGCGGAGCTGGACGAGTACGTGGAACTACTGGAGAATCGGAAAACCATACTCGTAGAGTCCATCATTAAAACAACACGGTTTGAATTGGTTCCGATGTTTTCGCTTGGTTCTATTCAATCCGGAGAAGTGATTTCGCGCCATGACATCACAGCAACAGGTAACATACCGGTGTTCGGAGGGAACGGGCTGCGGGGCTATTGTTTGTCAGCCAATCAAGACGTAGACAAGGTGCTAATCGGTCGGCAAGGTGCCTTATGCGGAAATATCCACCTTGCACGCGCACCATTTTTCGCTTCCGAGCATGCTCTAGTTTTCACACCAAAAGTTGACGTATGCGTTGAATGGATGGAACATATCCTCCGATACATGAGACTCGGAAGTTTGTCGCAGGCGGCCGCACAGCCGGGAATTAACGGAGGAGACGTAATTAGACAAAGAGTTCCTTACGTCCCCCTCGACAAGCAGAAAGAAATCGCACAAAAAATCACCAAAGAACACGCCCTCACCGACACCATCATCAATGAGTGCCGCGAGTTGAAGGACCTCTTGCTCAAGCGCCGTCAGGTGCTTATTTCTGACGTGGTTACCGGAAAGGTGGAGGTCTAAGACATGTCCGAAGTAGAAAAATCACTGGCCAATTACCTCGAGCGTGGCTTTGAGGACACCGTTGTAACTGAACTCCAACAAGCTGGTTGGGTGCATGACCCGTCGAATGCAGACTGGGACGTAGCTCGCGCAATACACGTCGGAGACGTTCTGGACTGGTTGCAGAGCCAGTATCCCTCCGAGTTTGATAAGGCTGTTCCAGCCAAACTGGCGGGTGCCGAGCGGCAGGTCGCCATCAACAAGCTCCTCGACCGTCTGGTTGAGATGTTGAACAAACCTCACACCCTGACAGGCAAAACCAAACAGGTGAAAAATGGCCTGCTGGGCACCCTTCGGTATGGCTTTTCGCACTCGCAGCGGGGCCGTCAGAAGGCAACATTTTCAAAAATGGTGGAGTTCTTTCCTGAGAATCCGCTATATGTTGAAGTAGCCGAAAAGGCAAAGACGAACCGACTGCGTGTCATGCGGCAGGTCCGCTTTGATGTGAACTCTACGGAAACCCTAGACCTTGTGCTGACCGTCAACGGTATACCCGTGGTCACCATGGAGCTGAAAACGGACAACACACAGGCCGTGACCGACGCGATCAAGCAGTACAAGCAAGACCGCGTACCGGGCAAGAATCGTCCCTTGCTGAAGCCGGGACGCGCGCTCGTGCATTTTGCCGTGTCCAACCAAGAGGTCTACATGGCCACGGTACTCGCTGGGGCTAACACGGTGTTCCTTCCGTTTAACAAGGGCGATGGCTTCCACGCAGGGAATCCACATAACACACAGGGTTCCGATACAGCCTATCTTTGGAAGGACGTATTCGAACCAGAGTTATTTCTACGCATCCTTCGCGACTACGCGCTGTGGGAACCCGCCAAGAAGGGTAACGATGGTCGTTTAGTGTTCCCGCGCTACCACCAGCTTCGTGCCTGTGAGCGCGTGCTTGCTGACATGACCACCAACGGCGTCGGTGGGCGCTACCTCGTGCAGCACTCCGCCGGATCTGGCAAGACCAAGACGATTGCGTGGCTAGCACACCGTGCCAACCGCGTATGCACCCCCGATGGCCAGCCACTGTTTAACTCGGTCATCGTAGTCACTGACCGCACAGCCTTGGACGATAACATCAAGGAAGGCCTTGACCTCCTGCGTGCATCGGAAGGCATGGTAGTCAGCGTCGATAATGAACTGGGATCCAAGTCTAAGAAGCTAGACCAGGCGCTTTCATCAGGCGGGCACATTATTTCTTGTACCATTCAGACCTTCCCGGCGCTGGCCCGGCTGATGGAAACCAACAAAGCTCTCGCCGGGCGAAAATACTGCGTCATTATCGACGAAGCCCACTCCTCCCAACATGGCGAAGCGGCGAAGAAGCTGCGTGAGACACTAGTAACCGCAGATCTTGACCTGGCCGACGACGAAGATATTTCCAGTGACGACATGTTGGTGGCCGTAGACTCTGCCGTAGCCAACTCCGCGAACATTTCGTTTGTTGCACTCACCGCCACACCAAAGGGAAAGACACTAGCTACTTACGGTGTCCCCGACCCAGACGATCCATCCCACCGGGTTCCGTTTGACGTGTACTCCATGAGCCAGGCAATCGAAGAGGGCTTTATCCTTGATGTTCTAGCCAACTACTCCACGTATTCCATGTTCGCGCGAATCAAAGACGAACTGGGGCGAACCGAGGTAGTTGACGAGTCCGCAGCGGTATCCGACATGGTGCGCTTTGTCCGTATGCACCCCACCTCCATCGCGCAGAAGGTGGTTGTAGCAGTCGAGCACTTCCGCCGCAACGTCATGTCCCATTTGGACGGCACCGCGAAGGCTATGGTGGTTGCCCCTGACCGCAAGGCCGCGCTGACCTGGTCAATGGAGATGAACAAATACATCGCCAAGCAAGGCTACAACGACATGACCACCCTGGTTGCCTTCTCAGGGTCGCTGGACGTGGCAGATACGCAAGTCACCGAACATTCACTCAACGGAGTAAAAGACACCGCCTTGCACTTCCGAGAGAATGAGGAGTGCAAGGTACTCATCGTGGCCAATAAGTACCAGACCGGCTTCGATGAACCACGACTGTGCGCTATGTACGTCGATAGGAAGCTCTCGGGCGTTATGGCAGTACAGACACTCTCGCGACTGAACCGCACATTCCCCAATAAGCCGAAGCCCATGGTGGTGGACTTCATTAACGATCCGCAGACCATCGTGGATTCCTTTAAGCCCTACTTCCAAGAGGCTCACATCAATGCGGAGATTCCTGCGAACGCACTTGATGACCTGGGCGAGGAGCTAGACAATCTCGAGTTTTATACCGCCGAAGAAGTCGACGAGCTGGGAACTGCTTTTGTGGAGAACGCCTCGTCAGAAAAGATACAATCCCTCATCTCACCCATCCGCAAAAACTGGAACGCTCACATGCGTGAGGCACGACAGAGCGGAGATAAGGAAAGTCTCGCAGACGGTAAGGCATTTAGGACAAACTGCATCAAATACACCAATGCATGGGAGTTCCTAAGCCAGATTGTCGATTATCAGGACCCGATCCTGCACAAGCGTGCCATTGTGACAGGTCTGCTGGCCAAAAACCTCAAACTGGAACGCCAGATTGACGATGACGACCTCACCACAGGACTAGAGATTGTCGGTGTAGCCGTAGAACCAACGAATACTGATTTCGACCTTGGACTGGCGGCGGAAGACATCGACGGCGCTATCGAGCTGCCGGGCTTTGACGGTCAGCCAGTATCGGAAACCTCTCCAGTCAAGACTGCCTTCGATGCCGCGGTGGAGAAGGTGAACGAAATTCTCGCTGCCGCTGGCGTCAGTGCGTCCGATGAAGCCAAGACTGGGGCTATACGAGCCTGCTACGGCAAATTGGTTGAAGACAAGCAGATTCAAGACTTGGCTAGCGAAAATGATTCAGATCAGCTGGCTGCGGCAGCAGACTTTAAGCAAAAGGGGCTCATGGCCTTGCTAGGATCCGCACAAGAATCACAGGAGGTCTACACCACATTGTCGGCAGACATGGACAATGTCGATACCGTGCTCAACGCTTTGGCCGCCCTGCTGGTTGCGGCGTCACGCGACGCGAACGTAAAGAAGCAACTGCATGATTAACCACGGGATCGTCTCACGGTACCGCCCACCTAGTACAGTGGACGTGAATGCCCCCTTGTCCTACAGAGCTTGAATCGTTATCAAGCAGCAATGCAAACGGCGCCAGGACGCCACGGCGCATTCTGACAAGAATCGTTCTTGTGATCCCTTACCCCCTTGCATGTTAATTCTCAAATGTTTGATTTAGTACACTAAGTGTCATATCGCCCGAGTGAACACACGCCACTCGACTCAACAAGTACATTTGACTCACAGAAAGACATGCTCATGAATGAGGCATTGATTTTAGGTATCATCTCAGGGGTAATTTCCGGGTTCCTTGTTTCCTTCTCTCTTTGGATCGCGGACTATCTTCGCAGACCTCCTGTGGAACTCATTTACAGTGGAGAAAACCGGGCTACATTGAGAAATAACCGGTTCCGGCCTGTAGTCGTCGGAGGCTCCTGGCGCCCATGCGGCGGAAGCGCCATACGTCGAGCGGATGGCTACAGAGGCGGTGAAGGTGGGTTCTATATTCCACGCCTCGGAAGAACGTACGTAGCTACCGAGCAATTTCACCCTGGTGAAACCGCAACGGTTATGTACAAGTATGTCCGCACTAAAAAGAATCAAAGGAGCATTCTCACCATCGAAAAGAAAAATATCATGGACGTCGCTGACGCCATCGGAAACCCAGACCAATACCCAGAATGGAAGTATATTGAGACACCTCTTCAGATAGCGGCGTAAGCATCCCGCCGACTGAGCCTCCTTCGATTCAGTTAAACGCGTTGCGCATCGTGCAACATCGCCCTAAAGTTCCTTGTTCGCAGAAGGAAGCTTCGCTCCCTTCCTCATTTCGCTGCTTGTGGTAATCATCGGAGCTGCAGCATTGCTAGTTCCCAGGAGCATGTGGAAAGCAGTTCGCAAAGACAAGAGGGCGTAGCCGCTAGCACGGCTCGGTGTCCTGAATCGAGGGCAAACTGCTGTGATTCGGCAGGAATCACAGCAGGTTGCCCTCGATCCGGGAAAGTGGAGGTGCGGGCGCCCACCACACCACCCCAGCACCAGCGAATATCGCCAAAACCAAGACAGCGCGGCCTTCCTGATCTAACTTTGAATACAACATTATTTTTGTAACTAACCCTATGCTTGTGCGCAGCGTCCACCCCAACGCCACGCACGGCATAGACCACAGCACCTCCACAACACCGAGACAGGAAAGAGGCCCCGCCCTATGAACGCAGCCCACGCGCCCAAACTCACCCTCACCGACCACGCCAGCAACGCCGGAACCCTCCTCAAAGGCACCCTGCCCCTCTTCCGCTCCGGAGTACTCGGCAGCATGACCCCCGCCGCCGCCGGCAAAGCCCTCAAAGGCATCTACCAATGGCGCTTCCTCCCCGCAGGACTCCTCGCCATCGGCGCCGGCCGCGACCCCTTCCACACCGCCATCATCGACGACGCCGGCTCCATCACCTACAGCGACCTCCACAACCAAGTCAACACCCTGGCACGCGCACTGTTCCGCACCGGCATCCGCGAACGCGACCGCATCGGAGTGCTCTGCCGCAACCACCGCGGCCTCATCATGGCCCTGTGCGCCCACGGCCGCCTCGGCACCGACATCGTCTTCTTCAACACCGGCTCCTCCGCCGAACAAACCCGCGCCGTGATGCACGAGCAGAAGATCGACCTCCTGTTCATCGACGAAGAATTCCTGCCGCTCCTGCCCAAAGACTTCAACGACTGCCCCGTCATCATCGCCTGGGAAAACGGAGACACCCTAGGCCTCACGGAGGAGGCTGAGGCGGAGCTGCCGGCGGCGTCGAATATTACCGACGCCATAGCGAGCGGCAACTACGCCACACGATCCGAGGATTGGCCGAGCCTGCGCAAGGTCCTGCGCACCACCCCAGAAAACCTCACCATCCCCGCCCGCCCCCGCATGGGACGCACCATCATCCTCACCTCCGGCACCACCGGAACCCCCAAGGGCGCGCGGCGACCAGAGCCCAAAACCTACATGCCGGCCAGCTCCATCATGAGCCGCATCCCGCTGAAGCACCACCGCCCCGTATTCCTGGCAGCACCCATGTTCCACACCTGGGGCTTCGCGCACATCCAACTGGCGCTGGCGCTGCGCAACACCATGATCCTGCAGCGGCGCTTCACCGCGAAGGACGCCATCCAGGTCATTGAAAAGAACCGGCCGTACGCGATCTCCATCGTGCCGACGATGCTGCGCCGCCTGCTGAAGGAAGTACCCGAAGGCATGGACGCCGGCGTGAAGGTCATCGCCTCCTCCGGAGAGGCGCTGCCGCCGGCCGTGATCGAAGAGACGTTCAAGAAATTCGGCCCGGTGCTGTACAACCTGTACGGCTCCACCGAGGTGTCCTGGGCCTCCATCGCACGGCCCGACGAGATGGCGAAATACCCACGCACCGCCGGAAAGCCACCCATGGCCACCACGTTGAAGATCCTGGACGACGACGGCAAGGAATGCGCCGACGAAGAAATCGGCCGCATCTTCGTGAAGAACGACATGCTATTCGAAGGCTACACCCGCCCAGGCACCGACAAGGAAGTCATCGACGGCATGGTCACCACCGGCGACCTGGGCTACTGGAAGGACGGACTGCTGTTCATCGCGGGACGCTCCGACGACATGATCGTCTGCGGTGGTGAAAACGTATACCCGCAGGAAACCGAAGACGTCTTCGCCGCCATGGACAACGTCCACGAAGCCGCCATCCGCGGCGTGGAAGACGAAGAGTTCGGCCAGGCGCTGTGCGCATGGGTTGTGCTGAAGGACCACGAGTCCAGCGGAGTGAGCGCAGCACGCCCCGCAGACAGCATCAGCGCTGAGGAACGCGCAGAGTTCGAAGCGCAGGCCAAGGCGGCCGTGAAGAAGAAGCTGGCTCGCCACGCCGTGCCGCGCTACTTCGTGTTCATGGACGAGCTGCCCCGCAACGCCGTGGGCAAGGTGGTTCCGCGGGAGCTGCCGAAGCCTTAACGCGGCTAGCGCCGTGTAATGACACAGTTAAGCCCCGGAAGCCTCTGAGCTAGACCAGTTTTGAGGGCTTCCGGGGCTTAAGTGTGTCATGTTCTTAAGCATCGCGCCGGTGTAGCACGGCCGCACGCAAAAGCGGCCTGCTCAACAGCAGGCCGCTACAAGCCCGGAGCCCGGGCCTTGTCAGCTCTTACTTCAGCTCAGCGGAAGACAGACCCAGCTCACGACGAGCCACGATCAGCTGCTGAATCTGCTGAGTACCCTCGAAGATGTCCAGGATCTTGGAGTCACGGGACCACTTCTCCAGCAGCTCACGCTCGGAGTAGCCGTAGGCACCAGCCATCTCCACCGCACGCAGCGTCAGGTCGGTCGCCATGCGGCCGGCCTTCGCCTTGGACTCGGACGCCTCCTTGGAGTTTGGCATCTTGTTGTCAGCCATCCAACCAGCCTTCAGAGTCATCAGGTAGGCAGCCTCCCAATCGGACTCCAGACGGATGTACTCGGACGCGGCAGCGGACTGTGCCCATGCTGGAGCGTCGTAGTTGATGTCCACGCCGGCGTCGGTCAGGATTTCGCGCAGCTTCTCCAGGGACGCGCGAGCAACACCCACGGCCATAGCGGCCACCATTGGGCGGGTGTTGTCGAAGGTAGCCATCACGCCACCGAAGCCCTTCTTGGTGTCCACCTCAGGGGAGCCCAGCAGGTTCTCCTTCGGAATGCGGACGTTGTCCAAGATGAAGTGAGCGGTATCGGAGGAACGGATGCCCAGCTTGTGCTCCAGGCGAACCAGCTCGAAGCCAGGGGTATCGCGAGGAACCACGAAGGACTTAATAGCTGCGCGGCCAGCGGACTTGTCCACGGAAGCCCACACCACAACGTGGGTGCAGCGGTCACCAGCGGTGACGAAGATCTTCTCACCGTTCAGGACGTACTCGTCGCCATCCAGGCGAGCGGTCGCAGCCACGGCAGCGGAGTCGGAACCGAACTGAGGCTCGGTGATGGCCATCGCGGCCCACACCTTACCGAAGCTCTCCAGCTGCTCATCGGTCGCCACAGCAGCAATCGCGGCGTTGCCCAGACCCTGGTAAGGGATGGACAGGGTCAGTCCCACGTCACCCCAGCAGGTCTCGATGATGTTCAGAATGGAGGCCATGTTGCCGCCGTTCTTCACACCCTCAGTCTGCTTCTTGCCGGCATCCGCCCGGCCACCGGAAGCACCTGCCATGCCCTTGCCGGCGTCGGTCATTCCCTCAACCAGGGATGCCATGGTGTCCAGCTCAACGGGGCGAGCGTGCTCCGCCAAGTCGTACTTGCGGGAGATCGGACGGAAGATTTCAGCGGCTGCCTGGTGCGCCTGGTTAACGCCCGCCTTCAGACGCTTTGGAAGTTCGAGATTAATCATGAGTGATATTCCTTAACTGATAAGCACTTATCTAGCGGGTTTACAGAACAACAACGCCCTCGGCGATACCAATGGCGCGCAGGTCGCGGTACCAGCGCTCCACAGGGTGCTCCTTGGTGAATCCGTGTCCACCCAGCAGCTGCACACCGTCGAGGCCGAAGACCATGCCCTTGTCCGACGCAAAACGGCGCGCCAGCGCAGCCTCACGGTGGTAGGACAGGCCCTGGTCCAGGCGGGACGCGCCGCGCTGCAGGATCAGACGCAGACCGTCCAGCTCGATGCGCAGGTTGGCGACCATGAAGGCCACAGCCTGGCGGTGGGAGATGGGCTCGCCGAACGCTTCGCGCTCGTTGACGTACTTCTTGGTGTACTCCAGCACAGCCTCGCCGGTGCCGGCAGCCAGTGCGGCCCAGCCCAGGCGGGAGCGGCGGATGATCTCCGCATAGTTCTCGTTGCGCTCGTCGTCGGACAGGTCCGTGCCGCCCAGCAGGTTCGCCGCAGGAACGCGGACGTCCTTCAGCAGCAGGCGGCCCAGGGCTGCGCCGCGCAGACCCATGGATGGGTCAGCCTCAACCACAACGCCCTCGGTGCCGGATTCCACGATGGCGAAGGTGTTCACGCCGTCCAGGTCGATGGCGACCACGAACAGCTCAGCCTTGCCGGCGTTCGGAACCATGGTCTTCACACCGTTGATGACGATGTCGTTGCCCTCGCGCACAGCGGTGGTCTGCAGCACGAATGGGTCGAACAGTGGGCGTGCCTCGGAGACCACAACGGCTGCTGGTGGGAAGGTCTCGCCTGCGAACTCTGGCAGGTAGGTCTTCTGCTGGGAATCGTCACCGTAGTTGGTGATGACGTTCGCCACGGCAGCTGGGGCCAGGATGGACACGGCCAGGCCCATGTCACCGAAGGCCAGGGCCTCGGCGATGAGGGCGTTGGTGGTAGCGCCGGAGGCGTTGGCGATACCTTCGTACTCCTCAGGCAGGTTGATGAGTGCCACACCCAGCTCTGCTGCGGTGTCCAGCAGGCCTTCGGCTGGCTCTGCCTTCTCGTTGCACTCGGAAGCCACAGGGCGCAGGCGCTCCTCGGCGAATTCGCGGACGGCTGCCACGATCATTTCCTGATCCTCGGTGGGGTTCAGGTCGAACGGAGCGCGGCCTGGCTTTGGCTCGGTGCTTGGTACTGGCTCGTTGTTCTCGTCCAGGGTCTGGCTTGGCAGGCGGACTGGTTTGCCGGTGCCCTTGATCTTCTTGAACTGACGGTTCACGGCACCCAGGGTGCGCATGCCGGTCTTGGTGGATTCGTAGGCTACTCGGTCAATCTTGGGACCGAGGCCGTACTTCTCGGCTAGTTCGGAGCCGGTGAAACGGGTCAGAACACGCATCACGTTGCCGATGGCATCGCGTTTGATGTTGTTCAGGCCAGGGGTCGAGTCGTCACGCTTACTACGGTCGCTCATATGAGGCGGCCACCTTTCACTGCAGTTGACACAGACGCACACAAACACGCGTGAATCTGCGTTGAGTGGATAGTTATAGGAACAGCATAAAACAAAAGATGGCCTGGCTCACGTTTTCGGCAATTTCTTTTGAGGATCACTAGGACCTCCAAAAAATTTGCAGGTGGAACGCGATGCCTTTCGTGTCATGACCTGCGCCGACGCCCACCGCTCCCCCTATACGGGTGAGCTGAGGCGCCGCGCGGGGTCACTACTCAAAAATGGGGGTAGTGATAGCGCGCGTTAGTTGTCGCGCTCTGGCTTCACGATCGGGAAGAGCACCGTGTCACGGATACCCAGTCCCGTCAGAGCCATCAGCAGGCGGTCGATGCCCATGCCCGTGCCGGCTGTCGGAGGCATGCCGGACTCCATGGCGGCCAGGAAGTCTTCATCCAGCACCATGGCCTCGTCATCGCCACCGGCGGCCAGGCGGGCCTGGTCCTCGAAGCGCTCGCGCTGGATCACGGGGTCCACCAGCTCGGAGTAGCCCGTGGCCAGCTCAAAGCCGCGCACGTACAGGTCCCACTTCTCCGTCACGCCGGGCTCCGAGCGGTGCTGGCGGGTCAGCGGGGAGGTCTCCACTGGGAAGTTACGCACGAAGATCGGGCCTTCCAGCTGGTCCTCGCACAGGACCTCCCAGATCTCCTCCACCAGCTTGCCGTGGCCCCAGCCGCCCTTGGCGGGCACGTCCAGGCCAATCACCTTCGCGATGTCCTTCAGTTCCTCCACCGTGGAGTCGATGGTGACCTCCGGCTGGCCTGGGAACTTACGCTGCAGTGCCTCGTTCAGCGACGGGTACATTTCGATGGTCTTCCACTCGCCGCCGAAGTCGTAGACGGTTCCGTCGACCAACTTCACCTGCAGAGTGCCGAACACCTCCATCGCCACATCCTGGATGGTCTGCTTGGTATCCGCGGCGCAGTCGTCGTAGGTTCCATAGGCGGAGTAGGTCTCCAGCATGGCGAACTCCGGCGAGTGGGAGGAATCCACGCCCTCGTTGCGGAAGTTACGGTTGACCTCAAACACCTTGTCCAGGCCGCCCACCACGGCGCGCTTCAGGAACAGCTCCGGGGCGATGCGCAGGTACAGGTCAATATCCAACGCGTTGGAGTGCGTCACGAAAGGCCGTGCCGCGGCACCGCCGTGGAGGGTCTGCAGCATCGGGGTTTCTACCTCGTAGAAACCGCGGTTTTCCAGGGAACGGCGCAGGGCGCGCATCACCTTGATGCGCGTCATCGCGTTGGTACGGGCCTGCTCGCGCATGATGAGGTCCGTGTGGCGCTGGCGGATACGCGTGTCCTCGCTGAGCTCCTTGTGCGCCACCGGCAGCGGGCGCAGGGACTTGGACGTCATGAACCAGCGCTGGGCCATCACGGACAGCTCACCGCGCTTGGAGGAAATAACGCGGCCCTCTACGAAGACCATGTCGCCGAGGTCTACGTCGTTCTTCCACTGGCCCAGCAGCTCCTCGCCCACCTCAGCCAGGCTCAGCATGACCTGCAGGGTGGTGCCGTCGCCGTCCTGCAAGGTGGCGAAGCACAGCTTGCCGGTGTTGCGCACGAACATCACGCGCCCGGCGACCCCCACAACCTCCTGGGTTTCCTCGCCAGGAGCCAGGACGGTAGCGCCCTCGGGGATGATGACCTCCGGCTCGCCCTCCTTGGCTTCCTTCGCCACGGCCCACTGGGAACGCACCTGGGCCAGGGTGTGCGTGCGCGGCACTTCGACGGGGTACGGCTCGCGCCCGGAGTCTAGAATGCGCTGGCGCTTTTCGCGGCGAATGCGCAGCTGTTCTGGGAGATCGTCTTGAGTATTTGCGGCAGAATTAGTTCCTTGAGTCACGCCTCCCTAGCCTACTGCATACGGCGCTCACTACCTACGCAGCACGGGCGACTCACCGCTCCGGCATCGCAGGCAAACCAATCGGCCGCGGCCCCACCGGCCCGTCCAACGCCGAGCGCGGAATCGTGCGCTCCAGCAAGGAGCGCACCGTGTTGCGATTCAAGGAATCATAGAACGCATCCTGGGCCACCACCAGCTGCCGGCGCAGCTCGCAATCGCGCGGCACCAGCGGGCACTCCTGCGATCCCTCGCAATCGACCACTTCGTCCGGCCCCTCCAGCTGCCGCATCAGATCTCCCACTCCCCGATCCAGAGCCTCCGGGGCGATGGACACTCCCCCGTTCCTGCCGCGGATCGCCAGCACCACCCCCAGGTCTGCCAGCTTCGCCACCACTTTGGCCACGTGATTCTCCGAGGCGTTGAGTGCCCGCGACAGCTGCGAAATGGTCATGCGGGTATCGTCCGGGAGTTCACCCAGCACCAACAGGGAACGCATCCCCAGATCGGAAAAAGTCCTCAGCTGCATGGCCTATAGCTTAATGCGCGTCCTCATGCCCTGGGTGGCGCGGATCCCACAGTCCGGAGCCCTGCGGCGCGTGCGCCGGATCCTCGCCGCTGTCCAGCGGGCGGTTGTTCTCGTCCACGAAGATCACGCGGGAGTGGTAGTCCTTCAGCTCCTCGTTGCTGTAGATGCCGTACCCGATAATGATGACCAGGTCACCGGGGCTAATCAGCCGCGCCGCGGCACCGTTGATGCCGATCACGCCGGAGCCCCGCTCGCCGGTGATGGCGTAGGTGGTCAGGCGATTGCCGTTATTAATATCGACAATGTCGATCTGCTCGCCCTCGAGGATGTCGGCAGCGTCCATGAGGTCTGCGTCGATGGTGCAGGACCCCACGTAGTGCAAATCCGCCTGGGTGACCGTGGCCCGGTGAATCTTCGATTTCAGCATTGTGCGCATCACGGGGTACCACCTTACCCGCACGACCGCGGGCAATGCCTAATTACCGGCCGGGCTCGGCCGTGACTAGACCGCGCCGTCGCCCGCGCGCGCCACCAGAAACTCCGGGGCACGGAAACCCGCATCGGAAAAGGCGCTGGCGATGGCGGAGGCTGTGGCGTCGGTTGTTTTAACGGGGACGAGCGCAATGGCCGAGCCGCCGAAGCCTCCGCCGATCATCCGCGAGCCCAGGGCCCCGGTGGCGAGTGCGACGTCCACCGCCAGGTCCAGCTCGGGGCAGCTGACCTGGTAGAGGTCGCGCAGGGAGGCGTGGCTGGCCGTCATCGCGCTGCCGAGCGCGGCCATGTCGCCCGCCTGCAGGAACTCAATCGCCTGCGCGGTGCGGCGAATCTCGCCCGTCACATGCGCCACGCGGTCGGTCACCACGTGCGCGTCCTGATTATTCTCCGACGCCCAGCGCGCGCACAACACAGCCATCTCCTGACCGGCCTCGTCCGCGTCACGCAGGCTCGCGTAGCCGAGGCGCTGCTGCACGAAGGCGGTCATGCCGTCGATCACGGCGCGGCGGGAGGCGTACTGCCCATCGGCGAGGGTGTGCGGGGCGTTGGTGTTCGTCACCAAGATCGCGAGGTTGTGGGACTCGAGGTCGAAGGGGACCTGGTAGTGCTCGTCGCGGCCGAAGTCGATGGCCAGCGCGTGGGCGCGGGTCGCGAACAGGGAGGCGCGCTGGTCCAGGCCGCCGGTGGAGGCGCCGACCACGTCGTTTTCCGCGCGGATCGCGGCGTGCATGAGGCCTTCGCGGATCGCGTCGGTGAGAGTGGGTTGGGTGATCTGGGCGGTCTGGGTAGTCAGCAGCGTCCAGGCCGCCAGCCCCGCCGCGCACTCCAGAGCCGCCGAGGAGGACAGGCCCGCGCCCAGCGGCACGTCCGACTCGATCGCCAGGTCCAGGCCAGTGCCCGCGGGAAGCGGCGGGATGGTGCCGTTGTCCATCGCTGCCCAGATCGTGCCCACCACGTAGCCCGACCAGTCCGCCGGCGAGCCGGGGCCCACCTCGCCCGTCGGTACTTCCGCGGTGGTGACGGACTCCTGGCCGGCGCTGTCCTGCATGCGCGAGACCAGGCGGTAGGTGCCCAGGTCGTTCAGGCGCGCCGCAATGAAGGTACGCTGCTCCAGCGCAAACGGCAGGCAGATGCCGGCGGCGTAGTCCACGTGCTCGCCGATCACGTTCGCGCGCCCGGGGGCGGAGTGCACCACCGCGGGCTCGCCGCCGAAGTGCTCGGCGAACAGGCGGGTCACATCGACGGTGGCGGTGTCCGTGCTTCGGGTGCGGGTCCACTGGGTAGTGACACCGGGGTCTGTAGTCATGGCGATCAGCCTTTCTGTCACGCGATCTCGCGGAAACGCGCCGCGATCCGCTCCGGGGTGGTGTCCGAAATCCAGGCGCCCATGCCAGACTCGGAGCCCGCCAGGAACTTCATCCGGCCGGCCGAGCGCATCATGGAAAACAGCTGCAGGTACAGCCGGCCGTCCTGCGGCGCGTTCACGGGAGCCTGGTTCCAGGAGGCGATGTAGGGGGTCTTGTCCACTCCGTCGAAGAAGCGGTCGATCTGGGCCAGAAGGTCCAGGTACATGCGGGTCAGCTCGTCCTTTTCGGGGTCGGTCAGCTCCGCGAAGTTCGGCACCGCCCGGTGCGGCATCAGCATGACCTCCACCGGCCACTTCGCCGCCACCGGCACGACCGCGGTGAAGTGCTCGCCTTCGGCCACGATCCGTTCGCCCACGCGGCGTTCCTCGGCCAGCAGGTCATCGAACAGGTCCGTACCGTGCTGTTCCCGGTGGGCGCGCACGCGCGCGGCCACCTCTGCCGCGCGCGGCGGCACGAAGGGGTAGGCGTAGATCTGCCCGTGGGGGTGCTGCAGCGTCACGCCGATTTCCTCGCCGCGGTTTTCAAACGGGTAGACGTGCTCCACCCCCTCCAGCGCGGACAGCTCCGCGGTGCGGTGAGCCCACGCCTCCACCACCGTGCGGGCACGGTGGAAGCCCACGTCCTTGAAGGACTGGGAGACATCCGGGGTAAAGCAGATCACCTCGCAGCGCCCGGCCGCCGCGCGCCGCGAGGACAGGGCGAAGCCATCCTCCCAGCCTTCTAGCGCCGCCGGATCGGCCATGTGCAGGGACAGGGACGGGAAGCGATTCTCAAAGACCACCACGTTGTAGTCATCCGCGGGGATCTCCGTGGGCAGCTCGCCGGGCTTCGTGGGGGCCAGCGGGTTCTCGTTCGCCGGGGGCATGAACGTCCGGTTCATCCGGTGCGCGGCATAGGCGTACCACTGGCCGGTCAACGGATCCTGCCGCATCTCGGACTGGGTCTGCGCCGGCGGCAGCTCGCGGGAATCTTTCAGCTCCCGGGTGAGCTCGCCGCTCACAAAGCTGGGCTGGTCGTCGAAGTACAGCAGTTCGCGACCATCGGACAGCTCGGTGCGGGTCACCCGGACGGGATGGGAACCAGTGGGCTCCACGAAGAATCACTCCTCCTTTTAAGGTTTAGGCAGGCTGTTCAGATTCGGCAGGGGTGGACTCCTCGGGCACCGGCTGCACCGTGATCGGGTTCAGCTTCGCCCACAGGAAAAAGACCACAGCGGCCACGACCAAGGCCACCCCGGCCCACAGGTTGTACTCGGCCACCTTCGGCTCATTCGTGGTCACGTCCACGCCCGGATCCACAAGGAAGAAGGCGCACAGCAAAATCAGGCCGTACAGTCCCAGCAGCGCGCCGATCACATTGCGCAGATCAAAGGCGCCAGCACCGGAAGACTCGGACGACCCAGAAGCCCCGGAGGCAGTAGTGGTGTTCTCAGACATTGTTAACTCCATTATCTCGGTGTGTCACTTCAAGACAAGCGCTTACGCAAAGATCACGTTCAAGGTAACCACAAGGGCCAGGCACAGCACGCCCAACGGCACCGTGCGCTGGTACCACGGCAGGGAGGCCTCCGTCACGTCCGCAAAGTGGCCCTTCGGGGTGACCGAGTGGACAAAGCCCACCAGCTCCGCCTCCGGCTTGGGCTGCGTAAACGTCGTCACAATCACGGACACCAGAATGTCCACCGCGAAGGCAATACCTGCCGCCACGAAGGCCGTTCCTTGGCCGGGAAGATTGAAGATGCCCGCTGTGGCGTCGGTAAAGGTAGACACGTACCAGAAGGCAATGGCGGAGGCGGTACCCGCAACCAGGCCCGTCCAGCCGGCCGTGGCGGTCATGCGCTTCCAGAACATACCCAGGATGAACGTGGCGAACAGTGGGGCGTTGAAGAAGCCGAACAGCGTTTGCAGGTAGTCCATCACGTTGCCGAAATTCTTCGCCAGCAGCGCCGTGAAGATGGCGATCAGGGTGGCGCCCACCGTGGCCAGGCGGCCGAACTTCAGGTAGTACTCGTCCGACTTGTCCTTGACCACATAGGTCTGCCAGATGTCATAAGAAATCACGGTGTTGAACGCGGAAATGTTCGCAGCCATGCCGGCCATGAAGGAGGCCAACAGACCCGCAATCGCAATGCCCAACAATCCGTTCGGGAGAAGATCGCGCATCAGCAACAGGATCGCGTCATTCGGCTTCGCGTGGCCCTCCACCAGGTCCACCACCAGCACAGACGCCACCATACCCGGCAGCACCACCAGGAAAGGAACGAACATCTTCGGAAACGCACCGATGATCGGGGTCTTGCGCGCTGCAGAGATGGAATCGGAAGCCATCGCGCGCTGCACCTCCACGAAGTTCGTGGTCCAGTAACCGAAGGACAGCACGAAGCCCAGACCCAGCACAATGCCGATCACGGACCACACTGGGTTCTCAAAACCGGACAGGCCGGTGCCGGGCCAGGTGTGGAAGTGGGACTCATCGTTCACCATCTCCTTCAGACCATTCCAGCCGCCCACGCGGTTCAGGCCAATGATGGTCAGCGGCGCCAGCGCAGCCACGATCACGAAGAACTGCAGCACCTCGTTGTAAATCGCCGCGGACAGGCCACCCAGGGTGATGTAGGACAGCACAATGATGCCGGCCACAATCAGCGCCACCCACTGCGGCCAGCCCAGCAGCGCCTCCACGATGGTGGCCAGCAGGTACAGGTTCACACCCGCGATGAGCAGCTGCGCCACAGCAAAGGAAATGGCGTTCACCAGGTGCGCGCCATTGCCGAAGCGCTTGCGCATGAACTCCGGCACGGAACGGACCTTGGAGCCGTAGTAGAACGGCATCATCACGATGCCCAGGAACACCATCGCCGGGATCGCGCCGATCCAGAAGTAGTGCATGGTCTGGAATCCGTATTCCACACCGTTGGCGGACATACCGATAATTTCCACCGCGCCCAGGTTGGCGGAGACGAAGGCCAGTCCGGTCACCCAGGCGGGGAGGCCTCGGCCGGACAGGAAGAAATCGATGGAGCTAGAGACTTTGGACTTTGCAGCCCAGCCAATGCCCAAAACGAACAGGAAGTAGAGGGCTACGAGCGCGTAGTCGATCCAGGACGCGTCCAGCCGCAATGCATCTGCCGGCATGTGGGGAAGCTTTCTTTTCGTAGGGATGGGAATGAAATCGCTCTCAGTCTAGACCGTTCATTCCTGCCCGATAAAGAGAAAATACTGTGACATATCCCCTACTGATCCCCTCCGTGGGCGCGGGCCGTGGCCTACGCGCTGGGGTGAATCGCGCGCAGACGATAGCCCGTGGTCAGCGTTTCCGCAGGGCACAGGGTATGCAACCCCTCACCGGTGTTGAGCATGTTCGGGGGACATGTCTGAGGTTCCACGGCTAGTGCGCGCCCCACGCCGGGGTAGCCGTGACCGAGCTGCGGGTCGGCGGTAAATATCTGAAAATATCGCAATGCGGGGTCGGGGTGCAGCGACACTCCCTCGCCGTTGTCATCGACAAAATATACGACGCCCAGCGCACCCTCATAGCAGTGGTCTAACCGAATACCGGCCATGGGTTGCGCCAGCCCCTGCGCGGCGGCGGGCAGGGTCTGTGCGGCGGGGAGCCTGCGGCCCGTGGGCAGCAGGCGGTCCGGGTCCAGTTCCACGCACTCCCCCAGACCAATCGTGAGCTCCGAGCTGTCCAGGGGCGCGCCCATCGCACTGAGATAGGGATGGAAGCCCACGCCCACGGGACAGTCCTCATCGGACTGGTTGGTGATGGCGAGGGTGACGGACAGGCCATCGGCCGCGTCCAGCGCGTAGGTCGCGCGCAGGTGCAGTGGCCACGGCCAGGGGGCATGTGGTTCGTGTTCTGGCCCGATGCTGCAGGTCAGCGCGATTGATGGGTCGCGGTGCTCCTCCACTTCCCAGCGCTTGTCCAGCACCAGGCCGTGCAGCGCGTTGCGGCGCTGAGCTTCCGTCATCGGCAGCTCGTGGGTGTGACCTGCCCAGGTGAAGCGGGCGTCCGCGGTGCGGTTTGGCCACGGCGCCAGGATCGCGCCGGAGGAATGGGGCGCAGGGCTTCCCGGCGTATGGCGAGCGATGTCATAGCTCAACACCAAATCGCGGCCTCGGAAGGTCAGGCTGTGCAGGCCGGCGCCGACGGGATCGATGGTGGCGCGGTAGTCCCCGGCCACCAGGGGCAGGGCAGCTGTCATTCTGCGGGGTTGCCCTCGGCTGGGTTACCTTCGTCCAGGCCCTTGAAGCCCGTGCCCAGCGGCACACCGACGTTGTCGATCAGGCGCGTGCTGCCCACCCGCGCGGCGACCAGCAGACGAGCATCCCCCTGCTCCGGGACTTCGCCCAGGTCCGCGCCCAGAAGCTCCAGGTAATCCACCGTGATCTGCGGCTGCGCATCCAGAATCTCCCGGGCGGTCGACAGCACAGCCTCGGCACCCTTATCCGCCACGAAGGACCCCGCCGTCAGCGCCGCGGACAGCGTGAGCGCCAGCTCCCGCTCCTCGGCAGACAAGTAAGCATTGCGCGAGCTCATGGCCAAGCCATTGGCCTCGCGCACAATGGGCACCCCGTGGATCTGCACATCCATGTTCAGATCCGTCACCATCTGCTGAATCACCATCAGCTGCTGATAGTCCTTCTCCCCAAAGAACGCGTGGTTGCAGTTGCTGATCGCGAACAGCTTATTGACCACCGTCAACACCCCAGCAAAGTGCGTGGGCCGGTGCGCCCCCTCCAAGATGCTGCCCACGGGACCGGGGTGAATGGTGGTGCGAGGACCATTGGGGTACATCTCCCGCGGCGACGGCGCGAACACCGCATCCACGCCCACGGCCTTCAGCTTCTCCACGTCCGCCTCCAGCGTGCGCGGATACGCATCCAGGTCCTCACCCTCGGCGAACTGCAGAGGGTTCACGAAGATACTCACCACCACCAGCGCACCCGGGATGCGCTGCGCCGACCGCACCAAAGACACGTGCCCCTCGTGCAGCGCACCCATCGTGGGCACCAACACCACCGGCCGGCCAGCCTTACGCATCGCGCGGGTCAGCTGAGACAGCGGAGCAATCTCCGTGAACACCTTCGCGGTGCCACGTTCAAAGGGCTGGGTGGACGAAGTAGCGGTTGAGTCACTCATGAATCCCAAGAGTAGTACTCCGCCAACACCCTCTCCACTTCCAGGGCCCCCGCCAACTGCGCCGTACGCTCCGCCGCATGCACATACGCTTCCGGCAACATCGTCATCCCCCCACCCAACTGGCGGAGCGCCTGAATATGACGCAACACGGCTTGCGCGTCATCGCGCGCAGCGGGCCCCGTCAACCCATCGATGCGCTGATCCAACGCGTTGTCCACCGCCGCGTGCACCAAGCGGCGCAACAGGAAACCACTCTGGGGATTCGGGTACACGGCCGACTGCTCGTCCCCGTCAGGGGACAGGAGGGCGTGGTCGAGCATGCGCTGAGCGTCGGTTAAAAGGGCCACCGTGTGATTCGCCGCATGGGACATCGCCGCGTGATAGGCAGCGCGGCCCTGCTCCGGCACCGGCACGGGCACGCCCTCCAGGGACTGGATCAGCAGCTCGGCCACCGCCGCGCCCTGGCCCGAATCGGAGGTCACACCCCATGCGCAGCCGGCCAGGCGGTCCGCATCCGCGGGCTCGCCCGTGAACGTCATCGCCGGGTGCAGCGCCAGCGGGAGCGCCCCCGTGTCCGTGACGGGCTGCAGCACCTCGCAGCCCAACGCCCCCGACGTATGCGCCACGATCTGGCCGGCCTGAGTCACCGCCGCCACCTGCTCAATCACCGTGGGCAGCTGGGGATCCGGCACCGCCAGGATCACCACCGCGGCCTGGGCGGCCTGCTCCACGGACACCACGGGAACGGTCGGGATGCGCTCGGCCGCCCGCGCGCGGGACGCCTCGGAACGCGCCACCACGCCATGGACGTGGTGGCCCGCACGCAGACAGGCCTCCGCCACGGCAACGCCCACAGCCCCCGCCGAGATAATGCCCACGGTCAACTGTGGCGCCTGCGCGTCCGAAATGCTCATAGGGCCTTCAACCTCACAGGGCCTTACACGTCGTGTGACAGATTACTTCTTGAAACGGCTCATCAGCTCAGCCACCGTCAAGCTGCGCTCAGAATCATCGGCGCGGCGACGGCCGCCGGTAGGCTGCGCCTCCGGGGTCTCCGGGGCGCGGTGACGGTGGTGGCTGGGCTGAGCGGAACCAGACTCAGTGGAGTCTGGCTGGGCAGCGTGCTCAGCAGCGTGCTCAGCACTGTGGGATGCGGCATGGGACGGCGTATGCGCAGCGGTGTGGGCAGCACTGTCCATCGACGACGTGTCCACCACCAGAGGAATCTGCGCGGTCTCCTCCGCATCCTGCCCCGTCCAACTAATCGCCGCGAAGGACCCCGTGCTAAAGGAGGAGGAACCCGAACCCGGCTTCCGCGGCTCCGCCTTCGGAGCCGCGGGAGACGGCGCCGCCACATTAGCGCGATCCCGATTCGCCGCATTACGCGTAGGGTTCAGAACCTCCGAGGCCGCAGCGCTATCCAGCTCACGAATACGCTCCGCATGAGCCTGCACCGCAGCCTGCTCATCCTCAGGAAACTCTCGGCCAGACATCTTCGCCAACTGGATGCGCATCTGCACCAGCTCGGAACGCAGCGCCTCAATGTGCTCGTCCCGCGTACGGGACTCCCGCTGCTTGTACTCCTCCGCCAGCTTCGCCTCGCGTTCACGATGCTCAGCCTTCTCCCGGTCCAGTTCGGCGCGGTGGGCGATGTCGCGGAGCCGGGCGTCGTCCTCAATAGAATCCAACTGAGACGCGTAACGGGTCGCCAACACGGCCCCCAGGAAACCAGCCCACAACGCCGTGATCACGGCAATTTTCAGCCACACTTCGGAATCGAAGTACAGCATCAACAAGCTCGCAATAAGAGCCAAGACAACCAGGCCAAACACCAGGAACTTTGACACGCCCCTGGAGGAACCTTGAGTAGAAGGAATCGCATCCTCCTGTGGCGATCGCGGTCCATTCTGCGAGTAAGTCATGGGATCACTCTACCCCAGAAGCGCGCCCCATACCGCGAATGCCATCAGCATCCGAATCAGACGGGGGAGCAACACAGGAGCGTTCCAAAAACACCCCCGCGGCGGCACACGCCAGGCCTCCCAGGACGAACGCCACCACGCCGGGTGTGTCATCCTGCGCCGCGGTGAGCGTGGCGTACTGCGTCATGACATAGATACCGACGCCGGCATACGCCCCCGCAAAGCCTGCCCCAACCCACCCGGCGGCCTTGCCCATGTTCATCCACGTCGCCACGGTCATGGGGTTCATCTGGGAACGGTCCAGGCCGATCATCCCGTCCGCAATCTTCTTGCGCACCACCACCGCTGCGGCCAGACACATCGCGGCGATGATCCACAGGATGGAGGAATTAACGACATTGATGGGGCCCAGATCCCCATAGAAACTCAGCGCGATGACCAGGCCGAACAGCACCGCCACCCCGGCGATGAGCGCTAGGGAGCTCAGCGCGGTTGGCGTCATCTGCGAACGCTTGTCACTCATGCACGGTCACCTGCTCCACCTCGTGAGCATCCAGTATAGAAAGCCACTCAGACACTGTCGACCCCTTCAGCAGGCACCACGGCTGGCGCGCGCACTCCAAATCCAGCCACGGCACCAGCACAAACGCCCGCTGATGCGCATAGGGGTGCGGCACCAGCAACTCCTCGCCCCACTGCGTGTGCCCCGCCGCGTCTGGGGACTCGATCTGCACGGGCTCGGCGCCGGGCTCCTCCCGCGCCAGCCACACGATGTCCACGTCCAGGGTGCGTGGCCCCCATCGAATAATCCGACGCCGAAGCGCAGCCTCCTCAACCTCCTGACAATGATGAAGCAGACTCAGCGGCGGCAGGGACGTGCGCACCAGGACAGTGACGTTGCAAAAATCTTCCTGTTCCACGCCTCCCCAGGGAGGAGTGGCAAAGACCCGGGAGGTTTCCACAATCTCCAGGTGCTCGCCGTCGGGGGCGCGTTCCAGCAGCTCCAGCCCGTGGGTCAGCTGGCCCGCCGGGGAGTCGAAGTCCCCTGGGATGTTGCTGCCCAAGCTCAGCACGGCGATGTATGTGGACACAGCACTTACCCCTTCCCTGGTTGCGGTGCTAAGCGGTGGGGGTTTTCCCGGACCGGCGAGCCACCACGCGCACATCCGCGAAAGGATAATTAATCGGCGCCTGCGGCTTGTGCACGGTCACCTCGTTGGCCAGCACGCCCTCGATGTCCTGGATCCGCTCCGCGATGCGGGAAGCCAGCGTCTCGATCAAGTCGAACGGCTCCCCCTCGATCGCATCCACGGCGATCTTCGCCAGATCCACGTAGGAAATCGTGTGGCCCAGCCGGTCGGTATCCGCCGCGGTGCGGAAGTCCGTCCACACCACGATGTCCACCACGAACTTCTGGCCGGCTTTCTTCTCGTGCTCGTACACACCGTGGTAGCCGAAGGCCTCCACGCCCATCAGTTCAATGCGGTCAGCCACGGCGGGCCCTCCAATCCTCTGGCACGTCCGGTCCGGATCCGGTTGCTACCGCATACGCTACATCAACCGCCGCCCGCGACGGCGCCACGGCATGCACACGCACCGCCCACGCACCCTGCATCGCGGCAATGGCTGAGACGGCCGCGGTGGCGTCGTCGGCAGACGACGGGTCGCCGGGCGCACCATCGGCAGCGGGGCGCAGGGCGGTGAGGAAACGCTTCCGGGACGCTCCGATGAGCATCCTGAGGCCCTGGTCAGCGAACTCGCCGGCCAGCTGGCCCGTGGCCTGCAGCAGCCGCCAGTTGTCCTGCGGGGACTTCGCGAAGCCAATGCCGGGGTCCACGATGACCTTCTCCGGTGCCACACCCGCGGCCACCGCGGCGTCCACGCGGCGCAGCAGGAACTCGCGGACATGCGCCACAATGTCGCCGTGCTGCTCGTAGCCGGCGGCGGACTCGAAGGTGTCCGCCTTCCAGTGCATGAGGATGATCGGGAGGCCGGACTGGGCTGCGACCGTGAGCATGTCCGGGTCCGCCAGGCCGCCACTGACGTCGTTGAGATAGTGCACGCCCGCCTCGACCGCCACAGCCGCGGTGGAGGCGCGCATCGTATCAATGCTGGTGACTGTATTGATCGCGGACAGTTGTTCAATCACCGGGCGGATGCGGCTGGCCTCCTGCTGTGGGTCCACGCGGGTGGCGCCGGGGCGGGTGGACTCTCCTCCCACGTCGATGATGTCCGCCCCCTCGGCGAGCATCTGGTGGGCATGCGCCAGGGCGCTGTCCACCGCGACGTAGCGGCCGCCGTCGGAGAAAGAATCATCCGTGACGTTGAGGATGCCCATCACCTGCGTGGCGGACGTGGGGGCCTGGGATGTGCTGCGGGAACTCATGAATGAATCAGCGCCATCGCCTCCGCGCGGGAGGACGCGTTGGTCTGGAAACCGCCCCGCACCGCCGAGGTCACCGTATTCGCACCGGGTTTGCGGATACCGCGCATCGCCATGCACAGGTGCTCCGCCTCAATCACCACGATCACCGCCGAGGCGCCCAGCTTCGTCATCAACGCATCCGCCACCTGGGTGGTAAGGCGCTCCTGCACCTGCGGGCGCTTCGCCAGACCATCAATGAGACGCGCCAGCTTCGACAGCCCCGTGACCTTGCCCTCCGGCCCCGGAATGTAGCCGATGTGCGCCTTACCGAAGAACGGCACCAGGTGGTGCTCGCACATCGAGTAAAACTGGATGTCCCGCACCAGAACCAACTCCTGGTGCTCCTCGTTGAAGGTGGTGTTCAGCACCTCCTCCGGATCCTCGTACAACCCGGACAGGGTCTCCCGATAAGCCCGGGCCACGCGGGCCGGGGTGTCCCGGAGGCCCTCCCGGTCGGGGTCCTCACCCACGGCGTATAACAGTTCACGGATGGCGGCTTCGGCGCGCTCTTGGTCGAACTGTGGAAATTCCTGCTGCGTATCAGTCACGTGCTTACAATCGATTCTTCAAAAAGGGTGCTACTTGTCGTTCTCATCCAGCGGGTAGCGCTCATAAGGATTATCCGAAGGCTGCTCCTTATGATGGCGCCCACCGCTGCTCTGCTCCGCGTTCTTCGGCTGCGCTGCGTTCTTCGGCTGCGCTGCGTTCTTCGGCTGCGCCGGGGTCTCCGGCTGCGCTGGGATCTGGCGGGTCGGCGCGTCGTCCGAGGTCCACGGGTTATCCGGGCGCTCGTGCTCCGGAAGCTGGAAGCCACGCTCCGGCTCCGCAGGGGCTGGCTGGGCCGGACCCTGCGGGGCAGCCTGACCCTGCGGCTGGGACGTCTGCTCCGGAGCAGCACCACGCAGGTGCTCCTCCTGAGCCTTCTTCCGCCGCTCCATCCGGGCCTTCCGTGCTGCGGAGAAGAAGTCATTGCGCTTCGGCGGCTCCTCGCCACGCTCGCGGGCAAGCTCCACCGGAGTCTTCACCGGCTCGCGGTAGTCCTTCGGACGGTCGATGTCCTGCCCTGGGAAAATGTCGCGCACCTCCCGAGGCTCCAGATCTCCGAAGATCGCCTCCAGGTCTGGGCGGCGCAGCGTTTCCTTCTCCAGCAGCTTCTCCGCCAACCGGTCCAGGTATGCGCGGTTCTCGCTCAAGACCTCGTAGGCGATCTTCTGCGCCTTGTCCATGAGCATCCGCATCTCTTCATCGATGATCGCCGCGACCTCCGGGGACGGCGCCGAGCTGGATCCGCCGCCGCGACCGCTGAATGGATCGCCCTCGTCCTTACCAAACTTCACCGCACCGATGCGCGGGCTCATGCCGTACTCGGTCACCATCGCGCGCGCGATGTTCGTGGCCATCTCAATATCTGCCGACGCTCCCGTCGTGGGATTGCCGAACACCAATTCCTCGGCCGCACGGCCGCCCATGGCGAACACCAGGCGGGCGAACAGCTCCGAGCGGTTGTACATGCCCTTATCGTCGTCGCCGGCGGTCATCGCGTGACCACCCGTGCGCCCGCGGGCCAGGATCGTGACCTTGTACACCCGGTCAATGTCCTTCATGGCCCATGCCGCCAAGGTGTGACCACCCTCGTGGTAGGCGGTGACCTTCTTCTCATGCTCGGAGATGATCGTGGAGGAACGGCGTGGTCCACCCACCACGCGGTCCGTGGCTTCCTCCAGCGCATCGCCCGTAATCACGTTGCCGTCCACGCGCGCGGTCAGCAGCGCCGCTTCATTCAGCACGTTTTCCAGGTCCGCACCGGACATGCCCGCGGTGCGCTTCGCCAGGGACTTCAAATCCACATCGGAGGCCAACGGCTTGCCCTGAGCATGGACGCGCAGGATCTGCTCGCGTCCCGCCAGGTCCGGGTTCGTGACCGGGATCTGGCGGTCAAAGCGGCCCGGACGCAGCAGCGCAGGATCCAGAATGTCCGGGCGGTTCGTGGCGGCCATGATGATCACGCCCTCGCGGTCGCCAAAGCCATCCATCTCTACCAGCAGCTGGTTCAGCGTCTGTTCACGTTCGTCGTGGCCGCCGCCCATGCCGGAGCCGCGTTGGCGGCCGACGGCGTCGATCTCATCGACGAAGATAATGCACGGCGCATTTTCCTTCGCCTCCTTGAACAGGTCACGGACGCGGGAGGCACCCACACCGACGAACATCTCCACGAAGTCTGAACCGGAAATGCTGAAGAACGGAACGCCGGCCTCCCCGGCCACGGCGCGTGCCAGCAGCGTTTTACCCGTTCCCGGAGGGCCATACAGCAGCACGCCCTTCGGGATCTTCGCGCCCAGCTTTTCATAACGGGACGGGTCGGACAGGAAATCGCGGATCTCGTCCAGCTCCTCCACGGCCTCGTCGGCGCCGGCCACGTCGTCGAACGTGTTCTCCGGGTTGTCCTTGTTCAGCTGCTTGTGGCGGGACTTGCCCATCTTGAACGGGCTCATGCCGCCGCCCCCGCCGCCCTGCATGCGGGTGAACAGGAAGATCAGCAGGCCGAACATCAACAGCACCGGCAGCAGCATCGTCAGCAGGGACATCAGGAAGCTATCCTGCGTGACCTTCGTGTTGAACTTCTCCGCCTCGGAGCCCTTCACCGCCGTGAACACATCCTGGGACGCGCGTGCCGGGTACTGGGAGATGATCTTCTGGATCCCCTCCTTACCCTCAACCGTGATGGGTTCCTTCAGCTCCAGCTGCACCTCTTGCTCACGGTCGTTGATCTGGGCTTCCTTGACGTTCTTGGAATCCAGCTGCTGCAACGCAATGGAGGTCTCCACCTTGTCATAGCCCCGGGTGTTGTCCGTGAGCAGGCCAAAGGCGTAAATCGCAACCAATACCAGCGCTACGATGCCGGCGATTCGGAGGGCCTTTTTCTTTTCCATAGTTCCTGTCGTAATGAACGATGTGTCATCAAATAGGGAGTGGGCAATGGTTATGTGCGCTCAGCGGCGCACGGCGCGCTTATTCATACACACTTGGGCGCAGTGTACCGATAAACGGCACGTCGCGGTAACGCTCGGCGAAGTCCAGGCCGTAGCCCACCACGAATTCATTCGGGATGTCGAAGCCCAGATCTTCCAGCTCGATGTCCACCTTCACTGCTTCCGCCTTACGCAGCAGGGACACCACGCCCAGGCTCTTCGGCTGGCGGTTCTTCAGGTTCCGCAGCAGCCAAGACAGGGTCAGGCCGGAATCGATGATGTCCTCCACGATGATGACGTTGCGCCCCGCGATTTCGCGGTCCAGGTCCTTCAGGATGCGCACCACGCCGGAGGAGCGGGTGGAGTTGCCGTAGGAGGAGACGGCCATGAACTCGATCTGCGTGGGGATGTTCATCGCCCGGGCGAAGTCAGTAATGAAGAACACGGCCCCCTTGAGGACGCACAGCAGGATCAGGTCTTCGTCCTCGTCCTTGAAACGCTCGGAGAGCCGGTCCGCCATCTCCTGGATGCGCGTCTGGAGTTCTTCCTCCGTGATCAGCACGCTCTCAATATCATCGCCGTAGGCGTTTGCTGGGACGTTGGAGTCCTTGTCGCTGTGTCCTGCGCTGCGGGGCTGGTCCGACATGGTGTGTTTTCTCCCTAGATGGGTTGTTGTGTTCTTGTTCTTAAAAATCTCTAGCGCGGTTCGTGGATTATCGTGAGATAGCCCGTGACTCGTGCCACAGCAAGTCGCGCGTGATCTGGCGCGTGTCCGTCCATTGTAGGCCACGGGACAGACACTGCGCCTTGGCCAGTGTAGTTGACCACCAATTGTTCGATTCTTTCTAGATGTGTGCTGGTCAACGCACCCGCCGTGGGGCTTAGCCATTGTTTGATTATCCGACGCCGAAGCGCACCCTCCACCGCCATCACTCCCTTACAATCGAGCCGTTCGCCGTCGGGGCTGAGCAGGCTCGGCACGATCTGGCGTGCCTGCTGAGTCAGGGCGTCTTCGTCCTGGCGCAGCAGGCGCGCGGTCCGGGAAAGGTTAGCGGATACGTCTTGGCCCGCGATGCGGTTGAGGACGGGGAAGAGTTCCGTGCGCAGGCGCGAGCGCAGATAGTCCGCCGACGAGTTGTGGGGGTCCTCGTAGACGCTCAAGCCGGCGTGCGCGCATTCCTGTTCCGTCATCTCTCGGGTGACGGTCAGCAGGGGCCGCCCCAGCCAGGCGGCCCCTGCGTCCACCACGGGGTGATCGAAGGTCACGGGCCGCATGCCCGCCAGGGACGCCGCCCCGGAGCCGCGGATGAGGCCCAGGATCACGCCTTCGGCGTCATCCCGGGCGGTGTGTGCCACCAGCACCGGGAGCGCGGCTTTTCCCAGCTGCGCTGCCGCGTGGCCGAGGGCCTGGTAGCGCGCGTGGCGCGCGGCCCCCTCGGTGGTGCCGTCCACGTCGCAGGCCACCACGTGGGCGCTGGCCGCGCCCAGGTGCGTGGCCTGCTCCGCGGCGCGGCGCGCCACAGCCCCACTGTCGGCTTGAAGCTGGTGGTCTACCACCACCGCGTGGACGCTTAGCCCCACGCGCACCGCGGCGCGCGTGAGCGCGAGGGAATCAGCCCCGCCTGAGAGCCCCACCACCACGTCTGCCGCCTGGCTCAGCTGCGCCTCAGGCGGCAGCTCGCGGAGCCAGCGGCGGAACTGTGAGTGCAGGCTCATGCTGCAGTGTGCAGGGCGTTCGCCAGGCGGTCGAGGGCCGGCCGCGCCTCGTCGGGAGAAGAGTCATTCGAGAGGAAAGCAAACGTCAGTGGGCGACCGTCTTCCGTCATCACGGTGCCCGCCAGGGCGTTCACACCGTCCAGCGTGCCGGTTTTCGCACGAACATAACCCGCAGAGGCCTCGGCTCCGGAGCCTTCCTCGTAACGATGAGACAGGGTCCCCTCCACGGAGGAGACCGGAAGCGCGTCCAGCAGCGGGCGGAACGTCTCCGAAGCCAGCAACGAATCCAGCACCCGGGCGTTCAGGCGATTCTTCTCGCTCATGCCGGAGTTATCCTTCAACACCACCCCGTCCATGGACAGGCCGTCGTCGCTCAAGGTCTCGATGGTGGCGCGGGTAGCGCCCTCGAAGGTGTGGGGCAGGCCGCGGGCCTCAGCAACCTCGCGGCCAATGGCCTCCGCCAGCACGTTATCCGAGTGCACCAGCATGTCCCGCACCCGCACCTCCAGCGGTGCCGAGGTCACCGACCCCAGCTCCTGCGCCTCCGCGGCAGCCGGCTGGTCATCCACGGAAATCTGCACGTCCTCAGCTCCCAGCTGGGCTGCCAAGCTGCGCGCCACATCCTCCGCGGGCGAAGACGAGCGCGGCGAATAAGAATCCGAAGGATCCACCCGTCCGCCGTCCAACATCACAGAGTCCACATCCGCCACATTTCCCCCCTCCACATCCTCGGGATCCCACGTGTCATTAAACACAGACCCCTCACGGATGGAATTGCCTACGCGGATCGACGTCACCGTGCGCCCCTGCAAGGCCGTCGCCACCTGGTCAGCCAAATCCTGCACACTCGCGGCATCCGTGTAGAAACCCCCACCCGGCTTGTCCGTCAGCGTCACGTCACCCCCGCCGACCAGCACCAGCTGCCCCGGAGCCTCCTCCACCACCCGGGTGGTCACCACCGCATCAGACGGAAGCACGCTCAGCGCCGCCCCAGCAGTCACCAGCTTCGTGACGGACGCCGGCACCAGAAAAGATTCAGCATTCTTCTCCCACAGCACCTGCCCCGTCACAGCATCCGTCACGTGGGCAGACAGCTCCCCCAAGGCTGGATCATCAGAAAAGCCCTGCACAGCGGCAGAGATGTTGGGGGACGCAGACTGGGCGTCGGGGGAAAGGAAGGACGCAGACGCCTCGGACACGGCGGCAGGGCGCGCAACGCTGAACGTATGCTGCGTGGTCCACCACCACGCCCCCGCAACGGCACCACACACCACAAGCACAAGGACGGACACAACAGCCAACCAGCGCCACACAGTCTTCCTGCTTTTCATCTCCCCCACACTAGCAATAGAATGGAACACCATGAGCATTGAAGTAACCATTGAAATCCCCAAAGGCTCCCGCAACAAGTACGAAGTGGACCACGAAACCGGCAAGGTATACCTGGACCGCTACCTGTTCACCCCCATGGCCTACCCAGCCGACTACGGCTTCATCGACCACACCCTGGGCGAGGACGGCGACCCACTGGACGCGCTGGTCATCCTCCCAGAACCAGTGTTCCCCGGCGTGATCGTCAAGGCACGCCCCGTGGGAGTGTTCAAGATGACCGACGAAGCCGGCGGCGACGACAAGCTCCTGTGCGTGCTGGACGACCCACGCTTCGAGAACTACCAGGACATCGAGGACGTCAACAAGTTCACCCTGGACGAGATCGAGCACTTCTTCGTCCACTACAAGGACCTGGAGCCTAACAAGGAAGTCACCGGCTCTGGCTGGGGCAACAAGGCTGAGGCCGAAAAGATCCTGGAAGAAGCAAAGGATCGCTACAAGTAAAAAAGCGTAAAGAACGCTCCGCGGAGAGCCCTGACGGGCTTATCTCATGCAACGCCGCAGCGAGAGTCTCGCGAACGAGGCTCTCGCTGCGGCGTTTCTGTTTCAACGACTCTCTGAACTCAAGGGGTCCAATACATCCACTTATTCTCAAATTCCTTAGCGATTAACCCACCCAGCCGTCCGAATGAGGATGGGATAGTCATCCCAGGATTGAGTGAGCCAATTGTACCTTTGCCCAGGCAAGAGAAAGCTACCATCAGCATAAACCACATCATCCACCGAGTTTGAAATAGAAATCCTTTTTCGGATTGATCCAGACTTCATATATAGAAAACCATCATAGACAGCAGCACTCCAAGGAATCAAACACTCCACGACCAGGAAAATTAACCCGGACAAAAATATCCAGAAACACATTGACAGCCTTAGCAATTCCGGACTGCTTAATGTTGGATTTTTCTTGTCTATCGCAACAAAATTAAACATCATGACAAAAAACAAAAAACCCATTGCGCGCATCGCGACCTTATGCAACAAACCGAGACGTCGCCCATCGAGAGAAGCGAGAAAATCCACCCCAAAGCCTTCAATATTAGCCCTACATTGCCTCAAGGACCACACATACGCTAGAGCAATAAGCATGGTAAACATCAACATAAACACATTAACAACAGCGAAACCCCATATGGCCACATCCAAAGCGCCCGAACCTAACGCTCCAATTATTAAAATGAAAGAAATGACTGTTGCAGATTTTCTAGTCTCCATTACCTCAAACGCTTAAATGTCAAGAAATTATTTCCAGATCTTCGAAATTAATTTCGAAGTTCCATATCCAACAAAAACGCCGGCACTAACACTACCCTAACCTAGAAGGTATGAAGCCATCGAGGTGGGTAACAGCCACCCCAGCAAGCCCCCACCATCCAACGCACTGCACGAACCCACACTCAACAGATTCCCTATAGTGGAGAGCCATGAGCGAGTTTGAATCTGTAGAACCCACCGATGTCCCAGCTAACGCACAACTGATCGATGTTCGCGAAGCCGATGAGTTCGCACAATGGCATGCCGAAGGCGCCACCAACATCCCCTTGACCGAGCTCCAAAGCCGCTACGGGGAGCTGGACCTGAACGAAGACATCTACATCATCTGCCTATCCGGCGGACGCTCCGCACGCGCCTGCCAGTGGCTCGAACTCAACGGCATTGACTCCATCAACATCCTCAACGGAACCTCCGGGTGGCGCGACGCCGGCCTACCCATCGTGGACAACCGCTAGCGAACCCTCTCGAGAGACCACTCAAGCAACCACGGAAAACCGCAGAAGCGGTTACACCCAAAAATAATAGTGGGAAATCTCAATAATTAGACAATCCCCTGTACCCGGCGCTAGGCTAGAACTATGCCAGAGACGTACCCACTGCCCAAGGATCTGCTCTCCTCCCCCAGCTTCCAGCTGGAACGCCTTCGCCGACGGACCCGTGAGTTCGTCGAAACCGCCCTGGACGAACACGGGTACAACCTCCGTGAATACTGGATCCTCTGCTGCCTCGTTGATGGCGACGCCGCCAGCCAGGCAACACTCGGCGATATCCTAGGAATCGACCGCTCGGACATGGTCCGTCTGGTGGACTCCCTGGAAAAGCGTCACCTCGCCAAAAGGATCAAGGACCCTCAAGACCGCCGCCGGCAAATCATCTCCATCACCAAGAAGGGCGAGAAGGCTTTCAATGCCCTCCTACCGGTCGTCACTTCCGCCGAGGACAAGGCCCTGGATGACTCCACATCCAAGCAGCTCAAGCACTTAAGGAAGCTCGCCCACTCCATCATCGCCACCGACGTGATTGACGAGTAAGCCCTGACTGTGGATATTCCCGCGCACTATCTGCGTTCCTCAGAAGCCCCTGAACCCCGCACCCTCGTTGACATCTTCCGCGCCACCGCGGACGCGTACCCCGACGCCGCCGCGCTCGACGACGGCAACGGCGTGCTCACCTACTCCGAACTCCTTCGGGACGTCCACGCCCTCAGCAGTGAACTGACTACCCGGGGCATCCGCCGTGGTGACCGGGTGGGCATTCGCATGCCGTCGGGAAGCCGGGAACTCTACATCGCCATCCTGGCCACCCTGCACGCCGGCGCCGCCTATGTCCCCGTGGACGCCGACGACCCCCAAGAACGCGCCGACCTGGTGTTCGGCGAAGCCCAGGTGGATGCACTGTGTGACCACAACGGGCTCACCGTCACAGGCACGGACCCGGAGGCGAAGGTCCACGACTCCGCTGACGATACAGCCCCCACCGGCCCCACTACTGACTCCGACGCCTGGATCATCTTCACCTCCGGCTCCACGGGAACGCCCAAAGGCGTGGCCGTCACCCACCGCAACGCCGCCGCCTTCGTGGACGCCGAAGCCGAACTGTTCCTGGTGAACCACCCCAGCGGCCCGCTCGGCCCCGGTGACCGCGTCCTCGCCGGACTGTCCGTTGCCTTCGACGCCTCCTGCGAAGAGATGTGGCTCGCCTGGCGCCACGGCGCCTGCCTGGTCCCCGCACCCCGCACGCTCGTGCGCTCCGGCGTGGACTTAGGCCCCTGGCTGATCTCCCACAACATCACCGCGATCTCCACCGTCCCTACCCTCGCCAGCCTCTGGCCCGACGAAGCCCTGGACGCCGTCCGCCTCCTCATCTTTGGCGGCGAAGCCTGCCCCGACGAACTCGCCGGGCGGCTTGCCACCCCCTCCCGAGAACTCTGGAACACCTACGGCCCCACCGAAGCCACCGTCGTAGCGTGCGGCACCACCATGGACGGGCGCGGCTCTGTCTCCATTGGGTTGCCGTTGCGGGGCTGGGACTTGGGCGTCGTCGATCAGGACGGCAACCCCGTGAACTACGGCGAGGTCGGCGAATTGATCATCGGCGGCGTGGGTCTTGCCCGTTACCTGGACCCCGCCAAGGACGCGGAAAAGTTCGCGCCCATGGACACGTTGGGATGGGAGCGTGCCTACCGCTCCGGCGACCACGTCCGGCTCGAAGAGGACGGGCTGTACTTCGTGGGCCGCATTGATGACCAAGTCAAGATCGGCGGGCGGCGCATCGAGCTGGGCGAAGTGGACGCAGCCTTAAGCGCCCTGGACAACGTGCGCAGCGGATCAGTGGTGGTGCAGACCACCGGCGGCGGCGACAAGGTCCTGGTGGGCTACGTCTCCCCGGAACACGGCACCGCCGCGGAGTTCAACCTGGACGCCGCGCTGACCCACCTGCGCGCCAGCCTTCCTACGGCGATGGTCCCACGGCTGTGCGCGCTGGATTCGCTGCCCGTCACCACCTCCGGGAAGGTAGACAAAAAGGCCCTGCCCTGGCCGCTGCCCGCCTCCGGAGCGGAGGACACCCACTTCGACGACAGCGACCAGGAACGGATCGCGCGCCTGTGGTCGGACGCGCTGGGCCTCGAGGTCACCAACCCTGACCAGGACTTTTTCTCACTCGGCGGCACATCCCTGTCCGCGGCTACCATGATCGCCCGACTGCGGAGCACCGTGCCGAGCGTCTCCGTCCGCGACCTCTACGACCACTCCCGCCTGGCGGCGTTCAGCGCCCGGGTCACGGAGGTGGCCGAGCAGGCGCGGCGGGATCAGCACGCACAGCAGGCGCAGCCCGACCACAACTTCGCACACCAGGGCCCCGTGCCGCGCGTGCGCTGGACCACCCGCCTGGCCCAGGCGCTCATCCAGGTTCCAGCGATGATGCTCAGCGCACTGCAATGGATCACCTGGATCCTGTTCGGCAACTGGGCGCTCCACGGCATCCTGGGCCTGACGGGCCAACCCGACCAACCGAGCCCCGGCGCCCCCTGGACATTCCTCAGCCAGATCGTGGTGCCCGTCAACGGATGGCTCGTCCTGGCGCTGTTCCTCATCTTCGCCACCCCGCTGGGCCGCATGCCCCTGGCCGCGCTGCTCATCCGCGGGCTCCTCGCCGGCGTGCACCCCGGTGATTATCCGCGCGGCGGCGCCACTCACCTGCGCCTCTGGGCCGCCGAGCGCGTGGCCGATACCTCCGGCGCGCGCGACGTCTCCGGCGCCAGCTGGATCACCACCTTCGCCCGATGGCTGGGCGCCGACGTGGGCCGAGGCGTGCAACTGCACACCCTGCCGCCCGTCACCGGCATGCTGAGCCTGGGCAACTACTCCTCCGTGGAGCCCGAGGTGGACCTGTCCGGATACTGGGTGGAGGGCGACACGCTGCACCTGGGCCGCATCGTCATCGGCGACGGGGCCACCGTGGGTGCGCGCTCGACGCTCCTGCCGGGCACCACCATTGCTTCCAATGCCCATATCGACGCCGGCTCGTGTGTCACCGGCGCCAAAAAAGTGAAGTCCGGAGCCCGCTGGGCCGGATCCCCCGCCAAGAAGGTGGGCAAGGCCAAGGGCACCTTCCCCTCCGAGACTCCCCCGCGCAGGCCATTGTGGCGCGCGGGCTATGCCCTCGGCGCGGTGGCGCTGTCCATCCTGCCGCTGCTCTCCCTGGCGGTGGGGGTTGTGTTCGTCCTGTGGGCGCTGAGCCTCTCGATGCAGGATGTCACGCTACAGGGCACGCACAGCGGCTGGACCATCCTGGCGCTCCTCGTGCCACTATCCGCACTCGGCGGCCTGGTCATCTTCGCCACCTACACCGCCCTGACCTGGATACTTGTCCGAGTCCTCTCCATCGGGCTGACCCCCGGCGTGATGCCAGTACGCAGCTTCAGCGGCTGGCGCGTCTGGTTCATCGAACGCCTCATGGACGCCGCCCGCACACAACTCTTCCCCCTGTATGCCGCGCAGCTAACCCCCTGGTGGTTCCGCTCCCTCGGCGCGAAGATTGGCCGGGACGCCGAAATCTCCACCGCCGTGATGGTCCCCACCTTCGCCGACGTGCGCGACGGCGCCTTCCTCGCCGACGACACCATGGTGGGCGGCTACGAACTCGGCGGCCGCGGCTGGATGCGCACCGGCACCACCCGCGTGGGCAAGCGCTCCTTCCTCGGCAACTCCGGCATCGCCGGGCCAGAGCGCAACCTCAAAAAGAACTCCCTGGTGGCCGTCCTGTCCTCCACCCCGAAGAAAACTAAGGCCGGGTCCAACTGGCTGGGCTCCCCACCGGAGCGCCTCCGCCGCACCGTGGAGACGGACACCCACGACGCCCGCACCTACAACCCCAGCCGGCGCGTCAAAGCCGCACGCGGTGCAGTGGAAACCCTGCGCCTGCTGGCCCCCATGACCAGCGCCGTCATCGCCGCGTGCGTCATCGCCGCGATCCAATACCAGCTCCTGGCCGGCCCCATCAGCCTCGTATGGCTCCCCCTCTGGGGAGCGCTGGTCCTGATCCTGGCCGGCTTCGCCGCCGCCACACTCACCGTGGCCATGAAATGGCTCTGCGTGGGACGTATTCGGCCCGGCGAACACGAACTCTGGTCCCGCTTCGTGTGGCTCAACGAACTCCAAGACCAATTCGTGGAAACCGTCGCCGGCCCCTGGTTCCTGGCGCACACCCACGGGACCGGATCACTGAACATCTTCCTGCGGGCACTCGGCGCGAGAATCGGACGCGGAGCCTGGCTGGACACCTACTGGCTGCCCGAAGCCGACCTCGTCGTGATCGAAGACGGCGCCACCGTCGGCCCCGGCTGCGTGGTCCAGACTCACCTATTCCACGATCGGATCATGAGCCTAGACACCGTCATTCTGCGCGCCGGCTCCACACTGGGACCGCATTCGGTCGCACTCCCGGCGTCGGATATAGGACGGACAACGTCCGTGGGGCCCGCATCACTCGTCATGCGCGGCGACCACGTGCCAGCGAACACACGCTGGCACGGAAACCCCATCGAAATCCGGCGAGATTAATCGCCAATCTGGTCGCGGCCGCGCTTCACAATCAGCGGATCTGGCTCGCCGACCACGCTGTGGTCCTTGCCGGTGTATTCGAACTTGCTGAGCACGTAACGCATCGCGTTGATGCGGGCACGCTTCTTGTCATTGGACTTGATCGTGATCCACGGAGACTCGTTCGTATCCGTGTAGCGGAACTGCTCCTCCTTGGCGCGGGTGTAATCATCCCACTTATCCAAGGACGCCAAGTCCATTGGAGACAGCTTCCACTGACGCACAGGATCCACCTGGCGGATCGCGAAACGCGTGCGCTGCTCCTTGCGGGTCACGGAGAACCACAGCTTCGTCAGGGAAATACCCGAGCCCATCAGCATGTTCTCCAGCATCGGAACCTCACGCAGGAACTCCGCGTGCTGGGACTCGGTACAGAAGCCCATCACGCGCTCCACGCCGGAGCGGTTGTACCAGGAGCGGTCGAAGAAGACGATCTCGCCACCGGCTGGGAAGTGCTGGATATAGCGCTGGAAGTACCAGGACGTGGACTCACGCTCGGACGGCTTCTCCAGTGCCACGGTGCGGGCACCACGAGGATTCAGGTGCTCATTGAAACGCTTGATCGTTCCACCCTTACCGGCTGCATCGCGGCCTTCGAACAGGATGATGTGCTTCTGACCCGTGTCCTTGGTCCAGTTCTGCCACTTCAGCAGCTCGATCTGCAGAGCGCGCTTCGTGGATTCGTACTCGTCACGGCTCATGCGCTCCGGGTAGGGGTAGTCGTCACGCCAGGTGTCCACGCGGTGACCATCCGGGGTGATGAGGACGGGATCGTCTTCGTCGGAATCATCAACGATGTAGCCTTCGGTGGCCGCAAGGTCGACAATGTGGAAATCCTCGTTGTGTTCTGCCATCGCATTTCTCCTGTTGGTCCCTCGATGAATTAAGACGAGCGGAGGGATTCGTGCTCTCTACCCCCTATGTTACGCGTGGTTGTTTGTTCCTTAATTATCCGACGCCCAGCGTGCAGCAAAACACCCCGCCTGCAGGGGTGCAGGCGGGGTGTACAGGCTGTCTATCAGCGATGAAGCCGATGTGGACGGGGGCTTAGAAGCCACCCATTCCCATCTCATCGCCACCTGGCATCGCTGGCGCTTCCGGCTCAGGCTTGTCAGCAACAACAGCTTCCGTGGTCAGGAACAGGGCTGCGATGGATGCAGCGTTCTGCAGTGCGGAGCGGGTGACCTTCACTGGGTCGGAGATTCCGGCGTCCAGCAGATCTACGTACTCGCCGCTGGCGGCGTTCAGGCCCTGGCCCACAGGCAGGCCGGCGACCTTGTCGACCACCACGCCGGGCTCCAGGCCGGCGTTGTGGGCGATCTGCTTCAGTGGGGAGGACAGTGCGGAGCGGACGATGGACACACCGGTCGCCTCGTCGCCCTCCAGGCCCAGGTTGTCATCCAGGACGTGTGCTGCCTGCAGCAAGGCTGCGCCACCACCGGCGACGATGCCCTCTTCAGCGGCAGCGCGTGCGTTGCGCACGGCATCTTCGATGCGGTGCTTGCGCTCCTTCAGCTCCACCTCGGTGGCGGCGCCGACCTGCAGTACTGCAACACCGCCGGACAGCTTCGCCAGGCGCTCCTGCAGCTTCTCACGGTCGTAATCGGAATCAGCGTTCTCGATCTCCTGACGGATCTGCTTGATGCGGCCAGCCAGCTGCTCTGCGGAGCCAGCGCCGTCCACGATGGTGGTGTCGTCCTTCGTGACAACCACCTTGCGTGCGGTACCCAGCAGTGGCAGGTCAGCGGTCTCCAGAGACAGGCCGACCTCCTCGGCGATGACCTGGCCACCAGTGAGGATAGCGATGTCCTGCAGCTGAGCCTTGCGGCGGTCACCGAAGCCCGGAGCCTTCACAGCAACGGACTTGAAGGTGCCGCGGATCTTGTTCACCACCAGGGTGGACAGGGCCTCGCCCTCGATGTCCTCGGCGATGATCAGCAGCGGCTTGCCGGACTGCATCACCTTCTCCAGCAGTGGCAGCAGGTCCTTCACGTTGGAGATCTTGGAGCTCACCAGCAGGATGTATGGGTCTTCCAAGACAGCCTCGCCGCGCTCCACGTCGGTCGCGAAGTAGCCGGACAGGTAGCCCTTGTCGAAGCGCATACCCTCGGTGACCTCCAGGGTCACGCCGAACGCGTTCGACTCCTCGACGGTGATCACGCCTTCCTTGTTCAGCTCACCATCGCCAACCTTGTACATAGCCTCGGCGATCAGCTTGCCGATCTCCTCATCAGCAGCGGAGATACCAGCGGTGGCAGCGATCTGCTCCTTGGTCTCGATCTCCTTCGCGGAGTCCAGCAGAGCCTCGGTCACCTTCTCCACACCGGTCTGGATACCACGCTTGATACCCATCGGGTTGGAACCGGCGGCCACGTTGCGCAGACCTTCGCGCACCAGAGCCTGGGCGAGGACGGTAGCGGTGGTGGTTCCGTCGCCGGCGACGTCGTCGGTCTTCTTGGCGACTTCCTTGACCAGCTCAGCGCCGATCTTCTCGTACGGGTCTTCCAGCTCGATCTCACGGGCGATGGTCACGCCGTCGTTGGTGATCAGCGGCGCGCCCCACTTGCGCTCCAGGACAACGTTGCGTCCCTTCGGGCCGAGGGTGACCTTAACCGCGTCTGCCAGGGTGTTCAGACCCTTCTCCAGACCACGGCGTGCTTCTTCGTCGAATGCAATCATCTTAGCCATAAGGCTTCGATCCTCCGTTAGAGTGTGAGCGACACATACGGCTCAAGCTCAGCGCCCGCGACGGCACGGATGGGCGAATGTCGCGGCACCCATCCTCACTAAACTTGACGGTAAATTTTCTGGCACTCGGTTTGTTTAAGTGCTAACCCGTTTCTAGCACTCGTGCCGGGTGAGTGCAAGCACAGCGACAAGCCCGGCAGCAAGCGTGGTGGTGAACACAGCAGTAACTATGGTGGAGAACATGAACAACACGCCCCAGACAAACAACCAGACAAACACTCAGCCACACCAACCCCTCAGCCCCGAGCGCGCACGCGAACTCATCACCCAGCGCATGCCCGAACTAAAAAAGAACCTCAGCGAACTCGTCGCCTTCCACTCCATTCACTCTGTGCCCGAATTACAAGAGCACAACGACGGCGCCGCCACCTGGACCATCGAACACTTCACCGCCGCAGGGGTCCCCGTCCACGGACACACCACCACCGACGGATCCACCTCCGTCATCGGAGTGCGCGACGCAGCTCCCGGATACCCCACCGTTATGTTGTATTCGCACTTCGACGTACAGCCGGCCGGCGTCGAATCAGAATGGACATCAGACCCCTGGACCCTCAGCGAGCGTGACGGGCGATGGTACGGGCGCGGCACGGCAGACTGCAAGGGGCACGTGGCGATGCACCTGGCCGTGCTCGATGCAATGAACGCGCTCATCGAGGAGGGACACGAGGAGCTCGCGAAGATCGGCATTCGTGTGGTTGTGGAAGGCTCCGAGGAGCGCGGCGGCTACGGGCTGGAGGACCTGCTGGAATCCAACCCGGAGCTCTTCCAGGCGGACACGTTCCTGATCGCCGACTCCGGAAACGACGAGCTCGGCGTGCCCTCCGTGTGTACCGCGCTGCGCGGATCGGCCACGCTGACGCTCACCGTGGACACCATCAACCAGCCCATGCACTCCGGACAGTTCGGCGGAGCTGCCCCGGACGCGCTGCTGGAACTGATCCGCATCATCTCCACCTTCCACGACGCCGACGGCCTCGTCGCCATCGACGGCCTCACGCCCACCGAACGGTGGGAGGGCACCGGCCCCGACGCAGCAACCTTCTGCCGCAACGCCGGGACCGTCGACGGCGTAAGCATGCTGGGAGCATCCCGCGGATTTGCGCCGAACGACTTGACGGTGATGAACCCGTCCATCACCGTCACCGGCCTGGACTCCTTGTCCGTGGAGGACGCCATCAATGCCGTGCCGGGGCGCGCGGCGGCGCACGTGTCCCTGCGCGTGCCACCCGGACGGGAGCCGCAGGAGTGCCTGGAGTTGCTGATCGCGCACATTAACAAGGTAGGGGCCCAGACGCATGGGCGGGTGAGCATTGAGCGGGGTTCGCTGGCCGAGCCGTTCAGGGCTGATACAAGTGGCCCGGCTCTGGCGGAACTCACCGGCGCGCTGAGTGATTCCTACGGGAAGCCTGCGGTGGAGGTTGCCTCCGGCGGATCCATCCCGCTGACCAACAAGCTGCTGGCACACTACCCAGACGCGGAACTAGCGCTGTTTGGAATCGAGGAGCCGACGTGCCGGATTCACTCAGCCGATGAGTCCGTGCACCCCGATGAGATTCGCGACATTGCCGTGGCTGAGCTGTTGTTTATGGCGCGGACGGCGGCGCGGGTGCGCGAGAGTGGGGCTGGCGCTGAGGCGTGATGTCGAGTGAGACTGGCGCTGAGGCTGTTTCTTAGCGCTGAGCCTCTGCCTACCCTGAGTAAATCTCAACATGTGAGACAATATGGCTCATTGTTGCGCATTATTTGAGATTTGTGATGAGGGGCACTATGATTGGACGCATGATCACACTACTCAAGCGAGTTCCCAACCCGGGTGGAGGACAGGGCTGACCCCTCCACTACGGGGTTACAGGTCACACCAACCGCTTGAGCGTCGGTCCACATCCCAGCACACCGTGCACAGCAACACCGTGCGGCACATAGCACAAGAGCACACAGCACGACGGTGCACATCGCACACAGGACTCCAAGGACCGACTCACCATGACAACGCACAACTCTCAGCACCCACATTCCTTTACTGACAACATGTTTGACGAATCCACCAACACCACCACCCTGATCCGCTTCGCCCGCCCCGAAGACGAGCGCCCCACCTACACCGCCCAGCCCGAACTGCGCCGCTCCACCGCGAAGACCTACACCAACCGCAAGAAGACCCGCATCGAGCAGCGCCGGCAGCGCACCCGCACCTTCGCAGAAGACCCGTTCCGTGCACGCTTCGGACAGAGGCTCCCCCGCGGCATGCGTGAAGAGGCTCGCAACATGGACTGGAAGAAGTTCATCGCCACGTACGCGCCCTCCGACATCCGCGTCGAGACCATGGCCTCCGAGCGTCAGCGGGCCTCCCGCAACCACTACACCCTCACCATGACGGGCCTCACTGCTGACGGCATCGGCACCAAGGTGGAGATCAACGCCATGGGAGCCTGCTCCGCCATCACCGAGATCCTGGCGGACCACGGCTACCGCGTGGAGATTCTGGAGCTGCACCAGTTCAAGATCTTCGAGGCCACCGCCACGTTCATCTACACGTCCTACGCCAACAAGCGCGCCTGGGCAGTGGGCTTCGCCCCGGACTCGGACCTCTCGATCGCGAACGCGCTGTGCAGCGCGGCCACCGCGCTGCACCTGCGCTAGCCTCACACAAAAACACCCCTCCCACACACAAATTGTTCGCCCAAAACGCCAGATTTGGGGCCAAATCTGGCGTTTTGGGCGAACAATTTGTAAAAGTACTGAGGGCTAGCGGCCGACGGACCGTCGTAGACTCTCCACCGTCAGATCCACCGCAGCAATCCACGCCTTCGGCTGCGTGAAGCCCTCCTCAGCGCCCGCATCTCCACGCGTACGCACCGACGGCTCCAGCGCCGCACCCGCAGCCCGCGCCTTGTTGCGCTGCAACGTGTAATCGCCCCCGCGATCCACCAAGCGCAGCACATCCGCCAACTCGGCAGCGCACCCCAGCTCCTCGGCCACAGGCATCAGCGTTGTCACCCAGTCCTTCAACTCATCGGTCACCCAACGCTCCGTGGTCTCCCGATCCGTGATAATCAACGCCTCAAGACCATAGCGGGCGGCACGCCACTTATTCTCCGCCACATGCCACGGCTGCAGCAGAGGAAGCTCCTCCCCTGCGTCATACTGCCGCTCGAAAAACACCACGAGGCAGTGGATATATGCCGCAATGGCAGCCAGCTCCCAGATCTCCATCGTGGCGTCCGCAAAACGGATCTCCACCGTCCCATACTTGGACGGACGCACATCAAAGTGCATCGACCCCGTGTGGTTAATCACGCCCGAGCGATCCTGATCAACGATGAACTGCTCCCACTCCTCCCAGGAGGAGAACTGATACGGAATACCCGCCGTGGGCAACTGCTGATACAGCAACGTCCTATTGGACGCATAGCCCGTATCCAGCCCCTCCCACGCCGGAGACGACGCAGACAACGCCAGCACATGCGGGTAGTGCGTCATCACCGAATTAATAATCGGCCAGACCTTCTCCTTCGAGCCCACGCCCACGTGCACGTGGATACCCCAGATCAGCATCTGGCGGCCCCAATACTGGGTGCGCTCAATGATCTCCTGATAGCTGGACTTCTCGCTTAAGACCTGGTCGCCCCAGTGGGCAAACGGGTGAGTTCCCGCGGAAAACAGGTGCACTCCGCACTGATCGGCGGCGTCGAGGAGTTGAAGGAGCTGCTGACGCAGATCATCCACAGCCTCAGGCACGGTGCGATGCACGCCCGTGACCATCTCCACCGTGTTCGCCAGGAACTCGCGGACCACACGGTGGCCGGGGTAATCGCTGTCCATCTTCTCCAGCAGTTCGGCGGCCCGAGGGACCAAGTCCCGGGTCTTCGGATCCACCAGCGCTACTTCCCATTCGATACCCACGGTCGGTTCGGACCCGGGGAAATCAATCCGCGACACACCGTCCGCGTGCGAGGGGGAGCTAGTCATGAGGTTCTCCTGGCTAATCGGCACTATTCGTCTCAGTATAAACCGCGGCAATCGCGGCGGACTACTGTCGCCGCGGTACCACTGCGCACAGCTACTGCGGCATGCTGTTGGTCGTCACCACCACGATCTGTGCTGGCTTGCCACCTTCGAACATCTCCGCGCCCGCCAGGTTGTCGTCGATCTCCGGGGTGCGCTCCTGCGCGGCGATGCCCAGATCCCGGGCCAGCTTCTCCGCCGCCTCGCGCGCGGGCTGGTTGTTGCTTGGGTACAGCACCACGGACTCGGGGAAGCGTCCGGTCGGCAAGTTGCCGTAGCCGGTGGACTTGAACTCGCCGCCGCGGATCTTCTTCGCCACGTCGCCGGCAAGGCCGCTGACCTGGGAGTTGTTCAGCACGGCGATGTACTCGCGCTCCGGGTCGATCTGGCCCGCCGGCGCGTTGTCTGGCTTCTCGTCGCGGTTCGCCTCAGGGTTGTCACGATCATCGCGACCGTCCCGGCCCTCACGGTTGTCGCCAGGCTTATTCTCCTCACCCGGACGCCCAGCCTCCGCGCCCGGCTTCTCCGCGCCGTTGCCACCCGGCCGATCCGCCGCGCCCGCGTTGCCGCCCGGCGCGTGCTGCTCGCCGTGGTCGCCCGCATTATTCTCCGACGCCACAGTCTCCTGCTTGTCATCACCACTCAGCAACATGTAGCTGCCCCAGCCGATCAACAGGATTCCCACCGCCGCCAGGATCATCACCAGGCCGCGCAGGGGCACACCCTTGGTGTCGGGGTCTGCCGGCTGACCGCCGTTGCCGAAGACGTCCTCGTCCGTTGCTCCCCCAGCAGCGGCTGCCGCCCCTGTTTCTCCGACGCCGGCCTCCTCCACCCCAGCGCCCGAATCCTTTGCAAGGTTGAGGGGACGACGGTCGACCGCCACAGCTGCGGCGCTTAAGCCGGCGCCGGCACCCAGGCCGGTGGCTGCGCGGCTGGTAGCACGCTGGTCAGCATCTTCGTCATGGGGCTCGTCGATGGGTTCGAAGTCCGCGTCCAGGATGCCGTCCTCTGGGGTATCCGCGTGAGCGCCGTAGCTCTCCTCCGGCTCGTCGAGGTACGGGTTGCGCTCCGGGGCCGGGTCAGCCTTCGCGGCAGCGCCAGCCTCAGAAGACGGAGCCGGGTCAGCCGACGAAGCGTCCGAAGACGAGTACGGCTCTACCACGCGGTCTTCGAACAGATCGAAGTCCGCGTCGTAGTTGCTGTAGCGAGAGTCCAGGGAATGGCGTGGGCGATAGTTTTCAGACACGCCCCAATCGTAACTGCAGTAACACCAGCCACATGGAGCGACACGGGCCGAATCTACTCGCCCGCTTCACGCCCGTCGCGACGCCGCAATAACGTGCGCACCAGCGTCGGATCAAAATCAAGGGCATCAGGCCTAGAGATCAACGCATTGAGTTGCTGAAAATAACGGATCGGGCTCACCCCAAACTCCTGACGGATGCGCTCATTCTTCAACGCAGGATTGCGCCACCACTGGCGCTCAAACTCCAGCATCGATACTTCCCGCTCCGTCAACATGAGTCCCCATTGTAGAGCAGCCCGCAGCCACGGCAGGCGCACACAGCGTCACGGCACACAGCTACACTAGAGCCCATGTCAATCATGCCCATCGTCATCGCCGGTGACCCCGTCCTCCACAACCCCACCGAACCCGTCGACCTACAGCCGGGACAGGAACCAGACGAGCAGCTCGCCACCCTCATTAACGACATGTACGAAACCATGGATCGCGCCCACGGCGTGGGGCTCGCCGCCAACCAAGTCGGCGTCAACAAGCGCTTCTTCGTCTACAATTGCCCGGACATCGAAGGGCCCGACGGCACCACCCTCAGCCAGGACCAGATCGACGCCAACGGCGGCCCCATGCGCCGCGGCTGCGTGATCAACCCCCAGCTGGAAACCTCCACCATCCCCGAAACCATGCCGCACGACGAGGACGACGACGAAGGCTGCCTCTCCGTCCCCGGGTACTCCTTCCCCACCGGCCGCGCCAACTGGGCGCGCGTGACCGGACTGGACGAACACGGACAGGAAATCTCTATCGAAGGCTACGGCTTCTTCGCGCGCTGCCTCCAACACGAGGTGGGGCACCTCGACGGGTTCCTATACACCGACATGCTGATCGGACGCTACAAACGCCAGGCCAAGAAAGCCATCAAGGCCGAGAAGTGGACCTCCGGTGGGAACACGTGGACGCCCGGCGTGGACAAGGATCCCTTCGGGCATGACGACCTGGATGACGTGGACAGCCTGAGCGGCCTGGATGACCTGGACACCACCAGCCAGCATGAGTGAGCACATCCACCTGGGCGAGATTGCCTCCGCCGCCTCCGGCGCACGCCGGGTCGACGGCATCCCCTTCCCCCTCTCCCGCAGAACCGACCCTGTGAGCGTGCGCCCCGGCACCCGCGCGATCGTGCGCTATCTGCTCACCGACGGCGAACACGCCGGCAAAGCCACCGATGTGATTGGCGTGATCCGCAGCGTCGACCCGCTGGTCATCGACAGCGCGCAGCGCACCCAGCTCACCCTGGACCCGAACACCGTCGTGGTCCTCAAAACCCTCTCCGCCGCGCCCGTGCGTAACTCCGACATCCGCGCCGTGGAAGCCGCCACCGCCGCGGCCTTTCCCGGAATCCAGAACACAATGATCGGCCACTGGCTTGCCCGCGCCGGCGACGGCATCACCGAACGCTCCAACTCCGCCGTGCCCATCGGCCCCAATGCGGGCGTGCAGCCCGTACCTCTCGAGGAGATCACCGCCTTCTATCAGGAGCACAACCTGCCCACCATACTGCTCCTTCCCGACCGGATCGGCCGCACCGCCGAATCCCTGCCCGGCGACCGTGGCCCCGAGATTATCGTCATGACCCGCGAGCTGGACGACCTCGACGACGTGGCCCCCGAGCTGGAACTCTTCGCCCGCAGCACTCTGGACCTCCGCCTAGACGACCACCCCACCCCCGAGTGGCTGTCCATGTACCACTTCCGCGGCAAACCCCTACCGGAAAAGGCACTGCGGCTACTCACCGAAAAGATCGACGGCCAGATGTGCTTCGCCTCCCTCTACTTAGGCGGGCACCTCGCCGCCATCACACGTGGCACTATCACCGAGGGCGGCTCTCGCAACTGGCTCGGTTTTTCGGCCGTGGAGGTGGCGGAAGGCTATCGTCGTCGAGGGTTGGCGTCGGCAATGGGCGCGGCGATGCTCACCTGGGGCGCGAAACATGGCGCTCACGCCGCATACCTGGACGTCATCGCCAGCAACATCGCAGGCCGGGCGCTCTATCACCGGCTGGGGTTCTCCGAGCATCACCGGCATCGTTCGTTGACTGTGCACCCTGGGAAGTAGGCTGGGACGCATGCGAATCGCCACGTGGAATATCAACTCCGTCCGCACGCGCGAAGAACGTGTGCGGGCGTTCCTTCAACGCGCCGACGTTGATGTCCTGTGCCTGCAGGAAACGAAATGTACCGACGCCCAGTTCCCCGACTTCACAGATACCGGCTACGAACAGGCGCACTTCGGACTGCATTCCTTCAATGGCGTGGCGATACTGTCCCGCATTGGGCTGAAGAATGTGAAGACGGAGTTTGGGCAGCCCGGGTTCAACAAGGACCTGACTGCCGAACAGTCCCTGGAGGCACGCGCGATCGGGGCGACCGTGGGCGGCGGTGCTGGCGCTAGCGGCGATGGCGTGGAGGTGTGGAGCCTCTACGTGCCGAACGGCCGGGCGATCTCCGACCCCCACTATTCCTACAAACTGCGGTGGCTGAAGGCCCTGGCGGGCTACGCCGGCAAGGACGCCGCGGGCGGGGGTGCCGACCGGCTCATCCTGGTGGGCGATTACAACATCGCCCCACGGGACGAGGACGTGTGGGACCGCAGCTTCTTCGACGGGAAGACCCACGTCACCCCCAGAGAACGCGCGGCCCTGGACGAGCTGGAACGCGCCGGCATGACCCAGGCCACCGAGCTGATCCAAGACCAGTACACCTACTGGGACTACCAGGCTCTGCGATTCCAGAAGAACGAAGGCATGCGCATCGACCTCCACTACGCCAAAGGCGTGACCGCCACGGATGCGCGCGTGGACCGCGACGAGCGCACAGGCAAGGGTGCTAGCGACCACGCTCCCGTGATCGTGGACTACACCCTGCCCTAAACACACCAACCTCTACGTATAAGCACACAAAGGCCGCACCATGGATCCGATCATCGTCGAGTTCTATCAGCTGCTCTCCGGGAGCGTGCAGACAGTCCTGCGCGACATGGAATGGTGGCAGTACCTGATCGTCATCGCCGACTACACTTTGAAGTTCATCGCGCTGGGCTGGGTGCCCAAGGACAGGCGCCCCAGCAGCGCCATGGCCTGGCTGCTCGCGATCTTCCTGCTGCCGTTCGTGGGCCTGCTTCTGTACTTCCTGATGGGCTCGCCCTACATCAACCGCAGGCGCCACACGATCCAGAATCGGGCGAACGAGCTGATCCGGACCATGTCTGCTGAGGAGCCGGAGACCCCGAAAAACATGGTGTTGTCCAGGGAAATCCAAAGCCTGGTGGCCCTCAACCGCGAACTCACGGCGCTACCGCCCGTGGCCGGAAGCATGGTGGCGCTGCACAGCGACTACCGAGAATCCATCAAGGCCATGGCCTCCGCCATCGACAAGGCCAAGTACTTCGTCAACGTGGAGATGTACATCGCTGCCTACGACAGCACCACCGCCCCCTTCTTCGACGCCATGGAGCGCGCCGCCAAACGCGGCGTGGATGTGCGCTTCCTGTGGGACCACATCGGCGCCCACAAGTACCCCGGCAACAAGAAGCTCGGCAAGCGACTAGAACGCATGGGTGTGCAGTACGAAGTCATGCTTCCACTCAAGCCCTGGCGCTGGCGCTTCCGTCGCCCCGACCTGCGCAACCACCGCAAGCTGGTCATCGTCGACGGCACGTGGGCCTTCATGGGATCTCAGAACCTCGTGGAGCCTGAGTACCAGAACAAGAAGAACCACAAGGTGGGCCGCCAGTGGGTGGACGTCATGGCGGAAATCACCGGGCCGGTGGTTTCCTCCATCAACTCCGTCTTCGCCGTGGACTGGTACACGGAATCCGGGGAGACCCTGGACTTCATGACGCCGGGCGAACTGACCGCCTGGCTGGAAGATGACAACAGCGACGTGGGCACAGACGTCATGCAGGTGGTTCCCTCCGGGCCGGGGTTCACCACCGAACCGAATCTGCGGCTGTTTAACTCCCTAATCCACCACGCCAAGAAGTCCCTGCGGATCGTCAGCCCCTACTTCATCCCCGACGAATCCCTCCTCGAGGCCGTGACCACCGCGTGTTACCGCGGAGTGACCGTGGAGCTGTACGTCTCCGAGAAGTCCGACCAGAAAATGGTGGGGCATGCCCAGGCCTCCTACTACCAAGAGCTCCTGGACGCGGGAGTGAAGATGTACCTCTACCCCGCCCCGTATGTTCTGCATTCCAAGTTCCTCATCGCCGACGAGGAAGTGGCCGTGATGGGCAGCTCCAATATGGACATGCGCAGCTTCTGGCTGAACTACGAGTGCAGCCTCATGGTGGGCGACGGCGCGATGCTTGAATCGCTCAATGAACTGGCACAGGACTACAAGGATAAATCCACCCTGCTGACCGCCGAGGAATGGAACACGCGCCCCTGGTACAAGCAGTATGTGGACAATCTGTGCCGCCTCACCAGTGCCCTGCAATAAGGACCTGCGCTGAGGAATGATCAGGAGCGTTACACAGAACCCACTCTTTACGTTAAAAAAGAAAAACTTAAGATAAGCCAAAAGTTTTACGTACCCGCACAAACGATGGTGCTGTCTGCAGTACTATGTGCACATAACGAAGACACCATTATGGCTGTAATAGAAACACCCACTAAAAGGAAGTGACGGCAGATGACCAACGAACGCGATGATTTCAGCACCCTCAACGACTTCGACGCGTCCCATCGGGACACGTACAGCTCCCGCATCCGCGGTCATCGCGCCCCCGAAATGCTCCCCGAGATCGACGTCGCCGAGATCGCGTCCAGCGTGTACGACTTCCTCTCCGGCATCCGCCGCCTCATGGAGCGCCCCAACCAGAAGCTCTCCATCTCCCAATCCGAAATCGAGGTCCTGCAGTTCATCGGCCAGCACCCCGGCTGTGGCGTGTCAGACATCGCGCGCCTGCGTTTCCTCCGCGCCTCCAACGTCTCCGCAACAGTGCGGCGTCTCATTAACGGCGGCTTCGTCAAGCGCAAGGCCAACGACCAGGACAAGCGCGCCCAGAACCTATACCTGACCGACGACGGCATCGAAATGATGAACTCCATTACCGACGAATGGGCGCTGCTCATTGCGCGCGCCACCCGCCGCATGGACGCCCGGGACGTCGCGAAGCTCCGCCGCGGTGTGCCCGCACTACGCAACCTGTCCATTGCCGCAGAATCCCTCATCGACGACATCCAGCGCTCCCACGAGGCCTAGGCAGCGCGACGGCGCGCGAACACCACCAGCGCATTACCGCAGTGGGCCACCACTGCTGAGGCGCACATCGTGAGCGCAAGCATCATCAGCTTGTCCTCCCCCATCGCCGTCATGGGGCTCACCAGGCCGGCCACCAGGAACTGAACCGCCCCCAACAGTGCCGATCCCGCGCCGGCATAACGCGCAGCGATCCCCTGCGCCAGCACCGTGGTGTTGGCCATCATCAGCCCATTGCCCGCGGTCGTGGTGATGGTGCACAGCAGGCAGACAACCACCAACCACAGCGGCGCAGCAGCCTCAGCACCCGCAGCGCCCGCAGCGCCCTCGCCTGGAGCGCCCGGCACATGCGGCACCACGAACACCGCAACCACCAGCAACGCCACAGCGCCCAGCGCGAGCAGCACCACACCCCACTTTTGCAGAGTCCGCGGATCCACCACACCGGCCAGCCGCACATTCACCACGGACATCACAATCAGCGCACTCGCGTTCACCGCAAAAGCCACCGAATACGCCACCGGCGACAGCCCCAGTTGAGACTGAAACACCACCGAGGACCCCGCAATAAAGGCGAACATCGTGCCGAATCCGAAACCGAAAATCAGCACATGCCCCGCGAACTCAGGGATCTTCAGGAGCGTGCCCATCCTGCGGTAGGTAGACAGCACGCGCCCCTGACTGCGCGCGCTGGCGTCGAGACTCTCCGGGTTACGCACAGCAACCCCTAGCTGCACAACGGCCACCGCCGTCAGAACCCAGAAGACGCCACGCCACCCCGTGACCTCATGCAGCACACCACCGATCAACGGGGCCACAATCGGAGCCACGCCATTGATCGCCATCAGCACCGCAAAGCTCTTGGCCGCCTCCGACGGCTTCGACCGGTCCGTGATGATCGCGCGAACCAGCACCACACCGATGCCACCGGCGATGCCTTGGAACAGGCGCGCCGTCACCAGAATCTCGATGCTCGGAGCCAGCGAACACACCAGGCTGGACAGCACACCAAGAAGGGTTCCGCTGATGAGAAGTTGGCGTCGTCCCCATGAATCAGAGACGGGGCCAAACAGCACCTGGCCCACGCCCATCCCGATCATGAACGTGGTAATCGCCAGCTGCGTGGTGGTAGCAGCGGTGTGCAGCTCCGCCGTGATTGCAGGAACGGACGGCAGGAACATGTCCGTACCCAGGGGCCCGGCGGCGAAGATCAACGCCAAGCCCACAAACGGCATCAGCGACAGCCGCGCGGACGCACCCCCAGCGCCCGGCGCATCTCCCGCGCCCGGCGCGGGCTTAGGCATCACGCTTGTTCAGCGCCACCACACCAGCGGCAAAGATCACCACGCACCACAGTGCGAAGTACAACGCGGAGCCGGTCTGACCCAGGGTGTCGTGCCACACCGCTTTCTCCACGGGCATGCGTGCCACATAATTGTCCATGTGGGAAAACGGCATCCACTGAGGGAGCACGTCCCGCACCTTCGGGATCAGCCCCACTACCACGGTCTCCACGATCATCTTCCACAGCAGCAGCAGAGCAATGGCACCGGCGGTGTTGTGGATCAGGTAACCCACGCCAATGGCGATCATGGCGGAGAGGAACGCGTACAGCACCGTGCGGCCGATGTAGCCCCACACATACGCGGCGGAGAAGCCGACGAGGTCCAGCAGGGCGTCGTTATCAATTTGGGTGCGGAAGGTCAGCTCCATGCCCAGGATGGACAGCAGCGCCGCGATGAAGGACACGACCACCGCGATCGCGCCGTACACGCCCAGCTTCGCCACGGCCAGCTTCCAGCGTGCCGGGGTGGACAGGACGGACATCTTCTGCGTGCTATGCGCGTATTCGGAGGTCACGGTCATCACGCCCTGGATCAGGATGATCATCACGCCGAAGGTCGACAGGCCGGTTAGGGCCACATTTGGCCGCAGCATGCCGAGAATGGCGAATGCCTCCATAGGGTCGCTGGATGCGTCGTTGTCCTTCAGAGTCCAGCCGCTGGTGAGACCCATCAGCAGGGCCAACGCGACAGAGAAAAAGATGATGAGCGCGCTGGTCCACCACAGGCCCTTGGTACTGCGCAGCTTGATCCACTCCGCCTTCATGACATTAAGCACGTGGCTCCTCCTTGCCGTGTTTCTTCAATAATTCCGACGCCGGCACCGACCCCGTTCCCCCACGGCGGCCACCGGAGCCCCGTCGGGATGGGGCTTCGGGCTGGGCTTGCTGTTGTGGTGTTTGCTGCGGCTGGGCCTGCGGGGCCTGTCCGTTGCTGCTCGCGTGGTACTCCACGCTGTTGCCCGTCATGCGCATGAATGCGTCCTCCAGGGACGGGCGCACTTCAGCCAACTCGCGCAGCAGGATGCCACCGCTGAAGGCGAGCTCGCCAATCCAGTCACTGTTCTTACCGGGCACCTTCAGGGACGGGCGGCCCTCCTCATCCGTGAATGGCACGCTGGTGACGGATTCCTCGCTGAGGAGCGTGCGCAGGGCGTCGAGATCGTCCGCGCGCACCACGGTGGACACCTCGGAGGCGTTCTTGGTGAAGTCGTGGGTGCTGGTGTTCGCCACCATCTTTCCCTTGCCGATGACCACCAGGTGATCAGCGGTCATGGACATCTCGCTGAGCAGGTGCGAACTGATCAGCACCGTGCGGCCCTCCTTGGCCAGGGCGCGGACGAAGTCGCGCACCCAGCGGATGCCTTCGGGGTCCAGGCCGTTGACGGGCTCGTCCAGGATCAGCACTTCGGGATCTCCCAGCATCGCCGCGGCCAGGCCGAGGCGCTGGCCCATACCCAGGGAGTACTTTCCAGCCTTGCGTTTTGCGACCTCCGTGAGTCCCACCATCGCCAGCACCTCGTCCACGCGGGCACGGGAGATGCCGTTGGAGGCGGCTATCCACTCCAGGTGCGCGCGGGCGGAGCGGTTGGGGTGCACCCACTTGGCGTCGAGCAGAGTGCCGACCTTGTGCAACGGCTTGTCGTAGGCACTGTAGGGCTTTCCGTCGATCAGGGCTTCGCCTTGAGTTGGCTGGTCAAGGCCTACGATCATACGCATCGTGGTGGACTTGCCGGCGCCGTTGGGGCCAAGGAATCCGGTCACGATGCCGGGCTTGACCTCAAAGTCCAGGTTGTCCACCACTGTCGTACCACCATAGGTTTTGGACAGGGAACTCACTGTAATCATGGTCACCAGTGTGCCACACTCTCGGCTCTCAGGATAGGGGAACGAAAGTTTAGTTATAGGTTTGTTATTAGGTTAGGCACAACTTTTCCAGAACTCTTCACAACTTCTCCAGGACTCCCCACAATTCAGCAGCCCAGTTTTCTCAAGTGTGACCAGAGTGAAAGATGAGCCGTATATAATGCAGCACATGCCCCCTCTACAGGCGTTGCATGCGGACCGCTGGCTGGACGAAGAAGATGTCACAGCCAGCAATCGCCGTTCCGTCAAAGGCGCCCTCTCCCCGCTCGTGGAGTCCCTGCGCCGTGCCGCCACCTCCGCGCGCACCACACCGGGCAAATTCACCATCGTCTCCTTCATCCTGGTCGTCGCGATCCTCGCCGCGGGACTCGCCGTGGGGCTGAGCGCCGACTCGCGCCAGACGAGCCTCAATAGCCTGGTCACCCGCACCGAACCGTTATCCAACGACGCCCAGGAGCTCTTCAACTCGCTGTCCGTCGCCGATTCGGCCATCACCACCGGATTTCTACAGAAATCCGGCTCCAACCCCGCCGCGAAAGCTACCTTTGACGACGCCATCACGGACGCCTCCGGGGCCGTCGTCCGCGCCGGCCACGGCATCACCAACGTGGAGTCCCGGGAGATGGAGCTGATCCTGTCCATCCAGGAGAACCTCCCCCAGTACATGCACCTGGTGGCCATGGCGGAGGCCAATGACCGCCAGCTCAACCCCATCGGAGCCAGCTACCTCACCCAGGCCTCCGCGCTCATGCAGCGCACCATGCTGCCCGCGGCAGAGGAACTGTACACCACCACCAGCAGCACTCTGTCCAAGGAGCAGGACCGCCTGGTGGCTCCCATGTGGTTCCCCCTTACCGGGTTGTTCGCCGCCGTGGCGATGCTGTTCCTGGCGCAGATCTGGCTCACCGCCAAAACCAACCGACGCATCAACATCGGCTGGTTCCTGGCCTTTAGCCTGATGCTCATCGCCACCTTGTGGTCCACCATCTCCTCCGCCGTGGTCTGGTACCAGGGCACCCAGGCGGTGCAGAGCTCCGTCCAGCCGCTGGAGAAACTCACCCAGGTGCGCATCTCGGTGCAGCAGGCGCGCTCCCAGGAGGCCCTGGGGCTGATCCAGCGCGACTACGACGAGCGGGCACAGCAGAAGTTCTCCGAACGCATCCTCGCCATCGATAAGACCCTCGTCGACCTGCGCGACGAGGTGGATATGCCCTCCCACATCGACAATGCCCGCGAGGCGCTGCGGCAGTGGGACCACACGCACGCCTCCATGGTGGCGCAGATCCGCGAGGGCGACTACCAACGCGCCATCAGCGTATCCATGGCCGAGGAGGCCGGTGAGGGGCCGAAGAGCTTCACCACGCTGGACGAGGACCTCCAAAACCTCATCTCCATTACGCGAGAGGACCTCCAGCACGTGCTGATCGGCGGCCGTGTAGCAGCAGCACGCATCTCTATGGTGGTGGTCATCATGACCATCCTCGCCGCGCTGCTGGTGGTCCTTGGCATCCGCCCACGAATGCAGGAGTTCCTGTGATGACGATGACGCAGAACCGACGCCTCACCCTGGCCGCCGCCACGATGGCCGGTCTGATGGGGCTCACCGCCTGCACGCAGCAACCCGATCAGCTTCCCCACTGGCCCGAACCCACCGTCACCGCAGACACCGACCTTCCCATGGGGGCCGTGGTCGAAAGCCTGGAGGACACCGACTCCCACGAACGCCCCACCGACCCCACCCCCTTTGGCTCGATCAGCCCGGACGGCCGCCTGCCCGAGCAGCGCGTCGGTGAGATCTACCACCGCGGGCGCATCATCGTCGGTGTTGCTCAAAGCCTCAACCGCCTGGGTTTCCGTAACCCCGCCACTGGCGACCTCGACGGGTTCGAGGTGGAGCTGGCCCGCGAAATTGCCCGGGACATCTTCGGTGATCCCACCAAGGTGGAGTTCCGCTTCGTCGATTCGCTCGACCGCGTGAAGGCCCTGAACGAGGGCAACGTGGACATCGTCATGCGCACCATGACCATCACCCGGCACCGCCAGGCCGAGGTCGAGTTCTCCACCCCGTACCTCCATGTCAAAAACCGCCTGTTGGTGCTGGAGGATTCGGACATCAACTCCTTCACCGACCTGCGCACGAAGCGAGTCTGCGTGGCCCGAAACTCCACCTCCGCGGACCTCATCAGGGAATACGGGCCGAGGGAGCTCATGCGCACCAACACCTGGACCGACTGCCTGATGGCGATGCAGCGCCACCAGACCGATGCGATTTTTACCGACGACGCCATACTCTCCGGCCTCCAGGCGCAGGACCCTTACACACGGCTTATCCGTGAATCCACGAGCGAAAGCGACTATGGGGTGGGCATCGCCTCCAGCCGTAAAGGCCGCGAGACCACCGGGCTTGTGATGCAGGTCAACGCAACGCTGCAGCGCATTCGCACCGATGGGACCTGGACACGGCTCTACAACACGTGGCTGGCGGACTACCTGGGCGCCAGCCAGATCCCGCGCGGAAGCTACCGCACGGAGATCGAGGACACGGAGCTCCAGGAGTTCCGCAAGCACCATGGTTACAACGGAGGGGAGTCCTCATGAGTCACACAGACGACGACCGCGAGCTGGACACGCAGGATGATGTGATGGCCGAGGCAACCACCGAGGCCAACACAGCAGCCCGAGCCGAGGCAGAGTCCCAGGCGACCGAAGCGACCGTGTTCGACCCCTTCGCCGACGACGAGGACGACGACGGTCCCCACACCGAGGCCGTTGCCTTCGACCCCTTCGCCGATGACGACGAAGTCACCGACGCCGCCGTGTTTGCAGACACCGACGACTCCACAGCCCCATCCACCGACCCCACCGCGGCGCCCGCCGACAGCGCGGGCGAACGCTCCCGCCGGGAAGCGCTTAAGAACTTCCGGCAGCTCCGCGGAACGGAACGCCAAAGCGACCGCGTGGCCGGAGGCATGGTGGCGCTGCCCTTCATCACGCCCTACAACCCCGACAGCGCCACCATGGACCCCACGGATGCCATCGCGCAGGGCACCGAACCGCCGAAGCTCTCCCCTGGTGACATCGTCGCCGGCCAATACGAGGTCCTCGGGCCCATCGCTCACGGCGGCATGGGGTGGATCTACCTCGCCATCGACCACAACGTGGCCGACCGCTACGTGGTGCTCAAAGCCATGATGGGCACCGCCAACGCCCACGAACGCGCCGTCGCCGAATCCGAACGCGCCTTCCTGGCGGACATCACCCACCCCGGGATCGTGAAGATCTTCAACTTCATCGACGAACACGACATCCGCAACGAAAAAATCACCGGCTCCGACGGCGGCTTCATCATCATGGAGTACGTGGGAGGCCCCTCCCTGCGGGCCGTGCGCCGCCAATCGCCACGCGGAGTCCTGGACGTCGACATCGCCATCGCCTACATCCTCGAAATCCTGCCGGCGCTGGACTACCTCCACTCCCGTGGCGTGGTCTACAACGACATGAAACCCGACAACATCATCGTCACCGAGGACCAAGTGAAACTGATCGACCTCGGGGCCGTGTCCGGAATCGGTGCCTACGGGCACATCTTCGGCACCCGAGGCTTCCAGGCTCCAGAGATAGCTACGACGGGGCCCACTGTGGCGTCGGATATATATTCAGTGGGGCGCACCCTCGCAAGCCTCATCGTGAAGCTCCCCGTGGAAAACGGCGCGTATGCCCCCGGGCTGCCCACGCCCGACGACGAGCCGCTGTTCCGCGAGTACCTCTCCCTCTACCGGCTGCTCACACGGGCGACGAACCCCGACCCGGACAAGCGCTTTTCCTCCGCCACCACCATGGCCAACCAGCTCAAAGGCGTTCTGCGGGAGATCCTGGCCCTGCGCGACGGGCGCCACTACCCGCACCTTGACACGCGCTTCACCGCGCAACGTTCCACCTTCGGGACTAAGCACATCGTGTTCCGCACCGACCAGCTCATCGACGGTATCGAACGCAGCGTGGAAATCACCGCCCCCGAAGTGGTCGCGGCGCTGCCCACGCCACTGGTCGACCGCAAAGACGCCGGCGCCTCACTGCTTGCCGCCGCCAGCTACACCGAAGCCGCCGACCTGCTCAACACCCTGTCCGCGGCCTCCCAACAATACGAAATGCGCACCAGCGTGGAGATCCCGCTGTCCATGGTGCGCGCTCACCTGGACCTCGGGCAGACAACCGAAGCCCAGGAGATGCTAGACGAGATGAAACCGCGCCTGGAGAACGACTGGCGCTTCCACTGGCACTCCGGCATCGCGGCCCTACTGCGCGGCGACTACGGGGCCGCCCAGGAGTTCTTCAACACGGTGCTGTTCATCCTCCCCGGCGAACCCGCCCCGAAGCTGGCCCTGGCGGCCACCGACGAACTGCTGCTGCAGCAAATGGGCGTGAACAACGCCAAGCTGCTGGACGAAACCGTCACGAAAGCCGCCTCCAGCCTGGCGTACGTGCAGAGAATCCCCATCGACGACTTCTCTACCGTCCCCAGCTGGGAGCACGTGGACCAGGACCCCGTGGCGCTGCGCTTCCACGCCATGCGCCTCTACGGGCTGGTCTGGTCCACCAACCCCGCCACCGTCTCCAGCGCCTTCGGCCTGGCACGGCAGCTGCACGCCGAAGGGCTGGTGGACTCCGCCGTGGCGGCGCTGGATCGGGTCCCGCAGAACTCCCAGTACTTCAACCAGGCGCGGCTCACCACCATCCTGCTGCTGGCCTCCAACAGCACCCAGGTCAACGAGTCCCGCCTGCGCCGGGCAGCCCGGCGCCTCGAGATCATGCCCACCACCGAGCCCCGACGGCCCCAGATCAAACTGGCGGTGCTGTTCGCCGCGCTGAAGTGGCTTCAGCGCGGCAACACCGTCACGTCGAACGCCCCGCTGTTCGACGTGGACTTCACCGAACGGGGCTTGCGCAGCGGACTGGAGGCGGGACTGCGGAAGCTGGCCCGCCGCGCCCAGTTCAACCGACACGCCTACCGGCTGGTGGACATGGCCAATAAAATTCGGCCGCGGACGTGGTTCTAGGCACCACGTCCGCGGCCGGATCTGCTCACGGCGTACGCCGTCAGGTCTTACTAGGAGCTCCCGTTAGGATTCCTGAGCCTCCTGCGCAATGTTGAAGGCGTACTGGGCAATCGCCAGCTCCTCATTCGTCGGCACCACGAACACCTTCACTGAAGAGTTATCCGTGGAGATCTCGCGAGGGCCTTCGGCATCCGGATCGGTATTGCGCGCGTCGTCAATCTCGATGCCGAAGTTCTCCAGGCCGGCCAAGGCGTCCCGACGCACCGCCGCCGCGTTCTCGCCCACACCAGCCGTGAAGGTGATCGCGTCCAGCCCGCCCAGGTTCAGCATGTACGAACCAATGAAGCGGCGCAGCGTGTGGATGTAAATGCCGTAAGCCAGCTTCGCATCCTCGTCGCCCTGCTCGATCTTCTCCAGGATCTCGCGGAAGTCATTCGCACCGCACACGCCCTTGAGTCCGGACTTACGGTTCAGCAGCTCATCCAAGTCATCGACCTTCAGACCACCGGAGCGCACCAGGTGGAACAAGATACCCGGATCGATGTCACCGGATCGCGTTCCCATGACCAGGCCCGCCAGTGGCGTGAGACCCATGGACGTATCCTGCGCCACGCCACCGTCAATGGCGGTAGCGGACGCACCATTGCCCAGGTGCAGCGTGATCTGCTTGACGTCCTTCGGGTCCTTGCCCAGCAGCCCCGGAACCTTCTTCGAAACGAACTCGTGGGAGGTGCCGTGGAAGCCATAACGACGGATGTCGTACTCCTTCACCAGCTCGCGGTTGATCGCGTAGTTCGCCGCGGCGTCCGGCATGTCACTAAAGAAGGAGGTATCGAACACAGCCACGTGCGGCAGGTGGCCCAGCAGGTCCATGCACTCACGGATACCGTCAATATTCGCCGGGTTGTGCAGTGGCGCCAGAGGAACCAGATCCTCCAGCTGCTTCACCACATCCTTCGTGATGCGCACAGGACCCGTGAACTCCTTGCCGCCGTGGACCACGCGGTGGCCCACCGCGGCCAGATCCAGGTCCAGCGGGCCGAGGCCCAGGCCCGTCATCAGGGCGAAGGCACGCTCCAGGCCCACGGAGTGGCTAGAGATGGGGCGGCTATCCTCCAGCGTCTGGTTCTCCGTCTTGATTTTAATGAGGCCCTTCGGCTCGCCGATGCGCTCCACCAGACCGGCGGCCATCGGTGGGTGGGAAGGATCAGCGGACGGGTCAATGACCTGGAACTTGATGGAGGACGAACCGCTGTTCAACACCAGAACATACTGTGACATGTGCTTGTACTCTCTTCTCTTCGTCGAGGGGATTTAACTACCCGGCCTGGATGGCCGTAATCGCAACAGTGTTGACGATGTCAGGCACGGTGGCGCCACGGGACAGGTCATTCACCGGCTTATTCAAGCCCTGGAGAATCGGTCCCACCGCCAACGCATCAGCCGTGCGCTGCACCGCCTTGTACGTGATGTTTCCGGCATTCAAGTCCGGGAACACGAACACGGTCGCCTTGCCGGCCACATCGGACCCCGGCATCTTCGACTGGCCGACGGATTCGACCACCGCGGCGTCGAATTGCAACGGACCATCCAGCTGCAGTTCCGGCGCACGGTCCCGAGCCATCTCCACAGCGGCGGCCACTCGGTCCACAGCCTCGCCGGAGCCCGACGTGCCCGTGGAGTAGGACAGCAACGCGACCTTCGGGTCGATGCCGAACTGCGCCGCGGTCTCCGCAGAGACGATCGCGATCTCCGCCAGCTGCTCGGAGGTGGGCGCAGGGTTCACCGCGCAATCGCCGAAGGCCCACAGCACGCCGTCCATCACCATGAGGAAAATGGAGGAGACAGTGGAGGCGCCCGGCTTGGTCTTGATGATCTGGAAGCTCGGCTTGATGGTGTGCGCCGTGGTGTGTGCGGCTCCGGAGACCATGCCATCGGCCATGCCCTTGTGAACCATCATCGTAGCGAAGTAGGAAATGTCCTTCATGGTCTCCCGCGCCTCGTCCAGGGTCACGCCCTTGTCCTTGCGCAGCTCCGCGAAGCTTTCGGCAAACTCCTCCAGCAGGCTACCCTTCGTGGGGTCCGTGAGGTGAGCGCCGGTCAGATCCAGCTTCAGCTCCTTCGCGCGGGCGGCGATCTGGGATGGGTCGCCCAGGATCGTCAGCTGGCAGACCTTGTCCTCCAGCAGCTGGTGGGCGGCCAGCAGGATGCGGTCGTCATCACCCTCCGGCAGGACAATGTGGGCTTTCTTGGCGCGCGCCTGCAGAATGAGGTTGCGCTCGAAGAGCTCCGGGCCGATGACCACGTCACGGTGCGAGGCACTCAGAACAGCAGAGGAATCCACCAGCGGAATGGCGTGGCCTTCGGACTCCAGGGCGTCCGATCCGGAGTAGGCGTCGCCCACGGTCCAGATGCCCTGGGGTGGGCGGCCGGCACGCACCAGCTTTCCGATGGCCAGCTGCAGGGCCACGCGGTCGTCCTCGGGCTCCGCGACCAGGAAGTGGGAGGCGCCGCAGGCGGCTGCCAGGCGAGAATCGAAGGTGGTTTCCCCCGTTCCCAGCAGCACGGAGCCGGTGGTGTTGTAAGCGACCTCCAGTGCTTCGGAGAAGTCCAGGGCGCCGGGGCGCAGCGTGTCGAAGATGTCGACGGCGTCCACCTGGCGAAGGAGATCGGAGCGGTGCCCTGCGGCTGCCGCGATGGGGCTAATAACAGAAACGATCTGTGCAGCCTCTGACATTCCTAAAAAACTACCTTTCGGATTGGTGCATCAGCGGCACATCACCGGCACATCAGCTCTGCCGCGAGCGGGTGGGCCGGGCAGTGCGTGATGCAGTGCGCGATGCAGTGTGATGCAGTGCGTGACGCATTACGTTTACCCATCCATTGTGCCCTAGAACACACTGCAGAGTCCGGCCGCTCCCCCGCAGCCCGCATTTGAGCACAAGAAAAGGGGCAATGAGCGCTTCTCATTACCCCTTGATGTGATCTACATCACTTATATGATTATGTAGGCTGTGCTTATACCTCGCTCGAGGTCGCCGAGCGCTCTTCCGTCGAAGTAGACATCGTCGAACGGGAGCCCTGCCCCTCACCCGCAGCCTTGCCATCACCAGCAGCGCCGCCGGTAGCCTCGCTGTCAGCGTCGTCGTTCAGGGACCCCTCCAGCAGCGAGGACGTGCGCAGGCGCACCAGCGCGAACAGCACTGCCAGGCCCACGGCAACCAGAACAACCACACCGGCCACGCCAAAGTAGTTCACCAGGCGGATACCGTTCAGCACGATCAGCAACGTACCGACCACCATGCCCAACGTGCGCGGCTTCACCACGGTCACGACCCACGCCGCAATCGGCGCGGCAATCGCACCACCGATCAGCAGACCAAGGACCGGCCTCCAGTTCTGCGTCAGCTCGTCACCCATGCCGAAGATAAAGCCAGCCACCGCCGCCGCGGTCACCAGGAACTCGGCGGTATTGACCGTACCGATGATGCGACGCGGCTCGGACTTGCCCACGCTCATCAGCGTGGAGGTGGTCACGGGGCCCCACCCGCCGCCACCGGTGGCGTCGAGCATTCCACCCAACAGACCCAGCACGCCCAGGCCCGTGCGGGCGCGCTTCGTGGGCGACATCGGCTTCGTCTCAATCCCGCCCTTCCATGGCAGGGACACGAAACGCACCAGCACGTAGGCACCCAGCAGCACCAGCAGCGTGGAAACCACCGGCTCCGCAGATTCCGTCGAGAGGTTAGACAGCAGATAGGCACCGCAGAACGCACCGATCGCGCCTGGGACACCCAGGGACAGCACCGTCGGCCAATGCACGTTCTTCAAACGCCAGTGGGACAGGCCCGAGAAGAAGGTGGTTCCGATTTCCGCAATGTGAACCGACGCCGAAGCGTGCGCCGGGGTCACTCCAGACAAAATCAACAGCGTCGTGGAGGTAACACCAAAAGCCATGCCCAGGGCGCCGTCGATCAGCTGGGCGACAACACCAACGAGGGCAAAAATGAGGATCTTCACGATCTACTCCTGATACATCAAGTGGGGTGGATAAAAGGGGATAAGGAAGCTCAGATGGTCTGGGTGTGGTGACCGAGCTAGGAAGGCATGGTGGCGGCGTCCGCGCGGGTCAGAACCAGCGGCGCCAGAGCCACACCCAAGTGAGAGGAATGCCAGCCGCGCTGCGGCATTCGGCAACGCTGCTTATCCCACAGGGTGCCTGGGGCAACGAAAAGCGGTTGAACGATGGTGTGTTCGTCGATAAAGGAATGAAACTCGTGCTCGATGGCCTGCGGGCCGGTGGCCACGAAGGACCGGGCCTGCACAGGCGTGCGGGAGCCGCCGGCGCGAGCACACATGCCGGACAGCTTGCGACCCACCACGGTGGTGAAGTCGGCAACAGTATCGTTGGCTCCACGGACCGAGGAGCCCACGGAGTACAGGGCAAGCCGGCCAACATGCGGCGCGTTACCGCCGTTGGCCCGGGTGGCCGAGGCCATCGCGAAGCGCGCAACCACCTCAGCCACGTCGTCCTCCGTGCCGAGCCCATCGGCTAGCACCAGGTCCAGCCCCGTCGCGGTCTGCGCGTCCTCCAGCGCCTGAGGCACATCGTGACGCATGTGGAACGCGCGCGTGAACAGCAGCGGCACCACCACAGCCCGGGTGTGGCCCGCCTCGGCAAGATCGGCTGCCACAGAGGTCAACGTATCCTGCGAGAAATCCAAGTGAGCCGCGCGCACCTCGCGATCCCCTTGCTCCGCCACGGCGCACGCAAGGGTGTCAATCACGTCATCCGCCTGCGGGTGCCGGGACCCGTGGGCGAGGATGATGATGGGTGCACTGTTCATGATGGTTATCCGTGGTTATCTGGTGTCTGTCAACGTTTCTCTCAAGGCTCACGAGGCTCACAAGGTTCTCAAGCCTCACAAGGCTCGACCGCCCCTAGAAATCCCAGCCGTCGTCCTCTGCCTCAGCAGTGGCCTGCTCGTCGATCAGCCCGGCGGTCAGGGTGTCGCCCGTCGACGGGTGGATCAGCAGCAACGAACCCACGTGACCGCCGCGGCGGTACGGCTCGATGGACAACGGCTCAGCCGTGGTGATCTTCACCGTGGCGATGTCGTTGAGAGCCAGGGAATCCGCATCGCCGTGCGCGATCTCATCCTGAGGACGGTTCTTGCCGGAGATGTCCAGGCGGGACACGATCTCGTCCACGCGACCGCGCACCAGCGCAGAGCCGTAGCGGACGAAGACGTTGCCACGCACCTTCAGCGGCGTTTCGGCCAGGTGGAACACCGTCGCGGAGAAGTTGTTGACCGGCTCCGGAACATCCTCCGCCGCGATCAGGTCGCCGCGGGACAGGTCAATCTCCCGGTCCAGGCGAAGAGTCACGGACTCGCCGCGCGTGGCCGTGGACTGCTCCCCCTCCGGACCGTCGATGCCCTCGATCACGGCCTTGTGACCGGCCGCCAGCACCGTGTCCCCCACGGACACCGCACCGGCTGCCACACGTCCGGCGTAACCGCGGTAGTCCGTGGCGTGGTCACGAATGACGATCTGAATGGGGAAACGCAGGCCGCGCACCGTGTCCTTATTTTCGACGCCCGGCGTGGCAGTCTCCAGGATCTCCAACACCGACGGCCCGGAGTACCACGGGGTGTTCTGCGAACGCTCCACCACGTTGTCTCCCAGCAGCGCGGAGGTGGGGATGATGTCCACCTTGTTCAGAGCAAGCTCGGAGACCAGCGCGTCAATATCGGCCTTCACGTCGTTGAACACCTGCTCGGAGAAGTCCACGGCGTCGATTTTGTTGACGGCAACGATGACGTGCGAAATCTTCATCATCGCAGCAACGGTCAGGTGGCGTCGGGTTTGCTCCAGCACACCGTTGCGGGCATCCACCAGGATGATCGCCAGCTCAGAGGTGGACAGGCCGGTGACCGTGTTGCGGGTGTACTGCACGTGGCCCGGGGTATCCGCCAGGATGAAGCTGCGCTTGTCCGTCGCGAAGTAGCGGTAGGCCACATCGATGGTGATGCCCTGCTCGCGCTCCGCGCGCAGACCATCCACCAGAAGCGACAGGTCCGGGTTCTCCAGGCCCTTGGCAGTGGACACGCGCACGACGGACTCGTACTGGTCCGCCAGAATGGACTTCGTATCGTGCAGAAGGCGGCCCACGAAGGTGGACTTACCGTCATCCACGGAACCCGCGGTGCACAGGCGCAGCGTGGGCAGCGCCTGCGCGGAGTGTTCTGCCTCCGTCACAGCAGAGGCGGTTGCAACATCGGCAGTCATCAGAAGTAGCCTTCCTTCTTGCGGTCCTCCATGGAGGACTCAGAGAGTTTGTCGTCAGCACGCGTCGCGCCGCGCTCAGTGGTGGTGGAGGTGCGGATCTCGTCGATCACCTGCTCGATCGTGGAGGCATCCGACAGCACGGCACCCGTGCAGGACATGTCACCCACCGTGCGGTAACGCACCGTCTTCGTGACGATCTCCTCGCCCTCCTTCGGGCCACCCCACTCGCCCGGGGCGAGCCACATGCCACCGCGCTCGAAGACCTCGCGCTGGTGAGAGTAGTAAATCTCCGGGATTTCTACCTCGCGGTCACGGATGTAATCCCAGATGTCCGCCTCGGTCCAGTTAGAGATCGGGAAGACACGGATGTTCTCCCCGGCCTGGTGACGGCCGTTGTACAGGCCCCACAGCTCGGGGCGCTGACGGCGAGGGTTCCAGCCACCGAAAGAATCACGCACGGAGAACACACGTTCCTTGGCGCGGGCCTTCTCCTCGTCACGGCGAGCACCGCCCAGGACGGCGTCGTATCCACGATTCTGAATGGTCTCCACCAGCGGCACGGTCTGCAGCGGGTTGCGGGTGCCATCGGGGCGCTCCTGGATCGCGCCGGAATCGATCCAATCCTGGACCTTCGCGACGTGCAGGGTCACCTTCGGGTCGGACGCGATCTTGTCGCGGAACTCAATGACCTCAGGGAAGTTGTGGCCCGTGTCCACGTGCACCAACTCGAACGGAACCGGGGCAGGGTGGAAGGCACGCTTGGCGAGCTCCAGCACCACCACGGAGTCCTTACCACCGGAGAACAGCAGCGCCGGGCGGTCGAACTGGCCTGCGACCTCGCGCAGGATCTCGATGGACTCCGCCTCCAGGCTAGCCAGGTGCGGGGACAGCTCCCGGGAGTTGCGGGAATCGTTGTCCGAGTGAACTGGTTGAACAGAAGTTGTCATGTGTGTAGTCCGCATTCCGTCTTGTTAGTTCCAGCCCAACGACCGGAGCGAGGATCCTCACCGGGCGCAACTGGAAGGGTGCAGGTGGCGCATCCAATAGATGGGTAGCCCTGCTTGGTCAGTGGGTTGATGATCAAGTCGTGATCGTCGATAAAGTTTTCTACTTCCTCATCGGACCAGGCCACGATCGGGTTGATCTTCAGGCGACCCGTGCGGTCCACCTCCAACACCGGAGTGTTGGCGCGCAGCTCATTATCCACGCGGCGCACACCCGTCACCCATGCCTCAAAAGGGTTCAGCATCCGTGCGAGAGGTTCGACCTTGCGCATGCGGCAACACGCCGTATTGTTGCGGCGGTAGAGGTCCTTGCCGTAGATCGAATCCTGCTCGTCCTTCGTGAGCGTTGGCGTCACGTTCGTCAGCGGCAGAGTGTAGCGCTCGACCACCTCGTCGCGGGTCTGGATCGTCTCCTCAAAGTGGTAGCCGGTGTCCAAGAACACCAACTCCGCGTTGTGCAAACGCCCCTCCGTGAGCTCCGCCAGGATGGTGTCCTGCATGGACATCGTGACAGCAATACGCCCCGTGACGTGCTGCTCAGCCCACTCGATCACCTCTTCTGCCGTTGCCCCTTCGAGCTGGTCATTCCACTGTGCAACGAGCTCTTCGTGCGCGGCACGCTGCTCATCACTCAGCGGAGTAGTGGTGGTGGGTTCACCCTCCGGGCTGATATTCGGGTCGCGGTAGTCATCCGCGTTACCGCCCAGAAGACCCACCGGAGCTAGGAAGCTCATGAGTACCTCTCGTCGATCTTTCTGCAATTTAGACTGATCTGTCTAGAAAACCTGACTCAAAGCGTAGACCAATCTGTTCACTTCGGCAAGAAACCACCCAACTTCGAGCCTCACACAGCCAATAAGACCAGGTAGAGGCACACAAAACCTATAGACTGCCTGGTCTATTTTTACCTGGTCTGATCGTCCGGCACATGAGCCGACCAGGCCGCCCACAAGCGGCTATAGCGCCCACCGGCAGCCAACAACTCCTCATGGCTACCCGACTCCACAACCCGCCCCTCATCCATCACCATCACCACGTCAGCCCGCATCGCCTGATCCAAACGATGCGCCACCACCAACGCACTACGCCCCTCAACCACACGCTCCGCAGCCAGCTCCAACTCCCCCGCCGCAGCCGACCCCGCCTCCGCCGTGGCCTCATCCATCACCACCACCGTCGGATCCATCAACAACACACGCGCCAACGCCACCTGCTGCGACTGCACCGGATCCAAACGAATCCCCATCGCCCCCACCTGCGTATCCAAACCCTGAGCCAACTCACCCACCCAGCGGGCAGCCCCCACCTGCTCCAACGCGCGCAGCATCTCCTCATCACTCGCCTGCTCCCGCGCAATCGACAGATCCTCGCGCAGCGAACCCGAAAACGTGTGCACCTCCTGGCTGACCATGGCCACGCGGGACGCGCGCTCGGCGTCGGATAAAGAAGACACAGCAACGCCATCCACCAGCACACGGCCAACGTCCGGCACGCGCAAGCCCACCAGCAGGGACGCCACCGTGGACTTCCCCGCACCCGAGGCACCCACCACGGCAACCATCTGCCCCGGCTCGATCACGAAGGAAATGTCCTTCACACCGGCGCTGGCGGCCGCGTGATCCTGGGCGGCATCCTGGCCGCCATACGCAAAGCTCACCCCATCCAGTTCCACGCGGCCACGCCGCTCCGGCGCAGCACCACCCGGCACCGGAGCAGGCGGATCAATCACCACCCCCACAATCCGAGCCAAGGACGCATAGCCCGACTGCACCGTGTCCAACACTCGCATCAACTGCATAATCGGCCCACGAATACGAATCATCATCAGCGCCGCCGCCGTCACCGCCCCCACCGTGACCACATCCCACCGCACCAACACAAAACCAATGGCCAGCACGCCGGCGACCAACACGAACTCGCACACCGTCATCCAGATCTGCAAGACCATCATGCTCATCCGCGCACGCACGCCCGTCGTCACCACCGCCTCCGACGCCCGCTCAATGCGCCCATGCATCACCGACTCCAGGCGGAACTCCCGCACCGTCCGCCGACCATGAATCGCCTCCAGAACCCACCGCGCACGCGTAGCCATCCACGCCCGCTCCCGCGCATAACGCCCCGGCGCGACCCGCAGATAATTTCGCGCCGCCCACACATAGATCGGCACCGTCACCACCGCCACCAGCAGCAGGCGGGGATCCAGGGTCAGCAAAGCCACCGACGTCGCACCGATCGTGAACACGCTCGTCGCTAAAATAGGTAGCGTTTCCGATACCGACGCCGACACCTGCGCCACGTCATCCGTCGACCGACTCACGAGCTCACCCGTGCCCGCGTCCTCCACCTGATGCAGCGGCAACCCTAAGGCGGTGCCCACCATCGTGGTGCGCAAGTCCGCGATCACGCGCTCGCACATCACGGACAGCACATAAAAGCCGGCGCCTTGGGCCACGCCGCCGCACAACGCCACGCCCAGCATCTTGAGGGCCACGATCAGGAGGTCGCGTGAGGCTTCGGAGGCTGTGTGTGCTGTGGCGCTGGAGGCTGTATCACCAGCGCTGGAAGTATGGACGCCCCGCACCACATCCACCACCTGCCCCAGCAGCTGCGGCATCATCACCGTGCACCACGCCCCCAGACATAGCAACGCCACCGCCAGCGCTGTCTTCCACCGCGCACCAGGGATCCGGGCAGCGTGGCGGGACACCTCCCGGCGCGTCTGCCCCCACGTGGCGAGAGGGAACGCTGTGCTCATCGGCCGGACTCCTCACCGCGTGTGTGTCTCGGCTGCGCTGTGTCACTCTGCTGCGCTGTGTCACCCGCCGCCATCCACGACCACGCCTGAGTCACCACCACCGTGGTCTTCCCTCTACGTGCCGCACGCACCCCCTCCACAATGCGGGCCTCCGTCATCGAATCCACCGCCGACGTAGGATCCTGCAACACCAACACCTCCGGATCAGCCGCCACCGCGCGCGCCAACGCCACACGCTGACGCTGACCACCCGACAACATCGAACCGCCCTCACCCACACGCTTCGATGCCCCGCCGGGGATATCTCCACAGCTCGCCGCATCCAACGCCGCCTCCGCCACCGCAGGATCCGGATGGACGTTATCCCCCACCGTCCCGTCGAACAGATCCGCCTCATGCGGAGCCACAATCGCCATCGACTTTGGCAACGCACCCACGCGCTCCAGCCACACGTGCGCCTCAGTGGGCGGGACCACCAGCAGCCCCGTCGGCAGACTATCCACCACCGCGCGCGCTTTGGACACCTCCATCGGATCATCAAACTCCGGCTCCGACGTCAGCACCTCCACCACACGCTCCGCCGACGCCCCCGACACCGCAATCCTCGACGAAAAGTTCTTTCCCAGCATCGTCATCGGTGTAATGATGAACTGCGTCAGCCCCACCACCGTAATCAACTCACCGATAGTCACCACGCCCTGAACACCCAGCCAACCAGCGAACATCCCCACCACAGCCACATACAATGCCCCCGTGAACTCCGTCGTGGCATTCAACCCCGCCTCAGCGGCATTCGTCCGCACCGTCGCATCATAAGCCTCATCCGAGACCACCCCATACCGACGCCGCACCGTCATCACCGCCCCCAGGCCCTTCACCACACGCAACCCCTGCACCACATCCGTCGCCGTCGCCGCCGCCCGCGCCAACGCCCGCTGACGCACCCCCGAACGCGACCGCAACGGACGCGCCGCCCGCAAAGAAATCGCCACAATAACCGGCCCCGCCAGCAACACCGCCACACCCAGTGGCGGATAAATCCACACGATCATCACACTCGTGTACAACAACGAGCCAATCTCCGCGACCGGGAACACCGTCAACATCACGATCTCAGACACACGCGCAGTATCCGTACTCGCAATCGACAACAACGCCCCCGCCGAACGCTCCCCCTTCATCCCACGCGGATCATTAATGCGATCCGTCACCGCCATACGCAACTGATGATTCAAATTCAGCGCGGAACGCTCCATGAAAAAACGACCACAGAACATCACCACCGCATTCAGCGCAAACACACCCAGCAACGCCGGAATCCACGTCGCCAACGCCGCCGCACTACCGGTCGCCACCGCCTGATCAATCGCCCGACCCACAAGAATCGGCACCGTGGCATTCGCCAAAAAACCCATCAACACGCACAACGACGCGATGATGCTCCACGGACGTTGAGAAAAAGCAACACGCGCCAACCACCGCGGCGCGGCGGCGTCGGGCACAGGGCGCGGGGTAACAATAAACGTCCGGGCAGGCCTGCTACGCCGACGCGAGAACACAGGAGGCACAATCATTCACCCAGCACTCAGACGAGGTTCAGGTGACCGTGAAACTTCACCGAAAAGACCCGCAAACACTCGCGACACTGCCACGCATTATCCGTCTCCATATCCGGAAAAAGATTCTCAGACATGCAATACGGGCAATTATTCACCGTCGCCCGGCGAGCATTCGGATGCCCCGTGCGCCCGCCAATCGCTTCATTCACAGACGGCAAAAAATCCTCATCAGGAACTGACATGGCACACTCCCTCAGCTAAATCAGTTAGACAAGCAGCTCGTCATCCGCACGCAGAACCCAATCGCGGAACTGCTCGCCCTCTTCGCGACCAGCCTTGAAATTCTCCACAATACGGACCACATAATCACCCAAATCCTTAGAAAAGACCTGGTTGCCGCGAACCTTCTTACCGAAATCAGGGCGCAGACCCACAGATCCACCCAGATGAACCTGGAATCCCTCCACGCGCTCGCCCTCATCCGTCGTGAGGATCTTGCCCGAGAAACCAATATCGGACAACTGCGTGCGGGCGCACGAGTTCGGACAGCCATTCAAGGAAATCTTCAGCGGCACATCCAGATCGCCCAGGCGCTCCTCCAGCTCATCCACCAATGCAATCGCGCGCTGCTTCGTGACCACGTGAGCCAGCTTGCAGTACTCCAAGCCCGTGCAGGAAATAATGTCCCGGCGGAACGCGGACGGCTGAGCACTCAAGTGCTCCTCGGTCTCCTCCAGTTCCTTGGCCAACTTCTCGGCATCCTCACGGGACAGATCCAGGAAGAGCAATTCCTTATCCGCCGTAGTGCGGATACGGGACACGCCATAGCGCTCCGCGGTATCCGCCAAACGCTGCAGCTGCTGGCCATCCGTGTGGCCCACGGTAGGCTTCACACCCAGGTAGACCTTCCCATCCTGCTGCTCATGAATACCCACATGATCACGGTAACCAGGCCACTCCTCCGGAGCATCACCATCGATCAAGGTGCGTCCCAGGTACTCCTCCTCCAACACCTGGCGGAACTTCTCAATACCCCAGTCAGCCACCAGGAACTTCAGGCGAGCACGGTTGCGCACCTTGCGGTAACCATAATCACGGAAGATCTTGACAACACCTTCCCAGACCTCCTGGACCTCCTCCAGCGGGCACCACACGCCCAAACGCTTCGCCAGCATCGGGTTGGTGGACAAGCCGCCACCGACCCACACGTCGAAGCCCGGGCCGTGCTCTGGGTGGACAGAACCGATGAACGCAACATCCTGCATCTCATGGGTCACGTCCTGGCGACCATTACCGGAAATGGCCGTTTTAAACTTACGGGGAAGGTTGTGGAACTCCTCCTTCAGGAGGGACTCTTCCTTGATCTTCTTGATCGCCGGGGTGGCGTCGATAATCTCATCCTTGGCGATCCCTGCAACGGGCGAACCGAGGATCACGCGCGGCACGTCACCACAGCCGAAACGGGTGTTCAGGCCGACGTTCTCCAGCTCATCCCAGATGGTGGGAACGTCCTCGATGCGAACCCAGTGGAGCTGCACGTTCTGGCGGTCCGTGAAGTCGGCGGTGTTGCGAGCGTAGTTCTCCGAGATGCGACCAATGGTACGCAGCTGCTCCGTGGACACCTGGCCGCCATCCAGGCGGATGCGCATCATGAAGAAGTTATCCTGCAGCTCAGCGTTGGTCAGAGTGGAGGTCTTCTCGCCATTCAAGCCCTGCTTGCGCTGGGTGTACATGCCCACCCACTTGAACCGTGGGGCGAGGTCAGCGGCCGGAATGGAATCAAAGCCTTCCTTGGAGTACACGTCGCGGATGCGCTGCATCACAGACAGGCCGGGGGCCTCCTGTTTGATGCGTTCGTCGTCGTTGAGGGGCTCAGTTCCGTCGACTTTCCACTGACCCTGTGGACGGGGCTTACGGGCTGGGCGCGCCTTCTTCGCGGGACGTGCAGGCGCTGGAGAGTCCGTCATGTCAATGCATCCTTTTCGTATAGACCAAGCTGTCTAAGCATAGTAATGACAAGTACAGTAGACCGATCTGTTCATAAATTCAACAACACAGTTGATTTTTATAGACCAATCTGTCTAGAGTTGTCGCTGTAGTTCACACCATGCGGTAATAACCCTATAGAACCCTTCTAGAACCGCTCTAGAACCCTCTAGAACCCCCTCAAAACCCAAGGAACGTCGAAACACATGCCTGAACATCGCCCACTGCGCGTAGCCGTCATCGGATCCGGACCAGCTGGTATCTACGCCTCTGACGCACTGACCAAGTCCAACACCGACGTCAGCATCGACATCTTCGAACGCATGCCAGCCCCCTTCGGACTCATCCGCTACGGCGTGGCCCCAGACCACCCACGCATCAAGGGCATCATCAAGTCCCTTCACAAAGTTCTCGACAAGCCAGAGATCCGCCTCTTCGGAAACATCAACGTCGGCGAAGACGTCACCCTGGACGAACTGAAGAACTATTACGACTCCGTCATCTACGCCACCGGAGCCACCGACGACCGCGACCTCGACATCCCTGGCGGCGAACACACCATCGGCGCCGGCGAATTCGTTGGGTTCTACGACGCCAACCCACACTTCGAAGAGTCCTGGACCCTCGACGCAGACTCCGTCGCCGTAGTGGGAGTGGGTAACGTAGGCCTCGACGTCGCACGTGTCCTCGCCAAGACCGGCGACGAACTGCTCGTCACCGAAATCCCCGACAACGTCTACGACTCCCTCAAAGACAACAAGGCCAAGGAAGTCCACGTGTTCGGCCGTCGCGGACCAGCACAGGCCAAGTTCACCCCGCTGGAACTCAAGGAGCTCAACCACTCCGACACCATCGAGGTAGTAGTCGACCCCGAAGACATCCAATACGACGCCGGCTCCGAAGAAGCACGCCGCAGCTCCAAAATCCAGGACATGGTCTGCACCCTCCTGGAGCAGTACGCCATCGCCGACCCCAAGGGCGCACCACACAAGCTGTACCTCCACTTCTTCGAATCTCCCGTCGAAGTGAAGACCGACGACAACGGCAAGGTCGTCGCGTTCGTCACCGAGCGCACCGAACTCACCGGCAACGGATCCGTCCGCGGCACCGGCAAGCTCACCGAATGGCCCGTCGGCGCCGTGTACCGCGCCGTGGGCTACAAGTCCGACCAGCAGGCCAACCTCCCCTGGGATGACAAAGAAAACGTTCTCCCCAATGTGGGCGGACGCGTCCTGACTGAAGGACCCACCGCAGACGGCATCGCGGGCGTTCCTGGCTCCGCCGACCCAGAAGCCGAGCTCCGCGAGCGTCTCCCTGGCGTGTACGCCACCGGCTGGATCCGCCGCGGTCCCGTCGGCCTTATCGGTAACACCAAGGGCGACGCCAACGAAGCCGTAGCCAACCTCCTGGAGGACTCCGAAGCTGGCATCGGATTCGACCCAGCCCACCCTGCCGAGGAAGACGTCAACGAGTTCCTCAAATCCAAGGGCCTGGAGTACACCACCTGGGAAGGCTGGTACGCACTGGACAAGCACGAGCGTGCTTTGGGCGAGGCCGAAGGTCGCGAGCGCAAAAAGGTTCGCGAATGGGACGAGATGCTCAAGCACTCGAACAACTCCTAGTCAGCCGATAAGGACCCGTTAGGTAGGAAACCCTAGCCGTGAGAGAAATTCTCAGGGCTAGGGTTTTGCTTATGGTTGTTGTGCTGGGTTGATAGTAGTTGTTACTCGGGTTGGCGCCTCGGTAAGCGGCAGGCACTCTCAGCCTCGAGCTCTAGAGCTTCTTGTGCATCTCGATGTGCTTAATGCCTTCTTCCTCGAAGACCTCACCCACGGGCTCGAATCCATAGGATTCGTAGAAACCCTGCAAGCGGATCTGCGCTTCTATCTTCACCACCGCATTGTGCGTGTTCGGGTCCAAAGCGGCAGCGCGAGCCGTGCACACTTCCAGAGCCTCCTTGAGGAGCCCATGTGCAATGCCATAGCCTCGCATATCCTCAGCCACGCACATGCGCCCAATGTGCTGCTCTTCGGGCGGCCCGAAGACGCGCGCGGTTCCCACAAGCCTTAACGGCGAACCGGGATCCGCTACCCCAAAGGGACAATCATGCCCGCTGCCTGGGTGCACGTAAGCCATGATGTGGTGTGTTCCGGGGTAAGCATCAGTGTCATCAATCTCAGCGAATGGTGCCCGTTGCTCGTTCACAAAAACTTCTACGCGAAGTTTCAACAGCGCAAATACTTGTTGAGCCGGCATGCTCAAAAGCGCGCGACCTGTGTAGTGGACCTTCGGTGCGTCCTGTACATCCTGTGCGTCCTGCATGCCCTGTACATCCTGTGCTTGTTCGTTCGTCGGTGCGATCATGCACCACACATTAGTACTCCTACTGTCGTTTGTGCGCAGAAATAAGAAATCTTCTATTTCCCCAGCATATGGCCTACCTCCCTACCCCCCTTTCCTACACACCTTCACATATCTTCACACACCTTCACCCCCTTTCACGCATCAGCCTCATCTCGACGGGCTTCTCTCCGCAGCAGTGGCCCGTGGTTTCCCCACACACTGGGGTTATCGTTGGTCACTGGGGTTCGTTCCGGATCCTCACTCTGAGGAGGGATCCACACCACTTTGTCTGGCCCAGTCGCATCCCCCACATAGGTCCACCAGCGTCCGGGGTTGCGCCGTGCATCATCCACGTGAGCATGATTCCGGGGATCGACAAGGGTGAGGTTGTCGATGTCGGTGGTTCCTCCGTATTCCCATCCTTGTATGTGGTGAATGTGGCACCAGGCTGCTGGGGTATCCGACCCCGGCGCGGTCGATCCACCCTCCTCTCCGAAGAGGGCTAGGTACTGGTCGAGGCTTCCTAGCCTGCTGCTCCGCCCCAGCCACAAGGTTCTGGCGTTGAGATCCAGGACCTGCAGGTACACATCCTGCGCTAGGGCGGCCTCAATCAGCTGATTCACGGGCATGAGTGTTCCAGTGTCCGTCATCCCCATGCCGGTCCGGCTGAGGAGCTGATCCAAGGTCATGGTTGCCACGATCGTGGTGGCCCCTCGGGCGGGATTCATACGCCGCGGCTTCAGTTCCGGCGACGGAGCCTCTTCGCCTTCTTCGGGCTTACCCGCACCGCTCTGTTCACCACTAGGCAACTCGCCACCAGACAGCTGATCACCAGACCACTGTCCTCCGGACAGTTCACCGTCGGACAGCAGTCCACTGAGCTGCAGCTCCTTCAGGAACTCGTGCTGTTCTTCACGGGAGAACCCACCAAACAACGCGGCTTCTAAAGCATCGTGCCTGCGTTGGCTAGGGTTCCTACGATCCTGCTTGGCTCGCTGATCGGAGGTCAATTCCGCTCCGTCAGAGCCTTGCGCATCGCACAGGTCTCCCGCTTTCGCGTAATCTGCCCACAGCTTTCGCAGTACCGCGGCACACCGCGGGGTGATAGTCCCCTTGAGGGTCGACAGGCCGTCCGCGCCGGCGTCGCTCAGCGTCAGCCCTCGCTTACGCTGCGTGTCCTTCTCGTTGTAATCCGCCTCCATGCCGTGTGCGTGCAGCAGCTGCTTCAGGCGGGTGGCAATCCCCTTCGTGACCGCTGGTCCGGAGGAACGGATGGCCTGCGCAAGCGGCTCATCGGAAATCTTCGTGAGCAGATCATGCACTGCCCGCGGCGACTTCTCGATGGCAATGCCTACATCCGCCACAGCTCCGCAATGGGCCGCCCCGTCTCGCACTGCTTCACGCAGCGCTGGCATGAACTTGCGGCGCGGCTCGTCGCTATCCGGGCGGATCGGCCTGTTGTCCAAGCGTTCTGCCGCAACGACACGCTGCATCGCTTCTGCGCTATTGAGCCCGAAGTCCTTCACCATCGCGTTCCGGCGCTTCGTCCTCGTATCCGGCAGGTTCGCCTCATTTCCATTGATGAATGCCACATCGGCCAGCCCCATCTTCTTCCTGCAGCGTTCCAAGTCCGCATACAGTTGAGCTGCATCCTCGCGATCCCACGCGTCGGCCTGGCACTCTGCAAGCTCGTTGGCTAATGTTTCGAGCTCGCCGATGATCTGCGGTAGCCGAATCCGCTGCATTAGCAGCGTGCCCCCGTCATCTATACCCGATGTCATGTCTCATCACCCCCCTTTTCATGGTGCCCACGCACCATCGTTGTATCCCCAACCCTTTCTTTTCATCCATAATAGAACACACACTCCAATCCCGCAACCCCCAACCACAAAAAAGAACGCCCCATCCACCTCCACCGCAGGTCAGCGATAGAAAATAAGATAGGGCGTTCGATTACAACGCTGGGCGTCGAATATGAAAAATCAGAACAGGGTCACTGCGCCGCAGCCACCGCACGTTCCCCAATGGCGGCGCATTCCTCGCTGCCGCAGTGCCTCGTCGCAGGGTTCGCGGCGCAGTCCTCACACAGCAAGGTCTGCTTGCGGCATTCCTCGTTCACACAATTGTGGAAGTCGTTGGTCCCGGTCCCGCATTCGCGGCAGGTCCCCAACACGCGCGCATCCTCGGAAAACTCCATGTGCATGCGCCGATCGAAGACGTACAGGGAGCCTTCCCACAGGCCCTTGTCGCCGTACTTTTCGCCATAGCGCACGATGCCGCCGTCGATCTGATACACCTCATCAAAACCGCGATTCTTCATGAGCGCGCTCAGCACCTCGCAGCGGATTCCGCCGGTGCAATAGGACACGATAGGTTTGTCCTTCAGGTGGTCGTACTTGCCGCTTTCCAGCTCGGCGATGAAGTCGTGGGTGGTCTGAACGTCGGGGACGATGGCGTTTTTGAAGCGGCCGATTTCCGCTTCCATGGCGTTGCGCCCATCGAAAAACACCACGTCATCGCCACGTTCTTCCACAAGCTTGTTCACCTCTTCGGGCTTGAGGTGCACGCCGCCGCCGATCACGCCCTCCGGGCCGACCTTCAGCTCGTCGGGCGCACCAAAGGACACGATCTCCTCGCGTGCCTTCACGGACAGACGCGGGAAGTCCTCCGCCCCGCCCTGGGACCACTTAAACTCCATGTCTTTGAAACCGGGAAACTCGCGGGTGCGGCGCACGTACTGCTTGCAGCTGGCCAGGGTGCCGCCCACGGTGCCGTTGATGCCGTGCTTGGAGACGATGATGCGCCCTTTCAGCTCAAGCTGCTCGCACAGGGCGCGCTGCCACAGCATCACCGCGGTCGGGTCGTCGATCGGCGTGAAGCAGTAGTACAGCAGAATTCGGGATTCGTTCAGATCAGTTGCAGTGTGGCCCATGGCCTCCACATTAGTACCGGCTGGGGCCAAATTCTAAACCCGTTCTCAACCCGTATTTAAACCCACGACGCCCACCGTTACCCCTCACTCGCCCCGTGCCCGAACCCGCCGTTACCCCTCACTCGCCCCGTCGGTCGTCTGCGTAATGCTGATTGCTTCCACGATGGATCGTGCCCGTACCCGCGCCTCTTCGGCCGTGTCAGCGGTCGCCAATCCCATTCCCATCCGACGCCCAACTTTCGTCTTTGCATAGCCAAAAATCTGAAGATCGGCTTCGGGGATGGACAGCGCCCCTGGCACTCCGTCGTAGCTGAGGCTGTAGTTGTCGCTTTCTGGTTCCACGCCGTACAGGATGCTGCACGCCGCCGGGGAGATGAGCGTGGTGTCCAGGGGCAGCCCGAGGATTGCCCTGGCATAGAGGTCGAATTGGGAGAAGCGTTGGGAGCGCAGGGTCACGAAGCCTGAGTCGTGCGGCCGTGGTGTCACGGCGGAGAAGTACACGTCGGTGCCTTTAACGAAGAGCTCTACGGCGAACAGTCCCCGACCGCCGATTTTATTGGCGATGCGCGCGGCGACGGAGCGGGCGTTGTCCAGCGCTTCGGAGGGCATGTTCACGGGCTGCCAGGATTCGATGAGCCAGCCGTTTTCTTGCCGGTGTGCGATGGGTTCGCAGAACCATGTGGCGAGGTTTCCGGTGACGGGGTCCACGCTGCGGGCTGCGAGGATGGTGATTTCGTAGTCGAAGGGTATGTATTGCTCCACCATCACTTCGTGGGCGTTTCCCTTCATGACGCTGATGGCGGAGTCCCAGGCTGCGGCGAGGTCGTCGGGGCTGTCGCAGGTGGTTTGTCCGTGGCCGGAGTTGTTGTTGGTGAGGATGGGTTTCACCACGCAGGGGAAGCCGATGAGGTCGGCGACGGCCTGCAGGTCCTCTTCGGAGCTTGCCAGGGCGTAGGTGCCGTTGGGCAGTCCCAGTTCTTTGTGGGCCATGGTGCGGTATCCGTCGCGCCGGGCTCCGAGCTTCACGGCCTGGGCGTTCGGCACCACCTTGGCGATTTTCTCTTCTTCGACGGTAAACAGCGCGGTGTCGCACTTGAGTTCTAGGGTGGGCACCACGAGGTCGGGGTTGACGTGCCGGATGAGGTCGAGCACGGCGTCATCGTCGTGAAGGTCAACGATGTAGGCACTGTCGGCGACGCGCAACGCGGGTTCGCTTTCTTCGCGTCCTGCGGCGTGCACTTCCACGGCCAGTCTCTGCAGCGCGTAGGTGACTTCGCGCGCCATGTCGCCTCCCCCGAGGAGAAGCACGGTGGTGGCGTTGTTGGTCCGTGGGGTGCCTAGTGCACTCGGTGTATCCATAACTGTCCATCCTAGAAACTTAAGAGCTGTTTTGCACAAGGCTACGCTCGGCGGCGCAGCTATATGTACGCAGCGCCCACTGGGTAACTGTGGCTTACCTTCCTTTATTTTCCCTTGTCATGGACTTAGTGTGGGGTCATGTCTTCTGCTGCTCAGGATGCCCAGTTTTCGTGTTCGCGCCGTTCTTTCCTGAAGGGCGCGGCTGTTGTCACTGCGACCACGGCTGCCGGGGCGCTTCTTGCCGCGTGTGGATCCTCTGATGAGGTTGCCCAGGTTGCTGCCGCGGAGATTCCGGTCGGTGGCGCGTACATCATGGATCGGTGGATTGTCTCCCAGCCCACGGAGGGCCAGTTCGTGGCGTTTTCGCGCGTGTGCCCTCATGCCCAGGGCGATATCAATAAGTTGGGCGAGTTCGAGGGCAAGAAGGTCGCGATCTGCGCAAAGCATGGCTCTGAGTTCGACATCACCACCGGCGAGGTTCTCTCCGGCCCGTCCCGTGTGGGCATGTCCGGCGCGAAGTCGGTCGCGGTGAAGGGCGACCAGGTGGAGATCACGGGCTAGCGCCCCGGCGCGATTTGCACGCTAGCGCGTCAACGCGATCTGCACGCTGTAGTCGCTCACCGCGGCGGCGTAGTGGGGGTCGTGGCAGCTCCACACGATCGCGGGCGTCTCCCCGTCGCGCCCGATGCTCGCGTGATACTCGCCTGCCACATACCGTCTCATGAGGTCGGCCAATGCGGCCGCGCCCGGTGCATCCAGGCCCACCGTGGGTTCATCGAGAAATACGACGCCCGGCGCGCGTACCATCGCCGCCGCCACGAGGACGATCCGGCGCCGTGCCGAGGGCAGATCCAGGGGGTGCACCTCGGCAACGTCGTTGAGCTGAGCGAAGTCCATGGCTGCGCGGGCGAGCTCCGTGCTGCTGCCCAGCTCTAGTTCTTCGCGCACGCTCTTGCGTGTGACGGCAGAGTCCATGTCCGTGGGGCACCAGCCGATGCGTCCGGCGCACTCGAGTGTTCCGTGCACGAGCTGTTTTTTCGGTACGAGCCCCAGCCCTGCCAGGAAGAGGGTGGTTTTTCCGCAGCCGTTGGGGCCTGCCACATGAGTGATGGCTCCGGCTGGGGCTGTAACACTCACGGGTCCGATGGTGCTGTGGCCTCTCTCAATCACGAGCTCCGTGGCGGTAAAGGCAGCCTGTGGGGTTGCGAGGTTGGGCGTCGGTTTGTCATCGACGCGTAGAGACGACGTCACGAGTTCGTCGATCCGGGGCGGCGGTTCGTGCGCGCCGGTGATGTGCTCGACGTGCTGGGCGCTGTCCGCCAGGGCGTTGCGCACGCGGTCCACCACGATGACCTCGCCGGGGAAGTCCATCAGCACGTCGCGCAGCAGGGTGACCGCGTCCGTGTCCAGGCCGTCGCAGGGGCAGTCCAGGACCAGCGCGGTGGGTCCGGCCAGCAGTGCCTGGGCGATGGCGACGCGCCGGGTCTGGCCGGTGGACAGGGACATGGGGTCTTGGTCGGCCTGCTCGGTCAAGCCCCACTGCACGAGTTCTGCATCCACGGCTTCTTCCATCGTTGGCACAGGCACGCCGCGCTGCTCCATCGCCACCGCCAGCTCGTCGCGGACGGTGGAGCGCATCATGCTGATGTGGGACTGGGCATTGTTACCAACCCACGCCGCGCCGGTGCGCTCGGCGATGTCCCAGGCGCGTTCGGATAGGCCGGATCCGCTCTCTCCCCAGATATAGGTTGTGATGGGCATGTGCTCTTCCCCGTTGTGTGGTTGTCTGTTGTGCTCGCGTACAAGCTACAGTCCCAGCATCCGCGCCGGGATCACGAAGGCGAGAACGAAGACCACCACCCCGATCCCGGCCGCGGGCAGGATCCTCTTCTTCCAGTCCACCGGCCGCGGCTTACGCCGAGCCAGGTAGAACAGGTCCACCACAATCAGCCCGACGAGCCAGCTCATCACCAGGCCCAGCAGCTGGCCCAGCATATCGAAGGTGCGCTCCCGCATGATGAAGACCACGAACAGCACCACGGCCAGGAAGAGGTCTTGCAGCATCGATTGCTTGCGATCGGCCATCTCCCGATCCAGCATCGCCTGCCGCTTGGCCTCCTCCCGTTGGCGTTGCGCTTCCTTCACCGCCGCCTTATTCCGGGAGTTTTTCTTGTTCGCCTTCTTCTTCGCCATAATCCCTCATGCTACCCAGTAGCCCCTACAGTGCCGTTACCTATATAATCCCGACGCCGGCGCACACCCCCACGGCCACCACCCCAGCCACGGCCGCTAGCCGCAGCACGCGCTCGGCGGGCCTATCCCCCACCGGGCGCAAGACGGTGCGCGGCCCAGCCTCGCCAAAGCCGGCGCGCTGCAAGGGGCGGGCGCGCTGCGCCGCGTCGTCCACCAGCCCCACAATCAGCGGGAGGATCAACAGCATCGTGCCGCGGATCCCGGTCACATCCACGCCGCGGGTGATCTGCACCTGCTTGATGGTCTCCAGGCGCGCCCGGGCCATGGGATACAGGCGAAAGGTCGAGCCCAACACGTACACCAGGCGCGCCGGGAGCCGGGTCTGCAGCACACGCATCAGCTGGTCGAGGTGCACAAAGCTTCCGATGGTGAGCCCCACCGCCGCCGCGGTCATGAACTTCAAGCCGAGTTCTAACGCGATGCGTGTTCCATCCGTGGTGAAGATGAACCAGCCGCTGTTCTGCCCAAACGGGGCATACATCAGCAAAAAGCCGATGAACGCGGGGCCGCCCATTCCGAGGGAGACCAGGAAGGGACGGCGGCTGGGCGTCGGATAAAAAAGGGCAAGGCACGCCGCCAACGTCAACATTCCCGCGGACACCCAGACGGAATCGGCGATCAGGGTGACGGCCACGGCGCAGGCCGCGAAGGTCAGCGGCGTTAAAGGATTCATGGACGCGGTGCGGTCGCTGGCGCCTCTGCGTTCGCCGCAGCGCCCGCCCCTTCCTTCGCCTCGGGTGCGAAGGTACGGCGCGCACGCTGCGGCAACGCGCGAATCACCAGCCACACGATGGTGAAGACGATCAACTTATCGATCGGGTCGGAGGTCCAGGATTGGAGGAAGACGGCGGTGATGGTGTCGAAGCCGAGGGAGCGGTAGAAGCTCACCAGCAGGCCGGTGCCGGTGCCCGCGGTGCCACCGAAGATGAAGGAGGCGACGGGCGCGGACAGCAACGCAGTAATGAAGCCCACCACCAGGGACACCAGAGCCACCTTCCACCACGCGGACAGGAAGAGCTTGCGCAGCAGGCCCGCCGCGATACCCACGAAGGCGTACGCCGCGGCGAAGGGAACCACCGTGGGGTTGAACGTGCCCCAGATCAGGGAGGACAGGATACCCGTGGTCATGCCCGCGGCAGGGCCCGCCAGGCTTCCCACCAGCACGGTACCGATGGAGTCCAGGTAGAGAGGCACGGGCAGGCCCATCGTGCCAATGACCTGGCCCAGAATAATGTTGAGCGCCAGCGCCACGGGCAGAAGCCCTAAGGTGCGCACGGGCAGGCGGGGCACAATCACGATCAGCGCCAAAATCGCGGGGACCAAGAATCCCACCAGGGCGATGGTGGAGCTATGCGAGTCCGCCAGGGATTCCCACTGAGAATCCGTAGGCTGGGTGATGACAAGGTAAGACCACGTGGCGACCACACACAGGACAGCCAGGGCCAGCACTGCCTTCGCCCAGGCGGGCATGGGAGCAGTGGAGAGATCTTTGCGTGACAATGCGCTCATGGGTGTTGGTTCTTCCCCTTTAGTACTTCTTATACCCCGTAATGTCACCTCCGGGGTGGTCGCGAACGCCTCTATCGTGACCCACGATGAGCACTTCGTGCAAGTTCCGCGGCTGCAACCCTCATCGCCCCTCATCGGCAGCTTTTACCCCCATACGCGAGCAGGGCACTACTTTTCCCATTTGACAGACAGAGCGGTCTAGTGCAGGCTTGATGGCACGCAAGTAACCGCGGATCGCTTTTGTTCGATCCCACGCACCTTGCAGCACAATGTTAACCGCACACTGTTACATGCACCATGGTCGCCCTACTGGAGCCCTGGACTGGGCGCGATCAGCAGATATAAGGATTAAGTGATGACTTTCCATTCAACAATTGCCGGGGTCCCACGCATCGGACCTGATCGCGAACTCAAGAAGGCGCTAGAAACCTACTGGCGCGATTCCTCCACCGGTCGCGCGCTGGCCTCCACCGCCACCCGCCTGACCAACGATTACACGGACACCGTCCTGAACGCCGGCGTCGAGGCCGCCCCCTACGCTGGCCGTTCCTACTACGACGCAATCCTGGACACCTCCGCCCTGCTGGGCACCCTCCCGGAGCGCGTGCTGGACATCGAGGACCACGCCAACGACGGCCTGCCTCCGTTCATCGACCGCTACTTCGCAGCGGCTCGCGGCACCAAGACGCAGCCAGCATCCGCCATGACGAAGTGGTTCGACACGAACTACCACTACCTGGTTCCAGAGCTGTCGGCGTCGACCCGTATCCAGCTGGAGGACCAGGCATGGCTGGAGGATCTGCGCGACCAGGTCACCCGCGCAGGCGAGTCCGTGCGCCCCGTCCTGATTGGCGCCCTGACCTACCTGTCCCTGTCCCGCACCACCGATGAGTCCGACGCCCTGGATCACTTGGAAGAGGTGTTCGACGCTTACGCTCGACTCCTGCCTCGCATCGCCGACCGTGGCGTGACCTGGGTGCAGTTCGACGAGCCTTCCCTGGTCACCGCCATCGACAAGGCTGTGCTGGACCGCGTACGTGCAGGCTACGAGAAGCTGGCCGGCATCGCCCAGGACAAGGGCCTGAAGCTGCTGGTTCAGACCTACTTCGGCGACGGAAACCAGGCCATCGAGCTGCTCAGTGGCTCCGGCGTGTCCGCATTCGGTGTGGACCTGGTCTACGGCGGCACCGAGCTGCCTGCATGGACCGGCGACGAGCTGCTGGTTGCCGGCGTGGTTGACGGCCGCAACGTGTGGCGCACCGACCTGGACGCAGCCCTGGAGACCCTGAAGGCTCTGAAGGAGCGGGGCCCAGTTGCCGTGTCCACCAGCTGCTCCCTTCTGCACGTTCCTTACTCCCTGGAGCGCGAGGGCGACCTGGTTGTCCGCGACTGGCTGGCCTTCGGCTACGAGAAGATCCAGGAAGTTGCCGTCCTTTCCCGCCTGCTGCGTGGCGAGGAGACCGACGAGGACAAGGCTGCCGTTGAGGCTGCACGTGCCGCCAAGGCGGACCGCGACAGCTCCGACCTGACCCACAACTCTGAGGTTCGCGCTCGCCAGGACGCCATCACCGACGCCGACCGCACCCGCGACGACCTCAAGGTTCGCCGCGAGGCTCAGCAGAAGTCCCTGAACCTGCCTCCTCTTCCGACCACCACCATCGGTTCCTTCCCTCAGACCTCCGAGATCCGCGCTGCACGTGCAAAGCACCGCAAGGGTGAGATCGACGACGCCGCCTACACCCAGGCCATGCGCGACGAGGTTGCTGACGTAATCCGCCGCCAGGAGGAGCTGGGACTCGACGTGCTGGTCCACGGCGAGCCAGAGCGCAACGACATGGTGCAGTACTTCTCCGAGCAGCTGGAGGGCTACCTGTCCACCGAGTTCGCATGGGTTCAGTCCTACGGTTCCCGTTGCGTGCGTCCACCTATCATCTACGGTGACGTCTCCCGTCCGAACCCGATGACCGTGGACTGGTACAAGGTTGCTGCCGACCTGACCGACAAGCCAGTCAAGGGCATGCTGACCGGACCGGTCACCATGCTTGCCTGGTCCTTCGTCCGCGACGACCAGCCATTGGGCGTGACCGCAGACCAGGTGGCCCTGGCTCTGCGCGACGAGATCGACGACCTGGTTGCCGCCGGTGCCCAGATCATCCAGGTGGACGAGCCCGCCATCCGCGAGCTGCTGCCACTGCGCAAGGAGGACCAGCCTGAGTACCTGAAGTGGGCCGTGGGATCCTTCCGCCTGGCAACTTCTGGCGCTGCCAACGAGATCCAGATCCACACCCACATGTGCTACTCCGAGTTCAACGAGCTGATCGACACGGTCTCCGACTTGAACGCAGACGTCACCAGCATCGAGGCTGCCCGCAACGGCATGCAGGTGCTGAAGGCTCTGAAGGACGAGGGCTACGAGTTGGGCGTGGGCCCAGGCGTGTGGGACATCCACTCCCCACGTGTTCCTTCCCAGGAAGAGGTCGACACCCTGGTGTCCGACGCTCTGGACTCCGTGGACCCATCCCTGCTGTGGATCAACCCTGACTGTGGTCTGAAGACCCGCGGTTGGGAAGAGACCACCAGCTCCCTGAAGGTGCTGGTTGCAGCTGCTCTGAGCGCTCGCGACAAGCTGAACGCGTAAAGCGCTGCTTTATAGCTTGCTGACACAGTGCCCCACTGGGTTATCCCGGTGGGGCACTTTTTCAGCATTGTATGGGCTGTGAATTGTATGGCCTGTGACATAGGGTTAGCTCATGGCTAGACACTCCGCGCACTCCGCACGCTCTGCGCAGTCCACCCTGTCGCTGCCGCGGCTCGTGCTGGGCGCATTCCTTATTCTTGTGGCCTGTGCCTCGGCCCTGGGTTTGCTGCTCACGTGGCCGTCCTCGGATCCCGTGGACACCTCGGAGGCGTTCGAGACGAACACCAGCCTCACCGGTGAGCTCGCGAAGGGCACGGTGTTCGCCCTCCAGCCGGGTCAGTGCAACTCCCCTGCCATCGGCACGGTCTTCAGCACCGCCCCGCCAGAGGATCGCTTCGCTCCGAAGGACTGTACGCATGCGCTGGTGGACATCACGTCGGGGGATCATGCCGGTCAGCGCACCGTGCTGGAGGTGCACCCGGATCTCCCCGGTAGCCCGGACCTGCAGCAGGGAGACTCGATCCTCTTGACGCACTCAGGTCAGGTTTCCCCGGAGGTGGCGCCGACGGATGCGCCGCTCTATGCCTTCCAGGATTTCCAGCGTTCCTCCACGATGTGGTGGTGGCTGGCAGCCACGGTGGCGTTGATTGTGCTGATCGGCGCGTGGCGCGGAGCCCGCTCGATCGTGGGTTTGGCGCTCACGCTGCTCATGATCGTGGTGTACCTGATCCCCAGCCTCACCCATGGTGGCTCCCCCGTCACGGTGGCGTTGGTGTGCGGCGCGAGCGTGCTGTTCCTGGTGCTGTTCCTGGTTCATGGGGCCAGCTGGAAAACGGCCAGCGCGTTGGGCGGCACGCTGTTGGCGTTGGGCATTGCGGTGGGGCTGTCCGCGCTGGCGGTTCACTCCGCGGGCATCCGTGGGCTGGGGGATGAGAACAACCTCAATATCTTGCTGTACCTGCCGGGTATCGATATCCAGGGTCTGATGCTCGCCGGGATGATTATCGGCGCGCTCGGTGTGCTGAACGACGTGACGATTGCCCAGTCATCCACGGTCACGGAGCTTCACGAGGCCAACCCGCACTGGTCGCCGTGGGACTTGTTCCAGTCTGCAATGCGGGTGGGCCGGGACCATATCGCGTCCATGGTGTACACGCTGGTGCTGAGCTACACGGGTGTAGCGTTGCCCATGCTGCTGTTGCTCAGCACCTCCAGCCGTCCCCTGGAGCAGATTCTCACCAGTGATGTGATGGCCACGGAGATCCTCCGGTCAGCCACGGGCGCGATAGCCCTGGTCATGGCGGTGCCCCTAGCCACCGCCATTGCTGCGCTGACGGTCCGGGCGCCGCAGACGAAACCGAAGCCGCAACCGCAGGCTTAGGGGAAGGCTTAGAGCCCGAAGTAGGCGTTCACCTTGTCGGCCACCTTATCGCTGGCGTGAGCCATCACGCCGTGGCTGTAGCCCTCCAGGGTGATGATCTCTCCACCCATGGCTTCCTGCATATCGGTGGTGGCCTGGGCGGTGGTGGCGCTGTCCTTGTCGAAGACCATCAGCAGCGGCTTGGTCTGGAGAGCCTGGCCGCTGACCTTCACGGGAGCCTTCGGGAGCGGCCATCCCATGCAGACCGCTCCGGTGGCGATCCCTTCGTCGACCTGCTTGAGGGCATCGCCTCCCGTGAGGCTATCCACGATGTGCGGCAGCAAGCGTTCACGTGCCGGTGGCGTGGTGTTTTCGTTGCAGAAGACTGACTGCATGACGGTGTTGAGGGTCACCTGGGACTCGATGAAGTCCAGCAGCGCTTCGTCGTCTTCGACGATGTTCTCCAGTAGCTTCTCACTGTTGTCGTGGGGCTTGCCGTCGCGGACGTACTCGGCCAGGTCTCCCCAGCTGGATTCGTCATACAGTCCGTTCTGCAGGGTGGCCGCGAACAGCGGCGACTGGTTGCTGGCTCCTGGCGCTAGGCGGGTGAGGGTGGACCAGCCGGAGTAGAGGCGCCAGATGGGTGGGATGGCGTCGTTCACCACGGGCAGGACCACGCCGGCGTGCTGCTGCAAGCCGGCGGGCAGGTCACCCACCTGCGCTGGCGGTGGCGTGAGCTGCGCGGGTACCCCGGTTTCTTCGTTCACGCGCTGAGCCCAGCTCTGGTACACCTGCAGCGGTGTGGTGCCCAGTCCGTACTGGTCGTCACGATCCGCGATCCACTGGAACATGGCCATCAGAGTGTCCCGGCGCGCGCCCTGGCGGCTCTCACCCAAACCGAACCACTGGGCCTTCGGACTTGCGGAGGAATCCAACAGGATGTGGTCGGTGTGCTGCGGGAACAGGGTGGCGTAGGTGGACATGAGCACACCACCGTAGGACACGCCGTAGAGGTTCAGGCGATCCTCGCCCAGCTGCGTGCGGACTTCGTTGAGGTCCCGCGCGGTGTTTTCGGTGGTGATGGAGTCCACCAGCCCTGGCTGCAGGGTCTCGCACAGTTCGTGAGCGATGCCGCCCACGAACAGCTCAGCCGGGATGGGGAACTCCGTTGCGCCGCAGGTCAACGGCTCTGCGTGGGAGAGTCCGCGCGGTTGCACGGCGATCTGGTCGTAGTGTTCGCGGATCTTCTCGGGCATCGTGACGCGGGGGATCTCGATGTCGTCCTTCTCGCCGCTGGTGAACATGCCGAGTGCGTCACCGCCGGGGCCTCCCGGATTTCCGGCGATCACGCCGCGCTTCTCACCGCGGGCGGGGATTTTGCTGACGGTCAGGGTGATCTTCTCGCCTGCAGGGTTGCTGTAGTCCTTCGGAACCTGCACCTCGGTGCAGACGGTTCCCGGCGCGGTGAAGGATGCCTTCGGGCAGTCTCCCCAGGTCAGGTCCGTCTGCGCGGAGGCTGTAGGAAGAGCACTAGGAAACGCGGCGGGCACGGCGGCTTGTCCGCCCACCAGGGCAAGTGCGGCAAGCAGGCCCCAGCGTGCCTTCGCGGTTGTCCCGACAGTGCGAGATCGCGTGCGTGTGTCGTGTGGGGGTCGTGCGTGCTGGGCAAATGTCATGGGTTCCTCTCCGTGGGTGAGCGCGGGGCGGGGCGCTTGGGGGCTGCCGGCCGCTCACTGCGTTACGTCAAACATGAAGCATTTCTTATGCTGTCATAACTATCGCGCTGCGTCCACCCCTCACGCGAACCCCAACACCACCCGCTCAAACTCCCGAAAAACGTCCTCCGGAGCCAGCTCCACCAGAATGTCCGCGTTGGCCCGCTCCGTATCCTCCCACTCCACGCTGGTCGTGCCGCGTCGTTCCCCCTCCACGTCCACGGTGACCCGCCCCGGCTTCGTGCGATGCTCCACCGTATCCAGCATCACCATCGCCGCGGCCAGGTCGTGAATCTGCGCGCAGTACCCCACGCCCACCGACTCGTGAAACTCGAAATAGAACCGCAGCGCGTCCTCCATCAGCCGCGCCAGGTTGTCCTTGCCGCTGCGCCGCAGCACCGACGCCCACCGCTCCAGCCGATCGGGCCGCAGCAGCACGCGCTCGGTGACGTTGAGCGGGCAGATCGTGGGCCGCTCCCCCGCCGCCGTGCCCGCCTCCGCTGTGTCCGCTTCCACCGTGCCGCGCAGCGCATGCGGGTCCACCCACGCGTTCCATTCCGCCGTTGCGGTGGTATTCCCTGGGTAATCGAACGCGCCGCACATCATCGTCACCCGCGCGCCGTGCTCTGCGTGGATAATATTCGACGCCGGCCCGGCCACCAACACCAGCTCCGCCCCCTCCCAGCTCGTGAGCGCTTCCGTGAGGTTGGGTTCATAGTCCTCGGCAGGTGTTTCGGTAGACCAGTAGCCCAGGCCCGTCGGGCCGTGGGTTTCCGGTGTGGTGGTGAGCTCCACGTGCTCCGGGGCGGCTGCGCCGGCAATGACGGGCACGTCCTCGGGAACGCGCAGCCCGCACGTCTTGAGAACATCCACGCTGTTGGCGGCGGCCTGCGCGGCCCCGCAGTTCCCGGCGCTGGTGGTGACCCTCAGACGGATACGCCCCTGCGCGTGGAGATGGCTGAGGTAGACGAGAGCCAGGGCGTCGTCTATCCCGGTATCAACATCAGCGACAACAACGGGGACGGAGGCGGCGGAGTCAGGCATGGGTTCCAGCGTAGTCGCGGGCGGGCTGGGTCGGGCGCGGTCGGGGCAGCGCGCACGTAGAATGGCGGCATGACGGGCCATGAAGTAAGTGGACACAGCAGGTGGGCGCGCAGAGGTGCGGCCGCGGTGCTCATGGGGGCGGCGCTGCTGGCGGGGGCGTGCAGCAGTGATGGCGCGGGCGGGGATTCGAGTGACGGCGCTACCAGCACCGTCACCGAATCACGGACGCACACGCAGACACACACCCAGACAGCGACGCACACAGCGACCACCGCGGCGCGGGACGGGGAAGGATCGGGCGAGGTGGCGTCGGAAACGGACAAGCCAGGCGCGACCATGATGGGCGAGGTATCCCTCGACGACCGCACCCAGCCCCCCGCGGCCGGGTCTCATTTAAGGCTCGTGGCGGTGCGGGTGGGGCACCACGACGGCTTCGACCGGGTGGTCATCGAGCTCGAGGGAACGGGGCCCGCGGGGTGGTATACCCGGCTCGGGAAAACGGCCGCGCACCAGGCCTCGGGGCACCCCATTAACGTTGCGGGGCAGTACGCGCTGGACCTCGGTGTGGAGATGACGCCCATCGACCTGGAGGAGGCGGCCCGGCAGGACGGGCGCATGGTGCTGAAGCCCGGGGTGCATCCGGGGACGGTCGCGGGTGACGGCGAGCCGCAGGACACAGTGGTGACCGAGGTGAACTACGCCGGCCAGTTCGAGGCCCGGTCGCAGTTCGTCATCGGGCTTACGCGCAAAGTTCCGTACTCCGTGACGTACCTCGACGGGCCGCCGCGGATCGTGGTGGACTTTAAGGCGCGCTAGCTCTCCAGCACGTCGTTGATGACGATCGTCTGGTCGCGGCCTGGGCCCACACCGATGTAGGAGATGCGGCAGCCGGACAGCTCCTCCAGGCGCTTGACGTAGGCCTGCGCCTTCTCAGGGAGCTCGTCGAAGGTCCGGCACCCGGTGATGTCCTCGTCCCATGCGGGCATGGTTTCGTAGATCGGGGTGGCGTGGTGGAACTCCGTTTGCGTCATCGGCATCTCGTCGTGGCGCACGCCGTCCACGTCGTAGGCCACACAAATCGGGATCTCGCCGATGCCCGTCAGCACGTCCAGCTTGGTCAGGAAGTAGTCCGTGAAGCCGTTCACGCGGGAGGCGTAGCGGGCGATCACGCTGTCATACCAACCGCAGCGTCGGGTACGTCCGGTGTTCACACCCACCTCGCCGCCTGTGGTCTGCAGGAACTCGCCCCACTTGTCGAACAGCTCCGTGGGGAATGGGCCGGCGCCCACGCGGGTGGTGTAGGCCTTGATGATGCCCAGCGACGCGGTGATGCGCGTGGGGCCGATGCCGGATCCCACGCACGCGCCACCAGTGGTGGGGTTGGAGGACGTCACGAATGGGTAGGTGCCGTGGTCCACGTCCAGCATCGTCGCCTGGCCGCCCTCCATCAGCACGTGCTTACCCTCGTCGAGGCCCTTGTTCAGTTCGTAGGTGGCGTCGATCAGCATGGGCTTCAGGCGCTCGGCGTAGCCCATGAAGTACTCCACCACGTCGTCCACGTCCACGGCCTTGCGGTTGTAGATCTTCACCAGGATCTGGTTCTTCTGGTCCAGGGCGGATTCGATCTTCTGGCGCAGGATGGATTCGTCCAGCAGGTCCTGCGCGCGGATGCCCACGCGGGAGACCTTGTCAGCGTAGGTGGGGCCGATGCCGCGGCCGGTGGTGCCGATGGCTCGCTTGCCCAGGAAACGCTCCGCCACGCGGTCGATGGCCACGTGGTACGGCGCGACGAGCTGCGCGTTGGCGGAGACGCGCACGCGGGAGGCCTTGGCGCCGCGTGCTTCCAGGCCGTCGATTTCCTCGAAGAGGGCTTCGAGGTTCACCACGCAGCCGTTGCCGATGATGGGCGTTGCATTTTCGGAGAGCACACCGGCTGGCAGGAGCTTCAGTTCGTACTTCTCTCCACCAACAACAACGGTGTGACCTGCGTTGTTGCCGCCGTTGGGCTTGACGACGTAGTCGACTTGTCCGCCGAGGATGTCGGTTGCTTTGCCTTTACCTTCGTCTCCCCATTGGGCTCCGACGACGATGATTGCTGCCATGTTGGGCTCATCCTTATAAGTTTTGTCGTATGTGGGCATGTCTGGGCATGCCTGTGCGGACGTGCGCGCATGATCTGTGAGTGCACACGTGTCCCGCCTGTACGTCTTGGTATTTTAGCAAGACTTGCACGTCCAGCGGTGTTAAGCCCCGCGGCACTGTCGCGGCCGACCCCTTGCGTCCGGGCGCTATTGTGGGAGTCATGTTGTTGTTGCTCAATTGCGGTGCGGCGGCCCAGCAGCGCCACGCTCGCCTCGCCCCGTCTCTCCCGTCGGACGCCGAGGTGCGGGACACGGCGGAGATCCCCACGCGCTCCGAGCTGAAGTTCCTGGATTCCTTCCCGGAGCGTTTTGTGGTGGGCTCCACGCCGTCGCTGGATGAAATTGCCGCGCAGCCCGACGTTGCCCACCTGGGTGCCCCGCAGCCTGATCCGCATACTGTCAGCGAGCCGGTGCGCATCGTTGTCTCTGGAACCGACGCCGCACTGTCCGCCGTGGTCACCAAACTGATGCGCATCGACGCGTTGTGGGTGGAGGTTGCCTACCTCCCTGTTCAGGACTCTGATGTGGCTCGCGCCTGGGGCATCGATGTGGACGCATCCGAGGAGGCTCTGGCGGATCAGGTGCGCACTCTAGTGACAGCTCCGGCCACGCCACACCCAGTGATCCGCGACGATCATGGCCTGGTGACGTTGGCGAAAGCCCAGATCACCGGGCCACTGAACGCTGATGGGGAGGCCGCAGAGCTGATCGGCGAGGTGATCGTGGACAGTAAGACCATCTACAACCACCTGGGGGCTCAGGGAACTGAGGGCGCTGAGGGCGCGTCTGCGTATGGTCCTGCCCATGATCTCGAGGGCTTCAACAATGGTGTGACAATGGTGCCAACGGCCACGGCCCCGGGCCTTGTGGCCACACCTCGGAAGCCACTGAGCCCTCGGGTGTCCTGGTCCCGACTGTTCTCCAGCCTGTCGGCCCGTGCACGGGCGGAGCGTGCACAGCCCACAGTCACCTCGGGGCGTGCGCTGCAGGCCGGTGGCGTGGATATGCAGGTCACGCGCGATGGGGTGCCGCATCCGCGGCCGCTCACCTCGGTGACGTTCTATCGCCACCTGCGCGATGGGCAGTTCGTGACCTTCAACCGCTAGTCCCACACCTCCGGCGGCACGGAGGGGCTCTCCACCGTGGGCGCCAGGGCCGCCATCGCCGATTCGTGGGAATAGCCGCACACCTCCAGCGTGTCCACGATGATGGACCGGATCTGCGCCAACACCACGGTGCCGGACAGCCCCGTGCCCTCGGCCACATCCAGGGTGCACTGGCCGGCCAGGCGCTGCAAGTTCCGGACGATCTCTGGAATCTCGACGGACTCGCGGCGCGTGCCGCGAGTCCCGCCTTCGGAAAAGACCGCCGAGAGGTGGCCAATTTCATTGGCCAGCTCGCTCAAGATGGAGTGCATCGCGGGCGTGGGCTCCACCCCGTCGGACACCATCACCACCGCGCGCCGGGCAAGCACCCGCGTGTTACGCATCGTGTTATCCACCGGCCCCAGCGTCCGGTTCATGGTGCGGGTGTGCCGCTTGGCGTTCCAATACAGCGGGCTGACCGCCACCATTTCCGCGCCGCCGCCAGCCTGGTTGAGCATGTTGTTCACCGCGGCTTGGGTGCCGCGGGCCTGCTGCAGGGCTTCCTCGATCAACCCGTAGTCCATGCGCTTCATCCCGGTAGCCACGTCATCCAGCACCAGGGCCGCCTTGGCAAGAAGCTCGGACATGACGTGGCGCGCGGGGCGCAGCGGTGAATTGGGAATCAGGGCCATGACCAGGATGCCGAGGAGACCGCCCACTAGGGCGTCGATCATACGTCCCCACGTGTCCTCCGAGCCCGGCGGAATCAGCGTGGCGATCAGCACGCCCGTGTTCGCCGACTGGGTGGCAACAATCACGCCCTTGTCCACGAAGCTGGCGATGATGATCCCTAAGAACACCACCAGGCTGACCTGCCAATAGCCACCTCCGATGAGGCCGATGACCACGTCGCCGATGCCGATGCCCACGGCCACGCCCAGCGTGAGCTCGAAGGTTCGCCGGGTTCGCCGCCCGGCGGACACGCCCAAGCTGATGACGGCGGCCATCGGGGCGAAAAACGCATTCTCGTGGCCGAACACGTTCTCCGCGATCAGTAAGGCCAGCGCCGCCGCAATGGCTGCCTGCAGCGCGAAGATGAACTTCTCCCGCACGCGCATCGCGCCGCGCTTCGGCCACTGGCGCGTGAGCGTTTGCGCGGCACTGCGCACGCCCGGCGCGCTGGAGCGGATGAAACGGCGCAGCCGAGCAGCACGGGACGAGGGATCCACGGGATCGTTGCGCCGAGATTCGTCCCAGCTACTCTGCTTGTGCGTGCTCATGGTCTACATTGTGCCATCTGGGTCCTACAGCCCAGTTAGTCCTTCTTCCGGAACGCGATGTCAGCCCACACTCCCAGGTGGTCCGTGCCGCTGACACGGAATGTGCCCGCGTCCCCACAGGACCCGGTGGTGAGGATGTGATCCAGGCGGATCACCGGCGCGAAGGCGGGCCACGTGGGGCGCGCCGCCGCATGTCCCGTGCAGTCCGTGGTGTTGCTGAAGTCCCTCATGCGCGGGTGCCAGCGGGTGGCGTTGAAGTCTCCCATCAGCACCACGTCGGTGGTGCGGTTGCGCTGCGCCGTCCAGGACTGCAGCCCTTCCAGTTCCTCGTCCCAGGCCTTGCGGTCCTCTGAACCCACGGGGGCCACCACGTGCACGCCGGCGAACGTCACGGGAACTTCGGCCACGGCGCCCGCCCTGCTACCGCGGAAATGCCAGCTGGGCGTGTACACGGTGGGCATTTGGAAACGGGTGACGTCGGCGTCCCGGGCAACATCGGCGTACTCATGATTCGCCTCGGGCTTCTTCTCCGGGTCTACTTTCTCCGCCTGCGTGACCAGGGACGCCAGGCGCCCGTCCGGATTGGCCAGAAGCACCACACCATCGGCGCCGCCGCTTCCCGGCTCTGCGTTACTCATCGCCACGAAGCCCGTGGCGGCGGTCACGCGCCGGATCTCATCCGGGGTGGTCTCCGAGAGGGACACGAGATCCGGCTGGAGTTCGCGAAGTCTATCGACGATGGCTCCGTCGTCGGCATTTCCCAGGGCGGTATTGAGCGCCATCACGCGCACGTTCGGGTCCGGGCCGAACCAGTTCAGGGTGCCGATGCGCGGGGCGATCACCACCACCAGCACCATCACCGCCAGCACGGCAAGCGCCCGGCGCGCGCGAACAATCAGTGCAAGGCCAAACACGGCCAAGATGCCGCCCACGAAGGCGCTGGCCTGCAACGCCGGCAAGCCCGGCAGCACCTCGGTGGCCTTGGGCCACAAGGCGGTGGAGGTCCACAGAAGACCGCCCACAGCCAGGATCGCGCCGATGATCGTTCGGCTGCGCGCTAGCTGGGGCGGTCTCATCACACTTGGAAGTATATCCGCTTCACGCAGGGTTGTGCGGGTTTTACTTCAGGGACGTACCAGCGGAGTGAAGATCCTGGCATGCCTCCACAACGCGCACGGACATAGCCTCTTCTGCCTTCTTCAGGTAGGAGCGTGGGTCGTAGGCCTTCTTGTTGCCGACCTCGCCGTCCACCTTCAGCACGCCGTCGTAGTTATCGAACATGTGGCCAGCCACAGGGCGGCTGAACGCGTACTGCGTGTCAGTGTCCACGTTCATCTTGATCACGCCGTAACGCAGGGACTCCTCGATCTTCTCCTTCTCGGAGCCGGATCCGCCGTGGAACACGAAGTCGAAAGGCTGGGCACCCTCAGCCAGGCCCAGCTTCTTGGCGGCAGCCTTCTGGCCCATGTCCAGGACCTCTGGGCGCAGCTTCACGTTGCCTGGCTTGTACACGCCGTGGACGTTTCCGAAGGTGGCGGCCAGCAGGTAGCGGCCCTTGTCACCGGTGCCGAGGGCGTCGATGGTCTTCAGGAAGTCCTCTTCCGTGGTGTACAGGTTCGCGCCAGCCTTGGCCTCCACGCCGTCTTCTTCACCGCCGACCACGCCGATTTCCACCTCGAGGATGATGTTGGCCTTGCGGGACTTCTCCAGCAGCTCCTGCGCGATCTCCAGGTTCTCGTCGATCGGCACGGCGGAGCCGTCCCACATGTGGGACTGGAACAGTGGCAGCTCGCCGGCGTCGACACGCTTCTGGGAGATGTCGATCAGGGGGCGGACGAAGTCGTCCAGCACTTCCTTCTGGCAGTGGTCGGTGTGCAGAGCAACGTTCACGCCGTAGTGCTTGGCGGCCTCGTGAGCGAACGCTGCCAGTGCGCAGGCTCCTGCAACCTTGTTCTTGACGTTCAGTCCGGAGCCGAACTCCGCACCACCGATGGAGAACTGGATGATTCCATCGGATTCCGCATCAGCGAAGCCCTTCAGCGCTGCGTTGATGGTTTCGGAGGAGGTGCAGTTGATGGCTGGGTAAGCGAAGCCGCCTTCCTTGGCCTTGTCCAGCATGTCGCGGTAGACGTCTGGGGTTGCAATAGGCATAGTGTGTCCTCACCTTGCTCCGCGGGTTTCGCCCACGGGTCATGTCTGGTCGGGAAAAGTTAGGTTTTCGCTATCCGATTATGCCTTGTTTACCCATTTAATGTTGCTGCCGGCATCCCCGCGTGTGGGTTTTCCCCCGCCTTTGGGGGCTCTTCCACGGCCTAATCCCACAGCCTGACCGCGGCCTCCATCAGCATCCAGCCGGACAGCTGCACGGACATATCCCGCTCCGCAATATCGGAACTGCTGACCGCCCCGGCGATAGTGGATCCCACCAGCCCGCCGGACTGCGGCATCACCGCGTCCTTCGTCCAATCCGCGCCGAACACGGGCAGTCCATCAATCTCCAGACGGTATCGCCACGCCGATTCTGCCGTCCGTAGCACCATCTGTCGTGCTTGCGCTCGTGCCTGATCCGATTGATGACCCGACGACGCCAAGGCGTTCGCTACCACAGTTAAGTACCGCACCAGGATTCCGTTGAACAGGCCGCCGTCGCCGCCACCCGTCTGGAAATGCAAGACTCCGTCGTCGGTTGTGCGTTTATCGGCGATGGCCTGCACCAGTCCGTGGGCGCGGGTGATGTGCTTCATCCCCACGTCGGACACCTCGCCGGGCTGCACTCCGGCAGCGCGGCGTTGCGCATTGGCCAACTCCACCAGGGCGCCCAACATCACGCCCTGACAGTAGGGGTGGATCGCAGTGACGATCTCCGGGCCGTGCATGCGCATACGCATGCCGTCCATCACCAGGCCGTCGTCGTTAATCAGATGATCGAAGGTCCAGTCCACCAGCGTTTCGGCCAGCTCCAGGTTACCGTTGCGGGCGGCGATGATGGCGGCGGGCCCGTTCGTGGGGGTGTTGTAGAAGGTTTCGTTGGTACGCCACGGCAGCACTCCGGTGAGGGAGTCCACGCCGTCGTAGATGTTGTCGATCAGCTCGGCACGGCCGCGCGGATCACCCAGCTTCTGCATGTCCGCCACGCGCCCCAGGGCCAGGGCCAGCCAGGCCTTGTCATCGTAGTAGTGGTTGGCCGTGAGCTTGGACAGGTTGCGCACCTTGATGCCACGGATCTGGCGGCGGATGCGGTTCAGGCGGGCCTTGGTGGGGCGGCGGGTCGCCGCATCCACCATGTTGTCCAGGAGGTGTGCCTGCCACCAATAGTGCCAGCGGACGAAGAGCTTATCCCTGGTGGTGGGCGGCCAGGCGATCACGCCGAGGGAGGTGCCCGGGATTCTCCACAGCGAGGAGAGGTGACGGTCGACGACCGCCTGTTCTGAGAGGTCGGCCCGGTGGTCCCATTGTTCCTTGGCGTTGTGCATCACAATATTCAATTGTGCCTGAGGTCACGGGGTTTCTGCCACCGTCCAGCGCGTCCTCCACCAGCGCGACGAACACTTGATTTGTGTGAACACCGGAGGTGCATACAAGTGGGTCCACGGCACGAAACCTGATTCTTCGCCATCGTCACGGCGCGAGGGTCGGGGTTTACCAGGCCTTATTCAAGTCGGCATGCGCGCGTATCCACGCGTGCATGGCGATACCCGCAGCCACACCGGCGTTGATGGAACGCGTGGAGCCGAACTGCGCGATGGACACCGTCATCCGGGCCGCCGCTTGAGCCTCCGGCGTAACTCCCGGGCCTTCCTGGCCGAAGAGCAGCAGGCACCGCTCCGGAAGCTCCGACGTTTCCAACGGAACAGACCCCGGGGTGTTGTCCACGGCAACGACCGTCAACCCCTCGCGGGCCGCGAACTCCAGCACATCATTGACCGTCTCATGGTGCTGTAGGTGCTGGTAGCGGTCCGTCACCATCGCACCGCGGCGGTTCCACCGCCGCCGCCCCACGATATGCACGGTGTCCACCGCGAAAGCGTTAGCGGTGCGCACGACCGTCCCAATATTCGAGTCATTTTCGAAGTTCTCTATCGCAATGTGGAGCTGGTGGCGTCGGGCATCAATATCGGCGACGATCGCATCGCGGGACCAATAACGGTACGCGTCAACCACGTTGCGGGTATCGCCGTTGTCCAGCAGGTCGGGATCGTACTGCGGGTCCGTCGGCCGAGGCCGGCCGGGGTTCTGCTGCTCCCACGGGCCCACGCCCACCGGATGCGGGAACCACTCCGTGGGGCCTGGCTTGTCCTTATCGCTCATCTCTTCCACTCCTCATGCCTTGTGCTTTCGGCCACCCTAAGCGTAGCCAGCCGGCAAGGCGGGGTGGCTGTGCGGGTCGGGGCCGCGGACTGCCTAGCTCACCCGGCGGCGACTAGGCTGATTGCGCAGATACTCCCCCAGGTACGGCAGGGTGAACTCCAACAACCCTCGATCCACCGGCTCGATCAGTTCCTTGTCGATCAGGCGTTGGCGCAGGTCAGACATGCTGGTCACCGCACGCCCCATGCAGGCAGCAATCTCGGAAATCTCCGCGCGTTCCGCCGCGTCCGACATATCGCCCTGCGCTGTGGCCTGTCCTGTTGCTGGTACTGTGGCCTGCGCCGTGGCAGCCATGCACTGGAGGAACTCCTTCTGCCGCGCCGGAAGCCCCTTGATCGATGGCTCGTGCACTTGCTCCCCCAGCGTCTGGATGGCGTCTGCGCGGATCGCATCCACCGCCTCAGTGTTGATGACGTGCTGGCCGTGGCTGTGTGCGCGTTTCCAAGCAAGGAAGCCAACGAGCTGAACCAAATACGGGTACCCACGCGACAGAAGCGCGGCTTTGACCGCCGCATCATCCGTGAACTCGATGCCGCTACCGCTGCAGGTTTCCCGGAGGACGTATTCTGCGTCGTCGCGAGTCAGCCCGCCCAGCGTGAACCGCTGAGCACGTCGCATAAAAGTAGTGCCGGGCAGGGAGAGGAGCCGCTGCACTCCTTCCGAAAGACCAGTCACAATGAGCGCAATGTGCTTCTCATCCTGAAGAAGCATTTGATAGGCACCCGCGATCTCTGCGAGGTCCGCGGGATTCGCGTCCTGCACCTCGTCAATGGTGATCAGCACACCGGTCCCGTGGGGTTCCAGTTCCTGGATGAGCTCCCGGAGCCGAAGCTCGAGGGTCGCGGTTGGCTGCAGACTCTGCGTCCGCAGGCTCACCCAACCGGCTGATTGCGCGATGTCCACAAGCTCGTTGACCAGGGCAGTCTTTCCGATACCACGCGCTCCGTCGATGACGAGCGCACGCGCAGGCGATCCTGGTTCCCCGGCGATTGCTTGCTCGAAATCGTGCAGCACGAGCCCACGGCCTCGCCACACCCGTGGCGAGATTCCGAATGTGGGACGGAAGGGATTTGTGGTCATAACCTTAGACTACACGAACCGATAAACCGATAAACCGATAAAACTTCACGAGCCGATAAACCGATAAAGCGCTAGCCGGTGAAGTTCTCAGCCCACTGACGCCCTAAGCCAGACCCAGATCCTCCAGCCCCAGCAGCGAGCGGTACTCCACGCCCTCAGCCTCGATGACATCCTTCGCGCCGGTCGCGCGATCCACCACGGTAGCCACACCCACCACCACGGCTCCGGCCTCCTTCGCCGCGGCCACTGCCGTCAGCGGCGAGTTGCCTGTCGTGGTGGTGTCCTCCACGATCAGCACCTTCTTGCCTTCAATATCCGGTCCCTCGATCCGGCGCTGCATCCCGTGCTTCTTCGCTTCCTTGCGCACCACGAACGCATCCACGCCGTCACCTGCGTGCATAATGGCGGTGGCCACGGGGTCCGCACCCAGGGTCAGGCCGCCCACGTGGGCGTAGTCCCAGTCGCTGGTGAGTTCGCGCAGCAGCTCACCGATGAGCCTAGACGCCTCCCGGTGCAGCGTCGCGCGGCGCAAGTCCACGTAGTAGTCGGCTTCCTTGCCGCTGGACAGGGTGACGCGGCCGTGCACCACGGCAAGCTCCTTCACCAGTTCGGCCAGCCGGGTCTTCTTCTCGTCGTTCACGTGTGGGGTGGTCATGATTGTCCTTATAGGTTGTGTTTAAAAGTTGTTCTTGTTGTGGTTGATGTCCACGATTTCCGCGTCGACCGTCTCGATCTCCACCGGCTCGATCGGCTCCGGGCGGGCATGCCGCGCGTCCGGTGCGCGGTGCTTGCCCGTATTTTTCTCCCGACGCCGACTCGCCAGCACATCCGCCTGTGTCATCTCGTCACGGGGTTCCTCATCCTGTGATCCCGACGCCGCCGCGCCACCCACTTCCTCACCCGGTCGATCGAACTCCGGCTCAACATAATCGACGTCGGGTTCGTCCACATCATCGAAGATGGTGGCCTTCGTGCCCGCGTCCGCACGGAGTACGTGCGGGCGCTGGGCGGTCGACGGGCTGATGTGATCGGGGTCCTCCCCAAGTTTCGGGAGGGTGTGGGTTTCCTCCGTTAGGTGGCTGGCGGAGTAGTCCTCCATGTCCCCTTCGGTGCGGGAGCGGGCTCGCGTGGGGAATACCACCTTGGCTGCGGGGCGGGTGATGTCCGGGTTGTGGGGGTCGGGCACGCTGGTGTGAGCTGCGCCGGCCGAGTCAGTCGAGGCAGTCGAGCCCGCCGGGTCTGACTCGTCGGCATCCTGATCGGTCTCACCACTGCCGGTCTGATCGCCATCGGCCTCATCACCAGCAGCCCCGGAGCGATCGGCGGAGGCGCCGGAACGGTCAGTGTGTGCACTGTTCGCCCCAGCGTCCGGCACCGCCCGCAGGTAACCGGGACGGTTCTGAGCCGCACCGTCAGCGGTGTTCGCTGCCGCGTCGCTTCTGGTTTCAGCGCCAGTCTCGGCCACTACCTCGGAGCCCGTTTCAGCCTCTGTACCAGCGGCTACCTCTGCCCCTCTCTCAGCACCTGCCTCCCCTGCCGCGGCATCCTCTGCCGCAGCATCAGGCAACTCGAAGTGAGAGTCCCGCGCCGTGGCGATGCTCCACTCACTCCCCGGAACAGCCCGCGTGGGATCCGCCCGCTCAAACTCGAGCGGCACGTTGGAGTACATCGGCGGCAGCACCATCGCCGCATTGGCCATGTGGAATTGGTGAGGCAGAATCTGATCCCACACGCTGGTATCTAATTTGCGGGAGATGCGCACATACAGCCAGCGGCCCTGCCACTCAATATGGTCTGCCACCTGGGACAACGCCGCCAGGCCGTCCAACACGCGATAGTCCAGCATCCGGTCCAGCGCACGGATGTCATTGGTAAAGGCGAAGTAGGGGTCATGGTCACACCGCTCTGCGCGGCGCAGCCCGTGAGGCAGTTCCCCGTGCACCGTGTACACCACGTGCGCGGGGCTCGGCTCCGCGCGGCGCATGGCCAACACCGTCGAGCGATTCACATCCCCGATGATGACGGGGTAGCCGCGGAAGAAACCACTGACGACGTCCCGGAGAACCGGGGTCTCCCCGCTCTCCTGTTCCACTCGGCCCAGCACCAGCTGTGGCCAGTCTTCGGCCACGTGGGCGTCCGTCTTGACGTATTCACACTCGTGCGCCTGCGCCCACGCGCGACGCTTGCGCCGACCCCCGGACAGCACATCAAAATTTTTCGACGCCGACGCCGCATCGCGCTCAGCAGACCGGTCGATCTCCAGCACCCCAGCAGGGGTGTTCTCGATAATCTCCTCCATCGCCTCAGTGGGAGCTACCTCGGGCTCCAGCCCCAGGTACTCCTCCTGTGGCGCCGCATCAGGGCCGGATGCTCCCGCCGAACTGGCGCCAGCCTGCACACCGTGATGATCGGCTGCAGCCGGATCATCCGAGGCCCGCTCTGTCCCCCGCGAGCTGTGCGAACGCTCGCTGGTGGGCGTCGGTATAAAGGACGAAGAATCACCGCCTCCACCTTGTGAACGCTGCCTGAGCAACAGCCACACGGCAGCAGCTACAAGGACAAGCCCCAACAACAGGGCCACAACAGGTGAAGTCATGGTGTTAGGATACCGTGCTGCCCCTACAACACCAGCGCGGGGCAAACACAGGTACTCACAACAGGCGGTTACTCATTCGCCTCGGCGTAGGCCTCCGCGTCCATCAGATCGCCGGACTCGGTGACCTTCACCTCGTACAGCCAACCCTCGCCGTAAGGATCCTCGTTCACCAGACCAGCGTTATCCTCCAACGCCTCGTTGATGGCCACGACCTCGCCGGACACGGGAGCGTAGATGTCGGACACGGACTTGGTGGACTCCACCTCGCCAAAAGCCTCGCCGGCCTCAACCTCAGAGCCCACCTCAGGCAGCTCGACGAACACGATCTCGCCCAAAGCCTCGGTAGCGATGTGGGTGATGCCCACGCGCACGGTGGCACCCTCCTCCACGGCGTTGGTGTTGACCCACTCGTGCTCTTCGGAGTACAGGAAATCTTGTGGCAGTGCGGACATAGTCTTCTCCTCTTGTGTGGAAGCTGCTCAACGAAACGTTGAGCAGGTGTTTTCGGTTGATCAGATTACACCACGCACCGGCGGCGGCGCGTGGGTGTTCACGTCGGTGTGAGTGTGTGGCCGCAGTGGGCTTTAGCGCTCCCGCTTGTAGAACGGCAACGCCACCACGCGGTAAGGGAAACGCTTGCCGCGGATGTCGACCTCCACGGTCGCACCCTCGGACGCCGTGGCGGACTCAGCGGCCTCCTTCGACACATACGCCAGCGCAACAGGGTGCCCCAGCGTCGGAGACAATGCCCCCGAGGTCACATGGCCAATGGAGAACTCGCCCGGGTTGCCGTCCTCGCCCGCAGCGAAGACCTCGTAGCCACCGCGAGCAGCGCGGCGGCCCTCGCCCACCAGGCCCACCAGCGTCTGCTTCGTGCCCTCTTCCTTGGCAGCCACAATCGCGTCGCGACCCACGAACTTATCCTTCGACTTCGTCGCAGCCAGCACGCCCAGACCGGCATCCACCGGCGTGAGATCCAAGGACAGCTCGTTGCCGTACAGCGGCATGCCGGCCTCCAGGCGCAAGGTATCACGGCAAGCCAGGCCGCATGGCAGGCCACCCAGGCGATCCGCCACGGTCATCACGGTCTCCCACACCACCTCAGCGGCGTCGTTGGCCACGATGATCTCAAAGCCGTCCTCACCGGTGTAGCCCGTGCGGGCCACAATCGCCGGCTGACCAGCAACAATGCCCTGGAACGCGGCGTAGTAGCCCAGCCCATCGATGGCGTCGTTCACGGTCGTGCCCGCACCGGATGCCTCAGGAGAGTCGGTGACATTGTCCACGACCTCCTTCATCACCTCCGTGGCCTTCGGGCCCTGGACGGCCACCATCGTGGTGTCATCGGACTCGTTGTTCACGGTCACGTCGAAGCTGACCGTGCGCTCGTTCAGAGCCCGCACCACGGGGGCCACGTTCCCGGCGTTCGGCACCACCAGGAACTCGTTCTCGCCCAGGTGGTAGGTGATCAGGTCGTCGATGATCCCGCCATCGCTCTCGCAGATCATGGAATACTTCGCCTTACCCACCGGCACGGCGGACAGGCGGGAGATCAGCGCGTGGTCCAGAAACTCCGCAGCCTCCGGCCCGGTCACGCGCACCTCTCCCATGTGGGATAGGTCGAACACGCCCACGTTCTTGCGCACCGCGTGATGCTCATCCAGCTCAGAGGTGTACTTCAACGGCATGTCCCAACCGCCGAAGTCGGTGAAACGTGCGCCCAGCTTTTCGTGCACACCATGCAGGGCAGTGTGCTTGATGTCCTTGCTCATCATGCTCCTTAAGTGTTCCTAGGCTTTCTAGTGTCCTAGTCTTTCTAGCGTTACTAGTGTTCTTATTCTTTGTTCTGAAGGCCCGTACTCTTCAGGCCCGCCAGCCCCTACAGGTTCTCCGCAATGTCCTCAATCGGCGGGCAGGAGCACACCAAGTTACGGTCACCGTAGGCGCCATCGATACGGCGCACCGGCGCGAAATACTTGTCCACGCGCAAGGACGGCACAGGGAACGCGGCCTGCTCGCGAGTGAACTTTCCGCCAGATACAGCCTCGTCGAAATCACCACGGATCACCGAGTACGCAGTAAACGGCGCGTGACGCAGAACCGAATCCTCAGCCGCAACCGCGCCATCAATGACCTCCTGGATCTCGCCGTGGATGGACACCATCGCCTCGATGAAGCGGTCCAGCTCCGCCTTGTCCTCGGACTCGGTTGGCTCCACCATCAGCGTGCCCGGCACAGGGAACGCCAAGGTGGGAGCGTGGAAACCGTAGTCCATCAGGCGCTTGGAGACATCCTCGGCGGTGATGCCGGAAGCCTTCGTCAGCTCTCGCAGATCCAAGATGCACTCGTGGGCAACCAGGCCGGTCTCGCCCGTGTACAGCGTTGGGTAGTACTCCTCCAGCTTGCGGGACACGTAGTTGGCGTTCACGAGCGCCATGCGGGACGCCTCGGTCAATCCCTCGTCGCCCGTCAATGCGATGTAGGACCAGGTGATCGGCAACACGCCGGCCGAACCATACGCCGACGCCGACACGGGCTGTCCCGTTGCCGCGCCGTGGGCGTCGTCGTGAATATCATCCCGCGCGTCCGTGGGCAGGAACGGAATCAGGTGCTCAGCCACACATACAGGGCCGACGCCTGGGCCTCCGCCACCGTGAGGAATCGTGAATGTCTTGTGCAGATTCAGGTGGGAGACGTCTCCGCCGAACTCCCCAGGCTGAGCCAATCCCACCAGGGCGTTCAGGTTCGCGCCGTCGATGTACACCTGTCCGCCTGCGGCGTGCACCTTCGAGCACACCTCGCGGACCTGCTCCTCGAACACGCCATGCGTGGACGGGTAGGTGATCATGATGCCGGCGATGTTCTCACCGTGCTTGGCGATCTTCGCATCCAGGTCGTCCACATCGATGGAGCCGTCCTCCGCATTCTTCACCGCAACCACCTTCAGACCGGCCAGCGCGGCACTCGCCGCGTTCGTGCCGTGGGCGGAGGCTGGGATCAGAATCAGGTTACGCTCGTCATCCCCGCGGGACTGGTGGTAGCGGGCAATCGCCAACAGGCCGGCGAACTCACCCTGAGAACCAGCGTTCGGCTGGACAGACACCTTCGCGTAACCGGTGATCTTCGCCAGGCGTTCCTCCAGGTCAGCGATCAACTCCAGCCAACCCTGAGCCTGCTCGGCCGGAACATGAGGGTGGATGCCCGCAAAGCCTGGCCAGGTGATCGGCTCCATGGACACTGCCGCGTTGAGCTTCATCGTGCAGGAACCCAGCGGGATCATCGTGCGGTCCAGGGCCAGATCGCGATCCGCGAGCTTCCGCAAGTACCGCATCATCTGCGTTTCGGAGGTGATGCTGTTGAAGATCGGGTGCGTGAGGATCTCATCCTCACGCAGCACACCAGCCTCCGCCAACGGGCCGTTGTCCGCCGTGAAGTCCGCGGTGTTAATGCGTGCGGAAGTTCCGGACAAGATCTCCACGAGCTCTGCGATGTCCTGATCCGTAGTGGACTCGCCCACGGACACACCCACGAACTCGTCATTCACGCGGCGCAGGTTGAAGCCAGCATCAGCGGCTCGGGTGAGCACCTCGTCCACGCTGTCATGACGCACCGTGACCGTATCGAAAAAGGTATCGTGCGCCACGGTCAGACCAGCCTCAGACAGCGCCACAGCCAATGCCACCGCGCGACCATGCACCGCCGTGGCGATCTCCCGCAGGCCACGAGGACCATGCCACACCGCATAAAAACCAGCGACCACAGCCAACAGCGCCTGAGCCGTACAAATATTGGACGTTGCCTTATCGCGCCGAATGTGCTGCTCACGGGTCTGCAGCGCCAAACGATACGCAGGAGCACCCTCCGCATCCACAGACACACCCACAATGCGGCCCGGCAACTTACGCTGCAACGCCTCCGTACACGAAATGAAGCCCGCGTGAGGACCACCGAAGAACAGTGGCACACCAAAACGCTGCGCAGAACCCACAGCAATATCTGCCCCAGCCTCACCCGGAGACATCACCAGCACCGACGCCAACAGATCAGCAGCCACCGTCACCAACGCGCCGGCCTCCTTCGCCGCCGCAATCAGAGGCTTCAGATCGCGAACCCGGCCCGTCGAACCAGGGTTCGACAACACAACACCCACCAGGTTGTCGTGATCCGCGAAGGAACGAGAGGTGTTGGCGTCGTCATCAGAAAAATCAACAACCTCGACCGCAATCCCCGCAGCCTCAGCCCTCGCCAACGTCACCGTGATGGACTGCTGGTGCAACGCAGAATCCAACAGCACCACGCCACCATTCTTGAACGCCTTCGCATTGCCGCGAGCCATCAGCTGCACAGCCTCAGCCACCGCAGTCGCCTCATCCAGCAAAGACGCACCCGCGATCGGCAGACCCGTCAGGTCCTGAATCATGGTCTGGAAATTCAACAGAGCCTCCAGGCGGCCCTGGGAAATCTCCGGCTGATACGGGGTGTACGCGGTGTACCAGCCCGGGTTCTCCACCACGTTGCGGCGAATCACGGCCGGCGTGACGGTGTCGTAGTAACCAGCGCCAATCAGCTGCTTCTTCTGCACATTCTTATCCGCGAAAGCGCGCAACGCGGCCAGCGTCTCGGTCTCATCCAAGGCGTCCGGCAAGCCGATCGGGGCGGACTGCTTAATGGAATCGGGAAGCGCGGCCTCCGCGAGCGCCTGGGAGGATTCGTAGCCCAGGAAGTCCAGGATCTCCTGGGTATCTGCGGGGTTCGGGCCAATGTGTCGGTTCGTGAACTCGTCGTGAGATGTTGCCATGAATTACGCCTTAGAGTTGTGGGTTGTTCTTGGGTTGTTCAAGGTAGGTCCATCCCCTCGCTCTGTCGCTGATACCTGAGAGTTTTGCTCCTTCGGTGGCTTTTCGACCTACGACTGCCGAAAGCGCTTTCCAGAGGTGCCTGACTGTGGCGGTACGGGTGCCTGAGAGTGTCTGAAGGGTTGTTGCTCCGTCGGCGGCCGGCGCGGGCCGGCCCTCTCCCACCGCAGCTCATAGCGGCGTATGTAGTTGTGTGGGTGCGCGGTGCGTCCTGCGCGGTCACCGCGTCCAATTCTATAGTGTTCGACCTCACTTCCGTAGACCTCCCGCAAGACCACCTCCGCTCCATCCCCCCTGCCCTCCCTTTTCCCTACACACCTCCCTACAAATTGTTCGATCAAAACGCCATTTTTCGCCCAAAAACTGGCGTTTTGATCGAACATTTTGTGTGTGGGGCGGCCTGGAAGTTTTCCCAACTCCGCCCCAGCCCCACCTCCATGCGCCACAATAGTGTCCATGACAAAACTTCCATTCTCCCGAACTCTCAGCCCAACCCTCCGCAGCCCCGCGCTCCCCTCTGTCGCGCCCGCCCCCGACCGCACCGGACGCAGCGTCGCGGTGGTCACCGGGGCAACATCGGGCATCGGCAAAGCTGCCGCCTCTTCCTTATCCGACGCCGGCTTCCATGTCATCGGCACCTCCCGAAACCCAGACTCCGTGTCTGACCGGCACCCTGGAGTGCACTACGTCGCACTTGATTTGAGTGATCCTGACAGCATCGAGGCCTGCGTCGAAGATATTCACGCTCACGGTGACGCCCCTGCGGTGCTGGTGAACAACGCAGGCGAGTCTCAGTCCGGCCCGTTCGAGGAGCTTCCCCGCGATGCGCTGGAGCGGCTGTTTCAGATCAACGTGTTGGGGCAGGTGGAGCTCACTCAGAAGCTTTTGCCGTCCATGCGCGCAGCAGGTCGTGGTCGCATGGTGATGGTCGGTTCGATGCTGGGGAGTTTTCCGCTTGCGTTTCGGTCCAGCTACGTGGCCTCGAAGGCGGCCATCAAGGGGTTTGGTTTTTCTCTGCGCCGCGAGGTGCGGCCTTTTGGAATTGGGGTGTCCGTGGTGGAACCCGGCTCGATCAATACGGGGCTTTCCCAGAGGCGGACTAAGTATGTGGATCTCCAGGGGCCGTATGGAGCTGAGTTCAGCACGATGCTGAACACGTTGGACGCCAATGAGGCTGCGGGTATCTCCGCGGAGCGCGTCGCTGAGGAGATCATGAAGGCGGTTCTGGATGACGCGCCGCGGCCGCTCTATGCCGCAGGCTCAAAGGCCGGTCTGATCTTCCCTCTGTCGCGGGTGCTCCCTCTGGAGACCACGCACTGGCTGCTCAACAAGGTGCACGGCCTCTCCTAGCTCAGGCATAGGAGACACAAATTGTTCGACCAAAACGCCATTTTTCGACCCAAAAATGGCGTTTTGGTCGAACATTTTGTTGGGCAGGCGCGTGCCAGCTGAACCGAGGGTAGGTAGACCGGGCGCAGCCTGTCACTACCCTGGCGCAGATCTACCTCAGCCCGACGGCTGCAAAACCAACGGCCGCGCACCCAACAGCCCGCACGCCCGACAGCCTGGAGTTATCCACAACCTCCCCACCACAAAGCCAAAGTTTTCCACAGTAAAACCTAGTTACTCACAGAGTTATCCACAGAACACTCCTCAAAACCCACAGAGTTATCCACAACGTCCAGAAGGCGGCTAATTTCCTCCAGAAAACACCCAGTTATCCACAGGCTCGAAAACTCCTTCTTCCCCTCAAGGAAACTTCGTGCAATTGTTCAACCTATGAACACACTTCCGCAACTACCCTCGCCACAGCCTCCTCAGCACGAGTGGCACAACAGTCGCCGCATTCACACCGCGCCGCTCCCAACAATAGTTCCTATAACCAGCGCAGACTTGGCACGCCTCCACAACATCAACCACCCGGAGCGTAATCCTCAATTCCTTCAAGTTGTCCATGGAGTCTGGATTTCTCGCGAGGCGTTCACCCAGGCTCCCAACCCCCACTCTCCCAATCCCCATTCTCCGACCGCCGGTTCTCCCAACCCCCACTCTCGCAGCACCCAGCCTCATCCAGGCACCACCCCTCACGCACTCGGCAGCGCAGACTTAGACCCAGTCTCCCGAGCTCGGGCTTATTTCCTCTCCAATCCCAGCGCCACGGCCAGTCATTTTTCTTCACTAGCCCTTCATGGCCTCAAGTATTTCGTTGATCATCAGCCCACGATGTTCTTCACTACTTGGTCTTCCCAACGAGTTGGGCATGGGGCTGAGAAATGGTTGGGGCTTCGGCGTCGACGCCCTCATAGCCTCCCTCTTCACCACGTCCACCCGGATCCTGCTTTTCCGGATTTACAGGCTGTCCCTTTGTCTATTGCGTTGGCCGGGTGTTTATCGAGTTTGGAAAGGCACGCCCCGGAGGTGGAGATTCTGCGGTGGCCTGTGCCTCGGATTCCGGACATGAGCAGCACTCTTATTAGGCAGGTCCAGCTGGCGGATGCGGTGATTCATCTGGCACAACATACTCTCTTGCCTCCGGGCGAGGGCACCAATGCTCCCATTCATGGCCATTGCAATCAGAATCTGTTTCGAAAGGTGATGGATGTGTCCTGCTCCGGGGCGGAGTCGCCGCCGGAGACGATTCTGCGGCTGATGGTTGCCCACGCTGTCCGAGACAGGGGCCTGCTGTGCCTGACTCAGGTTCCCGTGTTCAGTGGCGGCATGCTGGTCACCACGGTTGATGTGCTGGTGATGGATGAGCGCTGGGCGCAAACCGTTCGGGCGGAGGGGATTGAGCTGACGTCGTTCGCGTGGGAGTCCATGGCGGCGCACGTGCTCGCCTTTCAGTACGACGGTTCCCATCACCTAACCCGTGAGCAACGCGATAAGGATCACTATATTTCTTCTGTGTTGCGCAGTTTTGGGATGAGGGAGTACCGGGTCACGGCGCCCGCGCTTCGTTCGTTCGGCGAGTTCATGCAGGCCTTCCCTCTCTTCAAGCCCCACCACACATTGTTCGACTAAAACTCCATTTTTCGACCCAATTTTGGCGTTTTGGTCGAACAATTTGTAGAAAGCAGAGAGGATCAGCCTCGCTCGATCGGCCGCTTCGCATCTGACGACCACTGCGACCAACCGCCCACATAGTGCCGCGGCGCCGGCAACCCCGCAGCCTCCATCGCCGCGATAAACAGGGACGAATGCACGCCTGATCCGGAATACACTGCGATCTCCGTATTTTCTTCGACGCCAAGCTCACCCAAAATCTTCCTCACCCGCTCCGCTGGAAGCACGCGTCCGTTGGATTCTTGCAGAACGTCCGTGGGGATGTTCACGGCTCCGGGGATGTGCCCTGCTTGGTGGTCGACGTTTTCTTTGAGTCCTTTGAAGCGCGCTTCGTCGCGGTTGTCGACCAGCATTTTTCCTTGGGCGAGCCAGTCTTCGATCTCATCGACTTCGAGTGTGGGCATGGATCCCGGTGTGACGGTAACATTTCCGCGTCCGCGCAGGGCTCCGATGCCGCCGGCGACGTCGCCGCCGGCGGCTTGCCATTCTCCGGTTCCTCCGTTGAGGATGCTCACGTTGTTCACTCCGGCCCAGCGCAGGATCCACCAGGCGCGGGCGGCGTAGAGATTGGCACCTGTGTCGTAGATGTAGGTGGGTCGGTCTGTCATCACTCCCCAGTCGTCGAGGTAGCGTTGGAGGTCGTTGATGTCGGGGATGGGGTTGCGGCCGTGTTGTCGTGAGGGGATTCCGGCGAGGTGTCGCAGGGGGTTGCAGAACATTGCACCGGGGATGTGTTGGGTGACGTAGGCTTCCCAGGCGCTGTTTTCGGTTTTGGCCCAGTGGGAGTCGATGATCGTCATGCGCTGGCCGTGCTGGAAGTGGTGGTATAGCTCGGTGCCGGTGATGAATGGGGTGGAGGGGTTGGTGGTGCTGGTGCTCATAGTGGCTTAGCTTATCCTTGTTGGCTTATCCGTGCGCGGTCATCATCAACTCATGGCTTCGTAGCCGGTTACCCCGGCTGTTATCCAGCCTGTTATCCCGACTGCTATCCGGCCTGTTGTCCGGACGATTGACCGCCCTGCTTCCCGCTTTGTTTCGGCAGCCATCCAGAAAGTATCGGGAACAGGAAGATTCCCACCCCGGCCACCAACGCTGCCCCTCCCAGGCCGAACGTGAATCCGGACACCACCGCGATGGGCGCCAGGATCGTCATGCCGATTTCGAAGGGAGCGAATCCCACATAGGCCACGCCGTAGTCGTTGAGGGTTCCGGATTTCAGGTCGGGATCCACGATCTTCAGCAGGGCGATACCGGTGGCGACGGCGGCGGTGGCCCAGCCCCAGCCGAACACGCCGCGTTCCAGCCACTTTTCTCCGAAGAAGAGTGGGGAGATGTAGCGGAAGAACACGAAGCAGTACGCCAGGCCCAGGAGGAACAGCACCAGCAGCGGCAGCCAGTAGGAGGCGATGGCCGAGGGGACGATGGAGGCCACACCGAAGGCGATCAGGTAGTCGGTGGATCCACCGGAGATGGACTTCACGGTCTGTGGGTTCAGGTACTCGGGCCGCTTGATGACCTTGAGCCCCAGCACTCCAAGGATTCCGACCACGAAGGCCAGCGCGAACAGCGGGATGGACACGTTGGGGAATTGGTGTTGGATGGCCTGCTGGATGAAGTAGGCAAACATCACGGTCATCATGATGAACCCGAGGTGCAGGGCCAGCGGCTCAATGGAGGAAGGGTTGGTGGTTGCCTTACCGATGGAGGGTTGCTTCTTCGGGTCTTCGATGGCTCCGGAGAGCAGCTCCCAGGGCAGTTCTTTCGGCAGGGTGTTGGCGCGGCCGGATTTGATTCCCCAGTTGGCGAAGATGATTCCGCCCACAATCGCGGCGAGCGTTCCGACCGTGGCGGACATGAAGCCCAGGGACATGGCGGCGTCCGCACCCACTCCGTCCAAAGCGCCTCCCACGGCCGCTGCGGTGCCGAAGCCTCCCACGAATCCGACGGGCAGCATCATGCCGAACCAGTCTTCCGTGCCGAACAGTGGCTTGAACAGGAAGATTCCGAGCAGGATGAAGATGGCCCATTGCCCCAGGAACATGGAGGTGGAGTAGGCCCACATGTTGCGGGCCTTCTTCATGTCGCCGGATTGGAAGCTCATGGAGTACGGCATGGAGGCGAACACGATGGCGATCAGCAGGGTGGAGTAATCGCCGAGCGCGTTGGAGAAGGGCATGATGCCCAGCACCTCTGGCCCCAGCAGCAGCCCGAGCAGTCCCGCGATGATGGGCGACGGGATGAGCAGGTTGCGGAACCATGTGAAGTGGCGCCTCATGAAGGTACCGATGATCATGAGGATGGAGATCAATCCAATGTCCGTCATGAGGGTAAATGCGGTGTATTCAGAGTCACCCATGGTGGTCTTGTCGCTTTCTGCTCTGTAGCGCCAGCACGTCTGTGTGTCGTGCGCCCGCGCCGCCTGGTTCGTTGCCGACCCCGATACTACTGTCCCGCCCCTACATTCATCATCTTCGCTGTGCGATGTTCGATTTTTATCCGACGCCCAACCTCACTCCCCCACGCTTCTCTCCCCGCATCCGCATCCTCATTTAAACGGCTCGAGCCGGCCGCGCAGCACTCATCAGTTCATGCGATGATCCGGATCCCCGTCTGAGCGGCTGCTCACGCGCGCCACACCGCAGGCGCGGCCTGCACGCGAGCGGCTCACCAGAGCCGCTCGCGTGCCAACCCCTATCTGGATCAGAAGAAGCCCATGGGCTTCTCGTCGTAGGACCACAGCAGGTTCTTGGTCTGCTGGTAGTGGTCCAGCATCATCAGGTGGGTTTCGCGGCCCAGGCCGGACTTCTTGTAGCCTCCGAAGGCTGCGTGAGCTGGGTACTGGTGGTAGTTGTTGACCCACACGCGACCGGACTGGATTTCGCGGCCTGCCTTGTAGGCGGTGCGTCCGTCACGGGACCATACGCCGGCGCCGAGGCCGTACTCGGTGTCGTTGGCGATCTCCATGGCTTCTTCGAAGGTCTTGAAGGTGGTCACGGCGAGCACGGGGCCGAAGATTTCCTCCTGGAACAGGCGCATCTTGTTGTGGCCCTTGAAGATCGTTGGCTCGATGTAGAAACCGCCATCGCGGCCGTCGATCTGGTTGACGTTTCCGCCGGTCAGGACCTCTGCGCCTTCTTCTGGGCCGGACTTCAGGTAGCCGGTGATTTTGTCCATCTGCTCCTGGGATGCCTGTGCGCCCATCATCACGTCGGTGTCCAGTGGGTTACCCACCTTGATGTTCTTCACGCGCTCGATGGCCAGAGCCAGGAACTCCTCGGCGATATCCTCGTGGACCAGTGCGCGGGATGGGCAGGTGCAGATTTCGCCCTGGTTCAGGGCGAACATGGCCAGGCCCTCCACGCACTTTTCGCGGAAGTCATCGTCCTTGTCCATGATGTCTGCGAAGAACACGGATGGGGACTTGCCTCCCAGCTCCAGGGTGACGGGGATCAGCTTCTCAGCCACGGCTTTGTTGATGATCTTTCCGACTTCGGTGGAGCCGGTGAAGGCGATCTTTGCGATGCGGTCGGTGGCCGTCAGTGCTGCACCGGCTTCGGTTCCGAGGCCGTTGACGATGTTCAGCACACCTTCTGGCAGTACCTCCTGGATGAGCTCCACGAGCACCAGGATGGATGCTGGGGTTTGCTCGGCGGGCTTCAGGACAATGGCGTTTCCGGCGGCCAGCGCTGGGGCGATCTTCCATGCGGCCATGAGGATGGGGAAGTTCCATGGGATGATCTGGCCGACCACTCCCAGTGGCTCGTGGAAGTGGTAGGCGACCAGATCTTCGTTGATCTGGGAGGTGCGGTCTTCCTGCGCACGCAGGGCACCTGCGTAGTAGCGGAAGTGGTCCACGGCCAGTGGGAGGTCTGCTGCCAGGGTTTCACGGACTGCCTTGCCGTTGTCCCAGGTCTCTGCCACGGCGAGCATCTCGAGGTTCTGTTCCAGGATGTCAGCGATCTTCAGCAGGACGTTGGAGCGGTCTTGGACGCTGGTTTTGCCCCAGCCTGGTGCTGCCTTTTCGGCGGCGTCGATGGCTAGTTCGATGTCCGCTGCCTTGGAGCGTGGCACTTCACAGAACTTCTGTCCGTTGATGGGGGATACGTTGTCCATGTATTCGCCGTCAACGGGAGGCACCCACTGGCCTCCGATGAAGTTTTCATAGCGCTCCTTGAAGGTAACAAGCGAGCCGTTGGTTCCTGGGTCTGCGTAAACAGTCATCTGCGATCAAGCCTTTCTGTGATGGTTCAGCGCCACGTGTAGACCTGCATGAAGTTGCGCGCTGCACCACGCTCGCGTGTGTGCGATGGTGCTTATCAGCCGCCCACTTCAGCAGTTATATGGCACACCCCACAAATTACAGACAATTGTGAGGTGCGTCATTACTTTGATGTGCTGCTTCACCCGTTCGACGCCCGGCTAAGTATTTTCGCAGAACTTATTTGAACCCAATAGTGCTGGATACGGCAGTCCTCCCCGTACATCAACGGGGGTACCTCTCCTACCCTTCCGCTTCCTCTTCCCATCTCCTTCCGTGTCCCTTCTACTCTCCTTTCGCACCCAGCTGAGACACCGGCTGAGACACCAGATAAAGCGCCACCCAAGGACACATCCCCCACCGATTCTTTTACACTTGGCCCATGACTCCCGAAGAACTCGTCAGCGTTTCTCACCAGCACGCGCTGGAGTTGCCGGCAACTTCTCGTGATCAGCCTTTCGGCGAGGGTTGGGATGCCTATCGGGTTCGCGGCAAGATTTTCATGATCCGCGCCCACCCACACTTTAATCCGGCGCGTACACAGATGATCATTCTGAAGGCGATCCCGGACGAAGGCGTGAGCCTCCGGCAGCAGTATGACGAGATCACCCCTGGGTACCACATGAATAAGACGCATTGGAATAGCGTGGTGGCTGGCCCCGGCATCAGTCCGGAGTTAGTGAAGGATCTGATTACCGATTCCTACTTGTGCGTTGTGGACAAGCTGCCGAAAGCGAAGCAGCCGGTGGATCCTTTCAACCACCGGCTCACGCAATTTCTCTAGGCCGCTCCTCGGCCCCCTAGTCCCCAGACTCGGGCCCCTAGGCCTCGGCATCCTCGGGCGTGACCCCGTAGATGTCCAGCTGGGTTGCCCCGTCGTCGGCACCGCCGCTGACCGCCGTAGCGTCCACGCGGACCGTGTCGCCGTCGCGAATCTCACCGGCCAGCAGCAGCTTCGCCAAACGATCGCCGATTGCCTTTTGAATCAGACGACGCAGTGGGCGCGCACCATAGGCCGGATCGTATCCGCGCTCGGCAAGCCATTTCTTGGCTTCCGGGGACACGTCCAGGTCAAGGCGCCGGCCAGCCAGCCGCTGCGCCAATCCCTTCAGCTGAATGTCCACGATGGCCTCCAGCTGGGATTCGTTGAGCGCGTCGAAGATCAGCACGTCGTCCAGACGGTTGATGAACTCTGGCTTGAAGTGGCGCTTCACCGCCTCCATGACCTGCTCTTGTGTGCCGCCGGCACCCAGGTTGGACGTCAGGATCAGGATGGTGTTACGGAAGTCCACTGTCCGTCCCTGGCCGTCGGTGAGGCGACCTTCGTCCAGCACCTGCAGGAGAATATCGAACACATCCTGGTGTGCCTTTTCCACCTCGTCGAACAACACCACGCTGTAGGGGCGTCGTCGTACGGCCTCGGTCAGCTGACCGCCGGCGTCGTATCCCACATATCCCGGAGGAGCACCCACCAGGCGCGCCACGCTGTGCTTCTCGCCATATTCGGACATGTCGATGCGGATCATGGCGGTTTCATCGTCGAAGAGGAACTCGGCCAGGCCCTTGGCGAGTTCGGTCTTGCCCACGCCCGTCGGGCCGAGGAACAGGAAGGATCCGGTGGGCCGGTTGGGGTCGGCCACGCCGGCGCGGGCGCGGCGGACGGCGTCGGATACGGCATTCACCGCATCCTCCTGCCCGACCACGCGACCAGCCAGGATGTTCTCCATCTGCAGGAGCTTTTCGGTCTCTCCTTGCAGCATCTTGCCGGCCGGAACTCCCGTCCAGGCGGACACCACTTCGGCGACCGTGTCCGGGGAGACCTCCTCGGTCAGCATCATGTCCTCCTGTGTGGCGACCACGTCTTCGGCTTCCTTCAGCTTCTTTTCCACGTCGGGAATGCGGCCGTAGCGCAGCTCGGCGACCTTGGCGAAGTTGCCTTCGCGCTCGGCAATTTCGGATTCGCGGTTGAGGTGGTCCAGCTCCTCCTTCAGCTCGCGGAGGTTATCGATGCTTCCCTTTTCAATTTCCCAGCGGGCGGTCAGGCCGGCCAGCTTTTCCCGCTCGTCGGCCAGCTCCGCCTGCAGCAGTTCCAGCCGATCGCGAGAGGCAACGTCCGTCTCCTTGGACAGCGCCATCTCCTCAATCTCGAGGCGACGGACCACGCGCTCCACGTCGTCGATTTCCTCCGGGCGGGAGTCAATTTCCATGCGTAATCTCGACGCCGCCTCGTCGACCAGGTCAATGGCCTTGTCTGGCAGGAACCGGGAGGTGATGTAGCGATCGGACAGAGTGGCTGCAGCGACCAGGGCGGAATCCTGGATGCGCACGCCGTGGTGAACCTCGTAGCGTTCCTTCAGGCCGCGCAGGATGCCGATGGTGTCTTCCACTGTGGGCTCGCCCACGTAGACCTGCTGGAATCGGCGTTCTAGGGCGGGGTCCTTTTCGATGTACTTGCGGTATTCGTCCAGGGTGGTGGCGCCGACAAGGCGCAGCTCGCCTCGGGCGAGGAGTGGCTTAATCATGTTGCCGGCGTCCATGGCGGAATCGCCGCCGGCGCCCGCTCCAACGATGGTGTGGAGCTCGTCGATGAAGGTGACGATCTCGCCGTCGGCTTCCTTGATCTCGTCCAGGACGGCCTTCAGGCGCTCCTCAAACTCGCCGCGGTACTTGGCGCCGGCGATCATGGAGCCAAGGTCCAGGCTGATCAGGCGCTTGCCGCGCAGTGATTCCGGAACATCACCGGCCACGATGCGACGGGCCAGGCCTTCCACGATGGCGGTTTTACCCACGCCGGGCTCACCGATGAGAACGGGGTTGTTCTTGGTTCGACGGGACAGCACCTGGACCACGCGACGGATTTCCTGGTCGCGGCCGATCACTGGGTCAATCTTGCCTTCGCGTGCTCGTGCGGTGAGATCTGTGGAGTACTTGTCCAGGGCTTGGAATTGCCCTTCGGGTTCCTCGGAGGTGACCTTGCGGTTGCCTCGCACAGATTGGAAGGCGCTCTTGAGTGCCTCGGTGGTGGCGCCGCGGTCCTGGAGGAGCTTTGCCGCGGGGTCGTTGCCCTTGGCGATTCCTGCCAGCAGCACCTCGGTGGAGACGAAGGAGTCCCCCAGCTGATCGGCCAGTTCCTGGCCGGCGTTCAGCGCATTGACGGCGTCCCGGTTGAAGTTGGGGTTGGCCATGTTGGAGCCGGAGGCGCTGGGGAATCCGTTGACGATTCCGCGCGCGGCGGAGAGCACGTCGTCGGGGTCCACCCCGGCAGCCTGGAGCACGGGTTGTGCGATGGAGTCTTCTTGTTCCAGAAGGGCCACGAGGAGGTGAGCCGGGCGGATGTCCGGGTTTCCTTGCGCAACGGCGCTGCGCAGCGCGACCTGCATTGCCTCGCGGGTTTTGGTGGTAGGAGTGAAGTTCGACATTGTGAGTCCTCCTTAGTAACGGTGAATCTGAACATTCAACCTTGCGTTCACTAGGCTCAACCTTGATGCCCTTGAGTCTATTCCACTCAACTTCGTTTTCGCACTGTGATCTACCCCACAACATTGCCCCCATTGACATTTCTTTTCGGAAACTACTTGCCAAGCCTTGCGAAGGATGCTTCACTCTTATGTAAATCAGAAATAGTTTACGTATATAAGTAAACACTTCCCTGCTTGGAGGGGCTCATGAAGAACACACATCGTCGATCGCCCATCATCGCCGCCCTCAGCGTCACGATCCTCGCCGCCTCCAGCCTCACCGCCTGCTCCCTCAAAGAGAACAACGGCCAGGACAACCCCAACCTCACCCGCCTGACCATGGCCGATAATTACGCCCTCAAGCACCCTGTCGGCAAGGGCGGGACTCAACCTTTCCTCGACGCCATGACGGCCTCCGCCCAAGAAACCGGCATGACCATCGACTACTTTGCATCCGGACAGCTGGGCAAGCAGGCCGATATTCCGTCGATCGTGCGCAGCGGAAACGCTGACCTCGCAGTCATCGCTCCTGGCTATGTCAGCTCCACCTTCCCCTTAAGCGGCATTGGCGACCTCCCCGGCTTCGGCTCCGATTCCTGCGTCACCGCCTACGCCCTACGGGACCTGGTGATGCCCGGCGGGATTCTCTACGACAAAGAAATGGCTCCCATGAAGTTCAGACCTCTGTGGACGGGATCCATCCCCGGATACGAGGCCATGTCCGCCGGCATCGACCCCTCCAACCCTGATAATCTCCGCGGAAAAGTCCTTCGCTCCACCGGCGGCGCCTTAGATCGGGTGATTGACCAGATGCACGCCGCGGGCGTCGCTATGCCTATCGGTGACCTCTATGAGGCCCTGTCGCGCGGCACGGTGGAGGGCACCCTGGCCAGCCCCATCAGCATCACTCCATATGGCCTGGAGGACGTCATCACGGACTCAACTGAGGGCGCCGAGCAGGGCAATTTCACCTTCTTCTACGGGATCAACGTGGACACGTGGAACTCGCTGACCACGCAGCAGCAGGAGGCGCTGACGCACGCCGGCGAGCAGGCCCAACAATCCCTGTGCGAGACCCTCAACGGCTCTCGCGCAAAATCCATCGCGGCCATGAAGAAAGCTGGGGTGCGCTTCCACGACGTCGGCCAGAATCGCGCCCAGTGGGAAGCCCTTAACGAGCCGGTCAAGCAGTCCTGGATCAACGCCGCCGAATCCACCGGGCTAGCCGGCCACGAGGTGATGGACGCGTGGGAATCCGCGCTGAAGAAACACGCCCACCGCGCCACGAAACGAGGTTAAAACCATGCCACATCTGGTGATACATCCGGGCCACGACGGCACCGCCACCCGCACCCCCTACGGCTTTCGCACCACAGACCATCCCCGGCTGGATAAAATCCAGAATGCCATTTCTGCTGTGTGCACCTGGATTGCCGGCGCAGCCATTATCCTTCTGGTACTTATCACGGCAGCAGAGGTGTTCATGCGCGAGGTATTGAGCCATCCACTGGGATGGAATATCAGTCTCACGGAGAAATATCTTCTCCCCACGATCGCCTTCTTTGGGCTTATTGTTGCTTATCGCACGTCCACACACATTGCGGTGGAGACGATATTCACCAAGCTCCCTCGGCCCGTGCAGAAGGTCATTTTGGTGCTGATCCACGCATCGGTGGCTTTTTCCATGGTGATGCTGGCGCTGGCCGGGTGGAATGAGACGTGGATGGCGTTTTCTCTTCATCATCAAACTCTGCCGGGAATGGCTGATCTTCCGCTTCCCGATTGGACGTTCCGCGCTATCGTCCCCTGCGCCGCTATTCTGTGCGCTTTTCTTGCCGCCATTGATTTCTACCGCGAGGTCACAACCCCCTGGCACAGACCCTTCACTGATTACGACCCTGGCGAGGAAGGACACTAATCATGCTCGTCGTTGGAATACTCATTGTCCTCGTAGCCCTCATCGTTTTTCGGGTTCCGGTCAGTTTCGCGATCCTGGCCTCGGGCCTGCTCGGCCTCACTATTCTGGAAGGCTTCCCCGCCGCGTTACACACGCTCGAAACCTCGCCTTTTGCCGCGGTGCGCTCCAATTCCCTATCTGCCATTCCTTTGTTTATTCTGATGGCTCAATTGTTACTGATGTCCGGGCTGCTGGATTCTTTGTTCGACGCCGCGCGCTCCCTCATCGGACGCCTCCCCGGCGGAACGGCCATTGCCAGCGTGGGTGCCGGAACGGCGTTTGCCGCGGTATCCGGCTCCTCGACTGCGGCGGCTGCCACGCTGGCGCAGACCTCGTCGGTGCGCATGATGAAGGAAGGCTACGCGCGCGGCACAGCCACGGGGCTTGTTGCGGTAGTAGGCACTCTGGCGGCCATGATTCCACCGTCGATCATTCTGGTGTTTTATGCGATTACCGCAGAAGCCCCCGTGGGTCAGGTACTTATTGCAGGATTTTTCCCGGGGCTTTTGGTGGCCTGCGGCCTGATCATCACGATGTATCTGGGCTTTCTGCGCGATCGCTCGGTCGCACCGGCGGGGTCCAGTTCCACGCTCCGAGAGAAGCTGACGCATGTGTGGAAAGCCTCTCCCTTGTTGGTTATTTTCTGCGCGGTGGTGGGCTCTATTTTCTTCGGAATTGCCACCCCCACGGAGGCTGCCACACTGGGCACAATCGCCGCACTGATCCTGGTGGTTGCCAAAGGCAAGTGGGATCGGGACCAATTCGGCGTGGCCGTGTTGGAAACAGTGAAAACCTCCGCCATGATTTTCGCGATCATCATGACGGCGCACGTGCTGGGGGATTTCCTCACGCTGAGCCGCGTCACGCCACGCTTGGTGGCCAGCATTAGCGAGGCGGCGTGGCCACCTTTAGTGGTGATGGCGCTCATTGGTCTGGTGTATGTGGTACTGGGATTCTTTATGGATCAGATCGCGATTATCGCCTTGACGGTTCCCATGACCTTGCCCATCGTTGAAGAATTGGGATACGACCCCATTTGGTTTGGCATTTTCGTCGTCCTACTGGCAGAAACCGGAATGGTCACACCACCCATGGGCATTAACGTGTTCGTAGTCTCGAAGGCCGTCAAAATAAGCCCTGTCGTGGTCTTTAAGGGCGCATTCCCGTATGTGCTGGTGATGTTGTTGATCGCCGCGGCGGCGCTGTTGTGGCCGGACCTGGTGATGTGGGTGCCGAATCTCTCCAGCGCCTCCGGCTAACCCCCCGCCTACTGCTCCCACCGGCGGCGCGCATCGCGGAGCGCTGCGATGATCGTGTGGGCGTCGCGGGCAATTTGATCGGGCGCGGCGATAACCGCAACCGCGGCCACCACCCGCCCGTGCTCCTTCACCGCGATCGCCACGCCGTCGGCGCCGTTTTGGGCGATTCCCGGCGCGATGACCTCCCCCGTTTCGCGCAGGACGGGGTATTCGCGCTGGAAACGATTCAGCAGGTCAGCACTGATCTCTGCGTTGGTCCCTCCGGTGAGCTGGTGGTCGAGCAGCATGTCCCAGGCGGTGTCGGGGTCCAGCCCGGCGAGCAGCGCCCAGCCCGAGGACGTCTCCAGCGGGGGCCGGCGCAGCTTGTTCTGGGCGAGGTATTCGAAGGAGGGGTCGCTGGCGGCGTAGTCCACATAGTAGACGTTGTTGCCGACCAGCACGGCCAGCACCGCAATGTACCCCGTCCTACTCACGATGTCCTCCAGCATGTCGTGGGTGACGATCTCAATGGGACGACGCCCGGCTACCGTACTGAGCAGGTATGGCGCCAAACCTAAGGCGAATCCGCGGCCTCGTTCCTGGAGGTATCCCGCCGCGGTGAGGCCGTTGACCAGCGATTGCGCGGAGCTCACGGGCGCGCCGATGGCGGTGGCGATGTCGCTGAGGCCTTGGGGTTCGGGTGCTCGGGCGACGTGTTCCAGGATGGCGGCGATGCGATCGACGGTTCGGTGGCGCGGCCGGTGGGAGCCGCCCTCGCTGACGAAGGGAAAGCGCTGTGTGTTGTCCTGGGGCGGCATCCGCGGTTCACGTCCCTTTCTGGTGTGATGTCGTCTGTGTGTGCTGGCGCGACCGAGCTTTCTGAACGGCAATTATTGCAGCGTTGTGGGATATGTGAAAGTTTTACTTTCCTTCTGGAGATTATTCACCTACACTAGTACTTACTCAAATCCGTACTAGTTTACCTATATACGTAAGGATAATGACCGTGTCCACAACAGATCCACTCACCCTCTCCAGCTTCGATGGCCTCCTCGACGACGAGGAGCGCATGCTCCGCGACGCCGTCACGGACTTCGCTCACTCCGAACTGGCCCCCCACGTCCAAAGCTGGTTCGACGCAGGCACGCTCCCCGCCAAGGAACTCGGGCCGAAGTTCGGTGAGCTCGGCGCACTGGGAATGCACCTGGAAGGCTACGGCTGCCCCGGCGCCTCCGCCGTGAGCTACGGCCTGGCCTGCATGGAGATTGAAGCCGTGGACTCCGGGCTGCGCTCCTTCGTCTCCGTCCAGGGGTCCTTGGCCATGTTCGCCATTCACCACTGGGGCTCCGAGGAGCAGAAGGAAAAGTACCTTCCAGGAATGGCGGCCGGCACCACGCTGGGATGCTTCGGACTCACGGAGCCCGACGCCGGCTCTGACCCCGCCTCCATGAAAACCCGCGCCACCCGCGAAGGCGACGAGTGGATCCTCAACGGCACGAAGATGTGGATCACCAACTCCCCCGTGGCCGATGTGGCCGTGGTGTGGGCCCGCACGGAAGATGGCTACGCAGGCTTCATCGTGGAGAAGGGAACCCCTGGGTTCAGTGCGCCGGAGATCCACAAGAAACTCTCCCTCCGCGCGTCCATCACCGGCGAAATTGTGCTGGACAACTGCCGCGTGCCTGACTCTCAACGCCTCCCCAAGGTCTCCTCGCTGCGCGGTCCGCTCACCTGCCTGAATGAGGCGCGCTACGGCATCATCTGGGGCGCGCTGGGAGCTGCCCGCGACTGCATCACCACCGCGTTGGAGTACACCAACACCCGCCAGGTCTTCGGCAAGTCCCTGTCCTCCTTCCAGCTGTCTCAGGCGAAGCTGGCGGATATGTCCGTGGAGCTCAACAAGGGAGTGCTGCTCGCTCTTCAGCTGGGGCGCTTGAAGGACCAGCACAAATTGGAGCCGCATCAGGTCTCCGTGGGCAAACTTAATTCCACGCGCACGGCCATTGCCATCGCTCGGGAATGCCGTACCCTCTTGGGTGCCTCCGGCATCACGCTGGAATACTCGCCGCTTCGCCATGCCAATAACCTCGAGTCCGTCCTGACCTACGAAGGCACCGCGGAAATGCACCAGCTCATCATCGGTAAGGCACTAACTGGTGAGGAGGCATTCCGCTAAATGGGCGCATTAGACGGAGTGGTTATTGCGGATTTCTCCCGTGTGTTGGCAGGCCCCTACGCCACGATGATGCTCGCGGATATGGGCGCGGAGGTCATCAAAATTGAGCGCCCCGGCACCGGCGACGACACGCGCGCGTGGGGTCCACCGTTTAATGCCGACGGCGTGTCCACGTATTTCGCGGCAGTCAATCGTAATAAAAAGACCGTCCAGCTGGATTTGCACACCGAGGAGGGCCTGCAGAAAGCCACGGAGATTGCCGCGAAGGCCGATATTCTAGTGGAGAATTTCCGGCCCGGAACAATGGAGCGTCTGGGCCTGGGATATGAGGAGCTCAGCGCCATCAACCCCGGCCTGATCTACGCATCACTATCCGGATTTGGCAGCAATGCCGGCGCCGATATCGGCGGCTATGACCTGGTGGTTCAGGCAGTCGGCGGGCTCATGTCCGTCACGGGCGAATCCCCGGATAAGCCAGTGAAAGTAGGCGTGGCTCTGGTGGATGTTCTCACTGGCCTGCACCTGGGCATAGGCATTCTTGCCGCGCTGCATCACCGGCACGCCTCCGGCGAAGGACAGCGCATTGAAATTAACCTGCTCCAGGCGGCATTATCCTCCCTAGCCAATCAATCTTCCGCTTTTGTGGGAGCCGGAGTTGTGGGTACAGCGATGGGCAATAAGCATCCCTCTATTGCCCCCTATGAGGTATTCCGCACGCGCGATGGCGACCTGGCGGTAGCCGCGGGAAACGATTCCCTTTTCCAGCGCTTTTGCCACGTTATTGAACGGCCCGACCTTCCCGAGGATGAACGCTTTCAGACCAATACGTCCCGCGTTGCCCACCGGGATTCCTTGGCTGCCATCATCACAGACGCGCTGTCTAGTCGCGATGCGCAGGAATGGTTCAGATTATTGCGTGACGCCGGGGTTCCCGCCGGCCCAGTGAACTCCATTGATCAAGCATTTGAATTCGCCACAGACTTAGGGCTGAATCCCATCACAACCATCGATGGGTCACCCAGCGTAAGCAATCCCCTGACCTTTTCGAAAACCCCGGTGGAATATCGGTCGAAGCCACGCACGCTGGAGGGCTAAACGCCCTCGCTGTGCTCAACCTTCGGGGGTCTAAACCCCTTCGCTGTGCTCAACCTTCGGGGCTAAACGCCCTCGAAGTGCTCCGCACCTTCGCCGATCTCCAGATCCGTTCTGTGCCCCGCCAGCACCGGAACAGTCTCGCGGATCTTATCCACCCGGTTGGGGTCAATATCCACGGTCAGCACCTGCGCGGCATACCCTGTCTCTGCCAGGCGCGCGCCGTTCGGGCCGATGGCCACAGAGTGGCCGATGCCGGTAGGCCCGTCCGCGTAGCCGTAGCGGTCCGGCGAACCGGGGCGCGCCATGCCCGCGGCCACAAGATAGCTGGCAGAATCCAGCGCCCGCGCCATGGTGAGGGTGCGCCACTGATCCAGCTTCCCGGGCCCGTCCGCCCAGCTACTGGGCACGATCATGACCTTCGCGCCAGCAGACGCCAGGGCCGCGAAGTGTCCGGGGAAGCGGATGTCGTAGCAGGTCGCCAGGCCAATGGTGGTGTCTGCCACGTCCACCACCACGCGCCGGTCGCCGGGCTTCACGGTGTCCGATTCGCGGTAACCGAAGGCGTCGTAGGTATGGATCTTGTTGTAGTGGGTCACTCCGTTGGGGCCTGCCACGAGCAGTGTGTTGTGCACGCGGTTCACACGGTTTGCCTCACCGGAGCCTTCGGGCAGCTCTTCCACAATGTCACCGGCCGGCGTGCGGAACACAGTATCGGCTGGGGTGAACATCCCCACCACGGCGGTGGTCCCGTGCTCCTGGGCGGTCTCAATCACCGCTTGGGCGAAGGGGCCGTCGAGTGGCTGTGCCACAGTGTCGAGCCGGCCGTGGTCGAAGGGGAACATTGCGGCCTCGGGAAACACCACGAGGTCTGCGCCGTTAGCGGCGCCGGAGGCGATGTATTTGCGGATAATCGCCAAATTCGCTTCGACGTCCGGCTCTGCGTTCATTTGGATCACTGCGATGCGCATGGCCTCCAGCCTACGTTGTCCGTGGGCGTTGTGTGGGCGCCTCGCTTCCTACTCGGCCTCCTGCGACGCCGGTCCTGCTTACTCCACCCCAACAACATTAGGCAAACCTAACCCATAACGGCTGTGGAAAACTCCTCATCCAGACGAAGTTATCCACAGGCACGAAAACTTTTCTTCCCTAGCCCGCCGCACCCCGCTAGGGTGCAACCTACAGAGCTCACTGCACAGCACAACACGAGGGGGATTCATGCAGGCAGATGTCGCCGCGTGGCACGAACTAGGGCAGATCACACTGCTACCGGGGATGGTGATCACACACGCGCACACCATCAAGGACAACTCCTGGCGCATCGCCGCGGCTGCCCGGGAACTACGCGCCGCACCCACAGGGCGGGTGGCTGTTTTTGGGGAAGCTGGGCGTCGGTTATCAACATTCATGGCAGCATCCGGAACAATTTTTTCGGGCCAGGCAGAGGGATTGGGCGTGACGTCCGACTCGATCCTGCAGTTCGCCCGGGACGTTCAGGAGCACGACGCCCAAGCGCTCTGCCAGGGAGGCACACCGTGATTTCCATCTTCGACATTGAAACGGCGCCGACGCAGGAATTTTCGGGCAGCGCGGACACACTAAAACAGGTCGGGTCTACCACCCGCGCGTGCGCGCAGGACGTGCGCACCACCGCCACGTGGCAGGGCGGCGCGGCATGGTCGGGGGACGCCGCGGACGCCGCAAGCCACCGCACGCAGTCCACGGCCAACAGGACCGATTCCTTAGGTCTGGCAACCAGCGCGGCAGGGGGCGTGACCTCGATATTCAGCGCGGCACTGAAAGGGTTCCAGGAGGGGGCGGCCACCACGCTGGAATTGGCTCGAGGGTTGGGTTTCGAGGTCAGCGCGCACGGCGATGTGACCCCGTCTACCTGGCAGCTGGCCGCGGCGACGGCCGCTAGCGTGATCCCTGGGGGCGAGGGGGTCGCGGCGGCGATGTGGGAGATGGCGGCGGTGCTGAGCATGATTCTCAAGGGCATTGTGGTGGCAACGGCGGCGTCGGACGTTGCGGCGAGCACAGCGCTGGCGGGGCTCTCGTCGGCGCAAGCCTCCGCGCGGGAGCCGGAAGCGAATAAAGTTCCCTCGCCCGCCGCCGGCCCCGCCCCCGTGTCCCGCATTGATACCCCGACCGGGCCCGTGGTGACGGTCGGGAATGTGGAGTCCGCGGATCGAATCATCACGCTGGTCTCCGGCGTGGGCAGCAGCGCAGAATCGATGGTGCGGCAGAAGACCATCTGGGCAGAGCAGCAGGTCAGGGAGGCCGCCGGGCGCGGCGAAAAACTGGCCGTGGTGGCATGGCACGGGTACCAGGCGCCGAAGAATCTACCCGAAGGGTTCAGCCAGTTGCCGGCGAAGAAGGCCGGCCCAGCACTGCGGGAGTTCCAGAAGGAACTGCGGCAGAAGAATCCGCACGCGCAGCTGAAGGTCATGGGGCACAGCTATGGGTCCGTGGTGGTGGGCGAGGCAGCGCGAGACAAGTCCTTCCAAGCGGACGATATTCACCTCATGGGCTCGCCGGGCACCCACATTCCTCCGAGCGTTCCGCACACCGCGCAGCGGCAGCTGGGAGATAACATTTGGGCCACGGAAGGGGCCAGCGCGCTGGTACCACCGCTATGGAAGGGTCTTCTGGGGCATGGGCCGGATCCGGTGCCGCGCTCGGCGTCGGACGCGTGGGACAAACTTATGACGGGATACCTATGGATGCGCGGGGAGAATAATGCTCACTCCAGTTACCTGTGGGATGGGAAGCCGTGACGTCGCCGTCCGGTGTTGCGAGGGCGCACTATGGCCCATGTACCTTTTGAAGGTCGGATTTTTGAGGTACTTTGTCCAGGTGACTGTCTCAAGCAATGAGAATCCTCAGAACTCCCCAGCCAAGCCTGCCAGCGCGGAGGCACTCGTAGTCGACGACCCGCGCACCGTGCGCATGGGCACCCTCGTCAGCCTCATCGTCGGATCCTGCATCGGCGCGGGCATTTTCGCCCTGCCGCAGAACATCGCGTCGGTCGCCTCCCCCGGCGCAGCGATGATCGGCTGGGCCATCACGGGCCTTGGCATGCTGTGTGTGGCGTACGTGTTCCAGGCGCTGGCCCTGCGCAAGCCGCATTTGGATTCAGGCGTGTACTCCTACGTGCGGGCCGGCCTGGGTGATTTCGTGGGCTTCGCCTCGGCGTGGGGTTATTGGCTGGGCACGATCATTGCCCAGGTGGGTTATGCCACGCTGTTCTTCAGCTCGCTGGGCTTTTTCGTTCCGATCTTCAATGGCGACCATGCCCTGTTCCAGGCCTTCGCCGTGTCCGCGCTCACATGGACGATCTTTGCGGTGCTGTCCCGTGGTGTGCGCCAGGCCGCCATTGTGAACGTGGTGGCGACGGTGGCCAAGGTACTGCCGATCGCGGCGTTCCTGATCCTGACGGCATTCCTGGGCTTCAACACGGAAGTCTTCACGGCTGATTTCTGGGGCAACAATCCCACGTTCGGTTCGGGCGCGGATGAGCCTCACACCTTGATGCAGCAGGTCAAGGCCATGATGCTGTTCACGGTCTGGGCGTTCATCGGTGTGGAGGGCGCGTCCACGTATTCCAAGCGTGCGCGCCACCGTCGCGATATTTCGCTGGCCACGCTGCTGGGCTATGTGACGGTGTTCCTGCTTCTGACCAGCGTGTCTTTCCTGTCCTATGGCGTGGTCTCCCGCGAAGAGCTGGCGCAGATGGGTGACAACTCGATGGCGTCCGTCCTGGAACACGTGGTGGGACCGTGGGGCGCCGGCCTGATTTCGGTGGGTCTGTGCATCTCTGTGCTGGGTGCGTATGTGTCCTGGCAGATGCTGTGCGCGGAGCCGATTACCCTCATGGCGCAGGATGGTCTGATGCCGAGCGTGGTGGGCCGCACGAATGCGATGGGCGCGCCGTATATCGCGCAGTTGATGTCCGCCGTGGTGATTCAAGCGTTCATCCTGGTCTTTTACCTCAACGAATCCACGTACACCACGATGGTGCAGCTGGCGACGTCGCTGTACCTGGTGCCGTACGTGTTCTCGTCGTTGTACCTGTTGTTGCTCGCCACGCGAGGTGAGGGCCTGAATCATCCCGACGCCGGCCTCAAATTCAATATCTCCGGACCCGACGTAAAGCCCTCCACGAACACGCTTCATTTGGTGTTGGGTCTGGTCGCCTTTGCGTACTCGTGCTGGCTGTTGTACGCGGCGGAGTTGCACTTCGTGCTTCTGGGTACACTGCTGATCCTGCCGGGCATGGCGATCTACATGGTCACGCGTATCAAGGCGAAGGGGCGCGTGTTCAATGTCTTCGAGTGGTTCATCGCCGCGGGCATTGTGGGGTGTGCGGTGTTGGCGCTGGTGCTGATCGCGCAGGGCGCGATCAGTCTGTAGGAGCGCGGGCTCGTTAGTTATCCCGGCGCCGCCCTTAGTTATCGCGGCGCCGCCTCCGCGGCTCCCACATCACCACTGCGGTGGAGCGGGGAACGTGGACGATCTCGCCGCGGGAGCGCCCGCTGCGACCACTCGAGCTGGATGCGTTGTGGGCGGCGAGCAGCCGCTTCAGTTCCGCTTGGGTTTCCAGCAGGCGGCTTTGCAGCGCTTCGTTTTCCGCTTCCAGATCCCGAATGCGGTTCTGCTGGCCGATGATGGTTTTGATGCCGGCCAGATTCACGCCCTCTTCGTGAGAGAGGCGTTGGATTTCCCGCAGCTGGTCAATGTCGTCGCGGGAGTACCGTCGGCCACCGCCGCGGGTGCGTTCCGGGGTGACTAGTCCGATGCGGTCGTAGGTGCGCAGTGTCTGGGCGTGCATGCCGGTGATCTCTGCGGCCACAGAGATCACGAACACTTCGCGGGCATCTTTCTTCTGCCGCTTCCGGCCGTGCTCACCCTCGCGCCCCTGGCGACCCTCGTGACCACCGCGCTCCTGCCCGGCCCCGCGCTCGCGTCGCTCCCGATCGTGGCCTTTGTCAGCGTGCTCGTCGGTGGAACTCATGAGTTGCCCTCCCATCCTTCACGTGGGTCGAAGCCGCTGCGCTTTTCCTCTTCGGAGTATTTCCGCAGCGCACTCATCGCGCCTTCGTCGAGGTCCTTCGGCACGGTCACGTGCACGGTCACCAGCAGGTCGCCGCTGGCGCCGTTGCGTTTGTGCACTCCGTGTCCGCGGATGCGTAGCGTGGTGCCGTCGGCGGTGCCTTGGGGGATGCGCAGGCGAACTTTGTTGCCCAGCGTCGGCACGGTCACGGTCCCGCCGAGCACCAGTTCGTGGAAGCTCACGGGCACGTTGAGCAGCAGGTCGTCGCCGTTTCGGCTGAAGACCTTGTCCTTCTTGACGTGCACGGTGACGAACAGGTCGCCGGAGGGCTTGCCGCGTTCACCGGCGCTTCCCTGACCGGCGAGCCGCACCTTCTGGCCGTCCACCACTCCTGCGGGCACGCGCACGGTGATGGTGCGGGCCTGGGTGACGCGTCCGGTTCCGGAGCAGTCGGGGCATTGTTCGTCGATGATGCTGCCGGCTCCGCCGCAGTCCGCGCAGGGTCGGCTGAAGCCGAAGGCTCCGCGGTTTTCGCTGACCATGCCGCTTCCGTGGCAGGTGCCGCAGGTTTTCGGGGTGGTGCCGGCTTTCGCGCCGCTTCCGTGGCAGGTACCGCAGGGGTCGGGTTTCGTCAGGCGGATGGGGACGGTCACACCCTTGGTTGCCTCGCGGAACTCCAGGGTGATTTCTGTTTCCACGTCGGCGCCGCGCCCGTTGTCTGTCCGACGCTGCCCGCCGCGTGCCCCCGCACCCGCCGCGGCAGAGGCCCGGCCGTCGTCGCCGAAGAGGTTGCTGAAGATGTCTCCGAATCCGCCGGTGGATGCGGCGCGTCCGAAGACGTCGGAGGGGTCGAAGCCTGCGCTGGAACGGCCGGATGAGGTGAAGTTGGAGAAGCCGTTGAAACCGCCGGAGGCGACCATGCGTTTGAACTCGTCGTATTCGGCTCTTTTGTCTTTGTCGCCGACAACGCTATAGGCTTCGGACGCTTTCTTGAAGCGTTCCTCGGCTGCCTTGTCCCCTGGCTTTTTATCGGGGTGGTCTTCACGGGCGATTTTCCGGTATGCTTTTTTGATCTCCTCCGCGCTGGCCTTGGAGTTAACCCCAAGGTCACGGTAGTAATCCTTGTCTGCCCACTCGCGCTGAGCCATGCCAGCCTCCTTTCCTAAGTTGAGTGTACCGCGCTGAACTTTCTTGATCTACTTAGGCTAACGTTTGGGGTTTGTCTTTATTCCCCCGCTGCCACTCTCTCAGACACCCACCTCCTCGCCATGGGGGTACACAATGCACAGCTTTCCTGAAAGAAAGATAAGAACACGCTTCTGATCAGTAGCGTCGCACGAGCTTACGCAGTGCTTTTTCAGGCCTTGCAGACCATCCGGCTGTGCTATTTCCATGGAGTGAGTCATCACAATTGCTCATCACCAATGAGGTACTCCCCATGGACCACTCACCAACACCTACGCACCGTACGCTCTCCCGGCGCGCCACTGTGGTGATGCTGCTGACGGTCATCCTTCCCCTCATTGACTCCAGCCTGGTCAATGTCCTACTACCGACCATCAGTCGGGAGTTCCACTCCCCCGAAAGCGACCTTCAGCTGGGCATATCTGGTTATATGCTCGCGGCCACCGTCGGCATCATCCTGTCCACCACCTGCATCCGACGCTGCGGTTCTCGTCGAGTCTGGTGGTGCTCCATTCTGATGTTCGCTGCTACCTCAGCCTTCGTGGGTGTGGCCCCAAACATCCCCCTGTTTTTCATCGCCCGGATCCTCCAAGGTGGCGCCTGCGGATTCATCATGCCCGCGGTCCAGGCTCTCATCGCGGATATCGTTGGGCGGGACAATATGCGCTCGGCCTTGGCCACCATCGGCTTGCCGGCGGTTGTTGCACCTGCTGTAGGGCCTCTCCTTGGCGGGGTGCTGGTGGATGCTGTGGGGTGGCGCGCTCTCTTCCTTATTAATGTGCCCATCGCCTGCGTTGCACTCGCTCTCGCGCCTGGGGCGTCAGCAAACACGCCGGGCGTCGTATCTTCTCGGCAGCACGGCACGACCCCGCTAGGCATCACCCAGGCCATCCCGGCAATCTGTGGCATGGTCGGCCTGTTGTGGACGATCACATCGGTGGGACAGCTGCCACCCGGAGTTCTTGCGTTGATGCTGCTGGTGTCCTGCGCATTCATTGGTGTGTTTTGGGTGCTTGATATTCGATCGGACGCGCCACTACTGGACATGTCCCTGTATCGCCACGGTCCGTTTGCGGGCGCCATGCTGCTCAGCACAATTGTGGGCACGGTGTTTTATGGCACGCTGCTCTCCACGTCCTTGCACGTGCAGTCTTCGCTGCAGCAACCCGCCTGGATCGCGGGCGTGGCACTAGGCATTCAAGGACTCGGCGCGTGGGCTGCGCGGCGCCTAGTCAAGGGACGCTGGGCGGAGTTCAACGCGTTTAGCCTCATCGGAACCGGGCTTGTGGTCGCGGCAGTGGGAACGGTGGGGATCCAGGCGGTGAACTCGTGGGGCGCGGTCAGCCTTGTGGCTATCTGCGCGGCGTCCCTGGTTCGCGGCCTTGGCTTGGGGGTGTGCACTCTGTTATCGCTGTCTGCGGCGTATGAGGTGGTGACGGACGCGCAGGCCCCCGCAGTGGGAGCGCACAGCCGGCTCATGCTGCAATGCGGCGGCGCGCTAGGCACGGCGGCGGTCGGGGTGTGGGCCGGTGCTGCGTGGTCTTCGCTGGGACTGGGTCTGTGCATCGCGGCGGCGTGCGGGCTGGGAGCGGTCGCGGCGTTGCTAGTCAGGCGTACTGTCCTTTTAAAACACCCCGCATAAAACACCCCGCATAAAAAACAACGTTTCTGTTGCGAAAAACCCGATTGCGCCTTAATCTCTGGTTTTATGCCAGATCCACGTCAGGAGGCAGCGGCGTTCGGTCCTCGTCTCCGTCATGTTCGCTTGGACCGAGGCCTGTCTCAGAGCGGCCTCGCGTCCGGCATTTGCTCACCGAGTGCCATCTCACGCTGGGAAAATGGAGTGGGCCTGCCGACGGCGGAGACCGTGGAGGCACTTGCGCATCGTCTGAACATTGACGTACATCTTCTGGTTGGACACGGTTTCGACTCCCGCCTCGCCGAGTCCACCGACAGCTTCGCCGATGTGCTCGCCCTCGCGCTCGGCGAGCTGCCGTCGCACGAATCCTCCTCCGCGATGGTGTCCTGGATCGTGCGGGTGCAGCAGGCTCTGACGTACCTGCGCGCGGAGGATATCCCCGCCGCCCGACGCCTCATCGACGATCTCGCCGTCGCCCCACTCACCTCCTCCACCCCGGCGGCGTTGGGCAGCGTCGATATTCTGGATGCGCTGGCCACCCTGCTGGATCATCCCTGCACCGGCACCATCTCGTCTCTGGTGGAGACCCTGTCCTGGGCCAAGAACGCCCCGGGGATCCTGCGCCGCGAGGCCCTCGATGTCGCCGTGGCCGAGCTGGTCGTGCAGGACATGCCGATCGCCGCCCGCGACGCCGTAACGCGCGTGGCACCGTCGCACATCACCCTCACCACGCAGGCACTGCTGACCTGCGCTGATTCCGTTTCCCCCGACGCCGCCGCCGCGTCCCTTCCTCCCGCACATCCCCAGGCGACTCCCCGTGACCTTGCCTTCCGCGCGTGCGCGCACCTGTGTAGCACGGGGGCGTCTGCGGAAGATCTTGCGGAGATGGCTCGGGTGCTCGCACCCCAGGACATGCTGCTGCGGCGGTGGGTGACGTGGGCTCGGCGCACCTGAAGAATCTGACACTTTTCCGTAGGCTTGCACTATGAGTAAGAAGTCGTGGTTTCGCAGGTGGCTGTCCGGCAAGGTGTCTGGAGCCCGCGAGTCCATGGGCAGCTCGGAGCAGGTTGAGCGCGAGCAATCCCAACCCGAGCAAGCGGAGCGCCAGCAAGCTGAGCGTGAGGATCCGGAGCACAGCCCGACCGAAGGTGAGCAGGCCGAATGCAGCGAGGTCGAAGACGAGCAAGCCGAACGCAGCGACAGTCGCCCGAGCGAGAGCGACAACGATAACGAGAGCGACAGCCCGCAGACCTACCCCGAAGCACCGCATGAGCAGACCGATCTCACGGAGTTCGCGGTCTCCCACGCCCTCCACGAACTCAGTGCACCGCACCCCCACTACTCGGGGCTGACGGTCGAGCAGGGGCTCGCGATGGAAGAACACATCATCGCCACCAGCCAGAATTGCTTCGAGGCTACGCCAGAGTTCCACGAGAACACCGTCAGCATCGACGGCGACACGGTGGATCTGGAGCCGTTGGTTATGCGCTTGGCGTCGAATAAAAAATTCGACGAGTTCATGCCCACGATCGTGGAGGAGTTCCTCACCAGGAAACGGGCCAGCACCGTCATCCGCAAGCTCAGCGACCTGGACTTTTACCGCGGAATACGCGTGCGGATCAGCCCCATTGACGAGCTGCTGAGTCACGATTGGGCGCTCGACGCCCTCGAAGACACCGAGTGGATCGAAGGCGAAGCGATTCCCGAATACCTGGAATCCCGCGAGTTTCCTGTCCGTCCGTGGAGCCCCTCCACCGTCATCCGACTGTGCGTGAAGCACCGCGGCATCATCCACAACCTCACGCCCGAGCTGCTGGAGGACCGGGATAGCCTGCCGGAGCTCTGGCATATGGGCTACCGGAATCTGTGGCAGGAGCTGGTGGACTCGGACCTGCACGTGGGAAGCAGCGAGGATCTGGAGGGCAAACCACTGACCAGCCTCAGCTCCCCGCACCCGTCCATGGTTCCTGGCGGCGAGCTGGACTCGTCCTGCTGGGTGTTTCAGGGAAGCAGCTCCTTCGTGGGGTCCCTGCCGCTGTTCCTGGACGAGTTCATGGAGCGGATGCTGCCCGACGTGGACATTTCCGCCGGCATGATTTACGGAACCCCCCACAAGAACATGACCGTGGTCTCCGAGGTGGGGTCCGGCCCGAGCGTGGCCGGGTCCATGAGCGTGGTGTTCACCCTCACCGCGGAGAACCACGGGCTGCACCCCTCGCCGCTCAGTACGGAAGTGAATGTGCTGCACGACGGTCAGGTGGAGCCGATTAAGCAGGTCAGTTCCGAGCACGTCGACGGCGGACGCAGCGTCCGCTTCGAAATCCAGCCGCCCGAGTACTTAATTAAGCGCATCATGGAAGGGATGCAGGGCGGAGGCTTCGACGACGGCGATGGTCGCGACGGCACTGACGGCCACGATGACGACGAGTAAAGCCGCCGCGGCGCAATGACCGTGGCGGCGTAGCGCTAGCGCTACTGCGGATCGGCGATGATGACCATCGCGTTGCGCAGCACACGCTCGTTGAGCTTGTAGCCTCGGCGCAGCACCGTGCCGATGACCTTCTCATCTCCAGAGGAGAGATCCTGCACGGCCTCGTGAAGCTCCGGGTCAAAGGCCTCGCCTTCAGCACCGAAGGCTTCGACGTTGATGGAGGAAAACACACCGTTGAGCTTGTCGGATACCGCCTTGAGCGGCCCATTCAGGTCGCCGTGCTGGGCGGCCATCTCTAGGTCATCAAGGATCGGCAGCAACTTGCTGGCCACATCCGCCTTCGCGGTCTCAATGACCGCCACGCGATCCCGCTCCACGCGGCGGCGGTAGTTGGTGTACTCCGCCGTCACGCGCTGCAGGTCCTCGGTGCGCTCAGCCAACTCCGCTTCCACAGGTGATGGTTGCGCGTCAGCCTGATCGCTGGCGGCGTCGGTTCCCTCGACTCCCTCGGCGGTCTCGCCGTCAGCCTGACCTCCAGCCTCACCATCGGCCAAGCCCTGGTCATCCGCAGGGTCCTGCGGATTGCCCTGGCCAACCTCCACGCCATCGACGTCACCAATCTCCACGCCATCCAGCGCGTCGTTGATGTCCGACTCCAGCTGCGGGTCAATCTGAGGATCGTCCTGGTCGCTGTGCCCGTCTGGGTTTACTTGATCTGCCATGTTCTAGCAGCTCCTCACTTAAGGGTGAGCCACTCCCTCATGCGAGTGGCTCTGGTTACGGGTGTGGCTTACTTCTTGTCGGAGTCAGCGTCGTCCTCGTCGACAACCTCGGCATCCACAACATTTGGATCAGCCTCAGCGCCCTCGGCACCAGCAGCAGCGCCTTCGCCTGCGGCGGCCTCAGCCTCGTAGAGGGACTTACCCATCTCCTGGGACTCAGCGGACAGCTTCTCCACCGCATCCTTCACGGCCTCGATGTCGTCGCCCTTCAGCGCCTCCTCGACAGCCTTCGCAGCGTCCTCAACCTTGGTCTGCAGGTCCTCGGAGACCTTGTCCTTGTTGTCCTCAACGAACTTACGGGTCTGGTAGACCATGGACTCAGCGGAGTTGCGGACCTCCTGCTCCTCGCGGCGCTTCTTGTCCTCCTCAGCGTGAGCCTCGGCGTCCTTCACCATGCGGTCGATCTCCTCCTGGGACAAGCCGGAACCATCCTGGATGGTGATGGTGTTCTCCTGGCCAGTGCCCTTGTCCTTCGCGGAGACAGACACGATGCCGTTGGCGTCGATGTCGAAGGTCACCTCGATCTGAGGCACACCGCGTGGAGCTGGCGCAATGCCACCCAGCTCGAAGGAGCCCAGCAGCTTGTTGTGAGCAGCCATCTCACGCTCACCCTGGAAGACCTGGATCTGCACGGAAGGCTGGTTGTCCTCAGCCGTGGTGAAGGTCTCGGAACGCTTCGTTGGGATGGTGGTGTTGCGCTCGATCAGCTTGGTCATCACGCCACCCTTGGTCTCAATACCCAGGGACAGTGGGGTCACGTCCAGCAGCAGCACGTCCTTCACCTCGCCGCGCAGCACACCGGCCTGCAGAGCAGCACCCACAGCAACAACCTCGTCTGGGTTCACGCCCTTGTTAGGCTCCTTGCCGCCGGTCAGCTCCTTCACCAGCTCGCTCACAGCGGTCATGCGGGTGGAACCACCCACCAGAACCACGTGGTCGATGTCCTTCACACCGATCTCCGCGTCCTTCAGCACAGCCTCGAACGGTGCCTTGGTGCGATCCAACAGATCCTGGGTGATCTTCTGGAACTCGGTGCGAGTCAGGGTCTCGTCCAGGAACAGAGGGTTCTTGTCCTCATCCACCGTGATGTACGGCAGGTTGATGGAGGCCTGCTGGGAGGAAGACAGCTCAATCTTCGCCTTCTCCGCAGCCTCACGCAGACGCTGAACAGCCATCTTGTCCTTGGACAGATCCACGCCGTGAGCGGACTTGAACTTGTTCACCAGCCAGTCCACGATGCGCTGATCCCAGTCGTCACCACCCAGCTCATTGTCACCGGCGGTGGCGCGAACCTCAACCACGCCGTCGCCGATCTCCAGCAGGGAGACGTCGAAGGTACCACCACCGAGGTCGAAGACCAGGATGGTCTGCTCCTGCTCACCCTTCTCCAGGCCGTAGGCCAGCGCCGCTGCGGTTGGCTCGTTCACGATACGCAGAACATTCAGGCCGGCAATTTGGCCTGCGTCCTTCGTGGCCTGACGCTGGGCGTCGTTAAAGTATGCAGGAACGGTGATGACCGCATCCGTGACGTCCTCGCCCAGGTAGGATTCAGCGTCGCGCTTCAGCTTCATCAGCGTGCGAGCGGAGATTTCCTGTGGGGTGTAGTCCTTGTCGTCAACATTCTTAGTCCAGTCGGTGCCGATGTGACGCTTGACGGAACGGATCGTGCGGTCGACGTTGGTGACTGCCTGGTTCTTGGCAGACTGGCCGACCAGGACCTCGCCGCCCTTGGTGAAAGCAACGACGGATGGGGTGGTGCGTGCACCTTCGGAGTTGGCGATAACTTCAGCCTCGCCACCCTGCAGCACTGCAACTGCGGAATTCGTGGTTCCGAGGTCGATTCCTACTGCGCGTCCCATGATGTGTTCTCCTTTTCCTTTGGTTTCCTGTGGAAGTTCATTATTGAGTGTTACTCACTCAACCCATGCGCTCCATTGTGCTCATTTTTCTCGAGACGTCAAGCGGGATTGAGTGATTCTGACTCAACTTCGTGACATCAAGCATAACCGTGAGCCGCACACACTTATTCCCGCCAGTCCGAAAAAAATCGAACATGCAGGTAGGAAGGCCGTTTTTCGACTGGCCACTGCCGCAATCCTTGCCACGCACGCTTGCACCACACGTGAACAAACTTGAGTCACACATGAGCAACGCTTGAGTCACGCGCAAGCAATTCGTGAGCCATGTAGGCCCCAGGCGCTATTGTGAACGCATGAGTATTGCTATGCGTTGGGAAGCTTTTAAGGCACGTCGGCGGGCATCTTCTCGGTCATCTGCATCGTCAGCTAGCCCTGCCGCGAACGCTGAGGCCCTGATCGCGCCGCAACCTGACGAGCCCCCACACTCCCTCCGCCAGCATTTCGCGGTCTCCACTCGCACCCTGACAGTCGCCGACTCAAACTTCGACATCTATTCCGTCGCACCCATGAAGTTCGGCGGCGATCACGGCGCGGAGTCGGAGGCCTTCAACGAACTCGCCCCTGCCGATGCCGCCCGCCAAGCCATCCTCTACGTCCTCCCCGGCGGCTTCGCCCAGCCGATCAAGAAGCGCAATTGGGACTTCATCGCCACTCTCGCGAACGCGGGCTACCGGGTGGACAGTCCGCTCTACGGCCTGATCCCGCAGCATTCGGTCCAGCACGGCGTGCCGCTGATCCTTGAGTCCTACACGCAGCTGATCCGGGATCACGGCGCGGAGAATGTGCATGTCATCGGCGATTCTGCCGGTGGTGGCCTGGCCTTGGCTGCACTCACGAGCCCCTACTGGACCGCCGATGAGCGCGAGCAGCTGAACCTGCCGCCCGCCAACACTCTGGCGCCGCTTCCAACCCCGCGCTCGCTGCTCCTGAACGCACCGTGGGTCGATATCGCCCTGTCCAATCCCGCACTTGCCGACGTTGCGGATCGTGACCCGTTGCTCGATCCTCTTACCCTCCGACGCCAAGGCGCACTCTGGTCGCGCATCTCTTCCCCGTCGGGCACTCATGATCTCAGTTCTGAGCACCCCGCCGTGTCACCCCTTTTTGTGGGTAACTCCACCCTGCAAGAAGCTTTGAGTGGCACCGAAGTACACATCTGGTGTGGCGACGCCGACATCAGCCTCCCGGATGCCCGAGCCCTTGCCCAAAAAACTGGCGCTGAACTGCATGAAGTTACCGGTGCGCTCCATATGTTCCATCTCGGAAACACTCCAGAAGGCAAGGCGGCACGGCGGTCGATTGTGGAAATTATTGACAGATTGTGATCTTCATCACGGATTTTAATGGCGGAATGTAGTAGCTCACCGCGCAGGTGGTCATTTTCGCAACACTTTTGTTGTGTATTAAAGGGGGTTAGTGCAGGTCAGTGAACTTTTCCATAACTACAAAAAGGGTCGTCACCCCTGCTAAAGTGCGGTCGTAAAGTAATTTGTTCATATATATATGAATTTAAAACTGGACTAGCGAGGAGCAACCCTATGTACCTGCACGCAGCAGGCCAGCTCACTAGCAATGACATCCCGTGGGGCATCACCGTCCCACTGGGCATCATCGGTGCGCTGCTTTCCCTCCCCGCCTGGATCTTCTTCATCCGTGGCGCAGCACAGATCTACAAGACGATCCGCCTGGGTCAGCCGGCACTCAGCCGTCTCGACAACCCAGCTGGACGATTGATGAACCTGATCAAGGAAGTCCTTGGTCACACCAAAATGGCCAAGAAACCAGGCGTGGCGTTCGCCCACTGGTTCGTCATGGTGGGCTTCCTCCTCGGATCCATGGTGTGGTTCGAGGCCTACATCCAGATCTTCAACCCTGAAGGCGGCTGGCCTATCTTCGGCGATTGGGCCATCTACCACTTCGTCGATGAGCTGCTGGGTATCGGTACCGTCCTCGGTATCGTGGCGCTGATCATCGTTCGCCAGTCCATTGGCAACAAGGACAAGAAGGCCCGCTTCTACGGCTCCAACGCCGCCGCTGCCTACTTCGTGGAAGCCGTTGTGCTGATCGAGGGTCTGGGCATGATCCTGGTGAAGGCCTCCAAGATCGCCACGTTCGAAAGCTACCACGGCGGTCACCTCGCTACCGACTTCTTCACCATGCAGGTTGCGAAGCTGCTGCCAGAGTCTGCTCTGCTGGTGTCCATCTTCGCGCTGATCAAGCTGCTGTCCGGAATGATCTGGCTGTTCATCGTCGGCCAGAACATCAAGTGGGGTGTGGCATGGCACCGCTTCATGGCGTTCTTCAACATCTTCCTGAAGCGCAACTCCGACGGCAAGAACGCCCTGGGTGCTGCAAAGCCAATGACCTCCGGCGGACGCATCCTGACCATGGAAAACGCTGACCCAGATGAAGACAAGATCGGCGTTGGCCGCATCGACGACTTCACCTGGAAGGGCTGGATGGACTTCACCTCCTGTACGGAGTGTGGACGTTGCCAGGAGCAGTGCCCTGCGTGGAACACTGCCAAGCCACTGTCCCCGAAGCTGCTGATCACTGCACTGCGTGACAACGCCATCGAGTCCGCTCCTTACCTGCAGGCCGCTGGCGCTACCGGCGAGGTCGACTTGAACGACCCATCCGTCGAGGCACACGCTGACCTGCCACTGCTGCAGCTGGTTGGCGAAGGTGAAATGGGCGTGATCGACCCAGACATCCTGTGGTCCTGCACCAACTGTGGTGCCTGCGTGGAGCAGTGCCCTGTGGACATCGAGCACATCGACCACATCGTGGACATGCGTCGTTACCAGGTTCTGGTGGAGTCTGACTTCCCAACCGAGCTGGGTGGCCTGTTCAAGAACATGGAGACCAAGGGCAACCCTTGGGGCCAGAACAACAACAAGCGTTCCGAGTGGATCGAAAAGGCTAAGGCCGACGGCATCGACATCCCTGTCGTGGGCGTTGACATCGAAGACTTCGATGACACCGAGTACCTGTTCTGGGTTGGTTGTGCCGGCGTGTACGACGACAACGCTGCCAAGACCACCCGCGCTGTCGCTGACCTGCTGTACACCGCAGGTGTGAAGTTCGCCGTCCTGGGTGAGGGCGAAGGTTGTACCGGTGACTCCGCACGTCGTGCCGGTAACGAGTTCCTGTTCCAGATGCTCGCCGAGCAGAACATCGAGATCCTGGACAACGCCTTTGAAGGTGTTCCACCGAAGCAGCGCAAGATCGTTGTGACCTGTGCGCACTGCTTCAACACCCTGCGTAACGAGTACCCAGAGATGGGCGGACACTACGACGTCGTCCACCACACTCAGCTGCTGAACAAGCTGATCCGCGAAGGCCGTCTGACCCCAGTCAACGAGCCATCTGCTGGCCGCTCCGTCACCTACCACGATCCTTGCTTCCTGGGTCGCCACAACAAGGTCTTCGAAGCTCCACGTGAGCTGATCGGCGCATCCGGCGCGAACCTGGTGGAGATGGACCGTAACCGCAACACCGGCTTCTGCTGTGGTGCTGGTGGTGCCCGCATGTGGATGGAAGAGCACCTCGGTGAGCGCATCAACCTGAACCGTACCGACGAGGCTTTGGGCACCGGTGCCGAAGCCATCGCCGTGGGCTGCCCATTCTGTAAGACCATGATGACCGACGGTGTGAACAACCGTCAGGCTGACATCGAGGACAAGAAGGACCGCACCCAGGTTCTGGACATTGCCCAGATGTTCCGCGAGTCCATTCTGGTGGATGGCGAATTGCCAGAGCCAAAGGAGCGCGAGTTCCTGGTTGCTCCTGAGCGTGGTTGGGTAGACGAAGAGAAGCTTGCCCGTGAGGAAGCTGAGCGCAAGGCTGAGGAAGAAGCCAAGCGCCGCGCTGAGGAAGAGAAGAAGCGCAAGGCTGAAGAGGCTGCGAAGAAGAAGGCTGCTGCCGCTGGCGGCGCTGGTGCTGCAGCAGGTGCTGCTGGCGCTGCCGCTGCTCCGGGCGCTCCTGCTGCAGGTGCACCATCTGCACCGGCTGCTCCTTCCGCACCTGCCGGCGGCGCACCTGCTGCTCCAAGTGCTCCTTCTGCACCAAGCGCGGGCGCTCCTGCAGCGCCTGCCGGTGGTGCTCCAGCAGCTCCGTCCGCACCAAGCGCAGGCGCTCCTGCAGCACCATCTGCACCAGGCGCCCCTGCTGCCCCGTCCGCACCTTCTGCCGGCGCTCCTGCTGCTCCAGCAGCCCCAGGTGCTCCATCGGCTCCAGGTGCCCCTGCTGCTCCGTCCGCACCTTCTGCCGGCGCTCCTGCTGCTCCAGCAGCCCCAGGTGCTCCGTCGGCTCCAGGTGCTCCAGCAGCTCCATCCGCACCAAGTGCTGGCGCGCCAGCCGCTCCATCGGCTCCGGGAGCTCCGGCTGCCCCAGGTGCACCAGCCGCTCCGGGTGCCCCAGCTGCACCTGCGGCTCCAGCAGCTAAGCAGGACGCTGACGAGCAGAAGCCAGCAGCTCCATCCGCTGGCGCACCGGCCGCTCCGGGAGCACCAGCTGCTCCAGGTGCACCGGCTGCCCCAGGTGCTCCAGGTGCACCGGCTGCCCCAGGTGCTCCATCCGCTCCGGGTGCCCCAGCTGCACCTGCGGCTCCAGCAGCTAAGCAGGACACCGACGAGCAGAAGCCAGCAGCCCCTGCTGAGCCAGCACAGTCTGCACCAGCACAGCCAGAGGCATCCGCTCCTGCAGACGGCGGACCAATCAAGTTGACCGCTACTGCACCTGGCGCTCCAGGCGCACCGGCTGCACCTTCGGCTCCAGCCGCTGCCCCAGCTCCGGCTGCTGAAGCTCCCGCAGAAGCAGAGCCTCAGGCCGCAGACGCTGAGGACACCGCGTCTTCTGAAGCACAGTCTGAAGCTTCGGCGCCAGCTGCCCCTGCAGCACCGGCCGCGGGCGCTCCTGCAGCTCCAAGCGCTCCGGGTGCACCAGGCGCACCGGCTGCTCCAGCTGCCGGTGCCGCAGCAGCCGGCGCCGCCGCTGCTACCGCTGCGGGCTCCTCTGAGAAGGAAGAGTCCCAGGATCAGCAGCCAGCTGAGGCACAGCCTGCAGAAGCCCCTGCGGAAGAGTCCGCAGAATCCAACACTGCACCAGCTGACGCTGAGCCAACCCAGGCAGCAGCACCTACCGGAGACATCTCCAAGCTGACTCGCCTGATCCCAGGCGCACCGGGCACCCCAGCAACTCCCGCTGAGTAAGCCCGCACCACGCTGAAGGCCCTCGCTCCGCATCGGAGCGAGGGCCTTCTACTTCTCTATCGCCAACGTCTATCTCGGAGAGTGTCTTAGAACGTCGACTCGATTCATCGCAAAAATTCTGCAACTTTTTCTACCTGCGGCTTTAGTTTTTCGCCACACATCGAGTCGACGTTCTAAGACACCCCCTCCGCTTATTAGATGAGATTCGAGCAAGATTCTAGGCATCTGCCTATCCCTGAAGGCCGGATCTACGCCTACCTCTGGGGCTGCTGACCGTCTGATCCCCCGGAATCCAAAACCTCAACGCGGCATCCGCGTTCTTCGTGATACCGATCCTGGGCCCCACAACATAATCCACAGGCTCAGCAGCTCGCTGAAAGTACAGGACCGAATCCCCTACCACTGACGGCTCCACATCTGAGTCCCCCACAGCAGACTCCCCCACTTCACCTGGAACCCCCTGACGCACCTCAGCGCCATTCAACTCCAGATCAAAGCCCATCGCTTTGCCAAGATTCCCTGGTCCACGCGCAAGCGCAACCTCAGAAACCTGAGGCCCACGCCTCTCACGCACCACGTCGTGCCCTTCCATCACTTCCCCACCTCGGAGCAACACTCCCCCAGCCACGCCATCCGGCTGGCACACTAAGTTCCCGGCACGGTGGATCCCATAGCTCGCGTACACGTACAGCCGCGCCGGCGGACCGAACATCGTGGCGCATCGTGGAGTCGGCCCCTTGTAGGCGTGCGAGGCCGCGTCGCTTTCCCCCAGGTAAGCCTCGACTTCAGTGATTCTCAAGCCCACGCCGCCGTAGCGCAGGATACCTCCAAGCAGGAGTGGCGCTACACGATCAGCAGGCGCACTGAAATCAATAGGCTCGCCGGCAGGTGCTGGTTCTGAAGAATTCACACGGTCCAGTGTAAACATCCCACCACCAGCCACTCATCCGGCGAACCGGCAGCAGCAACGCAGCTTCTCACCCGCACTGCCAGCAGCCACCACTCGCCGAGCTTCACCCGCCGAGCCAATCAACACGCTTTACCCGCCGAGCTTCCCATCCAGCGGCAACGCCACCTCGGCACCCACATGCTCCCCGAGTAGCCGCAGCTTATTCTGCCGCTTGTCGTGAAGCGTGTGCACGCGAAGGTCTCGCCAGTGCCGGTCGAGGGCACGCGTGGCGGTGTACCCAGCCGACCCCGCCACCTCAAACAGCTTGGACACACTCGCCAGCGCCGCGTCCTGAATCGCCAGCTTCGCGCGCGTGACGCTTAGCGCCACCTCCTGGCTATCTTCCGCGGGCCGCCCCAGACTGTCGAGCAGCGCGCCGTACGCAGCTTGGGCTGTAAACAGGCTCACGTCGATCTCGCCCAGCAATGTCGCCTGGCTCTCCGGCAGCTGTTCGGCGTCGCGCGGAAGCCGCGCGAGCTCATGCGCTATCTCGACGGCGCCTTCAAAAAGCCCCAGGTCAATGCCGGCGTGGAGTGCTTGCGCGAATGCTCCGTGATGGATGACTCCGTCATCCGCCACGCCAGCATCGCCAGCATCAGCACCGCCAGCACCGCCAGCACCGCCAGCACCGCCAGCACCGCCACCGCTAGCTTCGCCACCACCACCAACACTCAGCGCCTGCACCGCCAGCCCCGTCACGTCCACGTCTTCAAGCCGCACGCTCCCGCTGCCGGTAAACTCTTGCCCGGTCGCGTGCCAGTCGTCGTCGATGCTGATGCCTTCCGCGTCGGCGGGCACAAACACCACGTCCTTGCCGCCTATGACGATGGCCAGGATGTCTGCGTAGGGCGACCCCGTGCAGAAAATCTTGTGCCCGTTGAGCCGCGTCCGCCCGTCCACACCAGTCTCCGCGCGCACGGGGTCGCGGTCCACTTGCGCGTTGGCGACGAGCGCCGTGCCGTCCAGCACCTCCCGTTCATACCCGCCCGCAGCCTCGTTGTTGCGTTGTGCAGCGCCAACATAGCGACTGAAGACGAAGTGAGATTGCGGGATTTGCGCCAGCGACCCGTCGATCCGCGCGAGGCGCCGCGTGGTCTCGATGGCCGCGCGAAGCCCGGCCGCGGGGTGCTCGCCGCGCGCTTCGGCCGTTGCGGTGAGGCCGAATGCGTGGGTGGTGCGGAGCTGCTGCAACGTTTTTTCTACGACGCCCACCTCTCGTCCCTCATTGCCCTCTCCCAGCCGGTTGATGGCGTGGAAGTCTTCGCGTGCGTTGTCGAGGACGTCGTCCACGGCGGCCAGGATGCGGTCGATGAGTTGAGGCTCTGCGGCGTTAGACATGGTTGAGTTAGACATGGCTGAGCGTCGGGGTGGACTCGGCGCTGGCGTCCGCGTTGGCTCCTTCCGCGGCAGCACCTTGGGCGCTGCCGTCCGCAGCAGTGCCGTTCGCCTCCTGCTCGCGCAGCGGAGTGATGATCTTCTCTCCGAACTCTTGGACTTCTTCGTCCACGTGCAGGAATCCACAGAGCACCAGGTCCACGCCGATGGAGCGCAGCTTTTCGATCTGGGCGTTGATGTGGTCGCGGGTTCCGATCAGTCCAGTCTTGAAGCCGTCGTTGTATTGGACGAGGTCTTCCAGGCTGGAGTTGGTCCACATTCCCTTCTGGTCGTTGGTGACGGCGCCGGCGTGGTGGACGGCCTTCTTGAAGCTCTTGACGGCCTTGGTGTCTGCGTTGATGACGATCTCACGCAGGCGTTCTTCGGCTTTTTCTTGACTGTCGTCCAGGATGACGAAGGCGTTCACGCCGATCTTCACCTCGCGGCCTGCGGCGTCGGCGTGCTGGCGCACCTCGGCGATCTGCTCTTCGAGGTCTTCGATGCTGCCGCCGTTGGTGAAGTACCAGTCGGCGTAGTTGCCGCCGTTGAAGCGGGCGGCGGTGGAGGAGCCTCCTTGGAAGAGCTGTGGGACCTTCTTGGGCTGAGGCTTTAGGGTGTAGTTGCGAATGCGGTAGAAGTCACCCGCAAACTCGGTGGGGCTGGTGGTCCAGATGTTGCGCAGGACCTGCAGGAACTCGGCGGAACGACGGTAGCGTTCGTCGTGGTCCAGCCATGGTTCACCGAGGGCGTGGAACTCGTCGCGCAGCCAGCCGGAGACAATGTTGAAGGCCAGGCGCCCGTCGTACAGTTCGCTTGCGGTGGAGCCCAGGTTCGCCAGAACTCCTGGCTGCCAGAGCCCTGGGTGCACTGCGGCGATGACGTTCAGCTTCTCGGTGGCTTCCAGCAGGGCGAGGGAGAAGCTCACGGATTCGTGTTGGTATTCCGCGGAGTAACTGCCGAGGTATCGGACCTGCGTGAGGGCGTATTCAAAGCCGACTTGCTCGGCGTGCTGTGCCAGGGTGCGGTTGTAGTCGATACCCCAGTCGGTGCGCTGGTCCACGGTGGAGGTGACGAGACCTCCGGAGACGTTGGGGACCCAGTAGGCGAAGTTCAGGTGGTCTGCGGTACGGGAGGTAGACATTGTGCGTTTGTTCCTTTTTCTCTATGTAGGTTTTCTGCGTGTATACGTGGGGTCGTGCGCCAGCAGCCTTAACGAGCCGTAGTCACTTCCGACTGGTGGAACACCAGAGGCCGTGGCTTGTCGAGCTGTTCCTCGGCAGCGTGGTGGATGTCGTGGACGCGCAACACCGCCATGACGTGGTCGCCCACCGTCACTTCTTCGGCGACGTCGGCGGTGATGTGCAGGGCGGCGTCGGGGAAGAGGATGGCCTCGCCGTGGGTGACGTAGTCGAGGGAGTCGAAGCGCTCGTGGGCGGGGCGGTAGAAGTTGTTGATGACGTGGCGGTTGTTTTCGGACAGGACGCTCAGCCCGATGCGGCCGGCGTTGCGCAGCTGCGGCCAGGTGCCGGAGGTGGTTTGGATACTTACGCTGACGAGGGCTGGCTCCAGGCTGTGGACCACGAAGGAGCCCAGGACCATGCCGACGGGACGGCCGTCGACGAGGGCTGCGGCGGTGGCCAGCGGCGTGGGGACGTTCGCGAAGGCTCGGCGGAGGGCTTTGGTGTCCGTGGTGTCAACCGGCTGGGTGCCGGTGCGTGGCGCCGGGGTGAAGTCCCAGGTGTGTGCGGAGATTCGCTCGAGGCCGCGGGTGGTGTTTCGTGCTGGGGCGTAGGAATCAATCAAAGTCATGACACAGAGTAGACCATTCTGTCTAGAAAACCGGCAATGGTTTAATTCGTGCACAATTATTTTCCAGACATGGAACCCAGATCGGGTGACGGTGCGCTAGAATCGCCTGGTTTCTAGACAGAGCGGTCTAGACACTTGGTAGAGTGACACACATGAGCTCACGCCCGGCCCCCAGCATCAACACCGTCCACTTTGCGCTGCCCACAGACGCCGCCGGACTGTGCCTGCAACAAGTACGGGCACACCCCGGGATCACCCGCACCGAACTGCAACGCTCGCTACACCTATCCCAACCCACGATCCACCGCCTGGTCACGCGCCTCACAGACGAAGGCATCCTGAGCGCCACCACCACCGCCACGAACTCCACCGGCCGCCCCAGCTCCTCCCTCACCGTCGACGGCCGCACGCACCTCGCCACCGGCGCGCACATCGGCCTGCGCCGGACGCAGCTGGTACTCACGGACATCGCCGGACGCACGCTGGCTCACGATTCTTTTCCCCTTTTTCTCGACGCCACGCCTCCCCACGAAGCGCTTCCCTTCGTCCTCGGGCGTTTATCGCACCTGGTGAAGGGGCATCTCGGGCATGCGGCACCGGCGGGAGCGGAGGCGCAGGCTGCAGCGGGGACAGGCGCGGCAGAGCGAACAGCGGCAGGACCAGCGCGGCAGGCACAGCTGCGCAGCATCGGGCTTGCCTTCTCCACGGACGTCCTCGCCAACGGCGTACTGGAGTCCCCCATCCCGGCCTGGGATGGCATCCACCTGCCCACCGAGGTGCAGCGCGCCCTCCACGACCTCCCCTCCGCCCTACCTTTAGACCACACCCTGCCGATCAGCCTCGGCACCGGCGTGAGCGCGCTGGCCGGAATGGAGCTGGCCTTCCGGGACCCCACGGTCTCCCCCACACAATCCTCCTCCATCCTCTACGTGTACTCCCGCGAAGTGCTGAGCTACTCCTGGATCATCCACGGCGGAATCCACAGACCCCGAGTGGGCCACCAATCCGCGCTCATCTCCGCACTGTTGGCTCAGTCGAGGCTGGCGGTGAGTGACGCTTCGGCGTCGGATAACAATCAGGGAGAACAGACCAGCACCAGCGGCAGGCAGGACCCGCTGAGCGTGGGGCGGCTGCTGGATGTGGCGGCGGAGATGGGGCACCCGGCGGCGTCGCTGGAGGAGCTGGTGCACGCGGCGCGGACGAACGCGGAGGTGGCGGAGCTGCTGGATGAGCGCACGGACCTGCTGGGCAAACTCATTGATATCGCAGCTCAGGTCACCGATCCGGACGAGGTGGTGCTGGCCGGGGAGACTTTTTCCGCGGACCCGGAGCGCACACGGCGGCTGGCGCAGTGGCTGAATCGCAACGCCAGCGAACGCATCTTAAAGGCGCACCCCGCGCACCCTCACGCCACGCTAGATGCGGTGAAGATGGTGGCGTTGCACCCGCTGTGGCAATCGCCGGTGTAGGGCGCGACGAGGGCGCACAACGGCCGCCAGCGCGGCCAACCAAGTGTTTCCACCGAACCCCGTCACATTCTTCGTTCCCACGCCTCAAAGCGAGTACACTTTAAGCTATTATGACTGCCGACCAACCCGTTTCCTCCGAGACTTCAACTGACGCGGTCCCACAGGGGGAAGATACGAAAAAGAAGCGCCCAGCTGCCTGGATCATCATCCTGGCAGCCGGTTTGGTCTGCATTTTCCTGGCAGGCTTTGGCGGCTATCTGATGATGCGCAACACCAACAACACGGACTCTGTGGGTGGGGTGAATCAGCAGCTCTCGGTCACGCACCCGCCCGCGACCACCGTGAATAAGTACCACTCGGCCACGCCGGATGCGTCCAAGACGTCAAAGAGCTCCAAGAAGAGCAGCGGCTCGGGGTACGGCTCCGGCTATGGCTACGGCGATGGATCCGGTTACGGCTATGGCTCTGGAACGTCTGGCTGGGGTGGGACCGGCTCTGGGCAGGATAATCAGGAGCCGTCGCCATCGCAGAACTCGAGCGGCGCGGCGGCGAATGATAACCCGTCGGCTCCCAGGCCCCCTCAGCAGGGAAATCGCCCTGCCCCGAATGGCGGCGGCCAAGGTAACGGCGGCGCCGGCACGGGTGGCGCTGCCGGAAACGGTGGCGCTGGTGGCGGTGCCGGCAACGGCGCGGGCAACTCCGGGAATGTGAGCCCTGGCGGCGGTGCAGGCACAGGCAACGGCGCGGGTAATGGCGGCGGTGCAAGTGCGGGCAACGGCGGAGGTGCCGGCGCGGGTAACTCGAACCTGGGCGGGGCCACCGGAAACTCCGGGAACGCGGGAGGCGCAGGGCAGCCTGCGAACCCTGGGGCTGCTAACTAATAAGCTCTGCGAAAAAATACTTCGCCACCTCTCCCGTATGTGGGTCTAAACGTGGCAGAATGTACAGAATGAGTAAGCCAATTCGCCCCAGCGACCTTCGGCCGCTGGATCAGTCCACCAAACTGCAAAACGTCTTGTACGAAATCCGCGGCCCGGTGAACGCCGAGGCCGAGCGGATGGAGGCAGATGGTCACCGCATCCTGAAGCTCAACACGGGTAACCCTGCCGTGTTCGGTTTCGAGGCTCCTGATGTGATCATGCGTGACATGATTGCGGCGCTGCCCTATGCGCAGGGCTACTCCACCTCCAAGGGAATCATCAGTGCCCGCCGCGCCATTTTTGCTCGGTACGAGGTCATCCCTGATTTTCCGCGCTTTGACGTGGAGGATGTGTTCTTGGGCAATGGCGTGTCCGAGCTGATTACCATGACGATGCAGGCGTTGGTCAATGATGGCGATGAGGTGCTGATCCCCTCGCCGGATTACCCGCTGTGGACGGCTGCGACGTCCCTGTCTGGCGGTACTCCGGTGCATTACCTGTGCGATGAGGATAACGGCTGGACCCCGTCCATCGAGGATATTGAAGCGAAGATCACCCCGCGCACTAAGGCCATTGTGGTGATCAACCCGAATAACCCGACGGGTGCTGTGTACTCCCGGGAGATTCTGCAGAAGATTGTGGACGTTGCCCGCAAGCATTCCCTGCTGATTCTTGCCGATGAGATTTACGACAAGATTTTGTACGACGATGCCCAGCACATTTCCATTGCGTCCTTGTGCCCTGATTTGCTGTGCATTACGTATAACGGTTTGTCGAAGGCGTACCGCGTGGCCGGTTATCGCGCGGGCTGGATGGTGCTGACCGGCCCGAAGTCTCACGCGAAGGGCTTTATTGAGGGCTTGTCTGTGCTGGCTGGCACGCGTTTGTGCCCGAATGTTCCGGCGCAGCATGCCATTCAGGTGGCGATTTCGGGGCGCCAGTCCATTAACGATTTGGTCCTTCCGGGTGGCCGCCTGCTGGAGCAGCGCAATGTGGCGTACGAGAAGTTGAATGAGATTCCGGGCGTGAGCTGCGTCAAGCCGATGGGTGCGCTGTATGCGTTCCCGAAGCTGGATCCGAATGTGCATGAGATTCATGATGATGAGAAGTTCATGTTTGATCTTTTGCGCGCGGAGAAGATTCATATGGTTCAGGGCACTGGTTTCAACTGGCCGGAGCCGGATCATTTCCGCATTGTGACGTTGCCGTGGGCTCGTGATTTGTCGGATGCCATTGAGCGTCTGGGTAATTTCCTGTCGAGTTACAAGCAATAGCGTGAAGGTGTGGCGATGTCTGTAAACGTTGTTGTGACCGGTGGGGCGGGCTTTATTGGTTCCCATTTGGTGGATGCCTTGGTGGAGGCCGGCGCCTGCGTGACTGTGGTGGATAATTTGTGCCATGGCCGCCCGGCGAATGTGAACTCCGCTGCCCGTTTGGTGGAAGCAGACATTGCCGATATTGATTTCACGGAGCTTTTTGCCGAAGTAACACCGGATGTTGTGTTTCATTTGGCCGCGCAGATCGATGTCCGCCGTTCCGTGGCTGATCCTATAGTCGACGCCGAGCTCAACATTCTCTCAACCATTCGCCTCGCGGATGCGGCGCGCCAGACTGGCGTGCGCAGAGTGGTGCATACGTCCTCCGGTGGGGCCATTTATGGCCGGGAGGCGGCGCTGCCTGTTTCGGAAGAGACTGTTCCTCAGCCGGATTCCCCGTATGCCGCGTCCAAGTTCGCGGGTGAGATTTATTTGAATACCTTCCGCAAGCTCTACGGCTTGGAGTGTGCGTTTATCGCGCCGGCGAATGTGTATGGTCCGCGCCAGGATCCTCATGGCGAGGCCGGCGTGGTGGCTATTTTCACCCAGAATCTGCTGGCGGGCACGCCCACCACTGTGTTTGGTGCGGGGAATAATACGCGCGATTACGTGTATGTGGGCGACGTAGTGGAGGCTTTTTTGGCTGCCGCGGCCTTCGACGCAGAGGATCTGCCGGGTCTGGCGTGCGCCGTGACGGGCGCGGAGCTGGCGGAGCTGCGCCAGGAGTCCAATGGCCAGCGCTTCAACATCGGCACGGGTGTGGAGACGTCCGACCGGACGCTGCACTCCTTGGTGGCCGCTGCCGCCGGGGCGGAGGATTCCCCGGTGTATGCGCCGGCGCGTTTGGGTGACGTGCCCCGTTCTGTGTTGGATAACTCGAAGGCTCGGCGCGTTTTGGGCTGGTCACCGAAGGTGGAGTTGGCTGATGGGATCCGGAAGACGGTGGACGTTTTCTCACGCATGTAGCTCTCAGCAGGTAGGGTGGTTGCCATCACATTGTGACGTTGAGAGTGAGCGAGCAAGCAACCATGTCTTCATCCACCGCTTCCAAAAAATCTAACGCTGAGAAAACCGACGCCAAGGATCACGACCAGAAGAAGCCGCCTGAGGCTCCAGGCGGCTTCTTGGGCACCATTGAAAAGATCGGCAATAAGCTGCCGAATCCTTTTTGGCTGTTCGTCTTTCTTGCCGGCATTGTTGCCGTCGCCTCGTGGATCGGCTCCTCGGTGGGGATGTCCGCCACAGATCCCGAGTCCGGAGATCCCATTGAGGTGACGAACCTCCTCACCAGCGAGGGCCTATCCAAGATGGTCACGGAAGCGGTGAATAACTTCATCAACTTCCCGCCGTTGGGCGTGATCCTGGCCGTGATGCTGGGCGTGGCAGTCGCGGAGCAGACAGGGCTGCTCTCTGCGCTAGTCCGTGCGATGGTCGCGCGCGTGTCCCCGAAGATGCTGACGTTTGTTCTGGCGTTGGCTGGTGTGACGGGAAGTGTGGCGTCGGATGCGATTTATGTCATTTTGATTCCGCTGGGCGCGATGGCGTTTCACGCGGTGGGGCGTTCCCCGATTGTGGGCGCGATGGTGGCGTTCGCGGCGAGTTCGGCTGGATTTAATGCATCGCTGATTCTGAATATCACGGATTTGCTGCTGGCCGGTATTTCCACGAAGGCGGCGCACATTGTGGATCCGGACTACACGGTGAATGCGCTGGCGAATATTTTCTTCGTGGTGCCGTCCGCGGTTGTGCTGTCGCTGATTATCACGGCGGTGACGGAGCTTTTCATTGTGCGTAAGGCGCGTGAGCTGGTGGATCACGACGATCTTGATACGTCTTCCTTGTCCTTTTCGGATGAGGATTACGACTTCTCTGAGGACGAGGAGGAGCTGTCCCTCAAGCCCATTGAGGCTCGCGGTTTGGCGTGGGCTGGCGTGGCGCTGCTGGTCTTTTTGGCGGTGTTCTTCGCGCTGATTTTCGTACCGGGTTCTCCATTCGCAGGTCCCGATGGGGAGTTTATGGAGTCTCCCCTGATTCAGGCTATTGCGGTACCGATTGCGCTGGGATTCTTCGTGGTGGGTGCTGTGTACGGCCTGAAGGTGGGCACCATTACATCCGCCGGTGATGTGCCAGACTTTATGGCCAAGGGGTTGCAGTCGCTGCTGCCAATGATTGTGCTGTTCTTTATGGTGGCGCAGTTTTTGGCGTGGTTCGATTGGTCCAATTTGGGCGTGTGGACGGCCATTAAGGGCTCTGAATTGCTGCAGGCCTGGAACTTGCCGCCGCTGGTGATGTTCGCCGGTTTGGTGCTGATGGTTGCGCTGCTGAACCTGTTTATTACGTCCGGTTCTGCGCAGTGGGCGCTGATGGCGCCGGTGGTTGTGCCGATGCTGATGTATGTAAATATCAGCCCGGAGGTGGCGCAGATGTTGTTCCGTATTGGTGATTCGCCAACGAATATCATCACGCCGATGTCTCCGTATTTTGCGCTGGCGTTAACGTTCTTGCAGCGCTACTACAAGCGCGCCGGCGTGGGAACATTGATGTCCTTGGCCCTGCCGTATTCTATTGCGATGCTGGTGGGCTGGTTTGTGTTCTTCGTGGTGTGGTACCTGCTGGGTATTCCGCTGGGGCCGGGCGTGTCCATGCACTACCCGGCCGGTTAAACGCGTTACTCGTTACACACGGTGCGGGTTACACGCGTTCAGCGGTGATCACGAAGTTTTCATCGCTGTTCGGCACGCAGGTGATGAAGTGCAGCGTGCGGGGCTGGTTATTCCAAATGGACGCCTGCCCCGGCATATCAGCCTTCTTCACCGTCCGTTGCTCCGTGATCTTGAAGATCCCTGGACCCGCGGCGATGATTTGGCCGTCCTCCACTAAGGACTTATGTGTCTCGGTATTGAACACATAGTTTCCTGGGGCATAGCCGCCGCGATCCAGAGCGTGGGCCACCACGGTGACCGAACCGTCCTCGGGGTTGCTGTAGCCGTCCGAGTAGTCCGACACAACAAAAGCATCCGTGTAGTTCAGTGGCTCGATCACTCCATTGAAGGACGTCACCGATCCCAACTTCACATTGAGCTTGAGCGACGGGATCGCAAAACGCTCACCGGTTTCGGTGACCTGGTTCATCTCTGCAGGGCTCACACCGGCATTGTCCGCGTTCGAGCGATCCACCGGGTTGCCCTTGAGGTCGCGGTACACGCCGTCGTCGGGGGCGTTATCGTAGGTGACTTCGGCCGCAGTCTCGTCGTGCTTATCGTCGCTGCAGGCGGCGGTCATGGTCAGCAGTAGGGTAACCCCTACTGCACCAAGTAGTTTTTTCACAGTGATTCCTTAACGCGCGCACGCCTTAGGCTGCAACGATCCTTCCGCCGGTGGAGACGCGTGGGCCCTTCGAGGACTTCGACTCCTGAGAGGATCCCTTAGAAGACTTGGAGTGCTTCTTGGTCTCCTTCTGCAAGATGGTCTCCGGCTGCTTTTCGTTCGGGTTCACCTTCTTAGGAGGCTTGACCGGCTTAATCGGGGTTTCCCGATCGGCAGGGCTTTCCTTCTCACCGTCGTCAGAACCTTCCTTATCGGCCGGCTTGCCCGATGGTTTGCCGGAAGGCTTAGACGTTGGTTCTTCCGAAGACTTCTCGGTGGGAGCGGTAGTCGGCTCCTCCGTAGGCTCCGTGGTGGTTGCCTCCGTGGGCTCGGTGGTGGCCTCCTCGGTGGATCCTTCAGTAGACCCCTCGGCAGGATCCTCCGTGCTTTCGTCGGTGCTGTCCTCCGTGGTGGACTCTTCCGAGGTGGGCTCGGTGGTGGTCTCCTCGGTGGCGCTGTCCGTGGTGGGCTCTTCGGTGGTCTCCGCGGTGGTCTCTTCTGGAGTTACTTCCGTGGTTTCCTCGGTGGTTTCATCCGGAGTCTCCGCAGGCTTCGACCTCAGCGTGATGTGGTAGAAGCCCTGGTCGCAGTTGTCCTCGGGGCCGGTCAACGAGCCGGTGTAGGTCACGGCGATGTTGGCGTGAAGGTTGAACTGACGCGTATATTGGCCGATCTTGTCTGCGCCCGCCTGCTCAATATCAGTAGAGATGGTGTCAAAACGTTCCGTATTCCGGGTCACCGCACACTTGCCCACACCCGTCAGGCCATGGCGCGTACCCTGATCCTCGTACAGGCGAACGATCTTCGCGCGAGTCTCCTCGTCCTGCTCGGCGGTGGTCACGGGCGGCAACTCATCGGTACGAGCCCACGAGTAATCCTTCAAGGACAGGCAGCCGTCATCATAACTGGAATTAGGACCAACCGGGTTTCCACCTTCCTGGTAGCAACGCCACATGGCACTGTCAGCACGGATAGGAATGTAGGTATCCTTCCCCACCGACTTCGTGGTACCCGTGACCTCGAAGGTGTAGACGCCGGCGTGATCCAGCGCCACCTGATAGGCGTTCCACCCCGGCTGATCAGGATACGGCGATGGGGTTACACCGTATTGTATATTCGCAAATGTCTCACCATCATTGTAATCCTTGTCTCCAATAGGACTCTTGAAGAATGGCGAGACTCCATATTCTTCCCGCGCCTCCTGGTCCGGAGTGAAGTCCTCGGCAAGGCCAGTTTCTGGACTCACCGGGATGATAGGCACCTCGTAGCTCACTTCCTTAGCCGGAAGCGAGCTCTCATACTTTTTAGCGTTAAAGTTCTCATCATCAGTCGTCGTCACCGGACGGTGCGTCAAGCGAATAGACGTCACATCCACCGTGTCCGGAATGAGAATCTGAGCACGATTAGACACTTGATTGTAGTCCGAAGAAGACAGCAGTTTCGACAACTGAACCTGCCACTTCACCTCAGTGATGTCACCAATATTGTCCACCTCAGTCTTACCTGTATCCACGTTTGCCCCGCCCCAGGATCCGTGTACGTTGTCCGAAGGGAGCTCGTGCTGAGCACCCGCCAAAGGCGATGTCACCATCGCTGCAGTCAGGGCCATCGTGCCGAAGAGCGTGGCACCTCGCTTAAACATTCTCATGCCAAATTAATAACACACTCAGCTGTAGTCACCTATCCCCCGCAAGCACTTCCAGCTACCCCCACTTTTGACTGGAGTCTCAAGCGACATAGTTTCCGATCGCTGAGTAAATATTAAAAGCCTGGATACCTATACTTTTAGTTAGACTTGTCTCCGCAACAACTCTCCAGCCGGGGGCGCCCGTGATCATAATCACAATCAAACCAACAAGACTCTGCACACAGAGTTCCTCAAATAGCCCCCGCGCTAAACCCCCGCGAAAGTAGCAACAATACTGCACTATCGCATGCAGAAACCCCAGAAGCTCATCACCTCCACCAAGGCGACAACTTCTGGGGCGAAACGCTAGAACTTAGACGCGTTCTGCAGTGATGACGAAGTTTTCATCGCTGTTCGGCACGCAGGTGATGAAGTGAAGGGTGCGGGGCTGGTTATTCCAAATGGACGCCTGCCCCGGCATATCAGCCTTCTTCACCGTCCGCTGCTCCGTGATCTTGAAAATCCCAGGACCCACGGCAATGATCTGACCGTCCTCCACCAAGGACTTATGCGTGGCAGTGTCGAACACATAATTGCCAGGAGCATAACCACCACGATCCAGGGCGTGGGCCACCACAGTGACCGAGCCGTCCTCGGGGTTGCTGTAGCCGTCCGAGTAGTCCGACACAACAAAAGCATCCGTGTAGTTGAGCGGTTCGATCACTCCGTTGAAGGAGGTGACCGAACCCAACTTCACGCTCAGCTTGAGAGATGGTATGGAGAACCGTTCGCCGGTTTCGGTGACCTGGTTCATCTCTGCAGGGCTCACACCAGCATTGTCCGCGTTCGAGCGGTCCACGGGGTTGCCCTTGAGGTCACGGTACACCTCACCCTCGGGGGCGTTATCGTAGGTGACCTCGGCCGCAGTCTCGTCATGCTTATCGTCACTGCAGGCAGTGGTCATGGTCAGCAGCAACGCTACTCCCACTGCACCAACTAGTTTTTTCACGATCATTCCTTACGGCTCACGATCATTCCTTAACGGCACGCGCCTTAGGCCGCGACGATGCTTCCGCCGGTAGCAACGCGTGGACCCTGCGTGGACTTGGACTTCGGCTCCTGAGAAGAGTCGTTGGAGCTGGAGGCCTTGGACGACTTGGAGTGCTTCTTGGTCTCCTTCTGCAGGATGGTCTCCTGCTGCATGTCGCTCGGGGTGGCATCCTTCGGAGGATTCACTGGCTTGACGGGAGTCTCGCGCTCGGTTGGGCTCTGCTTCTTGCCGTCCTCAGACTCTTCCTTGTCGGAGGGCTTATCGGTCATCTTCTCCGCAGGCTTCGTGGTTGCCTCCTCCGATGGCTCGGTGGTGGACTCCTCAGAGGTTTCCTCGGAAGGCTTACCCGAAGACTTCTCGGTAGATTCCTCGGTGGTGTCCTCCGTGGTTTCTTCGGTGGACTCCTCCGTGCTTGGCTCCGTGGTGGACTCTTCGGAGGACTCATCCGTCATCTCCTCAGAGGTCTCTTCAGAAGGCTTCGTGGTCGGCTCGTCCGATGGCTCGGTGGTGGACTCGTCAGGAGTTGCCTCGGAGGCGGTCTCCTCTGGAGCTGCCTCGGAGGTCTCCTCCGTGGTCTCCTCGGTCACATCCTCGGTTGGCTCATCTTCAGGCTTATCCTTCACCTGGATGTGATAGAAGCCCTGGTCGCAGTTATCCTCGGGGCCGGTCAACGAACCGATGTAGGTCACGGCAATGTTGGCGTGAAGGTTGAACTGACGCGTAAATTGGCCGATCTTGTCGGCGCCCGCCTGTTCAATATCAGTAGAGATGGTGTCAAAACGATCGGTGTTCCGGGTCACGGCACACGTACCCACACCCGTCAGGCCATGGCGTGTTCCCTGATCCTCGTAGAGGCGAACGATCTTTGCGCGGGTCTCCTCGTCCTGCTCCGCGGTGGTCACGGGTGGCAACTCATCGGTACGAGCCCACGCGTAATCCTTCAAGGACTGGCAGCCATCGTCATAAGCTGAACTTGGACGAACAGGGGTTTGACCTTCCGAGAAGCAGCGCCACAGAGCATTATCGGCACGGATAGGAATGTAGGTGTCCTTCCCCTCCGACTTCGTGGTACCCGTCACCTCAAAGGTGTAAACGCCGACGTTATCCAGCACTACTTGATAGGCGTTCCATCCCGGCTGATCAGGATACGGCGATGGGGTCACGCCGTATTGTAGATAACCAAATGTCTCCTCATTATCAGCATCATTTGGATTATTAGTCCCAATTGGACTCTCGAAGAATGGCGAGACTCCATATTCTTCCCGCGCCTCCTGGTCCGGAGTGAAGTCCTCCTCAACGTCAGATCCTGGAGTCACCGGGATGATCGGCACCTCGTAGCTCACTTCCTTAGCCGGAACCGAACTCTCGTACTTTCCAGCGTTAAAGTTCTCATCATCAGTCGTTGTCATCGGGCGATGCGTCAAGCGAATAGACGTCACATCCACAGTATTCGGAATGAGGATCTGCGCATGACTGGATGTGTGAGTGTGATCCGAAGAAGACAGCAGTTTCGACAGCTGAACCTGCCACTTCACCTCGGTGGTATCACCGATATTGTCCACTTCAGCCTTACCGGTATCCACATTCACTCCACCGAAAGAACCGTGAATATTATCCGAAGGGACTTCCGCGTGAGCCAAAGGCGATGTCACCATCGCTGCAGTCAGGGCCATTGTGCCAAAGAGCGTGGCACCTCGCTTAAACATTCTCATGCGAATTTCATAACACGCACAGCTAAACCCCGCATTACGTACAGCTAGCTTAGGCTACCCCCACTATGGATTACGCGACAAAATCAAACTATTTTGTATGAGAATCGCAAGAAAATAAAACGCCTGAATATTAATGCTTTTGAACACGTCAAATATCTAACACTTTTCAAAAAAATACCTTCCCATCGGGGGGGGGGAGGTGACACATATCACACACCAATTCATGCTCATTAGCGCGCCGTTGGGTCGCGCGGCGGCGTCGAATTCATAAATGATTCACACCAACAACCCCCACCTCTGCAGCATTGCCTAACCCCCGCAGCGACCACCATTCAGCCCACATAAGGACCCCATTAGGTAGACTGCCTATATCAAGCTGAAAATGACAGCCAATTAGCTTTCGTTGAGTAACTTTTCACAGCACATCCCACCTCCCACGGAAAGGCAACCATGGACCCTATCCAGCTCACTGAGCTCACTCCATCACTAGAGCCCACCCTGGAAGGCGAAGGATTCACAGAATACCGCGCCCTGGTCCAGATCGACGAGCAAAAAATCCCAGTCCTCGTGCGGAAAAGGCACACCAGCCGCAACGTCCTGGCCGCGTTCTACAACGGCGCCCTAGTGCGCGCCAAAGCCCCGGACGGCATCGTCTTCCAACGCTCCACCTGGCTGGACGACATCAACGCAGACAGTATCCACATCGCAGACCCCACGCTGGTCCAGAACACCCGCCTGACCATCGGATGGGGACAAGGCAGCCTGGAACGCTGGGCTATCCCGGACTACGTCACCATTCTCAACCACGTCCGCGAGGCCTTTGATCTGGCCGACTCCGCCCACACGCTGCACTACGGCAGCTCCGCCGGCGGATTCCAAGCAGCCGCCACCGCCACCCTAGATAGAGGCAGCTACGCCCTGGTCAACAACCCCCAGCTGGACTGGTCCCGCTACGCAGCCGCGTATGTCAACGCGCTACTGCGCGACGTGTTCGAGGGGCGCACCGCGGAGCAAGCCAAGGAAGAATTCGCCTGGCGCATCAACATCGTCTCCCTGTTCGCCAAGGAGAACTACATCCCGCCGATGGAGATGCTCACCAACATCGCCAGCGACGGCGACTTCAACAACCACTTCATCCCGTTTTTGAACGAGCTGCGGGACATCGACGTGGAGAACAAAACCCCTACAGTTACCGTCTCCCCGTACAGTGATAAGAACCTGGGACACAATCCGCTGGGCAAAAACCAAACCCTCAAGGCGATCAACACGCACCTGGACCGGCTGGCGCAGGGGCTGTAAGGCACAAGGACTTCCCGCATGAGAGATGACCAGGAACTAGCCGCCGTCGCGCGCCTGCGCAGTGAGCATCTGGACACGGAGCACCCGGACGCGGAGTATCCGAATGCGCCGCGGGCTGTGCGCGCGGATGCTCAGGGCCTCACCAAGCACCACACGCACGTCACCCTGGGCAGTTACCTCCGCCAGATGTGGCGCTACCGGAAGTTCACCTACCTCAACGCGCGTTACCGGGCCATCGCCGATAACGACGACATGTTCCTGGGCCGCCTCTGGACCATCCTGGAGCCCCTGCTGCGCATCGCGATGTACGGCGTGCTGTTCGGCGTGGTGTTGAACACCTCCCGCGGGATTGAGAACTTCGTGGGGTTCCTCATCATCGGAATCATCTTCTTCTCCACGCTATCCAAGGGGCTGACGAACGGGTCGGGGCTGATCCAACGATCGCGTGCGTTGCTGCGCACGTTCAACTTCCCCCGGGCGTCCCTGGTGCTCGGCGAATCCCTGCGCTACCTGCTCATGAGCCTGATCCCCGCTGCGTTGGCCGTGGCCGCCGCGCTGGCGTTTCAGCATGAGGAGCCGCTGCATTGGACGATCGTGCTGGCGATTCCGATATTCCTGCTGATGAACCTGTTCGCGCTGGGCCTGTCCTTCGCCACCGCACGCCTCACTGCGTTCATTCCTGATGCGAAAAAATTGATCTTTTATGTGAATCGCGCGTGGTTCTACGTGTCCGGAATCTTTTTCTCCATCGAGCGATTCGACGCCATCCCTCGTGTTCGAAACATCATGGAGCATAACCCGGCGTATATATTCCTGGACTCTCTGCGGCACGCGATTATGTACGGCAACGCGCCCAGCCTGGAGCGGTGGTCCACGATGGTTCTGTGGACTCTTGCGGTACTCATCATCGGATTCTTGTACTTCTGGCGAGGTGAGTCACAGTATGCACGAGTTAGATAAGCCCTCTGTTGTTGTCCGCAATGTCTCCCGCATCTACCGCGCGGATAACAAGAGCAGCATCTTCAACCGGCCGTTGGCCAGCATGACCAATGAGAAGAAGTACGTGCGCGCGATCAACGACGTCAGCATGTACGCCAGCACCGGCGAATGCATTGGGGTGATCGGCCGGAACGGCTCGGGAAAGTCCACGTTAATGAGGCTGATCGCCGGCAACGAGGCGCCGGACCGTGGCGATATTTGGGTGAACGCCACCCCCACCCTGTTGAATGTTTCCGCGGCGTTGCAGCCGCGGCTGAGCGGCTACAAGAACATCCGCTTAGGCCTGCTGGCCCAGGGCGCCGCTGATGAGGATATCCCCCGGCTCACGGAGGAGATCGTGGACTTCGCGGACATTGGGAAAGCCGTGGATCGTCCGATGAAGACCTATTCCTCCGGCATGGGTGCGCGCCTGAAATTCGCTATTTCCACCGCGCTGCAGAGGGATTTGCTGCTCATTGACGAGGCCTTGGGTACGGGCGATGCCAGTTTCACGGAAAAGGCGCAGCGCAGAATGTCTGCGTTTTTGCAGGACGCGGGCACGATTTTTCTTGTCTCCCACGCGATGTCCTCTATTCGTTCCATGTGCACCCGCGCTATTTGGCTGCACGATGGTGAAATCATCGCGGATGGCGATGTGGACAGCATTGCGCTGCTGTACAACAAATGGACTGCGCGCACTGCCCGCGGAAACACTGAGGCTGCCGATGACTTGATTGAGCACGTCAAAAGCGTGTATCGGCGGCCAAAGATTGAGATTGGCGATGGCGCTAAAAGTCCTTAGCGCCTCTAGGGCTCTTAACGTAGGATGAACGCATGGCAGTTCGTCTTTATCCTTACGGTTTCCTGCTCACAGATCGCCCTGCGGCTATTTCTGATCTAGAACTAAGGGGATTTAGCACGGAACACGTATGGGGCGAGATTTTTCTTTATAAACAAAAAGACGAACCGTGCACTATTAAAGGTGACTTTGACTGCGGACTTATCTGGTTAGGTCACGGCGCCAATACCGCCGATGATTCCTCCGGCGACATTGCAGAGGACGCCTACCACGCGCTGCTGGATGGCAAGGAGAGCTTCGAGCAGCTTCTGGACTACTCGGTGGGACGATGGGCCTGCGTCGTATTCCTTGAGGGCCGCGGCTACGTGTACAACGACATGCTCGCCTCCCAGCCGGTGTACATCCACCGGGAGTCCTTCCTCCTCTCCTCCCACCTGCCGCTGCTCACCGAGGAGATTGATACGCGGGAGGGCACACAGGGCACCATCACGCGCCTAGGCCAGCATCGCCTATGGGACGAAACTGAGGATGCGCGCGCCGCCGCGCTCCCACCGAACTTCGCCTACGACCTTCAGCAGCGAAGCCTCACGCGCTACTACCCTCACGCGGGCACGAGCATCGACGCGTCCGTCACGCAGGAGTCCCTGGATACCGCGATCCAGCTGGCCCAGCGATCGGTCAAGCACTGGCTGCAACAGCCTTTAAAGACCCACTGCGCGCTGACCGCGGGCGTCGACACGCGCCTGTGCGCAGCGGTAGCCCTGTCCGTCTCCAAGGACCTCACGTTCATCACCTACGGCAGTGTCTCTCCACCATCGCCGGAGGACGGGAGCACCGAGCGTTCCTACAAGATCGACGTGACGATCTCGCGGCAGATCGCCGAGGCCTTCTCCGTCCCCCACATCACGCTGTCCATCGAGGACGCCGGCGAGTTCGCCTTGTCCGAGGAGCAGAAAAGCACCCTCTCCCGCAGTTTCCATGGCCAACACGCGGCAATTTTCCGCGGCCTGTATGAAAACACATTGGGGCGACAGCCATCCCTGTGCTTCGTGGGCTCCGGTTTTGAGGGCTTCCGCGACTACTACGTTAGCGCGAATCGCCCCATCCCAAGCAGTGCCGTGTTCAAGAAAATCACGGGTGCTGTGGCCGGTTTTTCCGAATCCCGGCGCGGCTACACGCTGTCCGACGAGCAGGCCCACGAGCTGTGGGAGCGCTACGACTACGACACGGTGCTCGCCTCCGGCTACCCCGTGTCCAACATGCTGTACATGGAGCTGCGCGCGGGACGCTTCCAGTCCGAGGCCATCAATAGCCAAACCAGTGCATTCCTGCCGATCAATCCCCTGGCCATTCGTAAGGTTTTTGAAAAGGCGCAGGCGCATTCCTTCTATAACCGGAAGAAGAACCTGTTTTCCAAGCGCATTGTGGAATCCACCTACCCGGCACTGGCGGGCTTCCCGGTCAATGGCAAGCCATTCCATGTGGAGGAGATTCGCACGCCGGGGAATGTCACGCTGCACCACAGGAAGGATAAAGCCAGCGATTCCGAGCCAATCCATCAAACCCTGCCGGATATTGTCCAGCTCAGCGAGGACGAATTATTCGAAGGCGGCGAGGTTTTCTTCCGCGGCATTCAGGACAACGACCACAGCAGCGATCACGAGGCTTTGTGCATCACTATTCACAACCCCTATGACCCAGGCCGAACAGTGAGCAATATCGTCCACTTTGTGCGCGTCGACGGCACGGATTTAGCAATCTACCCCATTGGAACGCACCCCGAGCCGCTTACGCTCACGCTCACCGGGCTGGCTCCTGGCGCACAAGTGGATGTGGGCGTGCGCTCCACGAAAAAAAATGGCTCGGCCTGGACCGGAGCCAGCCGCACGCAGCTACTGGCCTGGGACGTCTACCCCACGAAGGCAGACCAGGAGCTGGGGGTGAAAGCTACTGCACCCTGTCTTAAGGGCGGTGTGCATCCGCGCCCCGCCCTCCGGCCGTCCACTTACCCGGCGATTCGCACGGATCACCCGTGGTTATATAAATCCGCAATCTCGCGAATATATTCCAGCGTGGGCCGCCGCTCCTGGTGGGGAACCTGAGCCAGTTTTGGGACGTACCACTCCCACATAAATCGGCGGTATTTCGTTGCCCGATACCGCCTGAACAGCCGTTTCTCGCGAAGCCACCGCGCAGTCTGCTTCTCCCGGAGCAGACTTTTGCGGAAATAGTCGGCCGTGATCACATTGGTGACCGATCCCTCCCGTTCCGCATAATAATTCACGTACGCATCCGTCACGCATCCACGCTGACGCGCAGCCACTGCGATCTGCCACCCGAATAAACTATCTTGACCGACGCCGCCCTCGACAAAACGGATCCCCGACTGGTGAAGCAGCGCGCGTGATATCAGGCTGGACTGCGTGGGAATAACGGGGAATGCGAAGAGCCACAGGAATGCCCGCGCGGAGAGAGCAAAGCACCGGCCTTTCAGGCCTTCGTAATAGCCGTCCGTGCCCACGGTGTTGGTGGCGATTTTCCGCTGGTAGCCCACCAGAAAGTCTGGCTGTCTGCGCCGCGACTCTCGATGCAGCGCGCCCGCGCGTTCCAGGAGGCGGTCATATCCCCGGAAGGAGATCTCATTATCGGGATCTAGGAATGCGACGAAGTCGCCGCGCGCGGCGTCGATTCCCCTATTTCTGGGTCGGGAGGCGGACCCGCTGGGCGTTGCCCCCGCGCGGAGGACGGTCATCTGTGGCACCAGGCGGTCCAGGCGTTCCAGGGCGGAGAGGGAGTCGCTGGGCGTGCTGCCATCGTCGACGATGAGTATTTGCCAGCGGTCCCAGGTGCTGTGGCACAGGAGGCTGAGGAGGCATCGGCCGAGGTAGAAGTCCGCGTTGTTACACACCGGTGTGATGAGTGTGAGCGCGGGGGTGTGCGTGGCGGGCGCGAGTTCGGTCGGCTCCGGCTCGGTGAGGTTCAGCTCGGTGGAGGTGAGCTCGGTCGGCAGGAGGAAGCGGCGCGCCAGGCTGTCCCAGTCGAGGCTGATCGCATCCAGGCCGCTGGCGCGCAGGAGCAACACGAGGTCCTGGATGCGTTCCGGGGTGAGTTCCACGGGCTGGGGTGTGGAGAGGTGGAAGACTTCCCTATCCTCCGCGGTGTCGGCGCGCTCACGAGAAAACACCACGCGTTGCTGGGCAGGGTTCTGCTGGGCTGATTTTTGTTCAGCCGCGTTCTCGTGGGTCACGTGCTGAATGCACTCAAACGGCTCAGCGCACGGGAGATTCGCTTTCGGGACAATACTGCGCAAAATACGCCGGAGTTGCCCGCGGCGTGAATAGTTCTTCATGCACTGCTGGGAGGCATTCAGCAGCACTATGCCCAGGAGCTCGCGTTGATTCTCCGTCAGCGTATCGGGAGCATTCAGGCCGTCACACAGATCAGCGGAAAAGAGGAGGGAGGGTAATGAATTGAACAGCTGGGCGTCGTATATGTCACGGACCAGGAAACCACGCCGAATATAGTCAGCATCGGCCAGGAAACGCTCCGCTACGGTCAGCGTGGGCGCCGCAGCGGCCCTATCCACGGCGGGAATTGCGCCGGTGATCTGCGTTGATAGTTCACCGGAATCGGAGATAAACCACGGGCGCTCGGAATCCTCGGGGAGGCACTGGATGGTTTCTACGCGCAGAGTATGGGCAGTATCGGCGGGGAGAGCGCAATTCGCCGACCCCCGTTCCGTCAGCAGAATATCCGCCAGTTCGATCAGGTCGTTGCATTCTTCGACGGCGAGAGTGGCACCCGTCTGCCACAGGATAATCCGGATGTCGGGGTTATTCACACGGAGCCACTGGAGCGTCTCTCGCACCGACGAACGCATCTCGGGAGAAAGCTTTTGCGCGTGGATTTCCAGCAGCACATAATGGGCGGGATCCGCGTTCGCGTTGTCGGCGGCTCGGAGATTCTCGGGGGAAAAATCGTGAGGGCACAGGGAGAGGCAATCGTCGGCGTGGATGCTGCGCAGGAAAGCCTCGCTCCCCACATGAATGCCGCGAATAGTAGCCGTGCTCACCTGTGCTCACCTGTTGTGGTCACGTGCGAATTAATCCTCAGGCTCCGCCTCAAGCCGAGCGCTCGGATACAGCGTCCGCACACCCACCTGCAGCGGCAACACCGGCATATCCACCAAGCCCACGAAATGGGAAATGCCTTCGTCTTCCTCCAGCTCTTCCGAGGCGCCATCCTGCACCAGCGCCACCACAATACGGCCATCCAACGCCAGCTCTCGGAGGTCGTAATAATCCGAATTGAAGTTGGACTCGCGGTCAATGACCAGGCCCGTTCCGGAGCTATTCTTCAGCGTAGAGTTCAGCTCCTTCACGGAATCAAACTCCGACGCATCGAGAGTGCTCGGAGTATCCAGCAACGACTGACGGGCGTAAATCGCATCCGGGGAGAGGAAATCAATCAGATGGGACAGCGTCTTGTCTTTCAGAATCTGGGCGCTATCCTCGCCGTGGTGTAATGCCCCGCCCCGCAGGAACTCGGCAACGTGCACCACGTCCAAGGAAGGCTTATCCTCCGAGCCGGCATGTCCGGCACCGCCGGAGACCAGCGCCGGAATCTGATCCTCGGAGCGGCCCAATTCCTGATTGAATTGACGCTCAAACCGGGTGAGCTGCGCTTTAGTTCGCTCCACGCGCTTCTCGGTTTTGCGAATATCCCGCGTCAATCGGGTCACGGCCTGAATAGAGGCCTCGTTGTAAATCATGATGAGCGGCAGTGCCGTGAGTGCCAGGATCAGCACCGTGTAGTGGTGGAAAATAAGGGCCACGGCCACACCGTATCCCACCGCAATAAGAATGAGCAGCAGGCTCAGCTTCCAGCGCCTACCTGTCCGTGGTTTCTTGTCGTGATCTTGTGCCATTATCCTTCGCCTGAATGTTGTTCTTACAAGGGAACTGATGGGGTCTTAGAGGGAAATGAGGTTTCCAGCGTCCTGCCTACGCAGCAGCGGCAGCTTCTTCGCCGGTGCCGCGATGCTGAGCAAGGAGTTTTTCATCCTCTCGGACACAAGACTCCAGCTGTATTCCTCCGCGATGGTCTGCTGAGCATTCTTGACCATGGTGCGCTGCACGTCGGCGTCGTCGAGGAGATATTCAATCTCCCGGGCGAGGGATTCCGGATCCTGCTCCTGGAACACACGGGCGATCCTTCCGCCCTGCGCCAGCTCGCTGAGCGCCGAGACGCTGGAGACCAGCAGCGGGCGGCCGGCGGCCATCGCCTCGAACGGTTTCAGTGGCGTGACGCACTCAGTGGCCGGGGTGGACTTTCGGGGCAGGCACACCATTTTGACGTCGTTGAATTGGTAGACGGCCTGGCTAGCGGGAACCTTTCCTGCGAGATTGACCTGGTCGTCGATCCCCAGATCATGGGCCAGCTTGCGCAGGAACTTTTCCTCCTTGCCACCACCTACGATTTTCGCGGTGACGGTCTTGCCCTTCTTCTTCAGCTCGTGAATGGCGTGCAGCAACACGTCCAGGCCCTCGTAATCCACCAGGGAGCCCACATAGCCGATGTCGTAATTGAAGGTCTCCACCTCATCCAGCGGAGGTACCAGGCTAAAGCGGGTGGCATCCACGGCATTGGGGACAAGGCCGATCTCCACGGACTTCTCGTTGCGTTCCTTCAGCAGGTTGGCCATGGAGTGGTTCATGGAGACCACGCAATCGGCAGACGCCACCGTGGCATCCTCCATGCGCGCAATCCGGTTGGCCTTTCCATATGCCCCGCGGCCCTGGAATACCAGCTCCCACAGGCCAGAGATTTCATACAGCACCGGCAATCCCAGCTGATGTGCTGCAATCAACGCCGGCAGCGCAATCAGATACGTGGACCGCACGTGCACCACATTCGGCTGCTCGCGCTCGAACACCTCTAAGTACTTGGAGACGCAATCCAGCATGTAGCGGAACTCGCCCCTCTTGCGGGGAAAGTCCGTAGACAGGTGGCGGTAACGCACGCCATCAACCACGTCGTCCTCGTATGGCGGACGGGCGCGCTTATCCACACGCTCCTGAATAAAGCCTGGTCGCGTGTACCCAATAACGGTCAGGCCGTTTCCCTGCAGGCCCTTCAACAGTCCCTGGGCGCGCCCGGTGTAGCCACCAATGTGGTTCGGCAGGGACGAGTGCAAAATGGTGACAACCTTGGTCCGGCTCTGGAGGCGAATACCACCCTTATCCGTAATCTCTTCCGAGGAGTACCGCTGGGACAGGTTAATCAGCTCCACGGCCGCCTGAGCTTCCTTATACAGGGTGCGATCTTTCGGATCGTTCAGCTCCTCGTGATCCATGGCCACGATGGACTCAAAATCACCCTGGTCCCATAAGTCCTTAATCATCGCACTCTGTGCGCTTTCTTTGTGTGGCTGTAACACTATTCTTGTCCTAAAAATTCGTATACTGTACTGAGAAGTTTTTCGTGCCGCTGCCAGGTATTGTCCGCGGCCACGGAGTGTAACCCGGTGGAATCGCGGGACCCCGTGGAATCGCGTGGCCTCACGGAATGGTGCGACCCCGCATTATGCCGGAAGCATTGTACGTCATCAATTGCCTGAGCCAATGCCGCGGTATTCCCCGGTTCCACATATACCGCTCGACCACCTGTGACCTCCTTGAGCGCCGGAAGATCGCTGGCAATGATTGCTTTATCACACGCCATGGCCATCAACGGCTTCATGGGCGGCACTGCCCGTGTGACTCTTTCATCTCTGCGTGGGATGATCAAGGCATCAAGTGCCGCATAATATTTCCACACCTCCTCATGAGGTACACGCCCATAAAAACGAATGCGGTCCTGCAGTTTCAAGGCCTCCACCTGGTCCACAAGACGGTGATATTCTTCCCCATCACCCACGATAACCAGGCGAATATTCTTACGCACCTGCTGCATTGCCTCAATCAACAGATCAATGCCCTCGTAGCCCACCAGCGCGCTGATCACGCCGATGTAGACCGTGTCCTCACGCTCGGGCTCCCACCCCAGCTCCAGCCGCAGCGCGGCCACATCATAGCTCCGCTGCAGCCACTGCTCCTCCACCCCGTTGGGCAGCACGAAGATCTTCTCCTCGTCCACACCCGCCGCGACCAGCATATTCTTGATCACCTGGCTGATGCACACCACGGCCGCGGCCTTGCGGGCAGCGTCCACTTCCTGCTTCCAGACGTGGGCATACTGCTCCGAGCCCGCAGCCACCTCAGCCAGCTCCGCCGGCATCCGAGACAACCACGTGTCCTGTGCAAGCCCCCGCATTTCATAGATCCACGGGATCCCTAGCTGCCGCGCAGCACAGGACACCACCTGCGCATTGGCATATGGCGTTGTGGTGTGAAGCACGGTTGCCTGCATGTCCCGCGCTTTTTCCACCAGCAATTCCGCCGCATACTCGGCCCGTTTCTTCTCCGACCAGGGATAACGCCACCCCACCAATCGGGACACATTATGACGCGCATCGTCAATGGGAAAATGGAGATGCCCGATAACCAGCGGATATCCCAGCCGAGTAATTCCCCGCACGCGCATTCCCATACGTTCGTACATGTCCATAATCGCCCGGGACCGCAGCGAATATCCCGACTGGGTAAAGGGCAGTGAATTGGTGAGAACATACGCCACGGTGGCGCCGCGTCCCGCATTCTGGTGCGCTGTAGGGCTTTCTATAATCGACGCCGCCTCTCGCCCAGCCGCCTCACCCCCATTAACAAGGCGCGTAACAACCCGGCCAATTCCTTCGCGCACCAGCGACGTTTTCCGCTCCCAGGTTCCCGCCTTATTGACGTAGAGCTGGCCGTCAATATACACAGACTGTCCGGGAGCAGCCAGGTGCTGCATCCAGGGTGCAGTACGGTCAAAGCGCTGCGCAATCTTCTGCACAAAACTGCGCGGCTCGGTCAGCAGATGATGCAGCGAAAAACTACACACGCATGCGGCTCGCTGCAGCGCAATTCCCAGGGTGTTCATTTACGCCACCACCCGATTAAGGAAGCTAAGTACGTCATCGGGCACGGATTCTTCCCGCAACCGCTTCACCCAGCGCTGCCCCTTGTCCGAAGGGGTCAGCAAGCTCGGGTTATTGATGAGCCTGATCCATAGAGCCGCCAACGCCTCGGGGTTTTCGGGCTTCACCACATGTCCCGCACCCAGCTGCTCAATGAGGTGTCCACCTTCGCCGCTGACCACACCGGAAATGTGTACTCCCACTTCCATGAGCTCGTAGGTCTTGGACGGCACGGTCCATTCCAGAGGCTCCCAGTCCGTCAGGTGAACCAGCGCGGTATCGGCCCAGCTATACAAATCATTGAGAGAATCTGCCGGGCGGCGGCGCAGAAACTCGGCTTCAATGCCTTCCTGCCGGGCAATCTCATGCAGGCGTTTTTTCGCAGCCCCTGCACCCACAAAAGTCAGATGGATGTCATACCCAGCGTTACGAACCAGTGCCGCAGCCTTCAGCGCGTTTTCTAGGTTCTGTGCGCGCCCCAAGGTGCCGGCGTAAAGCACATGCAAACCGCGCTGTTTTTCAGCTGGCGCAATGGCTTCCGTGTCGTGTGATTCTGGAGGAAAGACATTCCGGATCGTCAGCACATTGCGGGGTGTGGACTTGTCTTCCAATGTGTCCAGCAAACGCTCACGAAAGTTCTCCGAGGTCACGATAATCCCATCGGCCTTATCCAGCACCGTGGATAGCACCTGCCGGGTCATGCTCACCACCGCGGGCAGCGGCCCCTTCCTCAACACGCGCTCGCGCAGGGACGTCTTTCCCAGGGATTTGTTCCATTTATCGGCATAGGCCAACAGGTCTGGCCACGCATCCCGCAGGTCAATCACAAAGGGAACTTTCATGTATCGCGCAATAACTGCAGCCAACGCTGCGGTGGGTAATGCGGGAACGGTACCGATAATCAGATCCACATCCCGCAGGCACTGCCGGTATCGAAACACGGTCCACACGGTGGACAAGGCTCCGGCCGCCTGGTGCGCAATTTTCGCAGTGAGGGAGTCACCATTGGGGAAATAGCCGCTGCGGATAATCAGCTCTCCGCCAATGCCGCGTTCACCATGCAAAGAATTGTGGTGGCTCGCACGGCGGCGCTGCCGAGCATAATCCTTGAATGAGGAGGCTTGTTCCTGCATCGGCGGTGGCGTAATCACCACTACCTCGTGCCCGCCGGCGTCCGTAAGAATCTTACTGAGCCATGACCAACGCCGTTGTGGCACACCATTTTCTGGGTACCACAACTGCGAGAGCACTAAGATCTTCAGGGCTTCTTCTCCTCAACAAGGCGGCACAGCGCACCGCGAACAAGGGGCACAAGCGCGCTATTTACGCCAGATTCCCTTCGTGTCGATCACCGTCTTGCCGTCCAAGGTGGAGCGGTCCAGCTCAATAAACTCCTTGTGGTTCACCAGCAACAACACCACATCCGCGGCTGCAACTGCGTCCTCCACGGATTGCAGTTGAACATTGTCGAATGCTGCCAAGGAGTGAGGCAGGGCGTCGATATTTGGCTCAACCACGCGCAGGTCGTAACCCGGATTGTCCTCGGCGAGCGTGCGCACAATATCCAAGGACGGCGACTCGCGAAGGTCATCAATATCGTTCTTAAACGCAATTCCCAGCGCCGCAACGACTGGCTTTTCCAGGGATTCCAGCGCCTTATTGACCTTGCCCAATACCCACTCCGGCTTGGCATCATTGACTTCACGGGCCAAGCGAATGAGCTTTGCCTCCTCCGGCACCGAAGACACAATGAACCATGGGTCCACCGCAATGCAATGTCCTCCGACGCCCGGCCCTGGTTGCAAAATGTTCACTCGAGGGTGATGGTTCGCCAACTCGATCAGCTCCCACACATCAATTCCCAGGCGATCGCTAATCAAGGACAGCTCATTGGCGAACGCAATGTTGATGTCGCGGAAGGAGTTTTCCGTTAGCTTCGCCATTTCCGCAGTGGTTGCGTCTGTCCGCAGCAATTCGGCGGTACAGAAGGTGCCGTAGAGGTCGCAGGCCATCTGCGTGGCTCGAGGAGTGAGTCCGCCAATAACGCGGTCGTTATTCTCCATCTCCTCCATGATTTGTCCAGGTAGAACGCGCTCCGGGCAGTGCGCCACGAAAATGGCATTGTCCGCGCCCTCATCCAGGGACAGATCGGGGCGCAAATTCAGCAGAGTGTCCGCCATGGCACGGGTGGTTCCTGGAGGGGAGGTGGATTCCAGCACCACCAGCGCACCCGGCTTCAGGTGGGGCGCCATAGCTTCCGCCGCGGAATTGATGTACTTCGGATCAACCTCGTGATTGTCCTTAAAAGGCGTAGGCACGCAGACAATGTAGGCGTCCGCCTCAATCTGCTCGGACTGGGCCACCAAATAGCCCTCGGACACGACCTTCTCCAGCAGCTCATCAAAGCCCGGCTCCACGAAAGGAACCTCGCCCCGATTAATGGATTCCACGAAGGTGGGGTTGACGTCCACGCCCGTCACTTTGATGTTTTTCGAGGCGATGAACGCTGCAGTGGGAAGGCCGATGTATCCGAGCCCAACCACACATACTGACTCAAATTGTTGCATTGTTATTCCTTTTGTGCAGGTAAAACGGTATTTTTAAGACTGTTCTATCTTGTTATGTATGCCACTCGCGGGACGCGAGCGCCCGGCCGCGCCCCGGGGGGGTGTTAGAGCAGCACCCGGGACTCGTTCTTCACGCTGAAGTCCGCCAGCCGCTCGCCCACGCCCAGAAGCTCCGCGATCGCCGCGACAGCACGTGAGGCGCCGAACCCATCACCATACGGATTCACCGCATTGGCCATGGCGTCGTAGGCATCATCGTCATCCAGCAGCAGACGGGATTCGGCGACGATCAGCTTGCGGTCCGTGCCCACCAGCTTGACCGTGCCGGCGTCCACGGCTTCGGGACGTTCGGTGTTGTTGCGCATCACGAGCACGGGCTTGCCCAGGGACGGCGCCTCCTCCTGAACCCCGCCGGAGTCCGTCAGGATCACGTCGGCGCGGTTCAGCAGCTTCGTGAACTGGTCATACGGCAGCGGATCGGTGATGACCACGTTGCCGAGGGACTCCACCTCCGGCAGCACCGCGGAGCGCACCAGCGGGTTGAGGTGCAGCGGCAGGACGAATTGAACGTCGGGGTAAATGATCGCCAGGTCCTGTACCGCGCCGCCGATTTCCTTCATTGCGTCCAGGTTTTCGCGCCGGTGCGTGGTCACCACGACCATTCGCCGATTCCCCGACGCCGCCTCCGCCAATGCCGGATCCTCAAAACGAGTGTTCCAGCTTGCTGCTTCCAAAAGTGCGTCGATGACCGTATTTCCGGTGACCACTATGCCACGGGAATCGATGTTTTCAATGCACAGGTTCTCTTTGGCACCGGCAGTTGGGGCGAGGTGCAGGGACGCTACCTGACCGATAATTTTACGGTTGGCTTCTTCAGGGAATGGGGACAGAATATCGCCGGTGCGCAGGCCCGCTTCCAGGTGAACAATTTTCACGTCGCGGTGGAAACCAGCGATAGCGGCAGCGGCGGCAGTGGAAGTATCGCCTTGAGAAACGATAACGTCTGGATTGTATTCATCAATGACCGAATCAAGCCCGGCAATAGCGCGGGACACCAGTTCATTGAGGCCCTGCCCCTGCTTCATGAGTTGCAGGTCCACCGTGGGCGTAATGCCAAACATGGTGTTGACCTGTTCGAGCATTTCCTTGTGCTGACCAGTGGAAACAGCAATGGACTCGAACCTCTCGTCCCGCTCCAGCTCCTTAATGAGCGGAGCGACTTTGATTGCCTCAGGACGAGTTCCGTACACCGTCATCACCTTCGGCCGTGACATTATTTCTCCTCAAGCCTCGTGGATTTTCTTCAGTTCAGCGACACAACGATTGCGTTCTGTAGGATATTTTTGCTTAGGAGGATAATTATGCCGTTCGCACATCGCTTTACTTAGTACTAAGCTGCACAATCTACGTTCTCGCAGGGCATTAATTATCGTTTCCTAAGTCAACATTCTCCGTTCAATCAGTAGCTTAGATGTATGTTTACATGAAACCCGTTGCAGATTACAACCCCCTGCTTGCCCGTTAACTTAGAATTAATCTCCGCAAAACCCACCGGTCATACAGGGGCACTATTAATAGTGTTGTGGGACAAATCATTTCCGCATCAGTTACTTAATAGCGTAGGGAAACAAATTGATCTGTACCGCCTCCGTTAACCGAGAAACCTAAGTAGAAATACTTTCATAACTTAGTGTACACTCACTTGGCGTTAGGGCATACTTACCATTCGTTAGGCTAAAGATAGCTTCGGGTGGGTGGTTCCCTCGCCTCTCCAATCTTCTGACATGTCTTTTCGACCTGAAATACTGAAAGGTATTCACAATGCGCACGTTCCGCACGATTGCACTCGCTGTAACCACTGCGTCTTCCATTGCTTTTGCCGGTTCCGCCGTCGCCGTAGCCGACACCCAGGACACCGAGAGCACCCCATCCACCACCGAGCAGACCGCACCAGCTGCCAACGACACCACCACCGACAAGACCGACGAGAACGCCGAAAACAACCCCTCCGAGGACAAGGGTTCCGAGGAGAAGGCAGACTCGAAGGAGGCTGACAACACGGAGTCTGAGGACAAGGCTTCCGACAATAACACCCCCGAAAAGGGTGACAAGGACAACGAGAAGGCTGACGCCGAGCAGAAGCCTGGCGACAAGACGCCAGCACCGAAGAAGGACTCCTTCGACCCACTGGGCTCCCTGGAGCTGGATAAGCCAGTAAAGGGCCAGTCCCTGTTCGGATTCTCCACCGGTAACTGGGGCTCCGGCGACCACCGCTTCGGCTTCGACCTGACCGGCAAGGACGCTGAGGACCGCGAGGACATCCCAGTGTGGGCACAGCTGGTCTTCGGCTCCGCTATCGCTAGCCTGGTTGTTCTGTCCGCTGCAACTCTGGCAAGCCAGGTTCAGGCTCAGCAGATCAACCTGCCTGAGGTGAACCTGCCGGAGATCAAGTTCCCTGAGACCATCACCCTTCCTTCCGTTCAGCTGCCACAGGTGAACTTCAAGGAGATCAAGCTGGAGGGTCTGGCTATCCCAACCTTGCCACAGGCTCAGGGCCCAGCCGCTTCCGGTTTCGACATCGTGTGGCGTGACGTGATCGTGAAGGTTCCAGACGTCGTCTGGCGCTAAGCCCCACGGTTCTCCCTACCCCCTCCGCTCCCCAGCATCTTTCCCCCTGAAAGGCTCCCCACTATGAAGAAGCTTCGCACTGCAACCGTTGCTGTAGCCACCGCTGCCACCATGGCATGCGCTGGCACCTCCTTCGCTGCTGCCGACGAGGCAGCCGCCAACCAGCCAGCTGCATCCCAGCTTGGTGAGGCACAGCAGCCAGCTGCAGACCAGAATGACCAGGCTCCACAGGCCCCTAAGACTGCTGAGAAGCAGACCGAGAAGAAGACCAAGGGTGGCGCCCGCCCAGGCGACCCAACCTACTTCGGAGGCCTCTTCACCAAGATTGGCCACCAGCTGGAGGCTGACCAGGAGATCACCGGCTACGAGTTCTTCGGTTCCTCCGAGCCTGAGCACACCCCTCGTTGGGCTGAGCTCTTCCGCTTCGGCGCTGCCAGCGCTTTCATCGCTGCCGTCGCTTCCGTGCTGAACGTTTTTGTTCCTCGCTAAGCGTGCAGCGCGCATGAGCCACCAGCTCACAGCCCGCTAAAGCCCACAGGCCGGGCGCTCCTCCCTAGGAGCGCCCGGCCTGTCGCTTATCTCCACGCCCCGGGACGAGCCCTACAGCCCCAGATCCCTCAAATCCGGCACCGCAAGCGCCCCGCCGCCAGCGCCGCCCGGCGCGGGAGCATCATCCCGAGCACCACCAGTACCTCCACCGGTAGCACCCCCTCCGGCACTAGCGCCGGCGTCGCCCCGGCCCCCGCCGCCACCGCAGCGCACGATCGGGTTCGGGTCGTACTTCGTGGTGGTGGTATTCCTGCGCAGTTCCTTGCCGGACAGATCCTTCACCACGCGCGTATCCGTCACGGTAAACCCTGGGGCGCCGGAGGATGGGATGCACTTGTCACCACTACCCTGGCGGACCTGCGGCTGGGTGGGGTTGGTCCGTGGGCCGGTGATGGACTCCACGTTCACGTGCTTCACACCCATCAGCTTCACGGTCACGGAGTTGCTGGTGGTCGTAGCGACAATGCGTGCCGGCGTGTTGAACGGGTTCTTGAACTTCAGGTCAATCGTACCTTCGTACACGGTCGCCTCGCGTCCCTCGGGATAGCGGGAGATGTAGTAGCTGTGCGGCTTGTGGGCTACATCGTCCATGCCGGCGAAGTAGGAGGCGTTGTACAGGGTGGTGGCGAACTGAGAGATGCCGCCGCCCACGGCCTCGTCGGCCTTGCCGTTGAGGATGATGCCGGACTTCACGAAGCCCTGAGCCTCTCCACGTGGGCCCGTGTGCCCGTTCAGGCTGAAGGTCTCGCCGGGCAGGACGATGGCTCCGTCGACCATCTCCGCCACGCGTCGAATATTCACTCCGCTAGCGCTACTGAAGCCGCCGGTGGTGAACTCGCCCATCACGTCGTCGAAGCGCGCGTTCTTCGCCTGCTCCGTGGTGTAGGTTGCCTTCTTGTCCTCGTAGAAGACCTCGTGCTCGCGCTCTTTCTTGTTCAGTGCCTTGCCCTGGAAATCCTCCAAAGTCTGATCCCACTTGATGGACACTCCATCGGAGTGCGGAATCACCGTCACATCATTGCCGGAAATCCGGAAGTTCGCGTTACGGAACTCCACCTCGGTGGAGGCCAGCTGCGGCTGAAGGATGTCCTTCGCCGCGTCCATGTTCCAGTCCACCTTCAAGGTGTCTCCCTCTTCGGGGAACGTGAGGATCTTGCCCATATCCTCGGGACGAATCTCACCGGTGACGTTGTCCCGTCCCTTGAACGTCAGCGGCCCGGAGGTCGCCGGCTCCACGATGTCCTTCGCCAGAGCCTTGGCCGCGTCCACGCGGATGGCCGCATTAATAACGTCCGCGTCCACCTTCACGGTGCGCGTCTTGTTGAGCCACTGGCGCTCGATGCCTTCACGCAACACCGCCCGGTCCACATGCTGGCCAGGGATGTCGTTCTTAATGTCCGCCTTGCCTCGGTCGTTCACCGCTAGCGCAGCATTTTCAGCGGGGCGGTCGAGTTCACGTTCCACGCGTAAGATGCTTCGGTCCAGGTTGGCGTCGTTGAAAGAAGAAACAATGCCCACCTCCCGCTTCTTCCAGAAGCTCGTCAGGCGCGTGATCGGGTTCAGTGGCTGCTGCCCGGCCTGGTCCACCGTGCCGGGCCAGTTGACCTGCAGCCCGGATTGGGTGGGTTCGATCACGCTGGTGAGCGTGCCGGCTTCGATGGTGACGGGCTTGCGCACGCTCTCGCCGAGCTCGTTGCGCAGGCGCTGTTCTGCCTGGTTAGGGCTCATTCCGCCGATCTCCACACCACCGACGGTCACGCCGCGGGGCAGCTGCCCCTCGCTCATGGCGTAATCCACTCCGTAGACCACCCCGCCCAGGCCGGTGAGCAGCAGCAGGCCCCAAATCCACAGCGGAATGCGGCGTTGCTTCTGACGGCGCCTATGACGAGGTTTCACGGGGTGTTGGTTTTTCACACAGAAAAGTGTACCGTCCGCAGCATGTTTCGGTGGAACCTTCGCCGCGAACGGGCGCGCTCGGGCCTAGCGCGCGGGGTTATCGCCGGAGTTATTGGGGGCCTGTTCGGCGGAGCGGTCGATGGCCGCTTGGGCGTGCTCGCGGCTAATCCGACCGTCGATAATCGCCGCGCGCACCGCATCCACCACCTGCGCCACGTTGACTTCCCCCGACGCCGCCAGCGCCTGATCGGCTCCAGCAACCAGTGCAGCTACGGTGGATTCTTCGGGGGAGTAGCTGTCTGCCACGGCCGCCATACCGGACAAGTCGTCCGTGATGATGAGGCCGCCGAAGCCGGGCGCGGGGTTTCCGGCTGCCGCGGAGTAACCGCCGGTGCGCAGCAAGTGGTAGACCGCCGGGTTGATGGAGGCCGGCAGCTGCTGCTCTTCTGGGGTGCCGAGCTCCGGGACGAGCATATGGCCGACCATCACCTGCACACCCGGGATGCTCACGAGTTGGGCGAAGGGGACGAGGTCCTGCTGTTCGAGCTGCGGCAGGGGTGGAACGGTGACGCTGCCCTTGTGGGAGTCGCCGGTGGCGTGGCCGTGGCCTGGGAAGTGCTTGATGACCGGGGTGATGCCGGCTTGCTGGAGGCCTTCGGCGTAGGCGCGGGCGTACTCTACCACCACGGCGGGGTCTGCGCTGAAGGAGCGGGAGCCGATGGCGTTTTCTTCTGCGGAAGCTCCGCTGGCGAGGTCTACCACGGGGGCGAAGTCTACGGTGATGCCGAGCTTTTTGATCTTTTCGCCGTGGGTGCGCATCATGTTGCGCACCTCGTCGGCGGAGTGCTTTTCTGCCATCTCTTGTGCGCTGGGAAGTTCGCCGACGATGTCGGCCAGGCGTTGGACGATTCCGCCTTCCTCATCCACGGAGACGGTCAGCGGTTCGCCGGCGCGTTCCTGCAGCGCAGCGATGGACTTCTCTGGGGAGCCCTGGCCGTTGAGGATGGAGAAGTCCGAGCCGGTGCCGACGAAGAGGTGGCGCACACCGGCGTCCACCGCAGCGACTGCGGAGTCCCAGTCCGTGATGGGGGTGGCGATCATTTTTCCGGCGGCGCGGTTGGCGACATCTTCGATGGTGCCAGGGTCTGCAGGAGGATACGGAGTCGCGGCAGCGGTGTTCGATGCATTGGCGTTTCCATCTCGGGATGTGGCGACATCATCATCGGAGGAGGAGCAGCTCGACAGCACAAGTGCGGAACTAGCTAACACAGTCGATAAAACAACAGCAAAACGTGGGCGCATACTACTAACGTAATAGACATGAGCAACAAGCAGGAAACACCAACACATTTTAATCCGGATGCAGACACTGTCCTGATCGCCTTTGATGGCAGCGATCAGTCCCGTCGCGCCATCGACCACGCGGGCCGGTTCCTGTCTGCAAAGAATGCCTACATCTTGACGGTGTGGGAGCCGATTCATCGCCAGGCCGCACGCGCGGCGGGTGTGGGTGGCCTGATGCAGGCGGATCTGTCCACCACCGAAGCTGTAGAAGAGGATCCGGCGTTTAAGGAGGCCACCAGCATCTGCGATGAGGGTGTGACGCTGGCTCGCCAGGCCGGTTTCGCAGTGGAGCCGTTCTTGGTGGAGTCCGGCAGCGCCATTTGGTCCGCGATTGTGGATTCAGCGGATGAGCTGAATGTGGATCTGATTGTGATGGGCACGCGCGCGTTGACTGGCTGGAAGTCCCTGCTTCAGTCTTCGGTGGCGGATGCGATTGTGAAGAACTCGGGCCGCCCGGTATTGATCGTCCCACCTGCGGACGAGGACGAATAGCGAGCGGCTAACCGCCGCCCACGCGCGTGGCCGAACGCGCGGCCACGCGCCCCGTCAGCAACGCGCAAGAATTTTCTTGCGCAAAACGGCCACATCCGTCACAATGTTGTATTAGAGTCTGCAAAGACAACTTCACTGACTGACGCAGGCCTCATCCCCGAGGCCTGCCGAGTGTACCTAGAGGAACAGGACTACATACATGGCTTCCAAGAGCTCCACCGGAACCGCAATCGCAGGCGCTGTTGCTGGCGTGATTTTGGGAGGCGCTGCGGTGCTCGTCGCAGGCTCCCAGGCGGATTCTACCTCCCTTCCTAGCGAGAATGACATTGCCGTGTCCCAGGACTCCGCGTTCCTGGGCTCCGTTCAGTACGGTGCTCGGACTAACTAGTCCCTCACTTCACTGCATACTGTGACACGCCGCGCGTGGTGCATCAGCGCTATCGCGTGGCTCCTCCTTGCCTTTTTACAGTCCCCCGGGCTGACGAGTGCCGATACGAAGCATGATCTCACGGCAAACCCCTGGGGCTTTCTCCATCAGGCGCTGAGCCCGTGGACGGATGTGTTTCCGCTGGGCCAGCTGCAGAATCAGGCCTACGGCTACCTGTTCCCGCATGGCCTGTTTTTTGCTGTGCTCTCCAGCGTGGGTGTTCCGGGGTGGGTGGCCCAGCGCCTGTGGTGGGCGCTTCTTCTGTTCGTGGCGTTTGCCGGGGTGATCCGCCTCCTTGAGGTGTGGGGTCGCGCTGGTTTCCGCACGTCCACCACGTCCCGGATCATCGCGGGTGTTTTGTACGCCCTGTCCCCTCGCATCCTGACCACGGTGGGGGCGATTTCCTCCGAGGCGTGGGTGATGGCCCTGGCCCCGTGGGTGTTGATTCCGGTGGTGTGTGCCACGATTGCTAACTCGCGGGCCACGAGTGTGCGCATGGCGTTGTCCAGCGCTGTGGCGGTGTTGGCGATGGGTGCGGTCAATGCGGTGGCCACGGCCGTTGCGGTTCTGCCTGCGGTGGTGTTCTGTGCTGCGTGGTTGCTGTCCCGCCCGCGTTCCTTCGCCCGTTCCCGCCGTTCCTCCGATTTTTCCCGACGCCCAGCCTTCGTCTTCCTCGCCACCTGGATCCCCGCTGGGGTGTTGGCGGTGTTCTGGTGGGTGGGCCCCCTGTTGATTCTGGGCCGCTATTCCCCGGCGTTTACCGATTTCATTGAGTCGGCCTCGCTGACCACGCGGTGGTTGAACCCGTTGGAGGTTCTGCGCGGGACCACCAGCTGGACTCCGTTCTTAAGTAACGAGCGCATCGCCGGCTCGGCGCTGGTGGCGGAGCCGGTGTTCATCGTCGGCACTCTCCTGGTGGCCTTGATTGGCCTGTGGGGTCTGCGCGGGATGGCGCGGGCGCGCGTAGCATTCACGGGGCGGCTTTTGGTGGTGTTGCTGCTGGGCTGCGCGGTGATGATCAGTGCGTATAGTCCGCTGAGCCCCTGGTCGTCCGAGTTCCGGAGTTTCCTGGATGCCTCCGGGGCGGCGCTGCGCAATCTGCATAAGTTCGATCCGCTGGTGCGCCTGCCTGTGGTGGTGGGTGTGGCGTATGCGCTGCGGTCGGTGGTGTTCCGCTGGGATGCTCAGAAGGTGAAGCACCCGGAGAAGAACCGCTCTGTGGTGCAGGGCGTGGCGGTGTGCCTCCTGCTGGCTGTGGTGACGGCGCCGGCGTGGTCGTTGCGTCTGGCGGCGGCGGATGCGTACCGGGCGGTGCCGGGCTATTGGCAGGAGGCTGCGGATTTCCTGCACGGTGAGGTGACGCAGCCCGCGACGGTGGCTCCGCGGACGTTGATTCTTCCCGAGGCTCGTTTTGGCCGCCAGACGTGGGGAAATACGCGCGATGAGCCGGCGCAGCCTCTGCTGGATGTTCCGTGGGCGGTGCGAGATTCGGTGCCGTTGGTGCAGCCGGAGGCGATTCGCGGGCTGGATGGGATCAACGAGGCCCTAAGCTCTGGGCGTTCGATCCCCACGTTGGCTGCGACATTGCGCTCTCAAGGGGTGGGCTATCTGCTGGTCCGTGGTGACCTCACGGCGGCTGCGGATACGCCGGGTTCGGCGCAGATCCTGCGCACGCTGGAGCGCAGTGGCGGTTTCCGTCCGGTGGCGGAGTTCGGCGATGATCGGCAAATCCGTATCTTCGCCACGGGCTCGCCTGAGCAGGTGGCGGCAGCTGGTCTGCCGCGCTGGTCGCCGCGGGAGAAGATGGAGAACGTGGCGGCCGCACCCGAGGCTGCGACCAGGCTATCCGAGGCCGACGCCGCCCTGGGCCGCCGCGCCGACGCCGCGCCGCGGCCGCGTATCTTCAACCCCGAAGCCTCTCCTGAGACGGTGACGGACACCCCTGCGCTGCGCGACCACAACTATGGAAATGTAAACAACGCAGACTCCGCCATCCGAGCTGCCGACGATGCCACGAAGCTGTTGAACCCAGTGCGGGACTACCCTGTGCGCAGCCCCGAATGGCTCCAGGAAGAGCAGGGTGACGGAGCACTCCCAGAGGATGCTTTCACCCAAGTCCAGGAGACCGGCGGTCATGTGCGCGCCAGCTCTGCGGGCGATGAGCCCTCCAGTTTTGGCGGGGCGGACACCACCGCTGCTGTGTCAGCAGCGGTGGATGGCCAGCCCCGCACCGCCTGGTATCCCGCACCCGGGGTCTCCAGTGGTCAGTGGCTGGAGTTCAGCCTGAACAAGCCCTACTCCCGCTTGGGCCTCAGCCTCACGGGCCAGGGGCGCGGTGCGAAGCTGCAGGTCACCACGTACCTGGGCGAGCGGGTGGTCGCATCCACCACCACGCTGGTGAACTCAAAGGACCCCGTGGACGTGGAGGTTCCGGCCGCCGAGGCCGACCGGATCCGTGTGACGATCCTCAGTTCCTTCGGCAGCTTCGGCATTGCAGAAGCCACCGTCCGTTCCAACGACGATGAGGACATCACGCCACACCGTGTGGTCGCGGTGCCGGCGGCGTCGAGTACGGCAGGGACGGTGAATCGGTGGATCGTTGGGCAGGAGCTCAACGAGGGAGTCATGACGCGACAGTTCACGGTGGATCGGGAGGTCCCGGTGGTGGTGCATACGGATCGCTGCGCGGATCAGGCCGAGGGGCGGCTGAGCGCGGACCGGGCGCGGACGGTCGCGGGCGTGACGGTGACCAGCGCGGGCGCCGCGCCGAAGACCTACATCTGTGGAGACACGTTCACCCTCACACCGGGGACGCACACGCTGTCCTCCCCGGCCACGTGGGTGGCGCTCACGGTCGCGGAGCCGCTGTACGCGGCGGCGGTGAGCGAGGCGCCGGGCGCTGCCACGATCGCTACGGATGCGCTCAGTACTGGGGAGGCCGGCTCGGTGCAGCTCGACCTGCCGGGCGGCGAGGCCGCGGGCGCGGAGCGGGTGCTGTGGTTGCCGTCGCAGGCGAACCCTGGTCGTGAGGCGGTGGCACACGGTAACGGCTCCGGTTCTGAAGGTTCCGGTGGGGAGATCCGCCTGAAGCCCCTGGTGGTCAACGGGTGGCAGCAGGGCTGGATCATCCCCGCAGGCGTGAGTGGCCCGATCAGTGTGAGCTTCACACCCACGTCCACCTATCACGCCTGGCTGATGGCCGGTTTTGCGGGCGCCGTGGTGCTGGTGGCGGTGTGGCTGCTGGTGCTGTGGAGGACGCGGACCGGCGGGCGCACGGGTGCGAGCGCGCTGAACGACGGCGGCGCAGCCGCGGGCGTCGACGACGGTGATCATGCAGCGGAGACTGCGGCGGCCGGCGATACAGCAGCGACCACGAACGCGAAGGCCAAGGTTGCGCCTGCCGTGTTCGGTGTGGCGTCCGCCGTTGCCGTGATCGGGGCGGCGCGCGGCCCGTGGGGATCCGCCAGCTACGCCGGCGATTCCTGGTTCGTCTCCGGCGCGCTGCTGGTGGCGCTGGCGGTGCCCTATGCCGCCTACCTGCGTGCGCGGCTGCGCACACGCAGGTGAGGCAGCGTCACTTGAGCGAACGCCACCACTCATTGATAGCCCGGCGCGCCGGCTCCTCCACCAGGGAGAAGCTCAGTGCAGCCACGGGAACCGTCAGCACGAACGTTGCCACAAGCACCAGCGCGGTGTGGCCGCTGAACAGCCCGATGCCCAACAGGGGGAACACCAGAGACAGCAGGCTCATGTGCCACAAGAAGATGGAGTAGGACCAGCGGCCCAGTGCCTGCATCACGCTGGATTCCAAAAAACGCGACCGCGGTTCCAGCACGTACGGCAGCAGGAGTGCTGCGGCGAACACCAGCCCGTAGAGCGTGCGGCGGGCGAACTCGCCGGGCCCCGCATGGGTGAGTCCTTCCGGCCCGTCGCTGGCCGCCACGGCCAGCGCGCCCAGGGCCACCAGCCACCACACGGCCCTGAAGCGTCCGAAGATGACCGGCAGCGCGGGCGTGATCCGACCCAGACCCCCGTGCGCTTTCAGCTTTTCCAGCTCCGCTCCCAGCATTCCCACCCCGAACCAGGCGGTGAACGCCGGGGGCATCACGTGGGGGTTCAGCTCCCCTGGCCCTGGGGGCTCAGTGAACGCGGGGATGAAGGCCCAGCCGAAGCTGATGAGCCCCACCAGCAGGATGATGGCAATGCGCTGGCGCGGGGATCGCCGGCCGTACAGCAGCGCCACCACAGGCAGTACCAGATAGAAGGCCATCTCGACACACAGACTCCACAGATGGGTCAGACCGCCGACCAGACCTCCGGACACGTAGATCTGTGTGAGCGTGAGGTTCGCCAGCACCTGCTTCCAGCCCGGGTTTTCGGCCACGGGGAACAGCAACAGCACGATCACCACCATCGCCAGGCAGGCGGGCATGATGCGCCCCACGCGCTTGACGTAGTACCCGGCCCACATCCACGCGTGGCGGGAGTTCGTGGGGAGGGAAAAATCTGCGTGGTGGCGGCGCCACAGCAAGAATCCGCTCAAGGCGAAGAACACCGGCACAAAGAAATCTGTGCGGGCCATCATGCGGTTAATGAGGGAGCCGTGGTCGGCACCGGTTTGGAAAGCCACGTGGGTGATGATGATGCCGCAGCAGGCAATGGCTCGCAGCCCCTCCAGCGCGGGCAGGAACGGCGTGCGGCTGGGTGTCGTCGGTTGCGCCGCCGATGGCTCTGCCGATTGCGTCGATGATTGTGCAACCGATGATGCCGCCGGGTTGGTTTCGGGGTGAGAGGGTGCTGTGTTCATAGTGATGAGCGTTATCGTAGCGAAAAATTTTCAAAAAATTTGGCGGATTTTGCGAAAACCGCCCCAAGGCCTTACTTTGTATGGCTAAAGTATGATCAATGCGAGTGAAGACTATGAGTTGAGGTCGTAAGAGCACCGGACGAGCGCCGGAGAGTGACTCCCACGTGATTCTCCCCGGGCGATGCTCTCACAGCCCGTTCACTACGGTCGCCGCTTACCTTTGAAGCATTCTTAAGAATAACTACACACAAGAGTCAGGAACTTCCCTCCTATGAAGAGAATTTTCTCCGCCGTTCTAGCGGCTGTTGGTGCCGCCCTGCTGGTCCTCGGCATCGCACTGCCAACGTACATCGTGCCGAAAGGCAAGGTTTTGCCACTGAACCTGGTCTCCACCACGGGTACCGCTCCCACGCCGGGTAACCTCCTGGACTCCAAGGCACTGGCCGCAGGCAAGCCTGTGGATGGCAAGGACAAGCTGCCAGAGTGCTCTGGCGAGGTCAAGAGGGTCAGCTGCTTCATCTGGAAGGGCTTGGACATGCAGTCCCAGCGCTTCACGGTGGCTCAGGAGCCATCCGATAAGAAGCAAGTGACCATGGAACTGGGCCAGACCCTGTACCGCAACGACAAGCAGGAGCCAGACAACCTGCTGTCCGCAACCGTGGACCGCGTGACCCTGGATCGCAAGACCCAGATGCCGGTTCCGGATCCTGTGTCTACCGTGAACATCACCCCGCCACTGTCTTCTGGAAAGGGCAAGGAAAAGACCGCGTCCACCGCACCGTTCGCCCGTAACGGTATCCAATACCAGTGGCCAATGGGTACCGATAAGAAGTCCTACCCGTACTTCGACATCACCAGCTTCACCACCAAGGACATTGACTTCGTGGGCGAAGAGGAGCAGGACGGTGTGAAGGTGTACCGCTTCGAGCAGACCGTGAACCCCACCGAGCTGTACCCTCACATCCGTGAGGCTCTGGAAGCCGATGGCGAGCTGGACAAGGCTGACGAGGCTACCCTGGCTCCGTACCGTCTGAAGTTCGCAGCGGACGTGTGGGGCATCCAGCCTACCGAGGAGGACAAGGCAAAGGCTGCCGAGGCCAAGGCCGAGGAGAAGAAGGCCCAGGAAGCTGACAAGCCTGAGGGCGACGAGGCCAACAAGCCTGAGGGTGAAGAGTCCGAGGAGGCCCCCAAGCCGGAGGACAACCCAGAGATCGAGCTGTCCCGCTTCTACACCGTCAACCGCACCATCTGGGTGGAGCCACGCACCGGCGTGATCGTCAACGGTAACGAGGAGATCTGGCAGTACTACGCCCGCAACCAGGAGGAAGCGGACCAGATCGCTCAGCCGGAGAACCGCCAGAAGGAGTTGGAGAACCCAACCCGCACCGCAATGTACTACCCAGGTAAGTGGAACGACGAGTCCAAGCAGGGCCAGATGAAGAAGGCCGAGGACGGCTTCACGAAGATGGAGACCATGGGCAAGACCGTCCCATTCATCCTGATTCCAGTCGGCCTGATCCTGCTGATCGTTGGCTTCGTGCTGGCTCGCGGTTCCCGCAAGCAGGCAGAGTATGAGCGCGAGGTCTAACCCACCACACCTAACAGTTTGGTAAAACTCCAGGACAAAGTGCTTCACTTGAGACGCTTTTGCCGCCTTCACCAGTTACACTATTTCTGTGAGCACCCAAACAAGTAGAACCACCCAGCGGAGGAACAGCTTCCTCCTGGCTGGGTGGTTCTTTCTTGTCACGGGGCTGACCCTATGGCCGTTCTGGAAGGGTCTGTACACCACCAACCCTCATCACGTGTTCATGCTGCGGGACATGTTCATCGCGCAAGACATGGCGCTGAACTCCTCGGCTCGCGGCACCGCGATGGGTGCCCCGCGCAACCTCCCGCAGGACACGATCTTCGGCATCATCACCCCCGAGATTCCGGGCGTGGCCCTGGCCAGTTTCCTGGTTCTACTCTGCGCGTTCACCGGCTGCTGGCATGCCACCCTCATGGTCCGGAACATGGCGGGCGGGGGCTTGGCGCCGCAGATGGCCGCCAGCCTGTTCGTGATCTGGAACCCCTTCACCATCGAGCGCTTCCTCCAAGGCCAGTGGACCATTGCCACGGCGGCGTTTCTGATGCCGGTCCTCGCCTATTCCATCGCGGATCGCCGCTGGGGTTCGTGGCTGCTGGGCTTCGCAGGCTCGGCGCTGGTGCCCACCGGCGCGCTGCTCGCGGTGATCACATCCCTCACTTTCGCCCGCGGCATCCGCGACCGCGGAATCACGCTCATCACGGGCGCGTTCATGTCCTCCCCGTGGATCCTGGCGATTCTGCTCAACCCACATGGCGCCTCCGGTAGCCTGTCCAGCCCCCGGTCCGCAGAACTTTTTGCCGCCCGCGCGGAGGAGGGTATAGGCACGTTGGGCGCCTTACTGTCCCTGGGTGGAATCTGGAATGCCGACGCCGAAGCTCCCTCCCGCACACTTCTCCCCACCATTGTGGGCCTCGTGTTGGTGCTGGTTCTACTGCTGGGCATGAGAGAGCTCTGGCGGGTGTACCGGCCAGTGGCCGTGATGACGGTGGTCGCCATCCTCCTTCCCGCGGCGTTCGCAACCCCCTGGGGGCTGGAGTTCATGGGGTGGCTGGTCTCCACGGTGCCGGGGGCGGGTCTCCTGCGGGATACCCAGAAGTTCGTGTGCTTGGCTATTCCCGGCTATGTGCTGCTGATCGGCGTGTTCGTGGGTAAGTTCGGTGAGGCGTCGGTGGGGCGCGCTTGGGCGTCGTCATTAATAATCATGATGGCAACGGTGATCAGCGTGCCCTGCTTCCCGCGTGACATCGCCCCGCTGAGCACCCAGCCCATCTCGCCCGTGTGGGACAGGATTATGACGGCGGTAGATGCGGCGCCTCCGGGGAAGATTCTGATGTTCCCGCCGGGGAATTATCATCAGCGCGGAGAGTATCCGTCGATCAGTCCGGCGATGAAGCTACTGAGCGGCGAGCCGCTGGATCCCGGGTTCCTGATCGTGGACGGTCGCCTGGTGGACGGCCAGCCGGAGGTAATGGGGCTGCTGAAGGCGGTCATTGACGGCGGGGATGACGTGCACAAGCGCCTGGCGGATGCGGATGTGTCGTGGGTGCTGCTTGATACCGCGTCAGATGCGGGCCGGGAGGCGGTGTCTGCGGCGAAGGAGACGATGTTTGAGGCGGGGTATCCGCTCATTCTGGCCGCGGATGGGTATCTGCTGTTCAGGGTGTCCCATGCGGGGGCGGCGGGCGTGGGGCCGGCTGTGTCGAGTGGTTCGGCTGGTTCGGCCGGTTCGAGCGGCTCAGTTGCGTCGGGCGCGTCGGGCGCCGCCCATGCGGCCGCATCTCATGCGGGCGATGCGCCTGAGAGCGAGCGCCCTCATCCTAGTACGTTGCCAGCCCCGGTGGGTCTCATCATGTTTTGGAGTGCGACGGTGCTGGGATTGGGGTTGCGCATTCAGCATTTCGCATTGCGGTGGGTGCGCAGGAAATAGGCAGTTCTCGCTGCGCTTTTGCTGCTTTTTCTCCAGTGCATTACTCAACCTGCTGATAAGGAAGGCCACCGCGAGGAGAACCAGGGCGAGCGTAGGGAAGTATATGTTCGCCACCACCGCAGCTAACGCGGCGATGGACAAACCTAGGGTTAAACGACAAAATGTCTGTCCGGAAAACGGTAATTTCCGAGCCCTAAGTGGCGCGCAGCGGCTGAGACATCCCGACTGCACCGGCCGGGACATTGCCAGCCCTGCCGGCAGTAAGCACGCTGGCACAACCATAGGACTTTGTCGCAATTCTTGAGCATTTCCCCAGGATAAAATCTCGAAAGAGCGAAATAATCCTATGGTTGTGCCAAAGCGCCTCCCAACACGACCGGGATATCCTCGCGCACGGCATTATCGACTTCCACCCGGCACCGATTGGCCCGCCGGAGGTCACCGCCGATCACATGCAGGAATGGTTCGAGTATGGCGCTCAGCTCTCCTGACCAGCTCCGCACTCGACGGTGTACCCACAGCTGACGGCGTGCCCACAGCTGACAGCACACTCGCGCCGTCAGTCTTAACCCTTGAGCGACCGCAGCAGCCGCTCCCACGCCCGCCCGGTCGCGTCCCAGCTGAAGGACTCCGCGCGCCGTCGGGCGGCGTCGCCCAGCCTGCGGCGCCAGTCCGGGTTCTCGATCAGTTTTTCGATGGTGGTGATAAAGTCGCCTTCGTTCTCGACCAGCACGCCGGTCTCGCCATCGATCACGGAATCCTTCAGCCCGGCAGACGCCTTGTATCCCACGGTCGGCACGCCGTGCTGACCCGCCTCAATGACCGCAAGCCCCCAGCCTTCCTTCCTGGACGGCATGACGTGCAAGGACGCACGGTTCAAAATGCGGTGCTTCTGGTCTTCGGACACGTGCCCGTGGAACACCACGTACTGTTCGATGTTCAGCTCCTCGGCGTAGTCCCGCAGCTTGTCCATCCACCAGCCGTCGCCCACAACATCCAGCCTGACCTGCGGATAGTCCCGCACAATTCCAGCCAGCGCCAGCAGGGCGTGCTCAATCTGCTTGTGTGGCACCAGCCGGGACAGGGTGACGATGTGCACGGTGTCCACGTCCTCGGGGGAGACCTGATCCTCCGGCTGAGGTGCCGGGTCCACTCCGTTGCGAATGATGGTCATGTTGTGGGCGGGCACCCCCAGTCCGATGAACTCGTCCGCCGACGGCTGGGAGACCGTCACCCACTTGTTGGCACGATGCACCCACGGGCTGATCGTAGACTCAATGAGCCAACCCAGCCGGGACAGAAACGGCCCCGCCACCGACCATTGTTCCTTGTGGCAATGGTGGGTCAGCACCACCGTGGGGGCACCGGAGATCACGCTGGCGAAAAAAGGGACGCCGTTTTGGGTGTCCACCACGGCGTCGGGGGTACGTCCGCGCAGGCGCTGCCACAGCAACCAGGCCAGGGCGCGGGGGTAGACGGTCAGGTTCCCGCCGCCGCGAATCACCCTGAATGCGCTGCTGGCGGTGGGATGGTCATCTCCTGGTCCCACGTCGACCCCGTTGATGTTCCACGACGCCCTCGGCGCGCCCTTATACGCCGCGGTCCGGAAGATAACCTCATGCCCTTGAGCGGCGAGGTAGCTTCCCACCCGTTCGAGGTAGCGCTCACTACCGCCACCTTCGGGGTGGTTGGTATCTCTCCAGCACAACAGGACTATCTTCATGATAGAAATAACCTTAGCGTCCGAAGCGCTTCTTCAGGCGCATTTGTCTGAAAGTATGAGTACATGACTCTTTTCGCTCGGCTGCGGCGCCTCGTCGGCCCGCTCACGATGGCCTCCACCGCGGCGGCTAGTTCGATCGCAAACCCAGCACTGGCGCAGTGGAAAAAGCGCGCCACGTTGAGACGCGCCTGGGGGTTGTTGAGCGACTTCAAGTACGAGCAAACGGACCCTGACATTTTCTACGGGCACCTGGCGGAGGACACAGTGGGCCTCATCAAAGCCCTGTACGCAGGCGCGACGGGCTCCGCGCTGGCCCACACTCGGATTCTGGATGTGGGCGGTGGCCCCGGCTATTTCGGGGTGGCCTTCGCAAAGGAGGATGCGCAGTACTACACCTGCGAGCCGGATGTGGGCGAGATGGCCGCCGCTGGCATTCGCCTGGCCAGCTCCGTGCGTGGTTCGGGCCTGGACCTGCCGTTTCGCGATGAGGCGTTCGACATCACGTACTCCTCCAACGTGGCCGAGCACGTCCCGGATCCCTGGCGCATGTTGGACGAGATGCTGCGTGTGACGGCCCCCGGCGGCGTGGTGATTTACAGCTACACGTGCTGGCTGGGACCGTTCGGCGGGCACGAGACCGGCTTGTGGCCGCACTATGTGGGCGGCGAATTCGCCGCCCGTCGTTACCGTCGCATGCACGGCACGGAGCCGAAAAACAGGTGGGGTGTGTCCCTTTTTGATGTGAGCTGTGGGGACGGGTTGCAGGCGTCGAATAATATCGGGCAACGCAACGGCAACGCGGAATTGGTGGCCACGTTCCCCCGGTATCACCCCTGGTGGGCATGGTGGATGGTGCGGGTGCCAGTGCTGCGCGAGTTTCTGGTATCGAATCTGGTGCTGGTGTTCCGAAAGTCCAGCTAGAACACCCTTAGCGGGGGTAAAGGTGTGTTTTTATAAGTGTTCGGATGGGCACTTGTCTGCCCAGGTTGGTAATGTGGCGCTCGACACATAGTGTGCAACCAGCACATCCACACAGACAAATGAAGTCTACAACGCAAGTGAGGAAACCAACCTGCCATGACTAGTAATGGTGCCCCAGAGGCTTACATCTACGACGCAGTCCGAACCCCACGCGGCAAGGGCAAGCCAGGCGGATCCCTGCACACCGTCAAGCCCGTCAACCTGCTCTCCGGCCTGATCGAAGCCATCATGGAGCGCAACCCCGGCATCGACCCAGCCGCCATCAGCGACATCATCGCAGGCTGTGTGACCCCCGTCGGCGACCAGGGCATGGACATCGCACGCACCGCAGCACTCAACGCCGGCCTGCCCTACACCGCAACCGGCCTGCAGGTAAACCGCTACTGCGCCTCCGGCCTCACCGCCGTGAACCTCGCAGCACAGAAGATCCGCTCCGGCTGGGACGAGCTCGTCTTCGCCGGCGGTGTGGAATCCATGTCCCGCGTCCCCATGGGATCCGACGGCGGCGCGCTGGCCCTGGACCCAGAATCCAACTTCTACAACGACTTCATCCCACAGGGCATCTCCGCAGACATTATCGCCACCCTGGACGGCGTGTCCCGCGAAGAGCTGGACGCCTACGCTGCACGCTCCCACGAGCGCGCATCCAAGGCCTGGGAAGAAGGCCGCTTCGACCGCGCCGTAATCCCTGTGAAGGACCAGAACGGCATCACCCTGCTGGACCGCGACGAAACCATCCGCCAGGGCACCACCCCAGAGTCCCTGTCCGGCCTGCGCCCAGCCTTCGCCATGATCGGCCAGCAGGGCGGATTCGACGCAGTGGCACAGACCAAGTACCCACAGATCGAGAAGATCAACCACGTCCACCACGCTGGTAACTCCTCCGGAATCGTCGACGGCGCCGCACTGGTCGCCATCGGTTCCGAAGAGGCCGGCAAGAAGTACGACCTCACTCCACGCGCCCGCGTGGTCTCCGTCGCTACCTCCGGTGTGGAGCCCACCATCATGCTGACCGCTCCAGCCCCAGCATCCCGCGCAGCCCTGGCCAAGGCTGGCCTGAAGCCAGAGGACATTGACATCTGGGAGATCAACGAGGCCTTCTCCTCCGTGGTTCTGCGTGCACAGCGCGAGCTCAACATCCCAGACGAGAAGCTCAACGTATCCGGTGGAGCCATCGCCATGGGCCACCCACTGGGTGCCACCGGCGCCATCATCACCGGAACCGCAGTAGACGAACTGCACCGCACCGGCGGCCGCTACGCCCTCATCACCCTCTGTGTTGCAGCAGGTATGGGTGTTGCCACCATCATCGAGCGCGTCTAGCCGCCTCCCAACAACCAACAACCCAACAACACTTCCAACAAGGAGACAACAATGAGCATGTTTAAGTGGGAGACGGACGCAGACAAGATCGTCACCATCACCATGGACGACCCAAACCAGCCGGTCAACACCATGAACTCCACCTTCCAGGACGCACTTCCTGAGCTGGTCGAGAAGCTGAAGTCCGGCGTAGAGGCCCAGGAGATCTCCGGTGTGATCATCACCTCCGCGAAGAAGACCTTCTTCGCCGGTGGCGACATCAAGTCCATGATCAAGGCCACCCCCGCAGACGCTGAGGCCCTCACCAAGGAAATCGACGGCATGAAGGCCGGCCTGCGCGCCATCGAAACCCTGGGCGTTCCCGTAGTTGCCGCTATGAACGGCACGGCCCTGGGCGGTGGCCTGGAAATCGCTTTGGCTACCCACCACCGCATCGCCACGGACGCTAAGGGCGCGAAGTTCGGCCTGCCAGAGGTCACCCTGGGCCTGCTGCCCGGTGGCGGCGGTGTGACCCGCGTGGTGCGCATGCTGGGCATCCAGGACGCACTGATGAAGGTCCTGACCACTGGCCGTCAGTTCCGCGCTGAAGACGCTGTGAAGGCCGGCCTGGTGGACGAGGTTGTGCCAGCCGACCAGCTGCTGGACAAGGCCAAGGAGTGGATCAAGGCCAACCCAGAGGCCACTCAGCCATGGGACCAGAAGGGCTTCAAGATCCCGGGCGGAACCCCATCCACCCCAGCCCTAGCACAGTTCCTGCCATCCTTCCCAGCGAACGTCACCAAGCAGATCAAGGGTGCGCCTATGCCAGCGCCTAAGGCCATCCTGAAGGCCGCTGTGGAAGGCGCTCAGCTGCGCAACATCGAAGAGGCTACCGCCGTTGAGACCCGCTACTTCGTGGAGCTCGTCACCGGACCTACCTCCAAGAACATGATGCAGGCTTTCTTCTTCGACCTGCAGTACTGCAACGGTGGCGGACAGCGCCCAGAGGGTGTGGAGAAGAAGCAGTTCAAGAAGCTGGGTATGGTTGGCGCCGGCATGATGGGTGCTGCTATCGCCTACGTTGCTGCGAAGGCCGGCATGGAGGTTGTCCTGAAGGACATCGCCATCGAGGCTGCGGAGAAGGGCAAGAACTACTCCGAGAAGCTGGAGGCTAAGGCTCTGGAGCGCGGCAAGACCACCCAGGAGAAGTCCGAGGCCCTGCTGAACCGCATCACCCCATCCGTGGACTACTCCGACCTGTCCGACTGTGACATCGTCATCGAGGCCGTGTTCGAGAACACCGAGCTCAAGCACAAGGTCTGGGCTGAGATCGAGGCTGTTGTTCCTTCCGACTGCGTTCTGGGATCCAACACCTCCACCCTGCCAATCACCGAGCTGGCTACCGGCGTGAAGCGCCCAGAAGCCTTCATCGGTATCCACTTCTTCTCCCCTGTGGACAAGATGCCTCTGGTGGAGATCATCCGTGGTGAAAAGACCGACGATGAGACCCTGGCAGCAGCCCTGGACTTCACCTCCCAGATCCGCAAGACCCCGATCGTGGTCAACGACTCCCGCGGTTTCTACACCTCTCGCGTGATTGGCTTCTTCCTGAACGAGGCTATGCGCATGCTGGCTGAGGGCATCGACCCTGCCGTGATCGAGGCTGCCGGCCGCCAGGCTGGCTACCCTGCCCCACCACTGCAGCTGCAGGATGAGCTGAACCTGAAGCTGGCTCGCAAGATCGGCGCTGAGACGAAGGCCGCCCAGGAGGCCGCAGGCATCAGCGTGGACGACGGTGGCGTGACCGAGATCGTGGATGCGATGCTGGACAAGTTCGACCGCCCAGGCAAGCTGGAGGGCCGTGGCTTCTACGAGTACAACGAGGAGGGACGCCGCGCGGGTCTGTGGCGTGGCCTGTGGGACGAGCTGGGCGCCGGACGTGTTGTTGTGTCCGACGCCGAGTCCTCTACCTCCGGGCGCGGTCTGGATACCGCGGAAGCTCAGGACGGCGCTCCGAAGTTCATCGACCTGGTGGAGCGCATGCTGTTCGCTGAGGCTCTGGAGACCCAGAAGTGCCTGGACGAGGGCGTTCTGATGAGCGATGCGGATGCCAACATCGGTTCCATCCTGGGCATTGGTTTCCCAGCGTGGACTGGTGGTACTCGCCAGTACATCAAGAACTACGCTCGCCCTGCTGCCGCAACTCTGCCTGAGGGCAAGGTTGCCGACGTTGATGGCGGCGACTACCCAACCACCGGCGTGGCTGGTTTCGTGGCTCGTGCCGCTGAGCTGACTGAGAAGTACGGCGAGCGCTTCGAGGTTCCGGAGTCCCTGAAGGCCTAAGCGTTCACGGCGCTGGTGCCAGGGAAGATTGCACCGAGAAGGCTAGTTCCTTCACCGGCTTGAGGTCGGACTGAATCATCAGTCCGACCTCTTTTTCGTAGCTGGACGCTCTCGTGTCCCCCTAGCTGGGCGCCCTCATGTGATTCAGCTCTTGGCAGACAACGCTTCCTCAACGCGAGAGTATCCACGTTGGTAAAACTCTACATTCTTTCCGCCGAGATTAAACAGAGCTTTTATCGACTGTTTCAGCGTGACACTAATAGCGCCATCATCAGTCTTTTCAGCTTGCACCTCAATCGGAGCGAGGTAGTTGTCCGTCACATACACCCCCAACAAACGATACTTGAGTGGGTGGCCAACATGCACCGTCAGATGACTCTTCCCACTGTCCTTCACCTTGAATCCCGGCAAGTAGGAAAGTTTATTTTGGAGATCATTCAGAGTGGATTCTGGGTCCAGTTCAAAAGTCTTCGTTATCACACTTTCTCCCTACTAGTTGTAGAATTAAATATTTCGAGCGCATCCTCAAGCGCGCAAAGTGGAGTACACAAGCACTACATCACCGCTCGACGCGTGCAATGTATGTAGTTCACCGTACACAAACTGCTGCTCGCCTCGCTAGGCTTCTCTTAAATTTCCCTACAATGAGGGCAGCTCGACGTTCATTCCCAAGCGACAATTGAGGGATTTAGTATTTTTATTTGCTTTGCCGCGAATATTGGTCTCATTTGAAATATCTCACGATTTAGCGCTTTACATTGGACGCTAGCCCGCCCAAGCTATCGCCAGTCAAACATCCATCACGAGCCACCCCTAACTCCCCCAGCTGGGAACCCCTTGTCCCAACTTCACCTTTCGCGCGAATCGACATGCTTACTTATATCTATCTTTGCCTTACCTAACCTAACTTATGCTATCGTGAACGAAACGAATCTTCACTACCGCAACAGAAGCTGGCATGCCAACTAAGAAGAAAGCCAAGGACTGGAATCCATGAATGACAACCGGAAAGACCGCCCGAAGTTCACCACCAAAGAGTTCTTTGATGAGTTCTGGGAACCACGAGGCTGGGCAGCGGGCGGAGCCGGCCTCATCATCTTCGCCCTGGTCGCGGAGTTCATAAGTTCGGGAAAACTGGATATGAAGCCCGATTACGAATGGCATGCAGTAGCACTCATCGGGCTCATTCCTGGCCTCATATTCTGGCTCCTTGGCGACAAGTTCTCCCGGACAATATGCATCATTCTGTCCGTCTCCAGTGTCATTGCAGCCGAACTGGCGCTCTACATACTCGTTGGACGTTAACGATCCCGCACGAACAATCCCGCACGCGCACGCGCCCTATCCCGCGTGCGCTACGCTACTGACCAATAAGCTCCGCAGCCATCGCAGACAGCTCCAGCTCTCCCCACGCCAGCTCATGCGCACGAACAGGATCCACCCCCATCATCCGCAGGATGTTCTCGCACAACGCATCGGTCGCCTGATCAGCAGACAACTCCGGGTGGTCATGCAACCTGCGCCCCAGCATCAGCATGGCGCCCACCGTGGCACCCACAACCCCTTCGGGATCCTCCAGGTGGAACACTCCATCGGCCACGCCACGGTCAATACTTCCGCGCATCTTCTCCACAAATCCAGTCCCCTGGGCGTAATAATCCGCCCCCAAGCGGATCAGCACCTCAGAAATCAACGGCGCAACACGATGCACGCGCCCCACAACACGGAAGTTTCTCGCCACAACCTCATCAGCAAGATCTTCACGAAGCGAATCTTCAACCAGCAGATCGGACAGCCTATTCACCGCCTCATACGCAGACTGCTCAAAAAACTCCTGCTTAGACTCAAAAAAGTTATAGAAGCTGCCATTGCTCACCCCTGCACTGTGGCAAATCCGCAGAATCGACACATCCGTCTCCCCCTGCGCCAGAAAACTTAAGCCCGCTTTCAACAGCAGCAGCCGCGTCCTCTCCGGCCTGCTGGCATCCGCCTCGGGAGCCATCAGCTTCTCGCTGATCCAGTCGATATTCATAGGGATAATTATAAGGTCACGCTCCGACGGGCAGGTGCGGGTAGCGCCTGCCCGTCCACACACCACGGTGATCGTCTATCGTTTCACTTCGGTTTTGTGAAGCTGGGCGTCGATATCCTCAGGGGCGAGGTTTGCGGCGGAAAACTCACGGGTCAGCGGCAAGCGCAATTCCAGGTCGGTTCCGGGGCAGAGCTCGATCTTTCCCTCCTCCAGGGTGAAATCCAGCACGTGGCCGCCGACGGTACGGTCATCGTCAATGAAGTGCACGTGGCAGCCCGGCACGGAGATTCCCTTTTCGTAAATGGGCGTGCGGAATCCGGCGATCACGCCGCTGACGTTGTCGAAGACCTGCTCGGCGTCATCGTCCGTGGCTTCCGTCATTGGCCGGTAGGGTTGCTGCTGCTTCACCACGGTGCGGGTGGTCACGCGGCTGAAGCGCCCGGTGATGCGCACGGCGTACATGTAGTTTTCGCTGGGGGTCATCTCGTCGATGAAGCCGGAGAGGTCCGCACGAGTGATGTTCTTCGGGGCACGGCGGCGAATGCGGGGCACGAAGTTGGTGCACACGGCGTACGGCGATCCGGCTTGGAGGTCGGCCAGCGTGGCCGTGCCGTCGTGTCGCAGCTGGTAGCAGATGCCGTCCACAATGACCATTTCCCCGTCGAGCGCATCGAAGGTTCCCAGGCCGAAGTTGCCTTTGCCCAGGAGCTCCCCGACGGTCATCTCTCCGTCATAGATCCCGTCCAACAGGGCTGTCATCAGTGAGTTCTGGAAGATGGTGTGGCGGTAGATGTTGTCCTGGCTCATGGTGCCATTCTGCCACCTCCTCGGAGCTACCTCCGCAGGGAGCTCGGCGCCAGCCTCGCCCGATCGGCGTTCCCGCAGTGTCCGCGGCGGCCGCATAGGGTCCACCCAATCACTATTATTAGGAAGAATTAATTTATACCCCCCTTATAAGTTGAATAGTCTTATAAGACAAGCGCAGTGCCGAAAAAACAGCTATAGTCGGCCATACACGAACCAAACATGAAGGAGTTCAACACCATGTCTTTGATCAACACTGAAATCCTCCCCTTCAAGGCACAGGCATTCCACAACGGCGAGTTCGTTGAGGTCACTGAGAAGGACGTCCTCGGCAAGTGGGCCATCTTCTTCTTCTACCCAGGCGACTTCACCTTCGTCTGCCCCACCGAGCTGGGCGACCTGGCTGATTACTACCCACAGCTGCAGGAACTGGGCGTAGAGGTCTACTCCGTGTCCACGGACTCCCACTTCGTTCACAAGGCATGGCACGGCGAGTCCGAGCACGTCTCCAAGGTGAACTACTACATGCTGGGCGACTCCAACGGAGAGATCACCAACAATTTCCAGAACATGCGCCCAGGTGCTGGCCAGGCCGACCGCGCCACCTTCCTGATCGACCCAGAAGGCGTAATCCAGTACATCGAGCAGACCGCTGAAGGCATCGGCCGCTCCGCTGAGGAGCTGCTGCGTAAGGTCAAGGCCGCTCAGTACGTCGCTGCACACCCAGGCGAGGTATGCCCAGCCAAGTGGGAAGAGGGCGAAGACACCCTGACCCCAGGCATCGACCTCGTGGGCAAGATCTAACACTCGTTCGCAGTGCCAACACATGGCGGGCCGGGGAACCTACCCGTCCCGCCATGTTTATTTTTTTATCCGACGCCCCAGCGCACGCACGCCACGGCGTCGTAAAAAAGAAAAAGAAAAGGAAGCCACACCATGGCCAAGCAATTGCTAGACGACAACCTGAAAAAGCAGCTGGGCAGCCTGGTCCCCCGCATCACTGAAGACGTGGAACTGGTCTACAGCCTGGACGAGCGCCCGCAGTCCGAGGACCTGGAGCAGCTGCTCACGGACATCGCCAGCCTTTCTGAGAAGATCACCGCGCGCCGCGATGACGATGCCCACCCACGCCAGCCATCCTTCTCCATCAACCGCGTGGGCAGCGACATCGGCGTGACCTTCGCCGGCATCCCGATGGGCCACGAGTTCAGCTCGCTGGTCCTGGCCCTGCTGCAGGTCGGCGGCAACCCCATCAAGGAAGAGCAGGACCTGATCGACCAGGTGAAGAACCTGGATGGTGACTACGAATTCGTCACCTACATGTCCCTGACCTGCCAAAACTGCCCCACCGTGGTGCAGGCACTGAACACCATGGCCGTGCTGAACCCACGCATCAAGCACACTGCCGTGGAAGGATCCCTGTTCCAGGACGAGGTGAAGGATCGCAACGTCCTGGCCGTACCCACGATCTACCTCAACGGAGAAGAGTTCGGCCAGGGCCGCACCACCATCGAGGACTTCGTGCGCCGCCTGGACGAGGGAGCCGGTGCCCGCGAGGCCGAGAAGCTCAACGAGAAGGAGCCCTACGAGGTTCTGGTGGTGGGCCAGGGACCCGCAGGTGCCGCCGCCGCCATTTACGTGGCGCGCAAGGGACTGCGCGTAGGCCTGGTCGGCGAGCGCTTCGGTGGCCAGGTGCTGGACACGAACGCCATCGAGAACTTCGTGTCCGTGCCGTACACCGAAGGACCACAGCTGGGTGCCGCGCTGGAGGATCACGCGCGTCAGTACGAGATCGATATCATCAAGGCGCAGTCCGCCACCAGCTTCACCGCCGCAGCCCAGCCGGGCGGCGGCGTGGATGCCGGTGAGGATGCGCTCCACACCGTGCACTTCGGCGACGGTGCACTGAAGGCTCGCGAAGTCATCGTGGCGACCGGCGCCCAGTGGCGCACCCTGGGAGTGCCCGGTGAGGACGAGTACCGCAACAAGGGCGTCACCTTCTGCCCTCACTGCGACGGCCCACTGTTCAAGGGCAAGTCCGTTGCCGTGATCGGCGGCGGCAACTCCGGCATCGAGGCGGCCCTGGATCTGGCCGGTGTGGTGAAGGACGTCACCGTGCTGGAGTTCGGCGAAGCCTGCCGTGCCGACGACGTGCTGATGGACAAGGTGGAGGCCACCTCCAACATCAGTGTCATCACCTCCGCTGCCACCACCGAGATCGTGGGCGATGGCAAGAACGTCACCGGCCTGACCTACACGGACCGCACCACCGACGAGTCCAAGAGCGTGGACGTGGCCGGCGTGTTCATCCAGATCGGCCTGGTGCCGAACACGAAGTGGCTGGCTGACTCCGGCGTGGAGCTGAACACCCCAGGCGAGATCGTCACCGATCGCCGCGGCGCCACCAACGTGCCGGGCGTGTTCGGCGCCGGCGACTGCACGGATGTTCCGTTCAAGCAGATCATCGTGGCGGAGGGTTCGGGCGCGACCGCCGGTCTGTCCGCATGGGAGTTCTCCGTGACGGGCGGTAAGCGCTAGCAACTGTGGTTGCAGGCGCGAGCAGCCAGCGCGCGGGCGCCGCCTGAACAGGAACAAGGCCCGGCCGTCCCTATAAAGGGATGGCCGGGCCTTACGCGTGCGCGCTACTTCGCCGCAGCGATGCGCTCCTTGAGGGAGTTGAACTCGTCCCATACCTCGGAAGGAACCTTGGGGCCCAGGAACTTCAGCCACTCTTCGTTGTCAGCCAGGTCGCGCTCCCACTCCTCTGGCTTCACCACAAGCGCTTCGCGGATGTCCTCTTCGGTTTCCTTCAGACCGGACACGTCCAGGTCCTCGTAGCGAGCGGTGTAGCCCACCACAGTCTCCTCGGCCTCTACGCGGCCTTCGATGCGGTCAATGATCCACTTCAGCACACGGGAGTTCTCGCCGAATCCTGGCCACAGGAAGCGGCCGTCCTCGCCACGGCGGAACCAGTTGACCAGGAAGACCTCTGGCATCTTGTCGCCGCCCTTCTGGCCCATGTTGATCCAGTGCTGCAGGTAGTCACCGGCGTTGTAGCCGATGAATGGCAGCATGGCCATAGGGTCGTGGCGCAGGGATCCCACGGCAGCCTCAGCAGCTGCGGCGGTCTGGCCGGAGGCCAGGGTCGCGCCGATGAAGGTGGCGTGGTTCCAGTCGCGAGCCTGGGTCACCAGCGGCACGGTGTCTGGGCGGCGTCCACCGAAGAGGATGGCGGACACGGGAACACCCTGTGGATCGTTGAACTCAGGTGCTGCTGCTGGGCACTGCTCGATCGGCACGCAGTAGCGGGAGTTCGGGTGTGCGGCCTTGCTGCCGGAGTCTGGGGTCCACTCGTTGCCGAGCCAGTCGATGAGGTGCGCGGGAGCGTCGCCGTCGATGTCTTCCCACCACACGCCGCCTTCGTCGGTCAGTGCCACGTTGGTGTAGAGGGCGTTTCCTGGCTCCATCGTGCGCATGGCCACGGGGTTGGAGCTGTAGTTGGTGCCTGGGGCCACGCCGAAGAAGCCGTTTTCTGGGTTCACGGCGTACAGGCGGCCGTCTTCGCCGAAGCGCAGCCAGGCGATGTCATCGCCCACAACCTCGGCACGCCAGCCTGGGATGGTGGGCTGGATCATGGCCAGGTTGGTCTTGCCACATGCGGAAGGGAAGGCTGCACAGATGTAGTAGGCCTTATCCTCTGGGCTGATCAGCTTCAGGATCAGCATGTGCTCTGCCATCCAGCCCTCGTCGCGTGCCATGGCGGAGGCGATACGCAGCGCGTAGCACTTCTTTGCCAGGATGGCGTTTCCGCCGTAGCCGGAGCCGTAGGACCAGATCTCGCGGTCCTCAGGGAAGTGGGTGATGTACTTCGTGTCATTGCATGGCCATGGAACGTCCTTCTCGCCTGGTTCCAGTGGCGCGCCCACGGAGTGCCAGCCCTTCACGAACTCGCCGTCCGTGCCGATCTTGTCCAGGGCTTCCTTACCCATGCGGGTCATGATGCGCATGGACATCACAACATAAGGAGAGTCCGTGATCTCCACACCCAGCTTCGGGTCTGCGTCCGTGATGGGGCCCATGCAGAAAGGAACGATGTACATGGTGCGACCGCGCATGGAGCCAGAGAAGTGCTCGCGCATTTCGGCACGCATGGCCTCGGGGTCTACCCAGTTGTTGGTGGGGCCGGCTTCTTCTTCAGTCTTGGAGCAGATGAAGGTGCGGGACTCTACGCGGGCCACGTCGTCTGGGTTGGAGCGGGCGAGGAAGCTGTTGGGCTGGAAGTCATCAGCCAGCTTCAGGAGGGTTCCTCCGTCGACGAGCTGCTCTGCCAGCGTGTTCCATTCCTCGTCGGAGCCATCACAGAAAACAACGTTCTCCGGCTGGAAAAGCTCCACGCTGTCTTTAACCCAGTTGATCAGGTCTTGGTTGTCAGTTGGAACTTCTCCGATGAGTCCCTGAATGGTCATGGAGTTTCTCCCTCAGTTGCGAAAGTTTTCGGGTTCTAGGGCTCCAGCCTAACCCCATTCCCCCCGTTCAACACACTTCCACGCGCCCACTTCCCACTTCCCCTTGCCCATATCGGGGGTAGATGCCCAACTGTGGGGCGAGGTGCCGTCCCCGGCCGTGGTGCCATCCTCCCCGTGGCCATACTGGTCCGAATTTTCCCCGACGCCCAGCGCACCTCCCACATCAGTACTCCATCGCCAGGCAGACCAGTTCCCGTTGTAATCGATGGAGGAGACGTAGTCGATACGTCCGTCCCCGTCGGTGTCCGCCAGAATGTTCATTCCTTGGCCGTCCGTCAGGGTGGCGGATTCTGTGTCCATGTCCGCGGGGATGTGATAGTCCACTCCGTTGTATTCCATTAACAAGGTCTCGTCCCCACTGGGCCCCACCAACGCCTGGGGGTCGTCCAGCAGGGGGATGATGGCCGCCAGCGGCGAGTCCTCCGGTGTGGATGCGATGGGCAGCGGTGCGTATTCCAGAGCCCAGTCGGCGCCGGGCGTGGTGTGGGATGGTAGGCCGTAGAGGCCGTCGGTGTAGTCCGGGTTGTAGTCCATGATGATCCCCTCGATAAAAGATGGCTAGATACAAGGTGCTAGATAAAAAGGTGTATGTGTGTTGGTGTCTCTCACGCCAGCCCAGGCACTGCTCGCGTGCCTCACGTGAGCGCCGGCGCCACTCGCGCGATCTGCACACGCGAGGTCATCGCCGCCGTCAGCGCCGTCAGGTCCTGCTTGAGCTGCACCGCGCGCTGCTGCCTCGCAGCTTTCGCGTACTGAGCGTGCATCATCCACAGGCGGATCCCCGCCACGATCACAGCCAGTACCAGCCCCACCAGCAGCCCCAGCATCGGCTGCCCCAGTGCCCTGCCTAGCCCGAAGGGTGCCGCGAACGCACCACAGGTGGTCGCCAACGCGAGTGCGATCCGCCCCCAGGACGCCTCCACCGGAATGCGCGGGCACTCCGGTGGAGCCAACTCCATCGACGGAAAAGCCACACCCTGCCGCAGTGTCTCCGCCTGAAGATCCTCCACGAAAGACCAATAGGCGCGATCCCACTCCTGCGAAGAACCAATCCCCTGGTCGCACAGCCCCTGGATAGACCTATTCGCCCCCAGCCGAATCGCAATCTTCACCCGGTCCACGCGCTCCGCATCCGCCCGGTACGCATCCGAGGACCATTCCCGCACGCTCACCGCCACGGTACGCACAGCAGCCGGGATCTCCTCCACCGTGGATATAAACGAGATACCGGGAAGGTCGGGAGGTTCGGCGTCGGATAATTCAGGATCATCACGGGTCAGGACAATCACACAGCCCTGGCCGGACGCCACCGCCCCCACCACGTGGCAGGACGCCGCATCCCACCGCTCCACCACAGCCACCACGGCGGTCGGGCGAGCATCCGGGCCCGCGCCCACCAGCACCTGCCACTGCGGCTGTATCTGCCGAAGCTCGTCGGCCACCTCATCCAGGCGCTCTTGCACCGGACCAATCACAGAAACTGAAGTCTGCATCTTGTATTCCCCCTGTCCCCTTCATCTGCAACAATGTTAGCGATGAATAATACCGAAAATACACGCGGTTCCCTCCCCCATGGGCGGCCGCTTCAAACTGATTTTAACGACGGACGCGATTATCCGCGACTAGGTTCCTTCTCTTTCCGCCGCGGCACCCTGACCGACAACCAGGAAGCACGCTGGGAAGAGCACTGGCCTCACTACGGAAAAGTGCTGGCAGATGAGGTGATTGACCTTCCCGAATGGTTCGGCCGCGATGCGGAGACCATCGTGGAAATCGGCTCCGGCACCGGCACCTCCACCGCCGCGATGGCACCCCTAGAAGCTGATACAAATATCATCGCCGTGGAGCTGTACCGCCCGGGATTGGCGAAGCTCCTCGGAGCAGTCGTGCGCGACGAACTCACCAACATCCGCATGGTGCGGGGGGATGGCGTGGAGGTACTCCAGCGCATGTTCCAGCCCAACTCGCTGCAGGGCGTGCGCATCTTCTTCCCCGACCCCTGGCCCAAAGCGCGCCACAACAAGCGCCGCATCATCCAGTCCGGCACGCTGCACCTCATCGCCCAGCGCCTGAAGCCGGGCGGCATCCTCCACATCGCCACCGACCACGCAGACTACGCAGAGTGGATCGACGAACTGGTGACCGTGGAACCGGAACTAGAATATCTGGGCTGGCCCGAGGACCAATCGGACATCCCGATCCTCACCGACCGACAAATCACCACCAAATTCGAAGCAAAAGGCCTCGACAAAGAACACACAATTAGGGAGTACCTATGGCGGAAGAAGTAGCCACCACAGTAGGAGGCCCACTGGCCCCAGGAGACTCCCGGCGCGTCCTCCTGATCTGGGATGCCCCCAACATCGACATGGGCTTAGGCTCCATCCTGGGTGGTCGCCCCAGCCCCGCGCACCGTCCCCGATTCGACGCCATCGGCCGCTGGCTTGTCCACCGCGCCGAAGAACTGTCCGAGGACTTCGATGGGGAGATTGAGCCAGAGGCGGCCGTCTTCACCAACATCGCCACCGGCACCGCAGACCTTGTCCGCCCATGGGTGGATGCCCTCCGGAACATGGGTTTTGCGGTGTTCGCCAAGCCCAAGCTGAACGAGTACACCGATGTAGACCCGGACATGCTGGAGCACATCGAGCTGCGCCGCGAGCAGGGCGCGCTGGATGCTGTGGTGGTCGCCAGCGCCGACGGCCGGAACTTCCAGTCGCTCCTGGAGGAGCTGGCCGAGGAGATGCCGGTGACGGTCATCGGCTTCGAGGAGCATGCCGCGTGGGCAACCTCCCATGAGTCGATTGAGTTTGTGGACCTGGAGGACATCCCTGGGGTGTTCCGCGAGCCGCTGCCACGCATCAGCCTGGAGAATCTGCCTGCAGAGGGCGCGTGGTTGCAGCCGTTCCGTCCTCTATCTGCTTTGCTTGATCAATAACGTGATCACGAACGCCACTGGCGTTACCGTCGCACACCCTCTCTCACCCCCGCTCATTTATCTGTCGAAAAGAGTCTTCTAGCGCATGTTTACTACCTGGGGCGATATTGCCTACCGCTTCCGTCGGCTGATTCCGCTGGTGATCATCACCGGCATTCTCATCCTGTACGGCATCTTCGGCACGCAGCTGGGTAGCAGGATGAGCCAGGAGGGCTGGGACGACCCGAACTCCGAGTCCACCCGCGCCGCCGTGATCGAGCAGAACACCTTCGGCCGTGACGACGACGGCGACGTGATCGTCCTAGTGACTTCCACGACCTCCGGTGGCGCGGTTACCGAGGAGGTCAAGGCCTCCATGACAGAACAGCTGGAGGCGCTGAAAGCCAAGTACCCGGATCAGATTGCCAGCATTCGTTCTTTCTTCCATAGAGGCCCGGCGCAGATGGCCAATGCGGATGGCACGGCGGCGTTCGCGGCGGTGTCCTTGAAGGGCGTGGAAGATGATGTGCTGAAAAACTATCGGGTGATCGAGGATGATTTGCACGCCATCAGCCTGGACGGTGCCGCTCCCGGCGCACCCCAGGACACCCCCACGGTCCAGGTCGCCGGCGCCACCGCCGTCTCCGGCGCGCTAGACAGCGGCATGGCCGGCGATATTTCCCGCGCGGAAGTCTACGCCCTCCCCGCAGTCGGGGTGCTGCTTCTCCTCGTCTTCGGAGGCGTAATCGCAGCCCTCATGCCGCTGTTGGTGGGCGTGCTGTCCATCCTGGGCGCCATGGGCGTGCTGTCCATCCTGGCCTCCCTCACACAGATCAACGTCTTCGCCCAGTCCGTGGTGACTCTGCTGGGGCTGGGCCTCGCCATTGACTACGGGCTATTCATGGTCTCCCGCTTCCGCGAAGAATTGGCCGAGGGCGCAGACGTACAGACAGCGGTGCGCAACACCACGGCGTCGGCGGGAAAGACGGTGGTATTCTCCGCGTTGATGGTGGCAGTGGCGCTGTCCGGGCTGCTCATCTTCCCCCAGGCCTTCCTGAAGTCCGTGGCCTTCGGTGCCATGAGCGCGGTGGGGCTGGCGGCGCTGTTCTCCGTGGCCGTGCTCCCTAGTATTTTCGCGATGCTGGGCCACAACATCGATAAGTGGGCGATTCGCAAGAACCACAAGCGCCGCAGTGAACTGTTCTTCAGCACCTGGGGCAAGATCCCTCAGTTCGCCATGAAGCACTCCAAGAAAGTTGTGTTCGTGGTGGTCGTGGGCCTGATCGCGCTGGCGGCCCCCATCGCCGGGATCAAACTCGGCGGCATCAACGAAACATTCCTGCCACCGGATAACAGCACGCGCGTGGCGCAGCAGGACTTCAACCAGGCCTTCCCCGATTTCCGGACGGATCCCATCAAGCTGGTCATCAGCGGCGACCCATCCGCGATCTCCCCGGTGTATCAGCAAGCGAACCAGGTGAAGGGGCTCAGCAGCCCCTTCAAGGTCTCCCAACCCACCAAGGACAACGTGACCGTGCTGTCCGCGGGCATCGCTAACCGCGATGACTACGGCCGCGTGGTGCGCGAGCTGGAGGCCATCGAGGCCGACGGCGCCGAGGTGCTAGTCGCCGGCACACCAGCGCTGGAGCAGGAATCCATCGGAGCGCTGTTCCAGAAGCTGCCGTGGATGCTGCTCTACATCGTGGTGGTGAGCTTCCTGCTCATGGCCCTGATCTTCGGTTCGCTGATCATCCCAGCCAAGGCCGTGATCATGAACATCCTGGGCACCGGCGCCACCCTGGGTCTGCTGACCCTTCTGTTTGTCGACGGCGTGGGCTCCGACCTGTTTAACTTCACCGCCGGGCCGTTGATGAGCCCCGTTCTGGTGCTGATCGTAGCCATCATCTTTGGACTCTCCACAGATTATGAGGTGTTTCTGGTCTCCCGTATGGTGGAGGCACGCAAACGCGGCGCCACCACGGACACGGCAATCCGTTTCGGCACCGCCACCACCGGCGGTATCATCACGGCGGCTGCGCTCATCATGATCGTTGTGTGTGGCGCATTTGGTTTCTCCACCATTGTCATGATGAAATACATTGCCTTTGGAATGGTGATCGCATTGATCCTCGATGCCACCATCATCCGAATGCTGCTTGTGCCCGCCATCATGCACCTGCTGGGCGCGGATAACTGGTGGGCCCCCGCAGCTGTCAAGAAAGCCTCCGAGAAGTTGGGTCACGAATAATATGTCGAAGTTCTACCGCACGCCTGGCTTCCGGGCCATAGCGATGCTGGTAGTTCTGGGTGCCATCGCGTTCTTTGGCCGAGAACACCTCTCCTTCATCTCCGACGGCTGGAATGAACTGTCCCAGGGCAACAACACCTGGATCGCGCTCGCCGCCGTGGCCATCGCGTTGTCCATGGTGGCCCAGGCCGAAGTGATGGTGGTTCTTCTCCGGTCGGCGGACGTGCCCGCCGGGCGCTGGCGAAGCAACATGTTGGGCCTGGCAGCCAACGCCTGGTCAGCCACGTTCCCCGGCGGCCCCGCGATCTCCGCGGCGATGATCTTCCGCGAGCAGCTGAAGTGGGGGGCCACCCCAGTCATCGCCAGTTGGTACATGATCCTCTCCGGGGCGCTGTCCGGCGCCGGCATGGCGATCCTCGCCGTGGGCGCTGTGTTCTTCCTTGGCTTGAAGGTCAGTTGGGTCACCATCGCCGTCGCCGTGGGCGCGTTGGTGGCTATCGCCCTGGCAACAAACTGGATTGCCCTGCATCCCCGCAGCGTGGAGGCGTTTCTGATTAACCGTGCACGGGCCTTCAACCGGCTGATGAAGAAGCCAGAGGACCGTTTCACCGAGCACCTGGCCGGCATGTCCGAGCAGATCGCCGCCGTGGAGCTGCCCCTGCCGCGCCTGGCAATGGCCATCACCGCCAGCCTGATGAACTGGGTACTGGAGATCATCGCTCTGCTGTTCTGCGTGGTCGCCGTGGGCGCGGAGGCGCCTGTGGCCGGCGTGGTTCTGAGCTTCCTCGCGGCCAAGCTGGTGGGCCAGGTTCAGGTCACCCCCGGTGGCCTGGGCACGGTGGACCTGGCGCTCACGTCCTCACTGGTGGCGATGGGAACCCTGACCATCCATCAGGCGTTCGCGACCGCGATTGTGTTCCGCATGCTCAGCTTCATCGGTCTGGCGCTTGTGGGATGGATCGTGTACTTCGCAGGCCAGTTCAATAAGATGGGTGATGATCCCACGACCGCGCCGGTCGATAGTGAGGCTGGGCGTCGATTGACATAACGAAAGAAGGATTCATGCTCAACGTCCGCGCGGCGATATTCGACATCCTGGCCATCCTCCTGTTTGCGCTGCTGGCACGGATCGCCCACAACACGCCGGAGATGCCGCTGAGCGTCCTAGGGTGGCTGGAGACCTCCTGGCCGTTTCTGTGCGGCACGCTGCTGGGCTGGGGCGTGTTGGTGCTGATCCGTCGTTCCCCCGACGCCCAGCGTTTCCTCCCCGGGGCCGTCGTCTGGGTGTTCAGCGTGGCCACGGGCTTGACCCTGTGGGGTGTTCGCCACGGCGCGTTTCCGCATTGGTCCTTCATTGTGGTGGCCACGGTGATGAGTGGGCTGCTGCTTTTCGGGTGGCGGGGAATCGCTGGGGTGGTTGCGCGGCGCGCGCGTTAATGTGCTGAGCGCCTGCGCGCGTTAATTACTGTTCACCCTCATTCAACAAAATTTTAACGCGTATTAAGCGCCTCTCTACCTTTGTCTCTTAGCCTCTAGTGTGCACGACGAGCACAACTGACTACACAAGAAGAGACGAAGGCATTATCCATGGCATTGATCGGCCGTAACCTCCTGTCCGCGTTAGATTTCACCTCCAGCCGTTCCCACCGGACGTGCCTGTATAAGTGCGGGGATGCGTGTTCTAAAGAGGTGGCGAATACTTCCAACAACGCGTATTTCGGCGATATTCTTCAGGCGAATTTTTCCCGCCGTGCTGCGCTGCGCGCCGGAAGCGCGGCGTTGGTGACGGTGGGTGGGGCGTCCATGCTGGCGGCGTGTTCCGATTCGGCGCAGTCTGGGGCGCAGACTCCCGACGGGTCTACTGGTGGGGCAGCTGATGCTGCCGGTGGAGAGTCCCCGGTCCCTGGTCTGAACTTCGAGATGGTGGCGCCTAACACCGAGGACGCGGTGGTGGTGCCCGATGGGTACGAGTCTGCCGTGGTGATCCGCTGGGGCGATGCCGTCCTTCCCGGCGGCGAGGGGTGGGCTGTGGATCGGCAGTCCCCGGAGGCGGCCGAAAAGCAATTCGGATTTAACTGCGATTATGCCGCACTGCTTCCCATTAGGGGGAAGAAGAATCGCTTTCTGTTGGTGTCCAATCACGAATACACCACGCCTCACCAGATGTTCCCCGGATATCAGGAAGATCATCCCACGGAAGAGCAGTACAGAATTGAGCTCGCCAGCCACGGAATGACCATCGTGGAGGTGGAGGGAAATGCCAAGGATGGTTCCCTGAAGCCAGTGATGGGCCCTTACAACCGGCGCATTACCACCACAACCGAGTTTGCACTGCGCGGTCCTGTGGCTGGCTCTGAGCTGGCGAAAACGACAACCGACCCTACGGGCACACGAGTGTTGGGGACGCTGAATAATTGCTCCGGAGGCCTCACCCCGTGGGGAACGGTGCTGTCCGGCGAGGAGAATATCGATCAGTATTTCGCCGGTGGTGCCGAGGTGAAGGATTCCCGCGCCCGGAAGCGCTTTAAGCGCTACGGTATTGAGGATCCACAGACGCAGCGGAAGTGGGAGCGCTTCGATCCGCGATGGGATGTGCGCAAGGAACCCCACGAGCCGCACCGTTTCAACTACGTTGTGGAGGTCGATCCGTGGGATCCCACGTCCACTCCGGTGAAGCACACGGCGTTGGGTCGGTTTAAGCATGAGGGCGCGAACATTCACGTCACTCACGATGGGACTGTGGTGGCGTACTCCGGCGATGATTCCCGCTTTGAGTACCTGTATAAGTTCGTCTCCTCGCGGACAATGCGCTCCGGCCGTTCGGACCAGGATCGCGCCGAGAATATGAAGATCTTGGACGAAGGCACCCTGTACGTGGCTGACTTTCAGGGCAATTCTCCCGATTTCACCGAGGGCACCCTCCCCGACGACGGGGCGTTCGATGGCACGGGGCGCTGGATCCCACTGCTGACCGTTCAGGCCGATGGCACCGCTACCTCGCATGTGCCGGGGATGAACGCTGAGGAAGTGGCGGTGTTCACCCGCGAGGCTGGAGACGTCGTGGGAGCCACGAAGATGGACCGTCCAGAGGATGTGGAGCCGCACCCCACCACCGGGAAGGTGTATGCGGCACTGACGAACAATAAGTACCGCGGCGTTGCAGGTGGCGCGGACAAGACCGCGTCGGGTGTTCCGTTTGAGGGTGCGCGGGAGTACGCCCCCATCAAGGAAAACAAGAACGGCATGGTGCTGGAGATTGATGATGACCACACCGGTGAGTCCTTCACGTGGAACCTGTTGTTGGTGTGTGGCGATCCCCAGGAGGCGGAGACGTATTTCGGTGGGTTCGATAAATCGCGGGTGTCCCCTATCTCCTGCCCGGATAACCTCACGTTCGATTCCTTTGGCAACCTGTGGATCTCAACGGACGGTAATGCTCTGGGTTCCAACGACGGCTTGTTCGCCGTGGCACTAGAGGGCGAGGCCCGTGGCTTTACCAAGCAGTTCCTCACAGTTCCTGCAGGGGCGGAAACGTGCGGGCCGCTGGTGTTCGACAAACGCGTGGTGGTGAACGTGCAGCACCCTGGTGAGGACGATAACGCCACCGTGGAACAGCCGGTCTCTCACTGGCCCGATGGTGGAGACTCCACTCCGCGCCCGTCCACGGTAGTGGCATGGAGGAAGGACTTCGGTGTGATCGGCGGCGTCTCCAGCTAATCGGCAACAACGGTGCCCAGACCTACAATGAAGGGTATGAGCATTCAGGACAACTTCACCTACATCACCGATCTTCGTGGAGAACACTCCCACCCCGAGGGTGAAGGGCGCGCCGTTCCCACGGTGAAGAAGGTGGCCGACCTCGACGGAGCACGTATTATCCGCCTCACCTTCCGGGCGGGTGATGTGATGGCAGACCACCAGGCTCCCGCCCCGATCGTGGTTCTTGGCCAGGAGGGCTCCATCGAGTTCACCGTCGGAGCATCTAGCACCGAGGCTCCGAACTCGCCACAGCAGGACACAGACAGCTCGCACACCGTGACCCTGTCGCAGGGTTCGGCGATCCACGTTGCCGCGGGACAAATCCATTCTCTCCGGGCACAGGAGCCTGCCCAAGCTACCCTGATCCTCCTCACGGGAAGCCAGCCCGTCGAGTTTCTTCCTCACCCTCCCAAGTAGAACTATCCAGAAAGGATCCTGCCCATTGCCAATGGCATCAGAACCTCACTCAGGCCTCACACCCCAGGACCCGGCCTACCGGCGCGCCCTCATCGCCGCACTGTGCGCGGGCCTTGCCAGCTTCAACGCTCTCTACGCCACCCAGGCAGTGCTGCCAGCACTCGGCGACTATTTCCACACCTCGCCCACCACCACGGCCCTCACGGTCTCTGCGACCACGGGCGCACTAGCGCTGGCTATCGTGCCGCTCGGTGCTCTCTCGGAACGCTTCAGCCGGCGGAAAGTACTGTGCATCTCGGCGCTGGCTGCCACGCTGGTGAGCTTCCTGCTCCCCTTCTCCCCCTCCATCCACGGGCTGATTCTGCTGCGCTTCCTCCAAGGCATTGCCGTGGCCGGTGTGCCGGCGATCATCATGGCCTACTTGGCCGAGGAGATCCACCGGCAGTACCTTCCCAAGGTGATGGGTCTGTATATCTCCGGCACCACGCTGGGTGGCCTGGTCGGCCGCCTGATCCCCGGTATCGCTGTGGACTTCACCTCCTGGCAGTGGTCCCTGGCCGCCAGCGCGCTCTTCGCCTTCAGTATGGCAGTGCTCATGGCGCTCCTGCTTCCACGGCAACGCTATTTCACCGCCAAGCCGCTGAGCTTTTCCGGCGAGCTCACAGCCATGCTGAGCCACTGGACGAACCCCATGATGGTGCGCCTGTTCCTCATACCCTTTCTCACCATGGGGTCCTTCGTCTCCCTGTATAACTACCTGGGCTTTAGGCTCATGGGCAGCTTTGGGCTCCCCGCGTCCTTGGCTGCGGCCACGTTCGTGCTCTACCTCTCGGGAACGTGGTCGTCCGCGCGCACGGGAGCGTTCATGATGCGCTTCGGGCGCGGCCGAGTCCTCGTGGGCTCGGTGGCGCTCATGCTGCTGGGAGCACTCATCATGCTCGCGCCGAATCTCGCCAGCACCCTAACTGGCGCGCTGCTGTTCACCGCGATGTTCTTCGTGGCTCATTCTGCGTGCTCCACGTGGGTGGCGGCTGCGGCCCAGGAGCACCGTTCCGAAGCGTCCAGCTCCTATGTATTGATGTACTACCTCGGCAGTTCTCTCATGGGCTGGGTCTCGGGGTGGTTCTTCGAGCGCGGCTGGGCGGTCCTCATCGCCTGGCTCTGCACCCTGTTGCTCAGCGCCACGGCGCTGGCTGCCGTTCAGGCTCGCGCTGTCCGGAGTGCGCACACCGCCTAGCCCAAACGCAAAAACCCGCAACCCCAGCGCTTCAACGCTGTGACAACGCCGGCGCGTCAGCGCCAGCATGGGTTGCGGGATAATGCGGGGCCCAACCAGCAGATTGCACCAGCTGGTCGAACCCCTCAAGCCTTAAGCTCTTAAGCCTCTTCGGCGTAGTTCTTCAGAACGCTGGTGTCCACTGGGATACCAGGGCCGGAGGTGGAAGCCAGGGTGATCTTCTTCAGGTACTTGCCCTTTGCGGAGGATGGCTTCAGACGCAGCAGCTCCTCGATCAGCGCGCCATAGTTCTCGGCCAGCTTTTCTGCGTCGAAGGAAGCCTTACCGATCACAGCGTGCAGGTTGGAGGCCTTGTCCACGCGGAAGGAAATCTTACCGCCCTTGATCTCGGACACTGCCTTAGCCACATCGGTGGTCACGGTGCCGGTCTTAGGGTTTGGCATCAGACCACGAGGACCCAGCACGCGAGCCACACGGCCCACCTTGGCCATCTGGTCTGGGGTGGCGATGGCAGCGTCGAAATCGGTCCAGCCACCGGTGATGCGCTCGATCAGTTCCTCGGTGCCCACAACGTCAGCGCCTGCTTCCTCAGCGGCGGTAGCGTTTGGTCCCTCGGCGAACACAACCACGCGGACTTCCTTACCCGTGCCGTGTGGCAGGGATACGGTGCCGCGCACCAGCTGGTCAGCCTTGCGTGGGTCAACGCCCAGGCGGATTGCAACGTCCACGGTGGCGTCGAAGTTCTTGGAGGAGGTCTCCTTCACCAGCTTCGCAGCCTCGAGTGGGCGGTAGATGCGGCCAGCGTCGATCTTCTCGGCTGCCGCCTTGTATGCCTTAGAATTCTTGCTCATGTGATTCTCCCAAATCAGTTGTTACGGAAGTCGTGGTCGCGTGGGACGAGCCGCCCCTTCCACATATATCCCCCGACGCCCAGCGCGCTCGGCGTCGGTCATCTCATTCCACGTTGCGGCGCGGAATGATGGAGGTTACCTACTAGGCCTCAGGAGCGCCCTCGACGGTAATACCCATGGAGCGGGCGGTACCGGCGATGATGCGTGCACCGTTTTCGATGTCGTTGGCGTTGAGGTCTTCCTTCTTGGTCTCAGCGATCTCCTTGCACTGATCCCAGGTCACGGAACCGACCTTCTGGGTGTGAGGAACGCCGGAGCCCTTCTGCAGGCCAGCAGCCTTCAGCAGCAGCTTAGCCGCAGGTGGGGTCTTCAGCTTGAAGTCGAAGGAACGGTCTTCGTAGACGGTGATCTCAACAGGAACAATGTTGCCGCGCTGGGACTCAGTTGCAGCGTTGTATGCCTTGGTGAACTCAACGATGTTCACGCCGTGAGCACCCAGAGCTGGACCCACTGGAGGAGCAGGGGTTGCCTGACCTGCCTGGATCTGCAGCTTGATGAGGCCAGTGACCTTTTTCTTCTTAGCCATAAGTAGTTCTCTTTCTGTTACCGGGACGCGAGGGTGCGCCCGACCGGATGCCGGAATTTCACCAGCCACCGGATGATGATTGTCGTGCGGAGCCCACCACAGTAATCAATGGTGGACAACCTCACTAACTTTAGTTCAGCTTCTCGACCTGATCAAATTCCAGATCAACGGGAGTTTCACGGCCGAAGATGGACACCATCGCGCGCAGGCGGTTGTTCTCCGTGTCGATCTCGGAGATCGTGGCGGATACGGATGCAAACGGGCCGGACAGGATGGTGACGGATTCGCCCACCTCGTAGTCCACCTCCACAGCGGCAGACGCCGGCTTTGGCGCCGTCGCCACACCCGTCGTGGAGACATCCACGCCGGTGGCGACCTGCTCCTCGCCCTCGGGAGCCTGAGGCGTTGCGGTCTCCGGTGGCAGCAGGAACTTCGCCACCTCACGGATCTTCACGGGGGTGGGCTTGCCCTCGTTACCCACGAAGGAGGTCACGCCAGGGGTATCGCGGACCACGGACCAGGAGGCATCCTCGAGGTCCATGCGAACCAGCACGTAGCCAGGGAGAAGCTTGCGCTTAACCTGCTTGCGCTTACCGTCCTTCAGCTCGGTGATCTCCTCGATGGGCACGACCACCTCGTGGATCTGGTCGTCCACGCCCAAGGTCTGGGCGCGCATCTCCAGGTTGGTCTTCACCTTGTTTTCGTAGCCGGAGTAGCACTGGATGATGTACCACTGGCCGGGGAGCTTCTTGAGAGCGCGCATGAACTCACGGAGGCGGGTCTTGTAGGCCTCCATGGCGGCATCGGTGGGCTCTGGGGTGTTGTCAGCAGATTCAGCGGCACCTTCTGCAGCAGCACCCTCAGGCGCGCCTTCCGCGGCTTCTTCTGCTGAAGCGTCAGCACTGGCATCTTCTGCAGACTCCTCGGCTACGACACCTTCAGCGTCAGCCCCCTCAGTGGCATCAGTCTCAGCCGCACCGCTCTCGGTCGCAGACTGCGCAGCAGCCGCTGCCTGCTCAGCCGCAACCACTTCCTGGATCTTCTCCTGAGCCTCATTCGCCAGGGACTCAGCGGTAACTTCTACGTTCTGCTCTTCACTCATAACACTGCACCTTTCTAGGGCAATTAGCTATTAAAAATCCGCCCTCGTCACATGGACGGAGGCGGTTCGCTTAAAGTTTCTGGAGCTCAGTTTAGTGGAAGATCTTCTGGAGAGCAAAGTTAGACACCCAGTCCACGCCTCCCACCAGAGCGGTGGTGAAGACCAGGAACAGGAGAACGATGATGGTGTAGTTCACCATTTCGCGCCCGGTTGGCCAGATGACCTTGCCCATTTCGGAAACCACGCCGCGGAGGAAATCCACGATCGCAGAGAAAGGGTTCCGGCGAGTTTCCACAACTTCCGGTGCCTTTTGTGCGGAGGTTGCGCGGGCGGTGGTAGCTTCTCCAGCACGCTGACGCTTACCCGTAGGACGAAGGTTTCCGCCGTCAGCGGTGGGAGTGTTGGGGGTTTCACTCACTGTAGGGCTTCCCTTCGACAGTTAATGGTTCGTGCAGGGACGACAGGACTCGAACCTGCAACCTGCGGTTTTGGAGACCGCTGCTCTACCAATTGAGCCACGTCCCTTCATAGTGTTTCACGTCGACGTTTCCGCTGTTGTGATCGCACTAATCGGGTTGCTTATGCAACAAGCGAACACTTTAGCAGAGCCTTAGGGAGTTCTCCAAACACTTCCCCCAACCCCTCACAAATTGTTCGACCAAAACGCCAGATTTCGCCCCAAATCTGGCGTTTTGGTCGAACAATTTGGGGCAGTGTGCTGCCCATGCCTCCGCCTCAGATCTACCCAGATCGTCAGGGCACCCCGCACAACAAAAAATCTCGGGCCACCATTCTTCATGGTGACCCGAGGTTTTCTATGGTGCGCCCGGAGGGATTCGAACCCCCAACCTTCTGATCCGTAGTCAGATGCTCTATCCGTTGAGCTACGGGCGCATCATCGCTTTCCAGCTGAGATGCTGTTCTGCAACGAGGAATAACTCTACACAACAACACCCGTTTGATCAAAATCGCCTCATAAAATGGTGTTTTGTCCACCACCCCGCACCACGCCTTCCATGTACCCGCGCACTTCAGCACCACACAGCATCCCCCACCCCGCCACACAGCACCTCAACCCCCACACAACGACAAATCCCAAGCCGCCAACAATCGGCAGCTCGGGATTTTCCATTCGTGCGCCCGGAGGGATTCGAACCCCCAACCTTCTGATCCGTAGTCAGATGCTCTATCCGTTGAGCTACGGGCGCTTATTTAGTTAACTCCGATGGGTCCTGGCCGTCCCGAGCACATTCCTGGCGGACCACCACAGGCGCACCACACGCCCCACAACACTGTCCGCAGCTGTGTGTCCCGAACTTCACCACAAGTATTCGGGCAGCTTAGGCAGCTCTGGGTTGCCACGACCCATCGAAGTTGCGGAGATGACAGGATTTGAACCTGCGGTCCCTTGCGAGACAACTCCTTAGCAGGGAGCCCCATTCGGCCACTCTGGCACATCTCCTTGATTGCCCATGCGCACGCAGCCGGTGACCGCATGCCTGCGAACAATCAGGTTTAGCCTACACGCGGCCTGCCCTCTATCCCAAATCACTTCTTGTGGGGGTTAGGATTATGTGCATGATTCGCCCTGACCTTTCGCTTTTACCCGCTTATGTTCCTGGGACTTCTCTTCCGGGGGCGTTGAAACTTGCGTCGAATGAGTCGTCGTTGCCTCCGTTGCCGTCGATTTCTCGGGCGATTGCTGAGGCCGCTCAGGGCGTGAATAGGTATCCGGATATGAGTTCTGTGCAGATTCGTTCTGCGATTGCCGAGTGGTTTAGCACGGCTCATAACCTCGAGACCCCTGCGACTGTGGACAATGTTGCGGTGGGCAATGGCTCATCTGCCCTGTGTTTGCAGACCATCCAGGCCACGTGTTCCGCGGGCGATGAAGTAATTTTTGCCTGGCGGAGTTTTGAGGCGTATCCGATTTTGGTTCGTGTGGCTGGGGCGGAGCCGGTTGCGGTGCCGTTGGCGTCGGATTTACGGCATGATTTAGGGGCAATGTCGGATGCGGTGAACGAGCGCACGAAGTTGATTCTGGTGTGCAATCCGAATAACCCGACGGGCACGACGGTGACCGCCCAGGAGTTTGAGAAATTTATGCAACGCATTCCGGGGTCTGTGCAGGTCGTGCTGGATGAGGCGTACACGGAATATGATCGCTCGCCGTCTGATATTACATTCGACGCCGCCGGCCTTCTTTCCCGATACCCCAATTTAGCAATTGTCAGAACCATGTCTAAGGCATATGGCCTGGCAGGCCTCCGTTTGGGCTATTTGTTGGGCCACAAAGAGTTCGTGGAGGCGGTAAATAAAGTGGGCATTCCTTTCGGCGTGAATTCCTTGGCTCAGGCTGCTGGTTTGGCAGCTATCGAGCCCAGTGCTCAAAAGGAATTGTTGCAGCGCGTCGAGGAGACCGTGCAGCAACGGGCTCGCGTGTTGGAGTTTCTGGAGTCTCGCGACGATGTTGAGACGGTGCCGTCGCAGGCTAATTTCGTCTGGCTGGCCGTGGGAGATAAGGCACAGCGACTAGATGAGGAGCTGAAGAGCCGTCACGTGGTGGCCCGTTGTTTTGCGGGCGATGGGGTCCGAGTGTCCTGCACTACTGAGGAGGAAACGGATCAGCTGCTGGAGGCGCTGGGGCCGGCTTTGGATGCAGCGCTGGCGGAATCCTAAAGCGACTCTCACACAGCTCTCACGTACTCTAAAACAGCTCTAAACCTACTCTAAAGCAGCTCTAAAGCTCTCGCACCTTACTCTAAACTCACATAAGACCAGGTCAAGTGCACAATCGAGCTGCCCGTGAAGAGCTACTCTACAACAGCTCTAAACTACTCTAAAAATGTTAGAGTAGCGCGATCTTAGAGAACCCCCGTCGGACAGCTCACCCCGTTCGGCCCATGGTTGCAGTAGCCACCGGGGTTCTTGTGCAGATACTGCTGGTGCTCTATCTCCGCCAGGTAGTAGTGCCCGTCGCCCGCAGTACTCATCAGAGATGTTTCCGTCGTCACCTCGCCCAGCCCAGCTTTTACAAACCGTGGCGCCCACGCCTGGACGGCAGCTTCGACGCGTGCGAGCTGGGCGTCGTCGGATGCGAACACACAGGAGCGATACTGCGAGCCCACGTCGTTACCTTGACGGTCGCCCAGGGTGGGGTCGTGGTTTTCGAACATGACCTGCAGCAACTCCTCCACGCTCACTGTGGCGGGGTTGAACACCACGCGCACTACCTCGGCGTGGTCCGTGCGGCCGGTGCAGACCTCGCGATACGTGGGGTTGGCGGTCCACCCGCCGGCGTAGCCCACGGATGTCCCCAGCACGCCGTCGATGCTCCAGTAGAGGCGCTCCACACCCCAGAAGCACCCGGCCCCGAGGATCAACTCCTGCGCGTCGGGGCAGCTCTCGCGGAACTGTTCCGCGCCGCCAAGGGGCGTCCCCAGCACCGCATGCGCCACCGGCGAACCGGAGCCCGCCGCGGAACCCGAGCCCGCCGTCACATCCAACACCGGATGCCGTCCCCCTTTCAGGGCTTTCTCCTTCCCCATGCGCGGCGCCCTCCACGGCCCCTTCGAGTTAAGCGCTGCGAATCTGTCCATCAAGCTAGCCATGTGGTGACTCCTTCTCGTCCCTTACAGTGTTGCGCTGAATAACGTGCGCGGCAGTGTGCCAGACATCCAGACACTACGCCTGCCACTGCATCTCACAGTCCTTCCAACGCCGCGTCACATCGACCTCATTCCCGGCGCGCCCCGCCGCAGCCAGTACCGAACCTGGCGGGTGGCCACGCAGTCGTCCGCGTTATAGCGCTCCAGCGTACGCCGCGCCGTCGCTGCCACGCCCGCGGCGGAGCCCACGGCCTGTTCAAACAGCGTCACAGCAGCCCTGCCGTTCACCCCTTCTTGGCTGAAGTGGAAGCCTGCCAGCGGTGACACGGTCTTCAGCCCTAGCGACCCGGTCCCCGCCAGCGCACGCTTCACGATCTCGAACACGTCGCACCAGCTCTCGGAGGCTAGGAACTCATCCACCTCCGCGCGGGTGGGCATCACCACGTCCCCCTGCGCAGTCGGATAGCTCCGCCCGCCATAGTGATCCGCGTAGTAGCGCAGCCAGTAATTCTCCCCCTGAGCTGCGTAGACCCACGCCTGAAAGTGCCGCCCGCGCTCCTCCGACGCCGTCTTGCGCCCCATCAGCCACCGCCAGAACTCAGCTACGTGTTGCCCGTCATCGCCGGCGCTGAAGTCGGAAAAGGCGATGTAGCGGCTGCCGTCGAACGTCCCCCACAGGAAGGTGCCGCGTTCCGGGTGTGCCTCCATGTCCACGTCCACTTCGTCCACCCAGTCCAGCTCCCCGCTGAAGGTGGGTGTGAGCGTGTCCACCGTGAACGCGCGCCCGCCCCACAGCTGCGGGTCGGTCACCCACCGCTTGAGGGGGCGCCGCAGGGCTGCCTCGCCGCGCATCCATGCTTCGGAAAGGTGGGATACTTCCCCCATTTTTTCCGACGCCAACTTCTCTAACGTCTCGATCCCCCGCTCACGCAGCGGTGTGGATTTTGCTCCGGGCAGCAGCAGCGAGATGTCGTTGCGCTGGAGTAGTTGGATCCGGCAATGATTGTGGAAGTCGCAGGTAGCGCATTCTTTGATGCGGGTAGGCCGGATCGGCAGGGGTTCTTTCAGGGCGGCGTAGAGGCCGGCGAGCATGGGCTGCGCGCTGGTGGTGAAGCAGCGGTAGGCTGCGTCTCCGGCCGCGGAGACGAAGCCTACCTCCGTGCTGGCGAATCCCCAGGCCGACAGGACGGTGTGCGCCATCGCGACGGTTTGGGTATCCCCGGAGTTATTCTTCCTCCGCCATGGCGCCGGCAAAGGAGTTCCAAGACCGAGAGCCGAGACATCTACCACGCGGCAGTTGGCCTGTGAGCGCTTGGCGACCTTCTTCGCCACCGCATGCCCAGAGAAGATCACGGGCATGTAGCGCATGTGCTCATCCACCCCGCTGCCCTGATCCTCCCTCACCAACAGATCCACACGCACGTCCAGGGGACCTTCGGCCAGGTGCGCATTGGTAATGAGACGGGTACCCTCCGCCATGGCCTCCAGCGTGCACTCCACCGACAGCCCCTCGGCATAATCCTGGTTGCTGATATCCACGCGCGTCAGGCGACGCACCGCATCACCACGCCGTGGCTTTGAGGGGAGGAGTGAAAAGATTTGCGCTTGGCGTCGTAAAACAGACAAACGATGCGTGTAGCGCTCCACGTGGATCGAGTAATCCGTGCGGCGATCAGGGGCAACGATCCCCGCCGCGGCCGCGTGAGTCAGCACGGTACGGTGACGGCAGCCCACCACATCGCGGGGAGTAATGGGCTGCGCGGGGTCGTGTGGAGCACTCACAATAGATAACAGTGTAGTCATAGCACAGCCGCGGCGAAGAGCAGACGTAGCCAACAGCGCACGTACCCTCACGTGTTTGGGGTAGCATTGTTGGGGTTAAGACACTGTAGATCAACTATCGGAGAACCATGGGACTGTTGAGCACACTGCGCAAGCGCCGGCAGGAGAAGAAGGCTGTCTATCGTGCCGCCAAGGCGAAAGCGCTAGCAGAAGCAAAGGCCAACGCGAAGATGGAAAAGCGCAAGGAAAAGTACTTGCGCAAGACCGCCAAGCAGGTGCGCAAGCTGGACGCGAAGCAGCTCAAGGAGCGCCGCGAGCACGAAGAAAACATGGCACGCGCAGCACTAGAACGCGCGAAGGCCGGACGTTTTAACTCCAAGACCGTGGTGCGCTACGCGGTGGCGGGACGCACCCTGGCACCCGTGCTGGTTCCGCTGGGCTACCGACTTCTGACCCAGTTGCAAAACGGTGGACTGGGCGGATCGGTCAGCAGCGCGGCGCAGTCCTCGGACACTGTCAGCCGCTTTAGCGGTTCCACCGCCTCCCACCAGGCGCGTATCGAGCAGGCGCGGTCCTCCATCAAGCAGGGCGTGCCTTCCGGCTTCGCGAAGGACGTCAGCGAGCGTTTGGACACGCTGGAGGATGCGCTGAAGAACGCGCGGAATATGAGCGACCAGCAGGCGCGGGCCGTTTTGGCTTCGGTGTCCCGTGAGCTGGATTTGGTGGAAGCGGAGATCGCGCAGGCTTAAGGCGGGCCGGCGTTCACCGAAAGTTCACTCTCCAGAAGCTGCGAAGCGGCTGCATTTCTGATGGTATGAGTGTTATGGCTGAGAATGAACACAAGGACACGCACGCTCGTAGGCGCGAGCCTGGCCGCGCCGGCGCACACACCAGTGGCCGCGCCATTACCCGCCGCCGGATGCTGGAGTCCGGCGCGATAGCGACCGCAGCTTTTGCTGCCAGCGCCGCCCTTCCCGCAGGGCTTACCGCCGCGGCCGCTGGCACGGCGCCCGGCGCGGAGGTGGGTACGGGGATCGGCATGGGGGCTCACGGCTTCGACGCCACCCGACACTCAGCATTCCAACACGGCGTGGCCTCTGGGGATCCCCTCCCCACCAGCGTGCTGCTGTGGACCCGCATCACCTCTCACCCGGAGGACTACGCCGGGCGCAACAGCGGGGTGGACACCCCTGTGCGCTGGGAGGTAGCCAAGGATCGCGCTTTTACAGACATCGTGTCCTCCGGCACCACGACGGCTGTCCCCCAGCGGGACATGACCGTCAAGCCCGAGGCCGGAAACTTAGACCCCTATACCCAATACTTTTATCGTTTCGTCATCACCGATGGCCCCCTGTCCGGGCAGGTCTCCCCCGTCGGTACCACCCGCACGGCCCCTGCGCACGACCAGCAGCTGAAGGACTTGCGCTTTGCGTTGATGAGCTGCGCCAACTGGGAGGCCGGCTACTTCCACGTCTACCGGGACCTGGCTGGGCGCACGGATGTGGACTACGCCCTGCACGTCGGTGACTACATCTACGAGTACCCCGTCGGGGAATACACCGGGAAGACCGGTACCGTCCGCCCGCACCTTCCCGCTCATGAGATTGTCTCCCTTCAGGATTACCGCGAGCGCTACGCCCAGTACCACACGGATCCGGACCTCCAGGCCGCGCACGCCGCACTGCCGTGGATTGTGACCTGGGACGACCACGAGGTAGCCAATGACCAATGGGCCGGCGGCGCAGAGAACCACCAGCCCAACGAAGGCAGCTTCCAGGCCCGTCGGGATGCAGCTATCCAGGCCTACTTGGAATGGCTGCCCATTCGTGCGATCCCCTTCAGCGATGGCGGCCACATCTACCGCAACTTGCACTTCGGCACGCTGGTGGATCTGAACATGTTGGATCTGCGCACCTACCGCAATGAGCCTCCGAAGTTCCTCAGCGCCAAAACCACGGACGCACAGGATCGAACCATGATGGGCTCTGAGCAGTTCGGCTGGCTCGCTGACAGGCTCACCGAGTCTCGGGCCACGTGGAACCTGATCGGCAACTCAGTGATGTTCAGCCCCGTGCTGATTCCGCCGCTGGACCCCAAGCTCACCTATGCCATCACTCAGCTTCTGGGGCTTCCCGAGGAGGGAATGCCGTACAACTTCGACCAGTGGGATGGCTTCGCCGCCGAGCGCCGCCGCATGATCGGCCTGCTCAATGACAAGGAGATCACGAACACGGTGTGGCTCACGGGCGACATTCACTCGTCGTGGGCGTGCGACGTTCCCACCCAGGCCGCGACCTACCCCGGCTCTGGTTCCCCCGCCGTGGAGATCGTCTGCCCATCCATCACGTCCTCCAATATCGACGACATCCTCAAGCTCCCGGAGGCGAACCCTCTGTCTGCCACCGCTGAGAATGCGCTCACAACAGTGAACCGGCATGTGCGCTATCTCGACTTCGATCGCCACGGCTACTGCGTCCTGCAGGTGACGGATCAGTTCATTCACGCTGATTGGATCTTCATGCGACCTGATGGGAAGTTAAAACCCCAGGCAGAGATGTTTATCGGCAAGTCCATGCGCCGGTATCGAAGCGGCGGAGTTGTCCCTCATGACGCACCTATAAGCCCCCGCACTTAGGCCTCTGCGTCCCCGCGGTTAAGCCCCCTGCCGCAGCCAGTTTGAAATATTTTTTACATTTGCACTAAAATATAATGCAGATGGTACACTTTCAACTGTACTTAGCAGCTATACCAATAGCGGTACCAGGTGAATCACAACTTCATTAACTTGTCATTTGGTACAATGCACCCTTAAGCTAATCCCCAACTGAAAGAAGGCAGTTTTATGGCACGCCGCGAAATCACCCAGTTCTTCGATGACCTCGACAACTCCCCTCTCAGCGAGAGCGAAGTAAAGGTCGTGGAATTCTCCTTCCGCGGAAACGACTACATCATCGACCTCTCCGAGGAAAACGCAGAGACCTTCGCAAACGTCCTGCAGCCATACATCCAGGTCGCACGCAAGAAGCCTGCAACCCGTGGTCGCGCCACCAACCGCAACAAGCCACAGCGTAACCGCGAAATCCGTGCATGGGCCGTCGCTAACGGCATCCAGGTTCCCGCTCGCGGTCGCCTGTCCGCTGACATCGTCGCGCGTTACGACGCCGCACACTCCTAAATACACTCCCCGGCGCCGTCCGGCGCGCTAGGCAGTGATGCGCTAACGAGTACAAGGACCCTTATGCTTACCCAAGCGTCGTGCTTGGGTAAGCATAAGGGTCCTTCGGTATGTGCGCCGTCAGGTCTCTTCACCGAGAGTAAAGAAGATAAGAAAAGCCTCAAATGGAGTAGCTACTCATCGGCACGGTGAGCAGCATTTGACGTGCCAGATCACGCGCCGTTTCCAGGGGAGCAACCGTGCGCGACATTTTCGCGCCAGCCAAGCCGCCATCTAGGAAAACCATTAGCTGATCGGCCAGGGAGCGGGAGGCATAACCAAAACGCTCTGTTAATAATTCCGCCATGGTATCGCGACACCAGCGTCGATGTTCCATAGCCGCCTGGCGAATATTGATCTCGCTATCGGTCTCGGGGCGGGGATATTCACTGGCTGCGTTCTGAAAGTGTGATCCGCGGAAGCTATTATGCGGCTCGTTGCGGATACACAGGTCGAAAAAAGCTATAATTTTAGACTCAGGTTTATCGCGCTCGTCAGCCAATTCATGCCAATCAGCACGCCATTGTTCGTCCAGACGCTGGAGGTACGCCACCGTCAGATTATCTTTCGAGCCGAAGAGCGAATACAGGCTGGCCTTGGCCACATCCGCGTCACGAAGGATGCGGTCGATACCAATCACGCGGATGCCCTCCGTGGTGAACAGATTGGTGGCGCTAGCCAGGAGGCGTTCGCGAGGGGCAGGACGATTCCGGCGGGAAGACTTCTTGGCAGGCGCCTTCGTAGACGTCTTTACAGACGTCTTCGCAGTTTTCGCGGACTTCGCCTGAGACTTTCCGGCCGCCTTGGCAGTACCCTTCGCGGAACCCTCGGAGGCCTCCTTGGCAGATCCCGTAGCGGAGGCACGAGCGCCCTCGGAGGATCGTGCTGTCGCATCGTCCTGTGCTGACATAGGGTAGTTTCCTCCTTCGCACTGCCTATCTAGGAAAACTAAGGTAATCGAGGAACCTTCGGCTCCTCGGCGAGTGAACTAGACCGACCGGTGCGTCTATTTCTCCACAGGCCATTGTAACAGCTCAAAAATACCCAGCCTTCACTTTCACAAGCAAAGGCTGGGTGACGTAGAGCACGCTACTTCTGCGGACGCACCACCATCATGGGGCATGGAGAGTACTGCAGCAGCGCACGGGACGTGGATCCCAACAGCATGCCGCGGAAACCTCCACGACCGTGGGAGCCCGTGATCAGCAGCTGCGCATCCGTCGCAGCTTCCTTCAGGGCGTGGATCGGGCGCTCGCGCTCCACGATCTCTTCCACTTCCACATTCGGGTACTGCTTCAGCAGGCCTTCCAGCTCCTCGGACAGCATGTCCTGGTGCTGCTTGATCACACTGTCCAGCTTGCTCTGGGACTCGACCACACCCACATAGCTGGTGTGCACCTGGGTCTCCTGCCAGGAGTGGATCGCCCTCAACGTGGTCTTTCGGGCGTCGGCTTCCTTGAAGGCAATCGCCAGCGCCTGGCGGGACACGTCGGATCCGTCCACGCCCACCACGACAGGCCCGTACTTGTTGGCCTCGGTGAGTTCGTTGTCCTTGCGGACCACCACGACGGGGCACGATGCGTGAGAGACCACCGCGGCGGACACGGATCCCATGACCAGGCCGGACAGTCCACCCAGGCCGCGGGATCCCATGACGATCATCTCAGCGGTCTCGGAGAGATTCAGCAAGAAGTCGATCGGGGCAGCTTCTCGCACTTCGGTGGAGTACTGAATGTCGGTGGAGACGGACTTCACAACCTCGATCGCGTCGTCCAGTTTGGCGTTGGCTTCGTTCTCCAGCTCTGTGTAGAGCTCTGGCGGTGGAACCATGCCGTCTGCGTACATGAATTGCGGCATGGTGTAGGCGGACACCAACTTCAGTGGCTCGCCACGTTTCCACGCACAATTTGCAGCCCACGCGACGGCGGACGTGCTAGCCTCCGAACCGTCTACTGCGACGACGATGTCTTTTACGTCTGCCATGATGCTCCCTTTCGTTGCTGAACCATTGGGCACTTCCATTATCGCGCGAAGTGCTACCCAATGCCACCCGCCGGGCGCGGGACTACCTCACAATGAGGCGTTTTAGCCGCGAGCCTACTCTCTGCAGTGAGGCCGCTGCCTACTCACCAGGAGGGGTAGGGATCGGCAGCGGGATGTCGTGAGCAGCTTCAGCGTTGGCTGGGAAGAGGAATTCGTAGACTCCGCGCAGCAGCTGCCAGATGATGGCTCCGATGTCGGTGGTGAAGAAGTGGGAGATAGACTCGATAAGTGCGTTGATATCCATGGGAGGAATGTAGCACAATGCCGCAGGCTTTACCAATTATTAGGGGTCTAAACCCAACTCGGGCGCAAGTGCCTGTGACCTGGACTGATTCGGTGCGCGCGTCGGACTTTGTGTGGCGCCTGGTCTCCTCCCAGCGCCATCGCCACCCCGAGGATGACGAGGCCGCCGTGGCTGAGCGCTTTGCCCACGGTGCCGTGGTCACGGACAAGGGGGTGCCGCTGGGCGCCGATGACCTGTTGCGGCCGGGGACGTGGATTAATTTTTACCGACGCCCAGCTCCCGAACGACCAGTCCCCGGCGAACTGACGGTCCTTCATCAGGACAGCAACATTGTGGTCGTGGATAAGCCGCCGTTTCTGGCGACGCTGCCGCGCGGCCAGCACATCACCGAGACCGCGTTAACGAAGGCGCGCGTGGCGCTGAATAATCCGGAGCTGTCTCCGTCGCATCGCTTGGACAGGCTCACGAGTGGGGTGTTGATGTTCACGGCGTCTCGAGCTGTGCGTGGTGCGTATCAGACGATGTTTGATCGCAGGATCCCCCAGAAGACCTATGAGGCAATCACGCCACTCGTAGGCGGGGCGCCATATGCGCCCCTGCCGGAGTTTTCCGACTGGACGCAGTGGGAGCCTCCCACGGAAGAGAACCCGTGGCGTCTGGAGCACTGCATGGTCAAGATTCAGGGTCGCTTATCCACGTTCTTGACGGATGAACCTCCCAACGCCGTCACGCTGGTGACGGCGTTAAAGGAGGAGGAGCGCGTTGTGGGGCGACAGCCGGACGGTTCCCCGTTGTGTCGCAAGGTCTTGGTGTGGACGTTGAAGCCGTTGACGGGCAAGACTCACCAGTTGCGTGTCGCGCTGCGCTCCTTGGGACTGCCGCTTATTAATGACCCGCTGTATTCAGAGGTAACGGATAAGGCGCTCACAACGCCGAACGGCGAACTCCCGCGACCGGTCTTTGCCGAGGATGAAGACTTCAACCATCCGCTGGGACTGGTCGCTAAAATCTTGGAGTTCGACGACCCCCTTACAGGCGAGCCCAGAAGGTTCACATCATTGAGATGAGGAAGCCGTCACTCCAGAGCAACTTCAAGAACAACCAAAAAAATTATGGCCAATGCCTTAAAGCAATTAAATGAAAGGGCATCCAAGAAGCCCACAATCAAGAGTAAGAGTTCGTAGACACCCGTCTAGCGGCGAACTTGCATAGAAAAAATTGAAACGCGGCACAACCATAGGACTTTGTTGAGGTTCTTGAGCATTTCCCCAGGACAAAATCTCGAAAGAGCGAATTAATCCTATGGTTGTGCCACGGACCCACACAACGCGCTGAGAGCAAACAAAGATTATCTCGTTGGTAACGAGGGGACCGTGCTCCTTCGCTACGTTATCCGCGCATAGCGAAAAGGAGGGTGGGCGTTACCAGTCACAACGTGTGATTGGTAACGCCCACCTTCCCCATTATCAAATTTTTGTAGCCGGCGGTGACCTACTCTCCCACACCCTCCCAGGTGCAGTACCATCGGCGCTGACGGGCTTAGCTTCCGGGTTCGGAAAGGGACCGGGCGTGACCCCATCGCTAAAACCACCGAC
>NZ_WIAR01000004.1:0-220874 GCF_024701495.1 Corynebacterium sp. zg254
AAAGTGATCGGCGTGCGGGGATGGATGCCACCGAAGCCTACACCACCAACGCCATCGGAACCGCCGCCGGAATCGCCGCAGGAGCAGCCCTAGGCGCAGTCGCACCAGTCATCGCAACAGCAGTACTTGCAACCGGCGCTGGCATGGCGGCCACAAGAATCGCTAAATGGACATGGAACAACGCCGCCAACAAGCCTAAAAGGAACCAAGAATGAAATATTGCGGAACAGTCGTATACTGGATGTTGCTAATCGCGGGATTATGCTGCATCCCTATTGGCCTCGCGGAATGTGAAAGTGTTACAGAATTAATTTCAATAGCCGGACTGCAAGTTTTTGGCGCCGGTATGTACATTTCTTTCGGCGCAGCAATGATTCCGAAGGCGATTCCTTCGAAGATGTGGAAATTAGAAAAAGGTGATTATTTCATTCAGCAGTATAAGGGCGGCTCGCTAATCTGGATCGGGTTTATCGGCGCTACTGTTGGCTTCATATTGCCTTTATTTTATCCGCATCTACTCTCCGAAATTAACCCAGGGCGCGACATTTTCGGCGGAATATTGTTTTTGCTTTTTAGCCCTTACCTCATAATAAGACTGCTCTTAATGCCGCATTATAACATCATATTCGAATTGTCTGACGATAAGATCACATTCGACCAAACCGGTTGGGTGTCAACTATTAACTATAAGGACATTTCTCGCGCCATTATCACAGCTAGGTTCTTTTTATTTCCTATGATTGAAATTTACGGAGATGGCACTCTCACAAGGGAGTATCATCCCATAACCACATGCCGCCAAAAGAGTATAAAATCCTTTCCTCCAATAGCGGGAGTGGCGTATGGCCATGTTGAATTAAAGGAATTTGTGAGAATTCTCGAAGAAAAAACACAAGTACCTGTCGAGCGAAAAGGGTGGGGGATAAATCGGTTTCTCGATTGATTCTGTAACCCCGGCTTGCCTGAATGGAAGATTGGTTGTCACGCTGCACAGATAGGTTCAGCGCAATCCACCTTCTCCCAGGCCGGATCTAGGATCTAATCCGGGTACTGTTCTAGTTCAGAAAGGACAGATGTACCACTTCCGTGAACTTGGCCCAGCGTTGCCATATATATTCCACACATTACTACCTCAAACTCAGCCAGGAAGAGAGTGTTTATTACCGGAGACATGATTTTCTTCGCCTATACCCCTTCATAGGGAATCCCTATCGACTAGAGTTAAGGATCGTTGAATATGGAATTAGACACCACTCAATGGGAGCCTCCACATGGTTTAATTATGAAGACATTAAAGATATTCAGACCAAGCCTATCGGAACTTTTAAAAATACATTCTCAGTCTACGGAAAGGGAACCAAAATAGCACGAACTGTTTTTTCCGGTCCTAAGGTCGAAGAAGTTAACTACTTAGATTTAAACGGCTTAGCGTTAGGGCATTATTCTCCCCAACAAATAGAGTCGCTCATCAAAGAACACACCATGCCACCTGCAGACACAACGCCTCCCTCGTCGTGAGTTAAGCTATACCCCATGAGCACTACCGCCCCGCGCACCGCGTTACTATTCCTCTCCTTCGGCGGCCCCAACAAGGCCGATGAAGTGGTCCCCTTCCTAGAGAACGTAACCCGCGGGCGCGGCATCCCCCGCGAACGCCTCGAGCACGTCGGCGAACACTACTTCACCCTCGGCGGCCGCTCCCCCATCAACGAGCAAAACCTGAAGATCATCGAGAACCTCGAGCAAGAGCTCCGCGCACGGGACCTCGACCTCCCCGTCTACTTCGGCAATCGCAACTGGGAACCCTATGTAGAGGACACCCTCCTCACCATCGCCCGCGACGGCATCGAGCACGTATATGTCTTCGCCACCAGCGCCTGGGGCGGTTACTCCGGCTGCGGCCAATACCAGGAGGACATCCGCCGCGCACTCACCGCCGTCACCAACGCCGGCGAACAAGCCCCCACCATCGAACGCCTCCCCCAATTCCACTCCCATCCCGCATTCATCGCCTCCTTCGCCGCCGCCGTGGACGCCGCCCGCACGTCGCTGGGTGACAAAGGAACCGACGCCGAGCTCATCTTCACCGCGCACTCCGTCCCTAACGTAGCGGACGCTACCGCCGGCCCCCACAGCTTCGGTGGTAACCTCTACTCCCAACAAGTATTAGACGCAGCCCGCCTGGTACAGCAAGCTTCCTCCTTCGCCAACCAGCCCGGAAGCTTCGCAGACCACGGCTGGACCGGGCGCCTAGCCCGCCACGAACCCGTCGGCGGCCGTGGAGACGGCCCAGCCCACACCGGCATTGATGCCGGTGTGGACTGCGGCGTCGGCACACCTCTCGATGTAGAAACCACCTGGCAATCCCGCTCCGGATCCCCCCACGTCCCCTGGCTTGAGCCCGACATCTGCGACCACATCGAAGCACGCGCAGCAGCCGGCAACACGCGCGGCATCGTCCTCTGCCCCATTGGCTTCATCACCGACCACATCGAAGTCATGTGGGACCTGGACACGGAAGCACAAGAAGCCGCCGACAACGCAGGCATCCCCTTCGTCCGAGTCGCCACCCCAGGACTCACCCCAGAGTTCGCAGCCATGATCGTCGACCTCTTCGAAGAATGCCGGCAGCCCGGAAACGCGCTGCTCAACACCGATAGCACGAGCACCGTGAGTAGGTTAGAGAGCTCTCAGATCGTGAGGTCGGCGTCGGGGATAAGGACGGAAGCACAGCAAGCCGCAGCAGACCTGGTCGCGCAACTCGGCACGGTCCCAGATTTCGGGCACACGCTCAACGGTCGCCCCTGCGCGCCCGGCTGCTGCGGTACGGACAAGGCGCTGTTCGACTGAGCTGTGCGCCGCTAAGAATTCGGCGCGGCGGTTTCTCCGCGTCGCGCTAGACCAGCAACTCCGCAATCTGAATCGTGTTCAGCGCAGCACCCTTGCGCAGATTGTCACCAGAGACAACCAGCACCAAGCCACGGTTATCCGGGATCGACTGGTCCTGGCGGATGCGGCCCACCAAAGAGTTATCCACGCCCGCAGCAGCCAGTGGCGTAGGCACATCAACCACATCCACGCCGGCGGCGTCGGCCAGAATCTGGCGAGCTTCCTCCGGGGTAATGGCGCGCTCAAACTCGGCGTGAATCGTCATCGTGTGACCCGTCAACACAGGAACACGCACACACGTACCCGCCACAGGCAGCTCAGGAATACCCAGAATCTTGCGGGACTCGTTGCGCAGCTTCTGCTCCTCATCCGTCTCATTGGAGCCATCGTCCACAAGATTGCCCGCAAACGGGAGAGCATTGAACGCAATCGGAGCAACATACGGGCCCAGATCCTCAGCAGACAACTGAGAACCATCGTGCACCAGCTTCTCCAGAACATCGATGTTCTCACGAGCCTGCTTCACCAGCGTATCCACACCAGCCAGGCCGGAACCGGACACGGCCTGGTAGGAAGACACGTGCAGACGCTTCAGGCCAGCCGCCGCGTGGAGTGGGCCCATCGCCGGCATGGCAGCCATCGTGGTGCAGTTGGGGTTCGCAATGATGCCCTTCGGGGTGTTCTTCGCCTCCTGCGGATTCACCTCGGACACGATCAGGGGAACCTCAGGGTCCTTGCGCCATGCCGAGGAGTTGTCCACCACGATCGCGCCGGCCTCCGCGAAGCGGGGAGCGTGCTCGCGGGAGGTGCCGCCGCCAGCGGAGAACAGGGCGATGTCGATGCCCTTCAGGTCCTCGGTGGATGTGGCGGCTACGTCTTCGATGACGATCTTCTCGCCGCGGAACTCCAGTTCCTTCCCAGCGGACCGGGCCGACGCGAAGAAACGTACCGTGTCAGCGGGGAAGTTTCGCTCTTCGAGGATGCTGCGCATCACGCGGCCGACCTGGCCGGTGGCGCCTACTACTGCGAGAGTGGTCATGGTTGGGCTCCTTGTGTGGGAAGTTTTGGCTGTTTTTACACAAATTGTTCGATCAAACCGCCAGATTTAGCCGATTTTTTGGCGTTTTGGTCGAACAATTTGCAGATGGGCAATTAAGAGGGAGACCTAGCGGCCGGTGCCGGCGTACACGGTAGCTTCTTCGTCGCCGCCCAGCTGGAAGCGCTCGTGAATAGCCACCACGGCGGTGTCCACGTCCGTGTCCCGGATCAGCACGGAGATGCGGATCTCGGAGGTGCTGATCAGCTCGATGTTCACGCCCGCATCGCGCAGCGCTTCACAGAAGTCCGCCGTCACGCCAGGGTGGGACTTCATTCCGGCGCCCACCAGGGACACCTTGCCAATGTGGTCGTCGAACAGCACGTCCTGCCAGTCAGCCTGGTTAGCCAGCGCCTTCAGCAGCTGCATCGCGCGGGTAGCGTCCTCGCGCGGACAGGTGAAGGTGATGTCCGTGCGGTTGTTGTCGATTTTGGAGACGTTCTGCAGAACCATGTCGATGTTGATCTCTGCGTCTGCCAGGGCGCGGAATACCTTAGCCGCTTCGCCTGGGCTGTCTGGGATGCCCAGAACGGTGATTTTTGCTTCGGAGCGGTCGTGTGCCACGCCGGTGAGTACTGCCTCTTCCACGGGAATGTCCTCCATTGATCCGGTTACTAGGGTGCCGATGTCGGTGCTGTACGAGGAGCGTACGCGCAGGGGCACGTTGAATGCGCGCGCGTATTCCACGCTGCGGAGCATCAGTACCTTTGCACCTACGGCTGCCATTTCGAGCATTTCTTCGAAGCTGATGGTGTCCAGCTTTTGGGCATCTTTCACGATGCGGGGGTCTGCGGTGTACACGCCGTCCACGTCGGAGTAGATTTCGCACACGTCGGCGTTGAGTGCGGCGGCGAGTGCTACGGCGGTGGCGTCGGATCCTCCGCGGCCGAGTGTGGTGACGTCGCGGGTTTCGCGGTTCACGCCTTGGAATCCGGCGACTAGGCAGATTTTGCCTTCGTCGAGGGCTTCTTGGACGCGGCCGGGGGTGACGTCCACGATGCGTGCGTTGCCGTGGCGTTCGGTGGTGAGCACGCCGGCTTGGGATCCGGTGAAGGATTGTGCTTCGGCGCCGAAGGATTCGATGGCCATGGCGACGAGTGCGTTGGAGATGCGTTCGCCGGCGGTAAGCAGCATGTCCATTTCGCGCGCGGGTGGGACGGGGTTGACTTGCTCGGCGAGGTCGAGCAGTTCGTCGGTGGTGTCGCCCATGGCGGAGCAGACGACTACTACGTCGTTGCCCTGCTTTTTGGTCTCTACGATCCTTTCGGCTACCCGTCGGATACGTTCCGCGCTTTCTAGTGAGGAGCCGCCGTATTTTTGGACGATGAGCGCCACAGGGGTCCACCTTTCGATGTTGTGTGCGGGTTGGGTCTACATAGTTAGGTCTAGATTACTGTGTCTGGTGTGAGTTGGGTAGCGCGGGGCTGGGTTTTTATTCCTTTTTATCCGACGCCGGGCGCACGTCCCCACCGCCGTCTCACCTATCCCCCGCTGTCCCATTTTTCACTTTCTGCACACTTTTCACATCTGTATCACGCGTGTCTAGTGTTATTCGTTCCTCAAGGCAACTACGCTACCTAAGCGATGTTTCACAACAATGCGCTGGCAGTCCTCTTTGCGCTGGGCTCTGCCCTGACGATCGCATGGGGAACTGTGGTGCGCCATCGCATTGCGAGAGCTGCGGGCGAGAACCGTTCGAACGCCATCATGGATGCCGTGAAGGTTCCTCTGTGGTGGGTCGGCGTGTTCAGTGCACTGTTTGGCTACTTTCTGCAGATCATCGCACTGTCTTTTGGAACGCTGTTGATCGTGCAGCCTATTTTGGTGCTGTCCTTGATGTTCACGCTTCCGTTGTCTGCGAAGTATGACGGCTTGCGCATCTCCAAGTCGGAGACTGCCTGGGCCGGGCTGTTGACCGTCGCCGTGGCGGTGCTGGTGATCCTGGGGAAGCCGAAGCCCGGCAAGACGGAGCCTGATCTGGATATTTGGCTGTGGTGCATCGGCATTGGGGTGGGCGTGATGCTGGTGGTCTACGCCCTGGCGGTGCGCCAGGCGCCGTGGGCGCGGGCGTTGCTACTGGGCTCTATTACCGGCGCGATCATGGGTTACTTGGCTGTGCTGTCCAAGGCTGTGGTGAATATCTTCGGCGCTTTTGGGTTGGTTGCGCTGTTGCAGTCCTGGGAGATCTACGGCTTGATTATTGCCGCGGCGTTGGGCACGGCGGTGCAGCAGGCATCCTTTAACGCAGGCCCACTCAAGAACTCCCTGCCAGCCATGACGGTGGTCGAGCCGATCGTGGCGTTTATCTTGGGATACATCGTTCTGGGCGAGAAGTTCCAGGCTGATGGAGAGCAGTGGATCTATCTGGGTCTTGCGATTGCGACGATGGTGGGCTCCACCATCATTTTGTCTCGGAAGTCCGTGAAGGCGTAAGCCTCACGGCTTGAGCGGCAGGGCGTTAAGCGCAGCGCGCAGCGCCGTAGCACCCCTCCATGAGCCGCAGCACCCCCATGAGGAGTACCCGCACGCCCCCACGCGCACCGCGGATTAAGCAAAAAAGTGTGACGTGCGCTATAGTGGTCAGCATGTTGACGCCAGCGCGCACTCTCCTTCTGTGCCGCGGCGGGGCTCAGGTCTAAGACATCAACGACCGGCACCCCGTCGCGGAGTTTGCTGTGCCGGTCGGATTCTTACACCCTCGTACACGTTTCGTACACCCTCGTAGTCAAGGAGCCCCAACACCGTGTCTAATGACAGCTTCATTTCCGCACCAGCCCGTATCACCAAGCCCGAAGGCGAGATCCCTTCCGGTCAGCCCGCATGGAACAAGCAGCGCAACTCCACCATGCCGAAGAAGCGCTACGTGCCCTTCTTCGAAGAGGTAGACCACATCACCCTGCCGGATCGTACCTGGCCTGATAAGACCATCGACCGAGCTCCTCAGTGGTGCGCCGTGGACCTGCGCGACGGCAACCAGGCCCTGATCGACCCCATGTCCCCAGAGCGCAAGCGCCGCATGTTCGAGCTGCTGGTCAACATGGGCTACAAGGAAATCGAGGTGGGCTTCCCCTCCGCGTCCCAGACTGACTTCAACTTCGTACGCGAGATCATCGAGAACAACATGATCCCGGAGGACGTGACGATCCAGGTTCTGGTGCAGGCTCGCGAGCACCTGATCCGCCGCACGTTCGAGGCCTGCGAGGGCGCGAAGAATGTGATTGTCCACTTCTACAACTCCACCTCCAAGCTGCAGCGCCGCGTGGTGTTCCGGAAGGATAAGGAAGCCATCAAGAAGCTGGCGACGGATGCGGCGGAGCTGATCAAGGAGATCGCGAAGGACTACCCGGACACCAACTGGCGTTGGGAGTACTCCCCTGAGTCCTTCACGGGCACCGAGGTGGAGTACGCGAAGGAAGTCTGCGACGCAGTGGTGGAGATCATGGATCCCACCCCGGAAAACCCGATCATTCTGAACCTGCCGTCCACGGTGGAGATGATCACCCCGAACGTGTACGCGGATTCCATTGAGTGGATGCACCGCAACATCAACCGCCGTGACTCTGTGATCATTTCCCTGCACCCTCACAATGACCGCGGCGAGGGCGTTGCTGCTGCCGAGCTGGGCTACATGGCGGGCGCGGACCGCATTGAGGGTTGCCTGTTCGGCAATGGTGAGCGCACCGGAAACGTGGACTTGATTACCTTGGGCCTGAACATGCTGACCCAGGGTGTGGATCCCCAGATCGACTTTTCCGATATTGAGCAGATCCGCCGCACGGTGGAGTACTGCAACCAGCTGCGCGTTCCAGAGCGCCACCCGTACGGCGGTGACCTGGTCTTCACGGCATTCTCTGGTTCCCACCAGGACGCGATCAATAAGGGTATTGACGCGCTGGCGGCGTCGGTCCGTGAGGGGGCCACGGCGAAGGATGTCACGGACGAGGAGCTGCAGGAGAAGCTGTGGGAGGTTCCGTACCTGCCGATCGACCCGAAGGACATTGGCCGTTCCTACGAGGCCGTGATCCGTGTGAACTCCCAGTCCGGTAAGGGCGGCGTGGCGTACATCATGAAGACGGATCACGGCATGGATCTGCCTCGTCCGATGCAGGTGGAGTTCAGCTCTGTGGTCCAGGCCGTGACGGATGCCGAGGGTGGCGAGGTCAACTCCAAGGCCATGTGGGACATCTTCGCTGGCGAGTACTTGGATCAGCAGAAGCCCATCGAGGCCATCAGCGTGACCGTGGAGGGTGCCCAGTCCGAGGGTGATGACGCGAAGGTCACCGCCCAGATCGAGAAGGACGGCGAGGTGCACAGCATCCAGGGCCACGGCAATGGCCCGGTGGCTGCGTACTGCAACGCGCTGGAGTCTTTGGGCATTCAGGTCGAGGTGCAGGAATACTCGCAGCACGCTCGTACCTCTGGAGACGACGCCGAGGCCGCCGCGTACATCCTGGCCGATGTGGATGGCCAGAAGGTCTGGGGTGTGGGTATCGCTGGGTCGATCACTCACGCTGGTCTGAAGGCTGTAACGTCCGCGGCCAACCGCGCCTTCAACTAAGAAGTAGCTGGGTGCTGGGCGATTGTCTGATCGCCCGGCACGGCACGTATCATTAGCCTTCATGACCTCTTCCCCGTCTTCCGCGTCCGAGTCAGAGCAGAACTCTGGATCTCGGGGTGCTCCGAAGCCTCGTGGTGCGCGGCAGGGTTCTTTGGGGACGTCGCGCCGCGGGGTTCGGAGCGCTGGGCGCCACGGTCGTACCGGCCGCCAGGGGCGTGAGGCGCACCCCGACCGTCACGTCCAGATCCCGTCTGTGGAGGAGGCTCCCGTGGTGTCCGTCAGCATCGCCACGACGGGCATTCACCCCACCACGGCGCGCATCGTTGCGATGTCCCTGGTGTTCTTCAGCGGGGAGTTTGATTACGACGACAGCGCCCTCACCGTAGGCGAGGAAGTCCTGTCCCTCACCCGCCGCTTCGACCCCGACGAGGATATCGGACCACAGCACATACACGGCTACATCCCAGATGACCTCCTGGAGGCCAAGGGGTTCCACAGCAGCGCAGAGATGTTGCGCCGTGCCCTGGATGGCCGCACGGTCATTGTGCATCAGGCCGGCATGACGTGGGGTTTCATTGCCCAGGAGTTCCGCCGCGCACAACGCATCGCAGCTCGCCACCGCCGCAACCGTACGCGTGGTCGCGCGCCTCGGAAGGTGGAGACTCCTCAACCGCTGCACATTATTGACACTCTCGGTAGTGCGCGCAGGCAGTCCATCGATTCGGTGGACCCTCGGCTTCGGGCGATTGCCGAGCAGTACCACATACAGGGTCACCCCAGCGTTGCAGGCCTTGAGGGGGCGATGATGCTGGAGGTGGGTGCGGCGGCGTCGGAAAAAAGGAATACAATCCCCGCCGACGATCTTCTGGAGGCCGACGCCCACCTCATCGCCCACCTGGCGCACGTCCAGGTGCTCAGCAGCGACGAATCGGACGGCATTGCTGTGCTGGATCCCAGCAACCTCATGCCGGACCAGTTCGGTATTCAGCGCTCCCACCAGCGTGTGCAGGCGGCGCGCGCCTCGCGGCGTTGGGTCAATCCCGGCGTGTGGACCCCCGGGGAGGCGCTGGTGCAGGGCATGGAGTTCGTCATCAGCCCGGACATCGCCACCAACCCCGACGAGCTGATCGAGAAGGCCACCGCCGCCGGGCTGGCGTATAGCGAGAAGCTGAATCGCCGCAGCTCCCTGGTGGTGTGCAATGAGAACTTTGAACTGCGCGGCAAGTCCATGCACGCGGAGCGCAAGAACATTCCGCTGATGCGGGACAGTGAGTTCCTTGAGCTGTTGGAGGATGTGCAGCCCGGGGAGCGCGAGCCGAAGCCGGTGCGGCCCGGCGTGGGCGTGCGGCCGAGGACGTCGTCTTTGTCGCACCGGGGTATGCGTCCGACGCAGCGCTCGGGGCAGGGTGATCGCGGTCAGTCCGGGCGTGGGCAAGGTGGCCGGCGGCAGGGCGGTCGCGGTCAGGGCGGCCGGAGCCAAGGCGGCCGGAGCCAGGGTAGCCGCGCACAAGGCAACCGCACCCGCGCCACCACCGCGAAAAAGAAGCCGGACATGCGGCGCAACCGCACTCACGGCCGCAACAATCGCACCTAAATAGCTCGGCGGCCGCGTCGCCTCCAGGCCTCACCCACAAACCCCCGTCAATTGACTAGGGTGGGGAGAGTGACTGACAACCCTCTCCTCAACACGGTGAAGACGCTCCGCTCGCGCGCAGCAATCATGGCTGCAGACGCGGCGACGTGGGCGTCGAAGAAAACAGGGCGCGGCGCCGGCGGCATGATCGGCGGCCTCATCGCCGGGGCGATCGACCCGAACCTGATGAGCAACCTCGGGCCCGACAAAACCGGCCGCCACCGCCCCACCGTCCTGGTCACCGGCACAAACGGAAAGTCCACGACCACGCGCATGCTCGCGGGAGCGGTGCGCAACGCGCGGAGCGTCGCCACGAACGAAGGCGGCGACAACATGGACGCCGGCGTGATTTCCGCGCTCCTGGCCGGGCGCGACCGAGACACCGTGGTGCTGGAGGTCGATGAGCTTCACGTTCCGAACATCGCGGACACGCTGGATGCGGACGTGCTGGTGCTGCTGAATCTGTCCCGTGACCAGCTGGATCGCGTGGGCGAGATCAACAAGATCGAGAATGTGCTGCGCGCCTGCGTGGAGTCCCGGCCGGACATGACCGTCATCGCGAACTGCGACGACGTGCAGGTCACGTCCGTGGCGTGGGATAGCCCGAATGTGGTGTGGGTGTCTGCCGGCGCCGGCTGGGCTGGGGATTCCACCAGCTGCCCGCGCACGGGCGGCCACATCGTGCAGACGCGTGATAGCAGTGGCCGTGTGCAGGATTGGCGTGCGGTGAAGCCTCTGCCGGATGGTCGTGAATTCCGACGCCCCACGCCCCAGTGGTCCGTCGATGCCTCCGGGCTCCACACTCCAGAGGGAGACGATATTCCGCTGTCCCTCACCCTGCCGGGCGATGCGAACCGTGGTAACGCGGCGCAGGCCATCGCCGCGGCCCTTGCCCTGGACGTGGGCGTGGACCTTCAGGAGGCCGTGGCTGCGGTCTCTGCGGTGGATTCCGTGGCCGGCCGCTACTCCACGGTCCAGTTCGGGGACCACTCTGTACACCTGATGCTGGCGAAGAACCCGGCGGGCTGGCAGGAAGCGCTATCCATGGTGGATCGCACGGCCGACTCCCTGGTCATCAGCGTTAATGGCCAGGTGGCCGATGGGCAGGACCTTTCCTGGCTGTGGGACGTGCGCTTTGAGAACTTCGAGGACATTCACGTGGTCGCCGCCGGCGAGCGAGGCACTGACCTGGCTGTGCGCTTGGGCTACGCGGGCGTGGAGCACAACTTGGTGAAGGATACCGTGGAGGCGATCCGCTCCTGTCCCGCTGGACGCGTTGAGGTTCTGGCTAATTACACGGCGTTCCGTGATCTGAAGCGTGTTGTGGATCGCGAGGGCCGCCCCTTGAATGGAGGACACTGATGACTTCCCTCAACAATTCTGTGACCATTGGGCTGATTTTGCCGGATGTGCTGGGCACGTACGGCGACGATGGCAATGCTTTGGTGTTGCGCCAGCGTGCACGGATGCGTGGCCTAGACGCGGAGATCCAGCCAATCACCCTGGGTGACCCCGTGCCTGACAACTTGAGTATGTACACGGTCGGCGGCGGTGAGGACGTCGCCCAAATTCTTGCGGCGGAGCACCTCCAGTCCGATGGCGGGATCTTCGGCGCTGCGGAGGCAGGACGTCCGATTCTTGCTATTTGCGCTGGTCTGCAGGTGTTTGGTCATTCCTTCAGGGCGTCGGGCCGCATGGTCGATGGGCTGGGGCTGCTGGATGCCACCACGTCCTCGCTGGAGAAGCGCATGATTGGCGAGATTGCGTCCACGCCTGCCGGTGGCACTACGAGCGGTACTACAGGCGGTACTAACGGCAGCACTCAGAGTGGCACTACGGGCAGTACCGAACTCACGCCTTCGGAGCGCATTGTCGCCCAGCTGACGGAACCCTTGACCGGCTTCGCAAACCACATGGGGGCCACGATCCTGGGCCCGGCCGCCAAGCCCCTGGGCAGGATCACCCGTGGAACTGGAAATACCGACGCCCACGGCGCATCACTCGCCGCCTCCTCTCAGAATGGCAGCGCAGATGTGTCGCAGGACGACCTCTCGAAGCAGGTGGCCTACGAAGGTGCGATCCAGGGATCCGTGCTGGCCACGTACATGCACGGTCCAGCCCTGGCGCGTAACCCCCAGTTGGCGGACGCCATTCTGGCAGAAGTCCTGGGCACCACCATCGACCAGCTGCCGGAGATGACCAGCAGCTTCGCTGAGCAGCTGGACGGCGAGGTGCGCCGTCTGCGCTCGGAGCGCTTGGGATAAACACAGCCCTCAAGGAGAAACACACCATGAGCATCACGTTCAGACGCGCCACCAACGCCGACAGGGAGTTCATCCGCCAGATGAACCTGGAAACCGAGACGTGGGGCGACCCCACCAGGGAACTAGGTGAGAATTGGCGCGCGGACGAAGTGCGTTATGTGGACCACTGGTCGGAGGATCAGGGAGGTGTGATTGCGGAGGCCGGCGTCGAAGATGATGACGGTACAGACACTCAGGCGACAGCATTGGGTGCGGCATGGCTGCGCTCGTTCACGGCGGAGGATCCCGGGCACGGTTTCCTCAGCGAGGAGTACCCGGAGGTCGCGATTGCGCTGAGCCCCGCCAGCACGGGCAAGGGCATTGGGCGCACGCTCATGACCAAGACGCTGGATCTGGCGCGGGAGCTCGGTGCGCCGGGGGTGAGCCTGTGCGTGGAAGATGGCAACGACCGGGCGAAGCACCTATACGAGTCGATCGGGTTTGAGCACGTGCGCAGGGACAGCACCGGCAGCTACTTTGTGATGCTGTACCGGTTCTAGGCGCGGCTAGTTCGCGGTGGATCCGAGCCGCAGCACGCTGCGCATCATGGGGATCTGCATCGGCACGCGCGCCACCGCAATGGCCTTGGCAGTGGTGCCGATCTTCGGGTTGCTGGTGGTGAGGTAGTCCACCATCATCTTGATATTGCCCGGCCACACGCCCGCCAGGAAAATCGCCGTGGCGGGGCCGACGACCGTGTGCAACGTGCTCCGCAGGGAAGGAACCGTGGCCGTGGTAAGGATCGACGCCCCCAGCCCAATCTCCATCACCCCACTGGCTAGTGTCCAGTCTCGTCGGGTGCCGGGCAGCTGCGCAGGCACGAGGGAGTCAAACGGTTTCGGCTTCACGAAATGCAGCACCCCTGCGCCGAGGAAGACGCTGGACCACACGGCCACGCGGGCAATGTCCGAACGGTCGAGTGTTGATGTGTTGCGGGAGGTGAGAGTGCGTTTATTCATGGGCGTGTTTGTCTCTGTGGTTTCTTAGCTTCCCACAATGGTCCGGCCGGCAAACGCGCGGGACAGCGTGAGGTCATCGACGAACTCCAGGTCGCCTCCCATGGGGATGCCGCTGGCCAGCCGAGAGACGGTCAGGCCGGGGAAGTCCTTAAGCAGGCGACCCAGGTAGCTTGCGGTAGCTTCGCCTTCGGTGTTGGGGTCGGTGGCGATGATGACTTCGGTGACGTCCGGGGCGTCGTCGTAGACGGTGTTGCCGTGCTCGTCGGGTTCGGTGAGCGCCACGTCTGGCAGGGCGCCGCCGATGCGCTGAACAAGCGCGGTGACGTTGAGTTCTTTCGGACCGATGCCGTTGAGGGGGTCAAGCGCGCCGCCGAGGACGTGGTAGCGGCCGCGGTATTCGGCAGTGCGCTCGATGACTTGAATGTCTTTGGATTCTTCGACCACGCAGACCTGGCTTTTATCGCGGCTGGAGTCCGCGCAGATGCGGCAGACATCCTCTTGGGAAATGTTGTGGCAGATACGGCAAAACGCCACTCCACCTTGAAGGCGTCCCAATGCTGATTGGAAGCGCTCAAGGTCTTCCGGCTCTACCTCCAGCAGGTGCAGCGCGATGCGCTGGGCGCTTTTCGGGCCGATGCCGGGGAGGCGGGAAAACTCATCAATGACGTCTTGAAGGGGGCCTTCGAACATAGTGAATCTTCACCGGCACGCAAGGATTGTGCCGGTGGTCAGTGAGAGTGGGTTAGAGGCCCAGGGAGTTCATGCCCTGGGACAGTGGGCCCATCTTCTCTTCGGCGAGGCTCTGGAGGTTCTTGTTGGCGTCCACGAATGCGCCGATGACCAGGTCCTGCAGGGTTTCTACGTCGTTGGGGTCCACGACCTGTGGGTCGATGCTCAGGGAGTTGATAGAGCCGGAGCCTGCCATTTCGATTTTGACGAGGCCGTTGCCGGATTCGCCGGTGACGGTGGAGCGCAGGATCTCTTCCTGTGCTGCCTGCAGCTGCGCCTGCATCTGCTGTGCCTGCTGCATGATCGCCTGCATGTCTGGCTGGGTCATTGTGTGTCCTTTCCACAAGAGTGTATTTCTTCCGACCACTGTACCTGTCCAGTCAGACACTGTGGTGTTCCGCGGTTCCGCGCGCCTGTCTTAGGTCACGCGGGTGCCGCCGAGGTAGGTTTCCACCATCTCGCTGGCAACCTCCAGCGGCCGCCGATGGTCTGCCTGACCTGTGCCTTTGTCCAGCTCTTCGACGTAATGTTGTTCTTCCTGTTCCCGCGCCTGCTCGGCCTTACTGATGTTATTTTCCCCCGACGCCGAAGCGCCGTACTCTGGCGGCGCCGCGTTAAAGGCGGCGTCGTCATAGTCGGGGTCAGCGGGGGGCTCGTCGGGAAGGGGAACGTCGCCGAAGCCGTTGGCGCGGTTGTACTCCACCTTCTCCTGTGCCTTTTTCATGCGGGCGCGCCAACCGGATTGGGGTTGCTGATCCCCCTGGGCATCCTCGCCGGATGCTGAGGAGGCGCTGTTCTGTTGCCGGTTCTTCAGCCGGTCGCGTGCCTGCTCGCTGGGCCTTTTGGCGTGGGATTCCGCCATCGCGCGCGCCCGCTCGAGGGCGCTGAGCGGCCGCGATGATGGGGCAGGATCAGGCGCTTGCTCCGAGGTTTGCTCTGGCGCCGGTGTCTCGCCTTGAGTCTGTGCGGAGGCCTGCTGTGCTGCTGGCGCCTGTTGCTGAGCCTGCTCTGGAGCAGGCTCAGCTTTTCCCGAGGACTCACCACCGTTCGCAGGCTCCACGCGCGTGCCGCCCACGAACGCGACAACGCGAAGATCGGAGTTGTTCTGCGATTGAAGGGCTCGCTGGAAGGCCTGCTGCGCTGCGTCACTGGAGATGTAGCGCGCCAGGGCTAGGGTGCTGTGGTCCACGTGAAGTTCACCGGCAATGCTCTGCTCAGCACGTGCTGTGGCGGAGCGCGCAGCGATCCACACATCCAGGCTGTCTTCCTTCAACGCCGCGAGCGTGCTCTGCCACAGCGCTGCATAGTCCTGAGAGGACTCCGGCTTAGCAGTCGGCTGCTCCGAAGTTGGCTGCGCTGGGCTCTGCTGTGGCACCTTTGGCTCTTGTGGCTGCGGCTCCTGTACCGGTGAGTCCTGCGGCTCCGGTACCGATGAGCCTTGTGGCTCTGGACGGCGCGAGCGGCGATTGCGGTCCATGATCTCCCGCGCCCGGCGCGCCTCGGAGACCTTGGGATCCTCGTTCGCATCCTGCGATGAGTCCTGCTGCGTGGCCTGCGGTGCTTCCTGCGCCGTGACCTGAGGCATCTCCTGAGGACCAGTGCCCGTTACGCTGCCCGATGCTTCGCTCTGCGCCCGGCGGCGCGACGGCCGTTCAAAACGCCGCGAGCCTTCCCGGCCACCAGCACTAGCACCAGCTCCAGCAGCGCGAGCGCCAGCGCCGCCACCCGGCGCCACCCCAGCACCAGACTCCAGCGCCTCCACACGCTGCGCCAACGCCTCCACCGTCATGCCCGCACCCGGCAACGCAATCCGCGCACACAGAATCTCCAGCAACAACCGAGGAGCCGTCGCACCCTTCATCTGCGCCAAAGACTCATTCACCAAGGACGCGCAGCGCGTCAACGTCGCCTGCCCCAGCGCATCAGCCTGCGCAGTCAAACCGTCCTGAGTTTCCTTCGGGACGTTCACGAGGCCGCGCGCATAGGCGTCGGGCACAGATTGGATGATCATCAGATCGCGGAAACGATCCAGCAAATCCTCAGTGAATCGGCGCGGATCGTAGCCTGCCTCGATGACATCATCGACCACGGTGAACAGGCCAGATTGATCCTGCTGCGCCACCGCCTCCACGGCCCGGTCAATCAAGGACGCATCCGTCACACCCAGCAGACCCAACGCCCGCTGATACGTCACACCCTCCGGGCCGGAACCTGCCAAGAGCTGGTCCATGATGGACAGAGAATCACGCGGCGACCCGCCACCGGCGCGGACCACCAGCGGATACACCGCATCCTCCACTGGCACGCCCTCATCCTCCATCACGCGGGACAGCAGGCTGCGCATGTCCGGCGGTGTGAGCAGACGGAACGGGTAATTGTGGGTACGGGAGCGGATCGTGGTCAGCAGCTTCTCCGGCTCCGTGGTGGCGAAGATGAAGATCAGGTGCTCCGGCGGCTCCTCCACGATCTTCAGCAGCGCGTTAAACGCCTGGTGCGTGATCATGTGCGCCTCGTCCAGAATGATCACACGGTAGCGGGACTCCGCCGGCGCGAAGTATGCCGATTCCCGCAGCTCACGCATGTCATCCACACCGTTGTGGGTGGCGGCGTCCATCTCCACCACGTCGATGTGCCCCGCCCCACCCGGCGCGAGGGCCACGCAGGAATCGCACACACCACACGGAGTGGACGTGGGACCCTGCACACAGTTCAGGGAGCGCGCCAAAATGCGAGCCGAGGAGGTCTTGCCGCACCCGCGGGGGCCGCTGAACAGGTAGGCGTGATTGATCCGCCCGTTGTCGAGCGCGATGGACAACGGCTCGGTGACATGCTCCTGGCCGACCACCTCAGAAAAACTGGACGGACGATACTTCCTATACAGCGCCACGGTGACTCCCCTCCCCTACTGTCGCCACAGATCGTTGACGTTGATGTTGTTTTCCACGATGTAGCGCTGCGCCGCGCCCAAGCCTTCAGATTCTACGACGGCGAACTCCTCGTCCGTCAGCATCACCAGCTGAGCGGGGACGGTCATGCGTCCGGGATGCGTGAACTCCTCCTGGGTCTCCCCGTCGGCGTTCTGCGCCACCTCCAGGATGTGCGGCACGCCCTGCGACCACACGAACGGAACCACCAGAACACCATGGGTGGCGGTGATGGAGCCATCCACATGACCCGCCAGCCCAGGAAGCGTGAGACCCGGCTGCGGGGAGCGTTCCATCGGGTCCTCGGAAATCATGGTGGCCGCCGTCGCCAGAAGGTCAGGCCCCACGCCCGAGTGGCCCTGGTGCACGATCAGCAATTCCACGCGCACGTCCGCACCGTCCTCGGATTCCAGGCCGGGGTCGATGCGGCTCATGTCCAGCGTCATCGCCACAGACTCCTCCGAGCCCTCCTCCCCGATGTGTGCCGAGGCGATGTTGAAGATGGGGAAGGACTCCCCCACCTGGCGGCTCACCACCGTCATATCGCCAGGCAGCAGGTCCTCCACCCAATAGAGAGTTTCCTTGATATTGATGGCCCTACCCCCTCTTACTCAGCGTTTTCTGCAGCTGCTTCCGCAGCCTCAATGGCTGCCAGAAGAACGCACGTTGCAAAGCCATCCATCGCCAGCTCCACCTGCTCAATATCAGGCATCGACGGAGCCAGGCGCAGATTGCGATCATTCGGATCCTGCTTCAGCGGGTAGGTGGATCCCGCCGCCGTGAGGGCAACGCCTGCCTGCTTCGCCAGCTCGACCACACGAGCCGCCGTGCCATCCACCACGTCCACGCTGATGAAGTAGCCACCCTCCGGGGTAGTCCAGCGGGCCACACCAAAGTCGCCCAAGCGGCGCTCCAGAATCTCGATCACGCGGTCGAACTTAGGAGCCAGGCTGCCGGCGTGCTTCCGCATCTGCGCACGCACGCCCTCCACATCCTTGAAGAACTGGTAGTGCGCCAGCTGGTTGACCTTGTTCGGGCCAATGCCACGCACGTTAGCGATGCGGTTGTACCAGTCCAGGTTCTCCTTGGAGGAGGTGAAGAACGCCACGCCCGCGCCGGCGAACGTGATCTTCGAGGTGGAGCTCAACGCCCAGAAACGGTTGGGGTTACCCGCCTCAGCCGCGAGGTCCAGCACATTGATGATCTCCGGGAACTCTGAAGTGAGTGTGTGGACCGCGTAGGCGTTGTCCCACATCACGCGGAAATCCGGGGCGGCGGTCTCCATGCTGGCCAGCTCCTGCGCGATCTCCCGACTGAAGGTCACACCCGTGGGGTTAGAGAACATCGGCACCGCCCACATTCCCTTCACCGCAGGATCCTTCACCAGCTCACGCACCGCGTCCATGTCCGGTCCCTGATCCGTCATCGGCACCGTCACCATCTCAAAGCCGAACAGCTCCGTGATGGAGTGGTGGCGGTCGTAACCGGGAACGGGGCAAATCCACTTGAGCGGACCCTGCTCCGCGGACCACGGCCGCTGCGAATCATTGTTACCGAAGGTGTAGCTCCAGTTGATGAGGTCGAATTGAATATTCAACGAGGACGCATCCGCGGCGATCGTCAGCTCAGGATCCACACCCAGAACCTCGGACCACAGCTGACGGATCTCTGCAATGCCCTCGCCACCGCCGTAGTTACGGGTATCCACGCCGGAGGGAGAACGGAAGTCCTCCCCCGGAAGGCTCAGCAGCTCCGTGGAGAAATCCAACTGCTCCGCCGACGGCTTACCACGGGTCAGATCCAACTGCAGACCGCGGTCTTTAAACTCCTGATACGCCTTGGTGACCTCAGCCTTCGCAGCAAGAAGCGCGGCGGTATCAACGTCATTGATACTGAGTCCTGCTGGGTTGGTGCGGGAATCGGACATGGAAGCCTCCTGTGGTAGAGCCTGTGTGAGCGTGGGCACGAACCGGCGCTCATCCCCCGGGTGTTAAGGGGGCTGTTGTGTGATCCTCTACAACGATAGTCGACCCGTCCCACATTGCCTATGGCAGCATGTTCGAACACCCGCCACCCACCGCGTATCGTGGGGTTTTGTTTTACTTCTTGAACTGCTGCTCGATGGAATCCAGCAACAGCATCGCGGAGTAGTAGTCCAGACGGAAGGTCTCACCTGGGGTGTGGTACAGCTTTCCGTTCTTCACAGCTGGGGAGGTGTTGAACGCAGGCTCACTTTCGATGGTCTTCTTCGTCTTCTCGTTGGACGCCACAGAAATCCAGGTGTCGCCCGGCAGGCCCTTCTGGATGTTCTCCATAGACAGCTTCACGATGTCACCGCGGTCCTTACCCATGGAGGTATCGCCCTTCACCTCGTCCGGAATGTCGGCCAGGGTGAAGCCCAGGCGGGACAGGATCTGGGACTGTGGGGACTCCTTGGTCAGAGCCGCAGCACCCGAGCCATCAGGGAACACGATGAATGGGGAGGTAGTGCCCTCCGGCACGGAGATGTTCTTCTTGACCTCCTCCAGGCGGGAATCGAAGTCAGCGATGATCTCCTTGGCCTTGGCCTCGTAGCCCGTCGCCTCACCGATCTTGGTGGTCACGTCCTGCCAGGACGCATCGGAGTAGTCCACCACCAGCACTGGGGCGATCTTGCGGAGCTTGTCGACCTGATCGAACACGGAGTCGCCGGAGTTCTTTGATACGACGATCAGGTCTGCGTCGTACTCAGTGGCCTTTTCCACATCCGGGGAACCGTTCTGCCACAGCTTCTCCACCCCAGCCTTCTTCGCCTCATCGGCCCACTGGTTGAAGAATCCCTGATCGTCAGAGAGGCTTGGGGTGTTCGGTGCGGCCACGCCCGTGGCAACCACAGGAGCACCCACGGCCAACAGCGCGCCGGTCAAGGTCGTGGAGGTGGAGACAATGCGCTTGGGCTGTGCGTCCAGCTTCAGCTCGCCATCATCAGTGGAGATGGTCCGTGGCCACTGAGCAGTCTCGGCGTTCGAGGAGCTGTCGGACGCAGACTTGGCGTCGGAGGAAGAAGAATTGTCCGAGCTGCTATCGGACGAGCAGGCAGCCACGCCCAGGCCCAAGGATCCGGCCAGAGTTGCGGCAACAACTGCCTTCAGACCGCGCATCCCGGCGCGGCGCTGGGATGGGCGATTCATGAGATGAGACATGAAAGTCCTTTCTAGTAAGGTACGTCGAAACAATGAAGTCTGAATGACGGCGCCGGCGCTAATTATCAGGCCGACGCGGAATCACCAAAGGAGTACTGGTGATCGGATCCTCGATCACCAGGGATGGAAGATTGAACACGTCCTCCATCAACTGCGCGGTCATCACCTCGTGGGGATGACCCTGCGCCACCACAGCCCCGTCCTTCATCACCACAAGGTGGGTGGCATAGCGCGTCGCCAGATTCAGGTCATGCAGCACGGCCACCACCGTGCGCTGTTGCTGCTCATACATCCGGCGGCACAATTCCAAAATGTCCACTTGGTGGGACAAATCCAGGTAGGTGGTGGGCTCATCCAACAAGACCGTAGGCGTATCCTGCGCCAGCACCAACGCCAACCACACGCGCTGACGCTGCCCGCCGGACAGCTCATCCACACTGCGATCCGCCAGGGCCGTGATGCGAGTCAGCTCCATCGCCTCCTGGACCGCGCGGTGATCCTCCCGGCTCCACTGCCGGAACAACCCCTGATGCGGCGAACGGCCCCGAGCCACCAGGTCACGCACCCGCATCTTCTCCGGCGCCACGGCAGACTGCGGCAGCAAGCCCAGCTGCTGCGCCAACTCCTTGGACTTCATGCTGTGAATGTCCCGCCCATCCAGCACCACGCTGCCTTCCGCGTGCTTATGGATCCGCGCAATGGAGCGCAGCAAGGTGGACTTGCCGCACGCGTTCGGACCGATGATCACGCTGAAGCCGCCCTCGGGGATCTCCAGGGACAGGTCTTTCGAGATCACGCGCTCGTCATAGGTGGTGGTGAGGTTCTTCACCGCGATGCGCGGCTGGTTGCTTGTCATACGCTCTTCCTCGATTCCACGATCAATAGCCCCATGAAGTACACGCCGCCCACCGCGGCCGTGACCACACCCACGGGCATGCTTTCCAACAGAGCCTGGCTGGCCATATCCGCTGCCAGCAGCAGCACCGCCCCCGCAAGCCCGGACGCCACCAGCGGCGCAATAGAAGCCCTCGCCATTAGCCGTGCAAGATGCGGCGCCACCAGGGCAATAAAGCCGATCGGCCCCGCGACGGTAGTGGCAATCGCCACCAGCGCAGTGCCCAAAATAACCAGCACGCCCTGCGCGCGCTGCGTGTTCGTTCCCAGCCCCGCCGCCAGATCCTGCCCCAGCTCCAGCGTGCGCAGGTCCCGCGAGCACAGCAGAATCAGCACCAGCACCACCAGCGTGGCGCTCAGCGAGAAGGTTGCGACGGACCATTCCGCCCCTGCCAGCGTTCCCGTCACGGCCCGCAGCGCGGCATACGCCGTGTCCGAATCCGCCTTGACGATCAGCCAACGGTTGAAGGACCCAATCATCGCGGAAATGGCGATACCTGCCAGGATCAGCCGCAGCCCGCCGAAGCCGCCCTTGAAGGACACCACGAAAATCACCGCGCCGCACAGCACGCCGCCCAGCAGCGCCGCGAAGGACACGCCCAGCAGCGAACGGCCGAACAGCACCACCGCCACCAGCACGCCGGCCTGGGCGCCCATGGTGAAGCCGATGATGTCCGGACTACCCAGTGGATTGCGCGTGATGGTCTGGAAAATCGCGCCGGCCACGCCCAGCGCCGCCCCCACGATCACGGCCAGCAGAATCCTGGGCATCCGCCATTCCAGAATCACCAGGCGCTGGCTACGCGTGCCGTGCCCGGTGAGCACGTTCCACACGTCGGCATAGCTTAAGGACGACCCGCCCACACCAATCGCGAAAAACATCAGCACCGCGCACACGGCCGCCAGCGCCAGCGTCACCGCCAGGGTGCGCGCGCTCAGCAGCACCGACCACCGGCTGCGCGAGCTCAGCAAGATATGCCCCGTGGGCGTCATATCCTCCGACGCCGAACCGTCCTGCATCGCACCCGTCGCACGCGAACTTCCGATGCTCATCGTCCATCACCCCGCATGCGGTGCACCATCAGCAGCAGCATCGGAGCACCCACGAAGGCGGTGAGTAGTCCCACGGACATCTCGGTCGGCCGGGCCAGCAGGCGGCCAATGATGTCCGCGGCCAAGACCAGGCATGGCCCCAGTACCACGCACAGGGCGATGATCCACCCACGGTGCGGGCCCATCAGCCACTGGGCCACGATCGGCACCACCAGCCCCACATAGCTCAAGGGGCCGGCGGCGGCCGTGGCGGACGCACACAACACGGTGATGGCCACCAACGCCACGGCGCGGGTGAGGGTGACGTTCGTGCCGAGGGCAGCCGCCGCGTCGTCCCCCAAGGCGATATTGGACAGGCCACGGATGAGCAGCACGGACAGGGCAAGCCCCACCACGATCGGGCCCCACAGGATAACCAGTGGGACATCCATGCGGGTCAGGGAGCCGACTTCCCAAAAGCGGAAGGAGTCGAACACGTCCGGTTTCGCCAGCTGGATCGCGCCGATGATGCCGCCGGCCGCGGCGGAAAACGCCACGCCCGCCAGGATCAGGCGGACGGGAGAGGCGCCGGTGCCGCCAGCGGATCCGACGGCGTAGACGAAGACCGTGGCCAGCAACGCGCCCACCAGAGCCACAAAAAACTGCTGCTGAGCGGCGGTCAAGCCCAGGTACGCGGAGCCCAGGACGATCGCCAGGGACGCGCCCGAGTTCACGCCAAGCAGGCCCGGATCCGCCAGAGGGTTTCGGGTGATAGCCTGCATGATCGCGCCGGCGACGGCCAGGGACACACCCACCGCGATGCCGATGATGGTGCGCGAACCGCGGAGGCCGTTGATGTTGTAGCTGTCCACGGAGTTATCCGGGTAGCGGAGGTAATGCCACACGTCGGCGAGAGGAATGTGGGAGGAACCCCAGACCATGGATGCCACGCAGGTAGCCAGCAGCAAGACGGCGCCGAGTACGACGACGAGGGCTCGTGGCACGGATACGCGCGCGGGGTCTCCTGCTGGGTCGTGCGAAGCCTGCGAGACCGCCGTGGTGGATGGGGGCTGATCCATAATTGTGGGAGTATAGTAAAGCGCCCCTTAGTTATGAAACCCTTACCTAAAGCAGGGCTGGGCTTACCCCCTTGCTGGCGGTGAAGTGACTCGTAGGAAGCCTGCGGAGTGCCGTGAAACCCCCGCGCGCACCGTGCGGAATAAGCCCCCATGACAATCCCCGCGCACTACCTAAAAACTAAAGGGACCCCGCGCACCCGTCAGAGCTCGTTGACCCTTGCTGCATTCCTGCCCTGGGGGAGTTCACAAGATACACGCCGCGCGGAATCCGGAGTTCAGCTTATCTTACAGGTCGGCAGGCGGGCAAACGGATCGACTGGCGGGCACCAGGTGGGCTACAGGTGAGCACCAGGTGAGCAGACCTTCCCACCACGCCTATAAGGCCACCATGGGAGTCGATTTGGTTTTTGGAGGAGTTCTTGTGTACCCTTTTTCAAGAACGCTCAAGCACGGCTCCCTGCGAGCAAGGTTTGAACGTTTGGCCTGGAGGATTCGACTAGCGGCCTATGTCACACGCCTGGAACGCGTGCGGGAGTCACATCCCTCAGGGGTTCAAATCCCCTATCCTCCGCCAGAAACTTGCCCCAGTTCAGCAATGAGCTGGGGTTTAGTTGTATCTGTGCAGGTGGGGTGCTGTTGTGACATATTCCATGCAGGACAATTTTAGACAATCCCCCGGCAGTCAAAGTTTGATCAAAATAATCGGGTTATGCGACAAAATGTGTGTCGGCTGTCAGCGTGTCGCAGGCGGATTGCGAGGCGTCCCGGCACAACCATAGGATTATTTCGCTCTTTCGAGATTTTGTCCTGGGGAAATGCTCAAGAGCTGCGACAAAGTCCTATGGTTGTGCCAGCGTCCTTACTGCCGGCAGGGCTGGCAATGTCCTAGCCGGTGCAGTGAGGACCGTCACGGCCACTGCACATGTGGATTACAGTCTTATCGACGCCTAGAAAGCGCGTCCCTGTTCACAACAGTAACCGACAGGTCTTTTGGAGTAGATTCCTGAGCTTATGAAGCTACCTAGATCGCCCAGTGAAGCGATTACCGAAAATGGCGGCGATCATGAACCAAAAAGTATAGTAGAAATACACCGGAAACTACCGCTGCCACTATTCCAATAATTATCCCATTCATAGCGATTTCGAATGCCAGCATAAGTATCACAGCCAAAACAGCAATACGAAATATGGCTACCTCTTTCTTATTGTTGTTATTCCTCATAATTCATCACCATAGTCGGATACAAGCAGCGTCGGAACCCATTCCGCTGCCCCGAACGCAGCATAGGCGCGGATGCATGTTGCACATGGCCCCTTCGAAATAACTTCTGGAGCGGCGCAGAAACCAGCACACGCCCCAGCAATTACGTATGCGGCTAGCCCGCCAATGCCTGCAGCGCCCGCGAAGCAAGGATTGACTGCTGCCAATGCTAGCACCTCTCTCCCCAAGCTGCAGAATGTCTTGGACCGACTTAGGCAACAACGTAAGGGCATTCCTACGCTTTGGAGACACGCTCTTCCCTGGAAGCCTGCAGGCTGGCGAGTTGTTGAGGACTTGCCTCATTAAGGTGAGCTTGAAGCGCTTACACACTTTCTTCAAGTGAAGTTGTTTTTATTAAACCGACGGGATAAGTGCTGGTTGTCTCTGCGGCGTCATTATCGATAGTTGCGGCCACTTTACCGTATCCGCCCACTGACAAGGTTTGAGTAGTAAGTTCGCGAAGTTTTCCGCCGTGGAACGCGGGGGTTTGAGAAGGACTCTTAATTACTGGACGTGCACCTGTGAGCGTTTGTGATGGTGGGGTGTGAGCTGCCATCGCTGCATACCACAGAGCGGCCTCATCACCGGGACATTCAGCATGTAGGTTATTTAACAAAGCCAATTCGCCTACTTTTCTAAATTGACGAAACGGCCAATATATTAGGGTTTATTTTTCGAAAATAGAGCCCGAAGCCCTTTTCCTTGTAGTTCTGGATTATTTTTCATTCGTTTTTTTAACCCGTTAGCGATGCCGATGCTGCCTCCAGCAAAAACTACAACTGCAGTTAGCCACAGTGGCATGATGCTCTCCTTTTAGCAGTGAGTGGATATCCATGTCCACAATACCGTTTCATCTGCAGCCGCCTTGGCTTCGATCTAGAGAGATGACAGCTGTTGATGCTAGCACTGAAGCGCCTCATGTTTCGTTCCGTGTGAATAGATGGGAAAACCTGCTCACACGGAACACAACTCGGGATACTTCGTACGGGCCGCGGCACAACCATAGGATTTTGTGGGAGCTCGCGCTGCAAAACCCCAGGTCGCGATTTCCTAAAGGTCACAAAGTCCTATGGTTGTGCCGTTGCCTTTCGACCGCGACCCACCTACCGTGAGTATGTGCAGCACGCTGCCGTACACCCCACCGTCGTGCAGTACGCGGCCAAAACCGTGCATTACGTCGCCACAACACTGCAGCACGCCACCACAACCGCACAGCACGCTGCCAAGACATCACATGGAGGAGAACATCACATGTCCCAAGGAGACCAGCACAATGCGCCCACGTCCTCTCCTCCCCAACCACACGCCTCCCAACCACTCGACTCCCAGCCTCACCCACCCCAGCTCAGCACCCTGGACAAGTTCCTACCACTGTGGATCCTGCTGGCGATGACTGCCGGCATCCTCCTCAGCACCTACGCCCCCAGCGTCCCGCACGCCCTAGAAAGCGTTACAATCGGCGGCACCAGCCTTCCCATCGCGATCGGCCTGCTGGTCATGATGTACCCGCCGCTAGCGAAAGTCCGCTACGACAAAGCCGCGAAGATCGCCGCCGATAAGCGCCTGATGGCCCTGTCTCTAGCACTGAATTGGCTGTTCGGACCACTGTTCATGTTCGCGCTCGCCTGGCTGTTCCTGCCTCAGGATCCAGAGCTGCGCACCGGTCTGATCATCGTGGGCCTGGCGCGCTGCATCGCCATGGTCTTGGTGTGGACGGATTTGTCCTGCGCGGATCGGGAGCTGACGGCTGTGCTTGTGGCTATCAATGCCGTGTTCCAGGTGCTGATGTTTGGCGTGTTGGGCTGGTTCTACCTGCAGGTTCTGCCGTCGTGGCTGGGTCTTGAGACCACGTCAGCGAAGTTTTCATTCCTGGCCATCGCCGCGTCCGTCCTCATTTTCTTGGGCATTCCGCTGCTGGCTGGCGTGGCGTCTCGCATTATCGGCGAGCGGACGAAGGGCCGCGAGTTCTACGAGAACGTCGTCATCCCCAAGATCTCTCCCCTCGCGCTCATTGGTTTGTTGTACACGATTGTGTTGTTGTTTTCTTTGCAGGGCCAGCAGTTGGTTGCACAGCCGTGGACGGTGGTGCGCGTGGCTGCGCCGCTGTTGATCTATTTTGTGGTGATGTTCGGGGTGTCACTGTGGGCGTCGAAGGCGGTGGGCTTGAATTATGCGCAGTCGACCTCGGTGGCGTTTACGGCTGCGGGTAATAATTTCGAACTGGCGATTGCGGTGTCGATCGGCACGTTTGGTGCGTCTTCCGCGCAGGCGTTGGCGGGGACGATTGGGCCGCTGGTGGAGATTCCTGTACTGGTGGGTTTGGTCTATGTGGTCCTGTGGTTGGGACCGAAATTATTTACCTCCGACGCCACAGCGCCCCATTCCCCAGCCCCACCCCAACGTCAACCTCGTCGGAGACATAGCTCCCCCGCTCGCGGAAGCTGAACACAGATAGCCTTCCAGTTAACAAACACGTAAACACAGCAAGAACTTATTGTGACAAAAGAGCCGCGCGCGCCGGCACTGAAGCAACGCGAGAAAGCAGCATCACTGCAGTTAGCAGCACCACGAGCGAGTTCCACGCGCGCCACTCGCACCATTCCGGCAGCATATTCTTTCCATATAAAAAGTGTTGTGGTAGCGGCATTCGGGCTTTACCCTCCTGAAGTAGATTGGCCCGCGCAATCGAACGGCCAATCGCCGTATTGTCCATTGACCACACCCTCATAGCGCGAGCCCACACTGTGAGCCACACACTGTGACCCCACGCCATGAGCCTTCGTCAGGAGTAACCATGTCCGTTTTCCGCCGTTCGGTTGTCGCATTAGCTGGAACCTCCGCTGTTTTAGCTGGTAGCTCCGCACTTCTTTCCGGCCCGCTCGCGCCCAGCGCGAACGCCGAAACCGTCACAGAGTCCTACCCAGAAACCCCCGCTATCAACCCAGCGCTGCCGATCATCCACACCTCCCACGGCAGCGACCACCAAAAGGCCAACATTTTGAACCCGAAGCCGGTCTGCAACGCGTGGGAGGACTACCGCACCGTGGTGTACAAGGCAACGGATAAGTTCATGCCTGCCGGTACGATCTCCACCACGAATCAGACGGACAAGGACATTCCGTTGCAGCAGGATCTGTCCAAGACCCAAAGCATTTCTGTGGAGGTCAATGGCGATCGCACGGAGACCACATCGGTGAATCTGGGTGCGTCGAAGGAGGGCGGATCTGCCGGTATTTCTCAAGAGATTGCCAAGAAGATCGGGGTCTCGGCGTCGTATTCCCTATCGTGGGAGGCAGGTCAGTCGATCGGGCCCTACAACGTCCCTCCGAAGCACACGGGCGAGGCCACGTATGGTTTCCGCGTGCTGAACATGACTGGTACGCAGCAGTACTGCAAGCCGAATGGTACGTGGTCCACGCCGACGTTCTGGTCGGCGCTGCAGCCGGTGAAGAACGAGGTGCGGGTGAAGCTGTATGACAAGCTGGCTGATTCTTACGCGCCGAACAAGGATGCGCAGAACACGAAGCCTGTGGTGCAGGAGTCCGAGAAGGATCCGAAGGCGGATGCGGAGGTCATCAAGGACACGGAGGTGCCTGTGGAGGGCGAGGTGGCGTCGGCGCAGCAGGGTGATGCCGAGGTTGCTGCGGATAAGCAGAAGAAGACCGACGCCGAAGCTCCCGCCAAGAAGGAGTCCGACAAGCAGGAGGCCTCCAACCCCGCGCTGGATCTGAAGCCGTTTTTGACGGTGTCCTCCGCGAAGGCCCCTGGTTTCGCCGGCACGGTGGCGCTGCACGTGGAGAATGTGGGCTCCGAGCGCTACTACGGCGACTTCCCTGCAACCCAGTTCAAGGTGCAGGTGAAGACGGAGGAGGGCCCGAAGGGTGTGGATCGTCTGATCACTCCGCGCTCGTCGAATGGTGCTCACATCCGGGACTTGGGCTTTGATGAGAAGACCTCCACCCGCACCTTTGAGGTGACCCTGGCGAACCCCGTGAACCCTGGTGAGAAGGTGCGCGTGGCGAACTTGGACTTCGGTGATGGCGGCACGAAGCTGGGTCGTGTGAAGAACTCGATCACGGTGACTCAGACCGCGCGCCTGAAGGGCGACACGTCCACGAGCAACGATCAGAATGTGAACTCCAAGAACGCCACGGTGAACGATTTCGGCAAGAAGCACCCTGGCATCTTCTAAACTTGGGGGTTATGACTGCTGATTCCCCTAACACTGGCGCCCCGGGCGCGAGCACCTCGAGCTCTGCGTCCGCGGGCGCTTCTGGCGCTGCGTCCATCGGTGCTTCTGGCGCTGCGCCCAGCGCCACCATCCTCAGCTCCGAGACCACAGACAACATCACCCTCCGCATCTCTGACGAGGGCATTGCCTACGTCCTGCTGGACCGCCCGGAGAAACTGAACGCCCTGACCATCCCGATGCTGAAGCGCATGATCCAGGTGTCCCGGCAGATTCAGAAGGATAAGTCCATCCGCGCGGTGATCCTCACCGGCGCGAATGGCAACTTCAGCTCCGGTCTGGACTTCGGGGCCGCATTCAAGAGCCCGCGGGAGATTGTCGCGAACTTCGCCAGCCGTCCATGGCGCGGCACGAATACCTTCCAGGAGGGGCCGTGGTGTTGGCGCCGGCTCGACGTGCCGGTCATCGCGGCGGTCCCGGGTTATTGTTTTGGGGGCGGTCTGCAGATCGCGCTGGCGTCGGATTATCGATTCACGTCGGCGGATGCGGCATGGTCGGTCCTGGAGGCGAAGTGGGGTCTGGTGCCGGATATGTCCGGCGTGCAGGCGCTGAAGCAGGTGGTCGGCGCGGATGTAGCTAAGCGGCTGTCCATGGGCGCGGAAATCATCACCGGTGCTCAGGCCGTGGAATACGGCCTGGCCAGCGAGGTGGCTGAGGATCCGTTGGCCGCCGCGGAGGAGCTGGCTCGGGTGTTCATCGATCGTTCCCCCGACGCCGTAGCGCAGTCCAAGAAACTTATCGACGAAACGTGGACGGCGGGGCCTCGGAAGACTTTCTTCTTGGAGCGTCTGCGTCAGGCGCCGTTGCTGTTTGGGCAGAATGCGAAGGTGGCGAAGGCGCGCGCGGCTGCCGCGAAGGCGGGGAAGAAGTTGCCGGGCTATAAGCCGCGTCGCTCGCGGCACGTGTTCTGAGGCGCGCAGGGCGTCGCGCTCGGCGCGCGGCGCGGAGTGTTATGGGGAAATGAAGTGGTCGGGGTCGAAGGGGACCGAGTCCCGCGGGAGCTTGCCCAGATCAAAGGACTCTAGAGCCTCGAGGAGCACGCGGTGGTTCCGGTCCGCGAGGCTCTCGGCGCTAGCAGCAGCCTCGGCAGCTGCGGCGTTCGCGGCGGCTCCCCCGGCTGCGGCGCTAGAGCTCGCGGCGGCTGTATCAGCCGGCGCGGGGGCCGCGCTCGTGGCGGCCAGACGCTCCGCGGCTCCCGCGGAGCCCGCGGCCGCGCCACCCAGCGAGCCCAGAATCCACTCCAACACCCGCGCCGACGCCCCCGGATCCACCGCCCTCAACTGCGCCAGCGTCACCGCCCCATCACGCTTCGCCAAACGCCTGCCCTCCGGCCCCACCACCAACGGCACGTGCACATACTGCACCTCCGGCAGACCCAGCAGGTGCGCCAGGTACGCCTGGCGCGGCGCCGAGCTCAACAGGTCGTCACCGCGGACAACCTCGCGGACGTGCGCCAGGGCGTCGTCCACAACAACGGCCAGATTGTAGGCGTAGTCCCGCGCATGCCCGCCGGCGCCGTCGTCCCCCGGCTCGCCCGGCGCGCACCCCGGAAGGATGTTCCCTCCCCGCCGTAGAACCATGTCGTCCACGTCCCCGGCGTACACCCGCGTTAGCGGGTCCGCCTCCGCCGCGAAAAGCTCCGTGACCTCCCACGATGACACGTCAGAGCGCAGCCGCAAGGCCGGCACACGCCCACCCCGGGAACCCCCGGCGGCCAACTCTTCCCTCTTCCGCCCGGCCTCCTCCACAGACAGGTCCCTGCATGTCCCCGGATAGCGCCCCGGGATGGCATGGGGTGCCCGCACTGCGTCCTGAATGTCCCGGCGCGAACAGAAGCACTCGTACACCAGCCCGCGCCGCTGCAAGTCCTGCAGCGCGGACTCGTAATGCTCATACGTCTCCTGTTGGCGCGCCACCGGCCCCACGAAGCGCAGCCCCAGCTCCTCCAAGTCGGCCCGTTGGCGGGAGGTGAAGTGTGGGGAGGTGCGCTGGGCGTCGATATCATCAATGCGCAACGCCAGCCTGCCCGCAGCGCGCAACCACGCGATCACGGCGGTGCGGAGGTTGCCGATGTGCAGGTCGCCGGAGGGGCTGGGCGCGTATCGGCCGGCGGGTTGGGTGCTGGTGCTCACTCCCCCAGCCTAACCCGCGCGCGTCGCACCCCGCAGTAGACTGGGTTCCCATGACCGCCGAACAGCGCCACACAGACACAACCTTCAGCTTAGGCACCCGCCTGGAGGAGGACACGCGCCTGCCTGACTCCGCCCCGCGGCAGACCGCCTCCGCCATCGACGCCGCCGGTAACCCCGTGACCAGCGTGAACACCGAAAACCAGGGGCATGGGCGCACCGGGGTGATTCACACGCCGCACGGCGACATCCACACGCCCGCGTTCATTCCCGTGGGCACGAAGGCGACCGTAAAGACCCTCACGCCGCAGCAGGTGCGCAGTACCGGGGCGCAGGCGGTGCTGTCCAACGCGTACCACCTGTATTTGCAGCCAGGCCCGGAGATCGTGGACCAGGCCGGTGGCGTGGCCGCTTTTGAGAATTGGCACGGACCTACCTACACGGACTCCGGCGGGTTCCAGGTGATGAGCCTGGGCGTGGGGTTCAAGAAGGTCCTGGCGATGGACACGAAGGGGCTGGATAAGAAGGACATTGTGGCGCAACAGTCCAAGCGCATGGCCGTGGTGGACGAGGATGGTGTGGATTTCCGCAGTGTGATTGATGGGTCGAAGCACCGGTTCACCCCGGAGGTGTCCATGCAGATCCAGCACCAGTTGGGCGCGGACATTATCTTCGCGTTCGATGAGCTGACCACGCTGGTGAATACGCGCCACTACCAGGAGCGGTCTGTGGAGCGGACGCATCGGTGGGCACAGCGCTGCCTGGAGGAGCACTACCGGCAGACTGTGCTGCGCGAGGATAAGCCGCTGCAGTCTCTGTGGGGCGTGGTGCAGGGCGCGCAGTACGAAGACCTGCGGAAACAGGCCGCGCGCGGCCTGGTGGAACTGTCCGACGCCGCAATTGCAGACGGGCGGCGCGGCTTCGGCGGCTACGGCATCGGCGGGGCGTTGGAGAAGGAGAACCTGGGGACGATCGTCAACTGGGTGTGTGAGGAGCTGCCGGAAAACATGCCGCGCCACCTGCTGGGGATCTCCGAGCCGGACGACCTGTTCACGGGCGTGGCCGCGGGGGCGGACACGTTCGATTGTGTGGCGCCGACGCGCCTGGCCAGACGTGGCGGGGTGTACACGTTGGATGGTCGGATGAACTTGACCAATGCGCGTTTCAAGAATGATTTTTCTCCCATCGACGCCGAAGTGGGCGGCGAAGTCTCCGAGAACTATTCGCGCGCGTATATCCACCATCTGTTGAAGGCAAAGGAGTTTTTGGCGGGGACGTTGTGCACGATGCATAACCTGCACTTCATGATCACGTTGGTGGATAACATCAGGCGGTCCATCGAGGAGGGGCGTTTTGTGGAGTATCGCGCGGAGTTTATGAGCCGGTATTACGGCGAGGGCTGGGAGGCGCGGCTGGGCTAGCCGCGCTAGTCGCGCGCGGCGCCCTCGTGGCGCGTGATCTTCCCGGAGCTAAACGCCTTCTCCAGGGAGGACCCCTCCACGTCCAGCGTGGGGAGTACCTTGTCCAGCCACTTCGGCATGTACCAGGTGGCTCGTCCGGCCAGGAGCATGAGCGCGGGGATGGCGGTCATGCGGATCAGGAAGGCGTCGAAGAGCACGCCGGCGCCGAGCGCGAAGCCGAAGATCTGAATGAACGGCAGGGGCTGGAAGATGAAGGACACGAACACCGCGATCATGATGAGCGCGGCCACGGTCACCACGCGCGCGCCGAGGCCGAAGCCGTGGATCACGGAGTCCTCGGTGGCGCTGTAGGTGTAGTCCGGGTCCTGCGCAAGGCGTTGGGATTCCTGGATATAGCGTTCCCTCATGCGGCTGACGATGAACACTTGGTAGTCCATGGCTAGCCCGAAGGTCACGCCGATCAGGAAGATCGGCATGAAGCTGATGAGCGGGCCGGGAGAATCCCACAGGTCCCACAGGCCTTCCTGCCACACCAGCACGGTCACGCCGAAGGCCGCGCCCACGGACAGCAGGAAACCGCCGGCGGCCATGAGTGGCACCAGCAGAGAGCGGAAGACCATCATGAGCAGCACCAGGGCCAGCCCCACCACCAGCGCGAGGTAGATGGGCATGGCCTTCTTCAGCGTGTCTGTGACGTCTTGTTGGATGGGGATCAAGCCTGTGATTCCCATGGTCACGCCCGTTTCGCGTTCGATGTCCGCCTGCTGTTCCCTCAGGGCGTGGATCAACTGCACGGTGGATTCTTCCCGTGGTCCGTGCACGGGGGTGACCACGAGCTGTGCGGTGGTGCCGTCCTCGGATTGTCCGACTAGCTGCGCGTGTTCCACTTCCGGGTTGTTCTGCAGCTGGTCCATCGCGTAGATGAACGCGGCCTGTTGTGGCGAGGCGGGCGCGTCCGCCGCTGCGTCTGCCTCCGGGCGCGCGTCCGCCCCGCCGATGTACGGCGCCAACACAGTGGCATCTGCCCGCGCGTGCTCAGCATCCACGAGCACCAGCATCGGAGCATTGCGGCCCTCGCCGAATCCTTCGGCGAGCAGGTCCGCCGCTTGCCGCTGCGTGGACGTGACACTACTGGTGGTGTCATTCGGCAGAGACAGCTGCAGGTTCAACGCCGGCAGCGTGAGCAGCGCCAACACCGCCATCACCACAGCCAGCGCCACACCGGGGAACCGGTGCACCAGCTTCACCCACCGTGTGCCCAGGTTCTCCTTCGTGCCGTGCACCTGCGGCCCCGTCGCGCGGCCGTCCTCCCGCACGCTTTCCCGCGGCGTGCAGCTCGCCTCGCTCTTGAACACCCGACGGCCCAGCAGCCCCAGCAGCGCGGGCAGGAACGTCAGGGACAGCAGCACTGCCACCAGCACGAAGGCCGCCGCGAAGTACCCCATCGCGGACAGGAACGGGATGTTCACTAGCCTCAGGCCCACCAGGGCCACAATCACCGTCACTCCGGCGAACACCACCGCGCTACCTGCCGTGCCGCAGGCCAGCCCGATCGCATCCGGCCTAGACCGGCCGAGCGCCAGCTCATCCCGGTAGCGCGCCATAATAAATAAGGCATAGTCAATTCCCACGGCCAGGCCGATCATGAGCCCCAGGGTGGGCGTCATGGAGTTCAACGGCACGAAGGCGGTGGCGCCCACGGTCAGGAACGCACCAATGCCCACGCCCACCAGCGCGCTGATCAGCGGCAGCCCCGCCGCCAGCAGGGACATGAACGTAATCGCCAGGATAATCAGGGCCACCACCACGCCCACGATCTCGGAGATGGGTTCGATCTCAATCGGGTCTCCAAATCCAGGCCCACCGATCTCCACGCGCAGCCCAGCATCCCGGGAGATTTGGGCGGCGGCTTCCACGGCAGCGCGGTCGGCGTCGGTCACTTCGGCGGGGAGGGCGACGTCGAAGGAGAAGGTGGAGGTGCCGATGGTGGCGTCGTCGGATAGGACACGTTGCGTGTAGGCGTCCTTGGTGGCGGTGGCTTTCGGCAGGCCCTGGTTGGTGAGTTGGTCCACGATCGCGTCCGTTTGCGCGTGGTTCACGGTGACGGGGTTGCCCCAGCGCAGGGTGCTGCCTAGTTGCGGCACGGTGTCCTTGATCGTCTGGGTGGTGCGGTCCATCGCCTCCATGTAGGCGGGTTCGTCCAGGCGGTGACCTTCGGGGGCTTGCCACACCATGTTCACGTCCGCGGACGCCGCCGGGTTGTCCGTACCGGGGAACTTGTCCATCAGGATCTCGGTGGCCTGGGTGGAGGGCACGTTGTTGATGGCGAAGATGTCGTTGAAGCCTTTTTGGAAGCTCAGTGCGCTGCCTGTCACGCCGAGAAGCGCGAGCAGCCAGACTAAGATGACCACCCATTTGTGCAGGTAGGACCATCGACCAACGTGAAAGAGGAATTGTGCCACGATCCCCACCCTACACGCGAGGCCTCACATCACCCGGTGGCGTGGCTGGGTATCGTGGGTGGGTATCGTGCCCCTGGTTGTTAAGAGTGTTGATGATGTCTGATGTCCCTGGCGAGTCCTCCCCCGCGCCATCCGCGCTGTCTGCGCTGTCTGCGTTGCCCGCTGGCCCCGATCATTTCCTGGAGATGACCGAACTGCTGCGTGCTGCGTGGGAGGGCCAGCCGTTTGTGTCCTTGCCGCAGGTCTGGGCTCAATTGGCGGGGCTGGGTGTGGGGTCCTTATCCTCCGACGCCGAACTGTCTCTTGCCCTCACCCACCTGTCCGAGTTGCACCCTTGTAGTGTGACGGCCGCTGGCGCGGGTGTGACGGTGTTGGTGGAGACGTGCGAGCCGGTGCGTCGGGTGACGTTCACGGCCGATGGGATGTTGATAGCGCGTTCTGGACAGATGCAGCCGGTGGTGTGGCCGGTGGGCCGGGTGTTGAGTTCACGGCCGGGTGGAGAGTTGGCGGTGGAGGATCGTTCCGGGTTTGTGCATTCGTTGGGGCGGGTGGTGCGCATGACCGTGTTGGAGAAGCAGTGGGAACTGTTCGGCGATACTGCGGGTGACACTGCCGGTGGTACTGCTGGTGGCACTTCCAGCGCTGTGGATCTGTCCGGGTGCTCGCGCTCAGCACTAGGTGGTGCTGTTTTTGTGGGGGTGTTGGATTCGGGTGATGTGGTGGTGTGTGATCGGGCGATCCAGGTGGTGACTGCTCAGCGGCGCTCGGCTTCGGTGGAGGTGCTGCGCGGGTGGCAGCGTGTGGTGGCCGGCCGGTGTGGGGAGCCTGTGGTGGTGCGTCTGGCTGGTGGTGAGGATCGGCAGGTTGGCGCTGGAGTGTTGACCGCGATGTGGCGTGTGGAGTGAGAGCTTCTCAGCGTGTAAGTACTGTGCGGTGGGGATGTGCTGCGCGGTAGGCACTGGGTGGCGCTCAGTGCATGGTGCGCATGGGTAAAGCCCACCGTCTGTCCACGCTGGTAGTGCGTGGACAGACGGTGGGCTTCATACCTTGTGCTTCAGCAGTGTCCGGCTAGCCGAGGGGCTAGCCCGCCGGGTAGTGGGTCACTACCCGGCGGTTACCGGGGTGAGCTGGTGTGCAGCTTTTTAGTTGTTGCTGTCACCTGCTGCGCTGTCTGCGTCTGCAGCTGGCTCCTCTGAGGTCTCTGCGGGTGCAGAGGCGTCAGGGGTCTCAGTCTCGGTTGGAGCGGAGGTCGACTGGTTGGCCTTCTTGTTGCCGGAGCCGATGTTGTTCTTCGGATCCTCAGCCAGCTTCTTCAGTGCTTCTCCGGAGCCGGTTGCGGAACCGTTGCCCTCCTTCTCAGGTTCGACTGGACGTCCACCCCAGTCACATCCCAGTGCAACGTAGGCGCTGGTTACTGCCAGGCCGGCTGCGATGATTGCACCTCCCAGCAGCTGACGCTGCTGTTCCATGGTCAGGTAGGTGTTGATGTTCAGTGCAGCTGGGACCTCGAAGTGAGGCAGGCTGATACCGAACTTCTGCAGCTCCCGAGTGATCGTGGAGTTGAAGTTAGCAGAGATGGAGTCAATCTGCTGCTGGATCTGTGGTGGGATCTTGATGAAGGACAGCAGTCCCAGTGGCACCAGCCACAGGAATGGGTTCTTGACATTCATCTGTGACGACGTGTCGAAGCAGTTCTCGAGCTTCTTCCAGGATCCGGAAGTATCTGGGTTAGTGCCAGCTGGCTTCTCTTCAACCTTCAGCTTCGCCTCGACCACATCCTGAGACTGATCAGGATAGGTCACCACAACAGTGACGTTCTGCTCACCAGGCTTAGAAGTATCCGGAGTCTTACCATCCTTGTACTCAACCGTCGTACCCTCAGGCAGCTTGTCAGCATCAACAATGTTGCCCTTCGGATCTGGGTTCTCGCCGACCTTAACGGTCTGATCCTGACCCTTCGGATCATTCTTGTCAGCATCAGTCCTGACCGGAACCTTAACCTCAACCTTGCCCTCAGGAAGATCCTTATCAGTGATGGTCACAGTAATCGGACCTTCAACATCAGCGCCCGGCGTGACGGTAACCTTACCGTCCTCACCAATCTTGGCAGGAACATCCTTACCATTCTTATCCTTGGCAGTAGCCGTGGTCTTATCGTCATTGTTCATGACAACAATACCCGTATCCTGCTCCTGACCAGACGGATCAACAGGCTTCACATTGCCAGAGTCAACCGTGGTTGGGTTCTTCTCAACCTTCAGCTTCGCCTCGACCACATCCTGAGACTGATCAGGATAGGTCACCACAACAGTGACGTTCTGCTCACCAGGCTTAGAAGTATCCGGAGTCTTACCATCCTTGTACTCAACCGTCGTACCCTCAGGCAGCTTGTCAGCATCAACAATGTTGCCCTTCGGATCTGGGTTCTCGCCGACCTTAACGGTCTGATCCTGACCCTTCGGATCATTGAGGTCGGCCTGGGTCGGATTCTCCTTAATCTGGAGCTCCTTAGTAACGGAGCCCCTCGGCAGGTCCTCGTCATAAATAACCAGCGAGATTCGTTCCACGACATTGGTTCCCGGAATGACGTAGATCTTTCCAGTCTCCTCATCGACCTCAACCTTGGGGTTATTACCTACTGCATCAGTAGCAACGATCCTGGTACCCTCATCTTTGTTGTGAACGACGATGCCGGTGTCTTGCCTATCCGTAGTTGGCGCAACAACCTTCGGGTCACCAGTCACATAGGTTTTGGTATCGAATGGATCCTTCGGGTGATGGTTCGGGCCAGTATCATCCTTATCTTTCACACCATCGCCGTCATCGTCATCGTCGATAACATCCGGGATACCATCGCCATCGGTGTCGAGATAGAAGACAGCGATTGCTTCGTCTTCTTCAGCGCCGTCAGTGTAAGACACAACGACCGGGACCTCAACAACCTCTTGACGAGCACCATCCTTACCAGCTTCAACGACATCAACGGAGATCTGGCCAGTCTCATCGTCGAGAGTTATGGTGTAGCCTTTAGGAGCTTCGAAGCCTTCTTTCAACTTATAGGAGGCAACGTCCTCGCCAGGCTTATTCTCCACGCCACCTTCCTTAGTCTTGTAGACCACGTCGGCGTTAGTGAGCTGGCCGGCAGGCGCCAAGTAGCCTGGCTTCTCAGTCTTCAGCTCTTCACCACCGTCAGGAGTGTAGGTGAAGCTCTTGCCTGGGTACTCAGGGGTGTAATCAGGCCCCTTTTCCTCGTCAGTTCCCTCTTCAATATCTGCTTCAGTAACTTCGAACGTTGCGATAGCGTAGCTCTTGTTACCGTCCAGCGTCATCTCTACCGGAACATCGAACACGCCAGTGAAAGGAATCTGCTGAGTCGGCTTCTCCGGATCACTCTTGGTCTTCGGAGCCTTGAACGTTACCTCGCCAGTGTCCGGATCGACCTTAAAGGCGTAGCCAAAGTTTTCTTGGTTCGTCAAACTGAACTTTTGGCCAGTAATGAAGCCCTCCTCATCCGTAATCCATTCAGCCTCGTCAGGCTTCACAGCTGCAAAGGTAGCCTCTTGCGGAACGGGTTCCTTCTCCACCTCAGGAGTCGAATTGTCATCGAGACCCTGAACTGAAGACAACGCGGTAGTGCCAGGCTTTAGTTTGACATCATCATAAAGAGGAACCTTTGCATCGACCTGTGCAAGGAAACTGTCAACTGCAATCGGGATGTCTGAGCGCGTGCCATTATCGTTGATCGAGTAAAGCGTCGCGGTGAATACAGTAGAATTCTGCAGATCCTCCGGCACCGTGATGGAGCAAGATGGCAACAATCCTCCGTCAGTAGGGACCAAGCCCTTACAGACGCTCGATTCCGGATTCAATTCCACTTCGTTGCCAGAACTATCCACGGCAGTCCACACGATGTCATATTTGGTGCCACCGAGGGTTGGGTAGCCACCTCCTTGAGTATCCACCTTGTCACCAGGCTTTGCGACATTAGCGGATGTATCATACTTCACTACTTGGAAGGTGGATTGAGCCAAAGTGTGGGCGAAATTCACTTCCCGCCATTCAGCATCGTCGGTATTGATCCCGACAGATACCCTCTCATCGTGAAGGTAATTGAATGCATTCCACGCAACGTCACCCAATTCCCTGTTCTTGTAGAAGTTACCGAAGTTAGACCCCACGCGTCCAGACCAGAATCCACCGCGCCAAGGATCAACTAGGCCTGCACCTTCAACAGGACCCAAAGTTCCGTCCTCCTGCACAAGAGAGACCATCATCCATTCCCAGTTGATGTGCTTCGAGCGCGCAGTAGAGGAAGCTTTACCCTGCCTAAAGTCTCCTGCCGACGGCGTGGAATCCACGTTATGGAAGTAGTTTTCCTGATCCGATGAGGCAGGCTTGAGTGGGACGCTTCCGGCTTGGTCCCAGGTATGGCCATAAGTTCCATTGAACTGGATAGTGTATTGACCATCCTGACCACTAGTCGTCACCACAGACTCAGCGATCCACGGAGTTTCACCATTCTTGTTCTCAGCAATTTGCTGCTTGATCCACTCCTGCAGCTTGGCCTCATACTCGTAAGTCCAACCGTCACCGCGCAGGCTCTTGCCCCCGAAAATGGTGCCCTTATTCTCTTCCACGTACTTCTTGATCTGAGAGATCGCGTGATCACTTAGATACGAAGCAACAACCTTCTGCCCACCAATGCCCCTGTCATTTTCGGCATCGTAAGACACAATATTCTTCCAGGCATTTGCCGGCGGAGCATACCCACCGTAATCCCAGTAGATGCGGCCAGAAAGCTGTCCCAGCTTATCCGTCCGATGCCGGGTATCATTGTCAGCCCAGTCTTTCTGTGGCTTATGGAGAACTTCCTTCTCTTCCTGGTTGTACTTAGGGAAAAGGAACTGATCGGCACCGGTTACACGCTCACCACGCCAGCGCGCGTCAATCGAACGATCCGCAACGAAGGTCTTGGGAGCTAGGATATTGGCATAGCCCCACCCAAAGTTGTACTTGTCTTTAAGATCCTCTGGGATCTCCACCCAGATACGAATCTTCTCACGCCACGTTGGCGCCACATCAGCGTTTGCACTGAAAATTCTGTTCCTGCCGGTAGCGTCCCGGAAATCCTTCATCTTAATCCGGTAGTTACCTTGGGCGTCGGTCACCGCATAATATACCGGAGAAACGGCCGGCCGAGGACCCTTGTACCCATCAACCCACTGAACAAAAACTTTGACGCCTTCTACACCAACATCCTGCTTGGTGTTGGAGGCGAAGGTAAGCGAGTCTTTACCTCCACCAGGAATGTTGCCGCGCTCGGCCCAAACCGTACCGGAAACAGTGTTGCGCTCACCCTCGTTGGCCGGAGAGTGAATCGCGTTCTTGCCGATTCCATTGATGTCCCCCAGCGGCTGCGGCGATGCAGAGGCACCCAGGTCGATGCCACCGTCTTGCGCGGAGGCCACCGGAGCCATGGAGTTGTTGACAACGACCACGCCAGAAGTGGCAATAGCTAGCGCGGCCACTGCGCCAGCGACCGACTTCATGCGGTCCTTAAAAGCCAGGCCCAAAACGGAGCTTCCGGCTGCACGGACATTACGTCCACGAAGATTAGCCATAACTAGTCCTTTGAAAAACGTCGCTAGCCTCCGCAGCGTGTTGCGCGGACAGAGACTAGCTCTTGCGAAGAACCCGACGTATGTAGGGAACGGCAACAACTTAATCACTTCCTAAGAAAAGCAACAACAGATTTCCCAGAGAACTGCTCCACCCTTCATCCTTACGGGGGTAAAAAATTATCACTTGAGTAACAGAAGCAACCATGAAAGCATCGGCGTGTCAGCATCAATGCAGGTCACAGCGGGTATAGCATATCCCCACAGGGGTAAAGTGAAATGAGTCTCATTTATAACCTTTCCTGTGGGATACAATAGGTATGGAAATATATTAAGAACGTGATTAAACTGTGATATTCTTATTATCAAATTCAAAATCCTCAGGAACGGGCCCAGGCACACGAAAAAGCCGATGGCCACCAACTCAACGAAGTTGGTGGCCATCGGCCTGAACAGAGCGAAAAACCGCTCACTGTGGGCGAAGGGGGACTTGAACCCCCACGTCCCGAAGGACACTGGCACCTGAAGCCAGCGCGTCTGCCATTCCGCCACTCGCCCGAGTGCGTTTGAAACAAACCGCAGAAGCTGCCGTAGCAACGAAAAGAAATACTAGCAGCACATACTCACAACACACAAATCGAGCCCCAAAACACCACAAAACAGCAGGTCACAGCGCACGCACGCCCCGCCACACGAACACGCACCCACGCCGCAAATATCTCACCTGCAGCAGCCGTGCCCTATACTAGGCAGCAATGCCTCAACACACCTCAGGCACACAGAAAGGTATGACATGGACTTGTTCGGACGCTTCAAAAAGCTGGACAACTCTCTGCAACGCGGCCTAGAAAACGGCTTCGCGCGCGTCTTCGGCGGCAAAGTAGTGCCCATCGAAATCGACGAACTCCTCAAACAACAGACCGAAGAGTCCATCATGTCCGACCAACACGGCAACCTCCTGGCCCCCAACACCTTCAACGTTGAAGTCAGCCAGCAAGACCTGGACAGCATGCTCGCCAGCCGGCCACGCCTCACCGAAGACCTAGCCGACCGCCTCACACGCTTCATCCGCAACCAAAACTGGACCACCACCAGCCCCGTGCTCGTCAACGTCACACCACAACCCAACCTCCACACCGGCCAACTCCGCGTAGAAGCACGCTTCGAAACCCACAACGCCCCCAACCCCACCACACACAACGCCCAGGCGGCAGCGGAACAGCAGTGGGACGAGAGGTGGGCGTCGGACAATAAAAATAACGAACAGCTCGCCGACCTCATCAACAACAACCAGCCCACCCACAACAACCAACCCAACCAGGCAGACATCGCCAACCCACCCACCAGCTACCCCGGCACCGAAGTCATCGCACAAGTAGCACCACATCAACCCACCCAAGGCGGCCACGGCTACACCGGCGAAAACCAAGAAATCCGCGTCACCCTCGTCCTCCGCGACGGATCCGACCGCACCTACACACTCAAAGACGGCGCCAACATCATCGGACGCGGCAACGGAGTAGACCTCCGCATCCCAGACACAGGAGTCTCCCGCCAACACGCCGAAATCCAATGGGACGGATTCGACGCAGTCCTCACAGACCTCAACTCCACCAACGGAACCTCCGTCAACGGAACCCCCGTCGACAACTGGCTCCTCGCCCACGGAGACATCATCGCCCTCGGCCACTCAGAAATCGAAGTGCAATTCAACTAAACACACAACCCCAAAAACATCTTTAAGGATGTCACCCGTCTGCAGTAGGCTGTTCACGTAAGCCCCCGCCCGGAACCCCGGACACAGAAGGAGTCAAAGGAACAATGCAGACCACCCTCTTACTGCTGGCCAAAATCGGCCTGCTGCTCCTCCTGTGGCTATTCATCTGGCTCAGCATCCGCGCACTCCGCAAGGACACCAACGACGCAGCCGGACTCAGCAAAGACCTCCAACCCATCCACGGCGGCCCCGGCATGCCCGCCCCGGCGCGACCAGAGCCACGCAAAGAACTCGGCAACAAACCACCACACAGCCTGGTCCTCACCACCGGACCACTCACCGGCACCACCCTCAAACTCAAGGGCTACACAGAAATCACCATCGGACGCGCCCCCACCTGCACACTCATCCTGGAAGACGACTTCGCCTCCGGCACACACGCGCGCCTGATCCGCCACGGCAACGCCTGGTACCTCGAAGACGTAGACTCCCGCAACGGCACCTGGATCGGCACCCAACGCATCGACCAGCCCGAACGGCTCTACGCAGGCTCCGAATTTAGAGTGGGACAAACCTCCGTAAGGATGGAACAGTGAGCACACTAACCCTCAACTACGCCGCCTACTCCGACCGAGGACTCGTCCGCGGAAACAACGAAGACAGCGCCTACGCAGGCCCACGCATGCTCGCACTCGCCGACGGCATGGGCGGACACGCCGCCGGAGAAGTCGCCAGCCAGCTACTCATCAACGCACTCCGGCCCCTGGACTCCCCGCTGCTGGACGAACCCACCATGCACGACAGGCTCACCACCCTGCTCGCCACAGCCATGGACGAAGGCAACCAGGCCATCGCGCTGCACGTGGACGAAAACCCACAACTGGAAGGCATGGGCTGCACCCTCTCCACCCTGCTGTTCCGTAATAATGAAGCCGCCCTGTGCCACGTGGGCGACTCCCGCGGATACCTCCTGCGCGACGGCGAACTGCAACAAATCACCAAAGACGATACCTTCGTGCAATCCCTCGTGGACGAAGGAAAACTCGCCGCCGAAGACGTCAGCAACCACCCGCAGCGCTCCCTGATCCTCAAAGCGCTCACCGGCCGGCCCGTGGAACCCACGCTCACCACCTTCCAGGTCAAAGCCGGTGACCGCTTCATGCTGTGCTCCGACGGCCTCTCGGACCCCGTCAGCTTCGACACCATCCACGAAGCCCTCTCCACCGGCACGCCCGACCACTCCGCCCGCCGCCTGGTGGAACTCGCGTTGCGCTCCGGCGGGCCGGACAATGTCACCGTGGTCATCGGGGACGTCATTGAATTCGACGCCGCCTCCAACCACGCCACAGACCCCTCCATCACCCTGCCGGCTGCGCCCATCGTGGCCGGCGCCGTGGCCGGGAAAGTCACGGACACCGAACGGCCGAACACCGCGGCCTCTCGCGCGGCCGCGCTGAACCTGCAGACCACCAGTAGGCCTGCGCAGAGTTCTGGGGATGGTGCTGGCGCTGGGGAATCCGCCAAGGCCGGTGCTGAGGACGGCACCAACGCTGGTTCTGAATCTGGGACTGATGCTGCGCAGAACAGTTCCAAGAAGTCCGCACAGGAAGCCGGCGGCGGTGCTGCCGATGCTGCGAGCTCTCAGGCCGCTGGCGCTGCGGCTGGCGCTGCCGCCGGTTCCCGCGCGCGCGGACACACCGGCGCGCGGAAGGCTTCACGTTCAAAGGGACGCGGGAGGGACGTGAACCTCGGCGTCGATGACGATAAAAACAGCCACCCGCGCACCGATGAACAACCAGCAGTCAGCGCCGAACCCGCCCGCGGCCGGAAGAAAAAGCGCGGCCTCACGATCGCGCTGATCGTCACGCTCGTAATCCTGGCAGGCCTCGCGACCAGCGGATACATCCTCTGGAACAACGCCAAGAACAGCTACTACGTTGCCGAAGAGGACGGCCGCATCGCCATCTACAACGGCAAGCGAGACAGCATCCTCGGCAACACACTCAACAGCAAATACCAAGAAATCTGCCTGGCGGAAAACCAAAAAGTCACCACCTACCCCGCCGGCACCAAGGCGCCGAAAATGGGCAGCAAGGACTGCCACCACTTCCGCACGGACGACCTGACCCCCGTCGCCCGCGGAGCCATCAGCAACCTCCCCAACACCAACTACGACGAAGCACTGAACCAAGTGCACAGGCTCGCGGAACGCACCCTCCCCGCGTGCGTCACACGAACATCCAACTCCAGCAACCCAGAGGACCTCACCACCCCCGGAGTGTCCTGCCGAGAGGTGAAGTAAATGCTGATCTTCCGCCGAAAAACCGAAGCACTGCTGCTGCTCGCCACCGCGGTGCTCATGCTCGTCGCCAACATCGCACTGGACCTCTCCCGCGCCAACGGAGCCGGCATCCCCCAAGGACCCGACGGGGACACCACCAACGCCACCATCAGCTCCTCCGCACTGACCGTCACCGGCGGCTTCTTCGCCATCTTCCTCATCGCACACCTCGTCCTGTGCTGGCGAGCCCCCAAGGCCGACCAGATCATGCTGCCCATCGTGGCGCTGCTCAATGGGCTCGGACTGGTCATGATCACGCGGCTGGACATGGCGACGGACTGGAACCTGGCGAAATCACAGATCATGTGGACCTTCGTGGGCGTGGGCCTGATGTGCGCCGTGGTGATCTTCCTCAAAGACCACCGCAGCCTGCAGAACTACACCTACATCATGGGCCTTGCCGGGCTGATCCTGTCCGCGCTGCCCATCGTGTGGCCCACCAGCCTTAATGCGGACGCCAACGTGTGGATCTCCATCGGCCCGTTCTCCATCCAGCCCGGAGAGTTCTCCAAACTGCTGCTCCTGCTGTTCTTCGGCGGACTGCTGATCCAAAAGCGGCGCCTGTTCACCGTGGCCGGGAAAACTTTCATGGGGCTGCAGTTCCCGCGTCTGCGTGACCTGGGGCCGCTATTCCTGGTGTGGGGCATTGCGCTGGTCATCATGGCCGCGCAAAACGACTTCGGCCCCGCGCTGATCCTGTTCGGCACCGTGCTGGGCATGCTCTACATGGCCACCGGGCGCGCCTCCTGGCTGATCCTGGGCTTCGGCCTGGCCGCCATCGGTGCGGTGGGCGTGTACCAGATCAGCGCCAAGATCCAGGACCGCGTGAACAACTTCGTGGACCCCCTGGCCCACTACGACGGCAACGGCTTCCAGCTCTCCCAAGCCCTGTTCGGGATGTCCTTCGGCGGCGTGACCGGCACCGGCCTGGGGCAGGGCTACCCCGAGAACGTGCCCGTCGCCCACTCAGACTTCATCCTTGCAGCCTTCGGTGAGGAGCTGGGCCTGATCGGCCTGGCCGCCATCCTGCTGCTGTACCTGGTGCTCATCAACCGCGGCTTCCACACCGCCATGATCGCCCGAGACTCCTACGGAAAACTCATCGCCGCCGGCATGGCGCTGACCATCACCGTGCAGATCTTCGTGGTCACCGGCGGTATCTCCCGCCTGATGCCGATGACCGGCCTCACCACACCGTTTTTGTCCCACGGTGGATCCTCCCTGCTCGCCAACTACATCCTGCTGGCGCTGCTGCTGAGGATCAGCGCCGACGCCCGCAGCGCCGCGGAGATCCGCAGTGCCGCCGAAGTCCGCACCCCCTCAACTCCAGGAGCTGATGCACGATGAACAAAGCAATCCGCAACGTCACCATCTTCGGCTTCCTCCTGGTAGTAGTCCTCCTGGTCAACCTGACCTACATCCAGGCTTTCTCCACGGACTCCCTGGCCAACAACCCGAAAAACTCCCGCCAGTTCCTGGCCGCCAAAACGCAACAGCGCGGCGCCATCACTGCCGGCGGGCAGCTCCTCGCGGAATCCACCGCGGACGCGCAGGGCTACTACCACCGCAGCTACCCCGCCAATCCCGGCACCTACGGCAGCGTGATCGGCTACCTGTCCGACCGCTACGGCGCCGCTGGCGTGGAGCTGTCCCAGAACTCCATCCTGACCGGCGAGGACCCCTCCCTCTTCGCCGCCCGCACCTGGGACCAGCTGACCGGCAAGAAGGTCGCCGGCGCGAACGTGGACCTCACCCTGGTCCCCGCCGTGCAGCAAGTGGCCTACGACCAGCTCGCCAACAACGGCTACTCCGGCTCCGTCGTGGCGCTGAAGCCGTCCACGGGCGAAATCCTGGCCATGGCCTCCACCCCGTCCTACGACCCCTCCACCATCGTGCAGGAGGACACCGAAGCTGCTGATAACGCGTTTACCGCCTATAACACCGACGCCAACAGCCCACTTTTGAACCGCTCCACGCAACAGATCCAGCCCCCTGGATCCACGTTCAAGGTCATCACCACGGCCGCGGCGCTGGCCGCCGGGGAGTCCCCGGACACATCCGTCACTGCGGCTCCGCAGATCACTCTGCCGGACACCACCACAACCCTGGAGAACTACGCCGGCTCCACCTGCGCCGGCGGTGGCACCACCACCCTGCGCCAGGCTTTCGCAGAGTCCTGCAACACTGCCTTCGCAGATCTGGTGAACCGTCACAGCATCGAGGACTTCACCAACATGGCCCGTGCCTTCGGCGTGGGTGAGAGCCTGGATAACGTGGGCATTCCCGTCGTCGATTCCAGGATCGGTGACATCCAAGATCGCGCCGCCCTGGCACAATCCTCCATCGGCCAGCGCGACATCGCCCTGACCCCGCTGCAAAACGCGGTCATCGCCGCCACCATCGCCAATGGTGGCCAGCGCATGGAGCCGCACCTCATCAAGCAGATCACCGGCGCGGACCTCTCCCCCATCCGCAAGACCAAAGCCAAGAAGGTCAACGACCCCATCACCCCACAAGTGGCACAGCAGCTCAAGGAGCTGATGATCGGGGCGGAGCAGCACGCCGGCGGCGACGCCTCCATCGCCTCCAAAACGGGCACCGCCGAGCACGGCGAGGACTCCCGCAACTCCAACCCACACGCCTGGTACATCGCCTTCTCCACCACCGCGGACGTTGCCGTGGCAGTGCTGGTGGAAAACGGCGGTAACGCTGGGCAAGGTGCCACCGGTGGATCGGTGGCAGCACCAATCGGCCGCGCGGTGATTCGCGCGGCAGAACAGGGGCAGTAAGCATGAGTACTGACGACAATCTCAATCCGACGAACCCCGGCGCGGGGTCCGTGGACCGCTCGGACATCGACCACTTGCAGCGCCTCCTCGGGCAGCGCTACCAGCTCCAATGGATCATTGGGCACGGTGGCATGTCCACCGTCTGGCTCGCCAAGGACACCAACCACACCCCACCCAAGGACGTGGCCGTCAAGATCCTGCGGCCCGAATACACCGAGAACACCGAGTTCCGCACCCGCTTCCGCAACGAAGCCGAAGCAGCGATGCGGCTCAACAGCCCCAACATCGTCACCACCTACGACTACGGCGAAGTGCACGAGGACACCGGCTACAAAGGCCTGATCTTCTGCTACATCGTCATGGAATACATCAAGGGTGAAGCGTTAGCGGACGTGCTCGGCCGTCAGAAGACGCTCTCCGAGCCGCTGGTCGCGGACCTCCTCGCGCAGGCCGCCACCGGCCTGGAGGAGATCCACCGTTCGGGCATGGTGCACCGTGACATCAAGCCCGGCAACCTCCTCATCACCACCGACGGCAGGGTCAAGGTCAGCGACTTCGGCATTGCCAAAGCCGCTGAAGCAGTCCCGCTGACCCGCACAGGAATGGTGGTCGGCACCGCCCAGTACGTCTCCCCCGAACAGGCCCAAGGCCTGAACGTCGAGCCGGCCTCGGACGTCTACTCCCTGGGAGTGGTCGGCTACGAATGCCTCGCCGGACGCCGCCCCTTCACCGGCGAGACCACCGTGTCCGTCGCCATCAAGCACATCTCCGAAGACCCCAGCCCACTGCCCCACACCGTCAGCCCGCAGATGCGCGAGTTTATCGCCATCTGCCTGCGTAAGGATCCCGCCAGCCGCTACGCCGACGGCAAAGAAATGGCCAGCGCCATGGCTTTGGTCGCCGACGGCCACCGGCCACCCCAGCCGGACCACGTCCCCAACGTGTCAGTGACCCATCCACTCACCGAGCAGCTGGGTGCCGTCGCCACCGGCACCGGCACCAGCGTGCCGCCCATGCAAGGGCCCACGCAGCAAGCCCCAGCGCAACAAGGGTCCACGCAGCAAGGCGCTGCGCAGCAAGGCCCAGTGCAGCGCAATGCCAACAACCCACGCAACAACTCCAACAACCAAGGACGCCCCACCAAGAAAAACAAAACCAACACCCCCCTCATCCTCACCAGCCTGCTCGCACTCGCAGCCATCGGCGTAGCCGGCTACCTCTACCTCGCCGACCCCACCTCCGACACCAACGACACCGAAACCACCACCATCACCAGCGAAATCACCACACCCGAAACCACCACCAGCCCACTCACCACCACCGAACGCACCACCCGCCAACGCACCACAGCCGAGACCACCACCTCAGACACCCCAGACACCAACACCACCACCAACGAACCCACCACACCCACCGAAGAACCCAGCCGTCCACAACCAACCACCACCCAACCCCCACACACCACCCGACCCCAAACACCTCCCACCAACCCCCTCCCACAACCCGACGACCCAAGCCCCAACAACCCACCAGCCGACAACCAACCATCGGCCGCGGCGATAGAAAACCTCGGCGTCGAAGAAGGAAAAGAACAACCCCCAGCCAACGACGCCTAACCCCAAACCCCCAACATGCACTAACATCGATAGGCTAGAGTCCCCACACCCCGGGTCACACACAAAGGAGCAACACCGTGGATCGCATCGGCACAACCCTCGGCGGGCGCTACCGCCTCAGTGCCAAAATCGGCACAGGCGGCATGTCCGTTGTCTACGCAGCCACCGACGAACTCCTCGGCCGCGACGTAGCCGTCAAAATGATGCGACCCGACCTCGCCCGCGACCACAGCTTCCTGGAACGCTTCCGCCGCGAAGCCCAAAACGCCGCGAAGCTCAACCACCAAGCCATCGTCGCCGTCTACGACACCGGCGAAACCCCCGAATACGACGAAGCCGTTCCCTACATCGTCATGGAACGCGTCCACGGCGAAACGCTGCGCGACATCATCCAAGACCGCGGCACCATGAGCCTCAGCGAAGCCGCCACCATCATGGCGCAAGTCTGCGACGCCCTCCACTTCAGCCACGAAGCCGGCATCATCCACCGCGACATCAAACCCGCGAACATCATGATCACCAACACCGGCATGGTGAAAGTCATGGACTTCGGCATCGCCCGCGCGCTATCCGACTCCTCCTCCGCCATGACGCAAACCGCCGCCGTGATCGGGACCGCGCAATACCTGTCCCCCGAGCAAGCACGCGGCAAATCCGCCGACGCCCGGTCTGACATCTACGCCGCAGGCTGCGTATTGTTCGAACTCGCCACCGGCCAGCCGCCATTCCAGGGTGAATCCCCGTTCAGCGTGGCGTTCCAACACGTCCAAGACCAGGTAAAAAACCCCTCCAGCGTACCCGGCATGCACCTGTCCAAGCGCGAGGCGCTGTCCCTGGACTCCATCATTCTGACCTCCATGGCGAAGTCTCCGTCCGACCGGTACGACGACGCCCAACAGATGGCCACCGACCTGCGGCGCCTCGCCGACGACCAGCTGCCGCTGGTCGCGCAGCCGTACACGGAGGAAGCGCAGGGCGATGGCACTGCGGGTGGTACTGGTGCTGGCGGCGCGGGCCGGGCCGGCCTTGCCGGCTTGGCCGGCGGTGCTGCCGGAGCCGCAGGCGCTGGATTAGCTGGAGCTGCCGGTGCAGCTGGCTCTGGTGCGGACGCTGCCGGCGCTGCTGGGGGCGCTGACAACAACCCCGAAACCACCATCCTCCCCACACAACAGCCCGGCGCCAACTCAGCCAATGCCTACCCAGAAACCGCCTACGACCAGGCCGGACAGAACACCTCCGGACAGCCCAGCAACCCCAACTACAACCACGCCAACCACACCGGAGCACCGTACGGAGGCCCGGAAGAGGGCGAGGCGGGCGTCGTAGAAGAAAAAGACAACGCACCACGCCGCAGCAAAACCACCATCGCCCTCTGGACCATCAGCACCCTCCTGTTGCTCGGCGCGGGCGGGTACATCGGCTACCGGGTCATCGACGATAACAACAGCAGCAGCAACAGCAGCCACGACGTCACCCTGCCAAAAGTCGCCAACAAACCACGCGACATCGCCGAAAAAGAACTCACCAACCTCGGCCTGAAAGTCACCACAGAAGAACGGCCCGACCACGACATCGCGCGCGGCAACGCCATCGGCACCGACCCCGGCGAAGGATCCACCCTACCGTCAGGCTCCACCGTCACGCTGCTCATTTCCGCAGGTAAAGAACTTACCGAAGTTCCCGACCTCACCGGCATGAACACCTCCGAAGCCTCCGACGCACTACGGCACGCAAAACTGCAGCTCAATTCCGAAGTGCGAGAAGATACCTCCGACGACGTCCCCGCCGGCAACATCATCACGCAAAACCCGCCGCAAGGGACGCACGTGTCTGTGGGAACGAAGGTCACGATCACCGTCTCCACAGGCAAGGAAAAAGCCACCGTGCCGACGGTTTCTGGTCAAGACCTGGACGACGCGCGCACCAAGCTTGAAGCAGCCGGTTTCAAGGTGACCGTCAAGCAGGTGGACTCGCCAGAGCCGCTGAACAAGGTGCTCAGCGCCTCCGGCGAAGGCCAGCGGATGGAACGGGACTCCGAAATCACCCTGACCGTGTCCCGTAACAACCAGATCTCTATGCCGAACTTGACCGGCATGAAGTACAGCGATGCTGTGGATGAACTGCGGCGCGCCGGCTGGACCGGCGGTGGCGTGGAACGCACTGAGACCAGCACAAACGACCTGCTGAAGGTCGATACCGTGGCGCACCAGTCCATCTCTGCAGGCACGACTATTGATAAGAACGCGCAGGTGCGCGTGGACGTGTTCGTGTTCGCGCTGCTGCCGTAGGCTTTGTGGCTGGTTGTGCTTGCGGCGAAGCTGCTGCCGTAGGCTTTTCTGCTGGCTACAAAGGGAAGTGTCTTAGAACGTAGTTTCGATGAAACGCGGTTTTCCAAAACCGCAGGTCAGAGAGTTTTGGATTTTTTGGAGGCTCATCGAGTCGACGTTCTAAGACACTTCCTCGTTGAGACGCTGCCGATGAAGCAGCGCTGCGCGGCTGGGAAACTGCTGCGCGGCTGTCATACAGCGCGCTGGATGGCACAGCATCTATAGAAGCTGCGCGCGGCGGCACTGCTTCGCTACCAGCAGCTGCCGCGCCGCGCTGCGCACCTACTTTGCGACAATATTAACCATACGGCCAGGAACAACGATGATCTTGGCGATCGTCTTGCCCTCAATATGCACTGCAACGTTAGGCTCGGCCAGCGCTGCCGCCTCAACCTCATCCTGGGAAGCATCCGCCGCGACCACAATACGGCCACGAACCTTGCCCATGACCTGTACAGGGAGCTCGATGGTGTCATCCACCAACCACTTCTCGTCCCACGTTGGGAACGGCTCAAACGTGATGGTGTCCGAGCCGCCCAGAATGGACCACATCTCCTCCGCGATGTGCGGCGCTACTGGGGACAGCATCTGCACCAAAGGAACCACAGCCGCGCGCGGCGCGCCCTCAGCCGCCGACGCGTACGTCTTCGTCAAGTAATTCACATACTCAATCAGCTTCGCCACGGCGGTGTTGTCCCGCAGCTCCGCATAGTCCTCGTGCACTCCGGCAACCGTGCGGTGCAATGCGCGCAGGTCGTCATCGGTCAGCTCAGCGTCGGACACCCGCGGCTGGCCCGTGGCCTCGTCCACCACCAGGCGCCACGCGCGCTGCAGGAATCGCTGCGCGCCCACAACGTCCTTCGTGGCCCACGGGCGCGACGTGTCCAGCGGCCCCATCGCCATCTCGTACACACGGAGCGTGTCCGCGCCGTAGCTGTCGCAGATCTCGTCCGGGGACACCGCGTTCTTCAGCGACTTGCCCATCTTGCCGTACTCCTGGAAGACCTCAGCTTCCTGGCCCACAACAAATCCGGACTTCTCCGCGCCCTCGGCCGGCACGTAGTAGAACTTGCCGTCCCGCTCCTGGACTTCCTCGGCGGGCACGTACACGCCGCGCGCATCCGTGTAGGCGTACGCCTGGATGTAGCCCTGGTTGTACAGGCGGTGGTACGGCTCGAACGAGGAGACAAACCCCAGGTCAAACAACACCTTATGCCAGAAACGCGAGTACAGCAGGTGCAGCACAGCGTGCTCCACACCGCCGACGTACAGGTCCACACCACCCGACGGACGCCCCTCACGCGGCCCCACCCAGTAGCGCTCGTTCTCCAGGTCCACGAACTTCTCGTCATTCGTGGGGTCGATGTAGCGCAGCTGGTACCAGGACGAGCCGGCCCATTGCGGCATCACGTTCGTATCGCGCACGTACTCCTGCGGGCCGTTGCCGTCGCCCAGATCCAGCGTGACATTCACCCACTCGGTCGCCTTCGCCAGCGGCGGCTGTGGCACGGACTGCGCGTCCTCCGGGTCGAAGCTGACCGGCTTGTAGTCCTCCACTTCCGGCAGCTCCACCGGCAGCATCGACTCCGGCAGCGCGTGCGCCACCCCATCCTTGCTGTACACAATCGGGAACGGCTCGCCCCAGTAACGCTGCCGAGCGAACAGCCAGTCGCGCAGCTTGTACTGAATCTTCCCATGACCTGCGCCGTTGCTCTCCAGCCACGCGATCGCGGAGTCAATCGCCTCCGCCTTGCCCAGCCCATTCAGGTCCAGCCCGGCGTCATTCTTCGAGTTGATGTGCGCCGCATCCCCCACGAACGCCTCCTGGCTGACGTCGCCGTCCAGCACCGCCACGATTGGCAGCCCAAACACTGTCGCGAATTCGTAGTCGCGCGTGTCGTGCGCCGGCACGGCCATGATCGCGCCGGTGCCGTACCCCGTCAGCACGTAATCGGCGATGAACACCGGCACCTCCGCGCCGTTCACCGGATTAATCGCGTGAACGCCCAGGTAAACGCCCGTTTTTTCCTTATTTTCCTGGCGTTCCAGGTCGCTCTTCGCCGCGATCGCCGCACGGTAGGCCTCTACCGCCTGAGATACCGACGCCGAGCCGTACGTCCACCGCTCATCAACCCCCTCATAGGCGCCCTCGCCAGCGGCTTCTACCAACTGATCCACCAGCTCATGCTCCGGGGCGAGCACCATGTACGTCGCACCGAACAGGGTATCCGGACGGGTCGTGAACACATCAATGCCGCCCGCTGGGGACTGGAACGTCACCTCCGCACCACGGGACCGCCCGATCCAGTTGCGCTGCATGGACTTGACCTTGTCCGTCCAATCCAAATACTCCAGATCATCGATCAGACGGTCCGAATACGCCGTGATACGCATCATCCACTGCTGAAGATTCTTCCGGAACACGGGGAAGTTGCCGCGCTCCGAACGGCCATCAGCCGTGACCTCCTCATTCGCCAGCACAGTGCCCAGGCCTGGGCACCAGTTCACCGTCGAGTTCGAGCGGTACACCAACCGGTACTCATCCAGAATCTCCTGCTTCTCCGCAGCGCTTAAGGTTGCCCAATCCTCGCGCTCAGCAGCCAGCTTCTCCTCCAACTCCGCAATCGGACGAGCAGCACCCTTCCCACCAGCAGGGTTCGTGGCCTCCGGATCAAACCACGAGTTGAAAATCTGAAGGAAAATCCACTGAGTCCAGCGGTAATACTCCGTATCCGTCGTCGCAATCGCACGGCGCTTGTCATGCCCCAATCCCAAACGCCCCAGCTGACGCTCCATGTTCTCAATGTTCGCCATCGTGGTCGTCCGGGGATGAGTGCCGGTCTGAACCGCGTACTGTTCGGCTGGGAGACCGAAGGCGTCGTACCCCAACGTATGAAGCACATTGGCGCCCTTCATCCGGTGGAAACGCGCAAACACGTCCGTGGCAATGTAACCCAACGGATGGCCGACATGCAGGCCAACGCCCGACGGATACGGGAACATATCCTGGATAAACTTGCGATCCTGCGGCAAATCCGAACCATCAGACAGCGGGCCAACAGGGTTCGCGGCATTAAACGTTCCCTGGTCAGACCAATACTGCTGCCACTTCTTCTCAATCGCAGCCGCGAGCTGAGGAGTGTAACGGAACGCGCTGTTTTCGGGGGTTGCGGAATTGCCAGGGTTAGTCATGTTTAGCCATTGTAGTAGACCGGGTTTACACTGGATAACATGATTGTCTTGACCGTGATCCTGGCAGTGCTTGGCGTGGCGATTCTGGCTATCGGCGCCGCGGGAATTGCCGGTATTTTGCCTGGTAACTCCGTGATTGGTTTGCGAATCCCGGAGGTTCGGAAGTCCAAAGAGATGTGGGTCATGGGGCACAAGATTGCCGGGCCGGCATGGGCCGGCGCGGGACTGGCGCTGCTGGGGGCTGCCCTGGTGTCCCTGAGGGCGTCCGGGTTCCTGTGGCTGATTATCGCGATGCTGGTGATCGGCGCTCTGGTGCTTCTGGGGATGGGTGCCGGGATGGCGGCGCATGCGCTTGCTCAGATCGATGCACGGCGTAAGGCGGCGGAGGCTTCGGCTGAGGGCGGCTGCTGCTCTGAGGATGGGGGCTGCGGCTGCGGATCGGCTGATGGTGATGCTGGAGCGTGCGGCACGGGTGAGGCTGGTGCTGGCGATGCGTGTGCTGATGGAGCGTGCGGTGACCATGTTTCTGCGAACGGCGCTGCTGCAGGTAGTGCTACTGCAGGTAGCGCTGCTTCGCAACACGGCTGCGGCTCTAGTAACCAGCCAACCGCCGCGGAATGTGCCAGCGGCAATGCCTGCGGCTCCTGTTCTTTGAATGGTGCCTGCGAAGGCGGCGGAGCTGCCTTCGACACCGCAGGCACTGCACGCGTCAGCACCGCCACCCCTGATGTGGCGGCTGCGCGTCAGGCGGCTGCTGTTCAGGATCAGCGTTAGAGGTCTGCTGCTTAAAGCTTGCTGTCTGATGCTGTCGCCGACAGCCAGCTATTCATACCTGATGCTGTCGCCAGCTGCCTGAAGCTTGCTGGCTGCTGTTTAGACCTTCTTTTTCACAGAGAGTGTCTTAGAACGTCGACTCGATACATCGCATTTTCAATGCCACTTTCCTGACCTGGGCTTATTGTATTCTCAGGAAAATCCATTCGACGTTCGCAGACACCCTTCGACATACAAACAGCAATCAGGCAGTGTTAGCGTACATCCTATGAGCACCACAGTCGTCGTCTGCGGAACCATCAACGTAGACACCTTCGTATCAGTCAACAAGTTCCCCGTCGCAGGCGAGACCATCATCGGTGAGCAAGGGCCCCAATCACTGGGCGGCAAGGGCGCCAACCAGGCGGTGGCCTGCGCATTGATGGGTCCACACACCGTGCTGCTCAGCGCTGTCGGCAACGACCCCAACGGCGACATGGCCGTCGCAGAACTCCAAGACCGCGGCGTGAATGTGGAGTATGTGGAGCACACCGATCTGCCCACTGGCCAGGCGTTCATCATGAACGACTCGGAGGGCGAGAACATCATCATCGTGACCTCTGGTGCGAATCAGGTGGTGAACCCGTCGCTGCAAAGGCCCACAGTCCAGCGACTACGGCAGCAGGGGAGCGTGCCAGTGGTCTTGGCACAGGGTGAACTCACCCCTGAGCACAGCGCGCTTCTGCCACGCCTGGTGCAGAATTCAGACTCCAGGCTTGTGTTGAATCTGGCGCCGGTGACCACGCGTGACCAGGACTTATTGCGCACCGCGAACCCTCTGATCGTCAATGCCACCGAGGCTCGTGACGTGCTGGAACTAGACTTCGACACGCCTATCGAGCAGGTGCTAGAACAGCTCACGAAACTATCGCAGTCGGTGGTCGTGACCCTCGGCGCGCAGGGCGCAGTGGTGGTCGACGAAGGCCGCTCGGCCGCAGAAGCCGTCTGGATTCCTGCGGTAAAGCTGGACCAGGTGGTTGACACAACGGGCGCCGGAGATGCCTTCGTTGGCACAGTCGCAGCCGCCCTGGCGGAAGGTGCGACTCTGGTTGAAGCCTGCCGCCTCGGAAACGCCGCCGGCGCTTTGGCCACGCAAAAGCGCGGCGCGGCAACCAGCTACGCAAACGCCGCTGAGGTGAAAGCCCTCGGAGCCCAGGCTCAGCAGCGCGACGCTTGACACCACAGCAGCGCGCCCCTGCTCACAGCCCACACCACAGCACCGCCCACATCGCGCCGCCCCTCGCAGCGCACCACAGCACCGCACCGCCCCTCGCGCCGCGCCGAAACTTCAGGCACCATGAATATCATGACTACCGATCAGCATTCACCACCACGCACACCGCAGAAAATCATTCTGGACTGCGACCCCGGCCACGACGACGCCATCGCCCTTCTCCTCGCACACGGCAACCCCAACCTCGACCTGTTGGCGGTGACCACCGTCGCCGGCAACCAAACCTTGGAAAAAGTCACAGCCAACGCCCGCGCCGTCGCGCGCGTCGGCAACATCCACGGCATCCCTTTCGCCGCGGGCGCGTCTCGCCCTCTGCTGGGCCCGCAGCTGATCCCGGAGGAGATCCACGGCGATTCCGGCCTGGACGGCCCAACCCTCCCAACTCCGAATGTGGAGCTGGCCTCCACGCATGCGGTGAATCTGATCGCGGAGATCATCGAGGCCCACGCCCCCGGCGAGGTGACCCTCGTCCCCACGGGCGCGCTGACCAACATTGCGCTGTTCGCGCGCATGTATCCGCACCTCGTGGAGCGCGTCGGCGGCGTGACGTTGATGGGCGGCGGCCATCACACGGGCAACATGACTCCCGCCGCGGAGTTCAACATCCTGGCCGATCCGGAGGCTGCTCAGATCGTGTTCGAGGAGCCGTGGCCTGTGACGATGGTGGGGCTCGACGTGACGCACCAGGTGCTTGCGGTGCCGGAGCGTTTGGAGCAGTTGAAGACTGTGGGCACGGATGTGTCCCAGTTCGTTGCGGAGTTGATTGAGTTTTTCGGCGCGGCGTACATGAAGGAGCGTCACTATCCTGGCCCGCCGATGCATGATCCTTTGGCCGTGGCGGCGGTGGCCGATCCGTCGGTGCTGCGGGTGGTGCGGGCGCCGGTTGCTGTGGAGACGCAGGGTGCCCACGCGCGGGGCCAGACGATCGTGGACCTGCGTCGTACGTGGAATGCGCAGGGTGGTGGGAACTCGCCGTCGTCGTTAGGAATTGCCGACGACGCCGAAGCCTCCGATTCAATAGTTCCCATCCCCAAGCATTACGTTGCGTGTGATGTGGATGTTGAGAGATTTTGGTCGGTTTTGGTCGATGCGCTGACGCGCATCGGTGACACAGGTTTTAGGGAGTAGAGCTTATGAGTGTTCATGAGAGTGTTGGGCGTGAGGCTGGCGTCGGGGCAATAAAGGATCCGGTGGATTCTCGCCGCGGCGGTTTACCACTGTTGATGGTGGTGTTGATTGCGGCGGCGGTGGCGTTTCAGCTGAATGCGTCGATGTTGTCTCCGGTGCTGAGCACGATGGCGCGGGAGTTGAACACGGATGAGGCGACGGTGGGGCTGACGCAGACCGCGTTTTTCACTGGCGGTGCGCTGTGCGGGCTGTTCTTGCCGAGGTTGTCCGACATCGTGGGGCGGCGGCGGATTTTGCTGATTATGTTGTCGGTGATGGCGCTGGGTGGTTTGGCCGCGGCGCTGGCTCCGAATATTGGGGTGTTGTTAGTGGCGCGTGCGCTGCAGGGTATTGCGGGGCCGACGATTCCGATGACGCTGATTATTTTGCGGAGCCAGGTGAAGAACGAGGTGCGCCTGGGTACCTTGATGGGCTTGATTGCCGCGATCAATGGGGGAGTGGCTGGTTTGGATGTGCTGGTTGCTGGCTGGATGGCGGACCATTGGGGATTCCGTTCGGTGTTCTGGCTGATCGCGATTGTGGGGGCGATTGCAGTGGTGTTTGTGGCGTTGTGGGCTCCGGAGTCTCGTCCGTCTGAGGGTGTTCGGATGGATTGGTTGGGCGCGCTGTTTTTGGTGGTGTCCGTGTGCGCTGTGACGTTGGCTGCGAATGAGGCCGGCAAGGCAGCGGCTGCGAACTGGGCTTTTGTGGTCGGTGCGGTGGTGCTGTGCTTGGTGATGTTCGCTGTCTTTTGGAAGTGGGAGAAGCGGCATGAGCAGCCGTTGGTGGCGCCGAAGTATCTGAAGCGTCGTCATACGTGGGGCCTGTTGTTGACGACGGTGTTGACGATGACGGGTGTGTTCGCTGCGGTAAATGGTGTGGCTGTGTCTTTGGCTCAGAACCCTTCGGCTGGTTTTGGTTTGAGTCCGAGTATGGCGTCCTTATTGCTGTTGACGCCGTATGCCCTGATTGGTTGGTTTGTGGGTCCGTTTGCTGGAAATCTTGCTCCGAAGGTGGGCTACGGGCGGCTGTTGCGCGTGGGTAATGTTTCCTCGGCAGTGCTGCTGCTGGTGCTGGCGCTGGTGGGCGTCCAGTCTGTGTTTGTGCTGGTGGCTGCGGTGATTCTGCTGGGTGTGACGTATGCGGGCATTGGAAATATTGTGTTGAACAACTTGGGTGTGGTGAACAGCCCGAAGGAGTACGAGGGTTTCTTGCCGGGTATGAACTCGGCGGCCTTTAACTTGGGTGCTGGTATTTCCTTCGCGATCCTTCCGGTGTTCCAGGTGGCCGGTTCCCCCGAGGGCGCTACGTCCTCGGGCGGTTACACCACGGCGTTCCTTGTGGCGGCTGGCATTCTGGCGCTGTCTGTGGCGAGCTCCTTCTTTATTCCGAAGAAGACTGCTGCTCAGGAAGAGGGCGAGATTGTGTAGCCTGCGGCTGCGCCGGCTGCTCGGGCTGCGCTGAGTGCCCCGGCGCGGCCGGCTTTGCGGGCTGCGCGCCCGCTGGCAGCTTTGCGGGCTGCGCGCCCGCTGGCGGCTGCGTGCGCCTGCCTCGCGGAGCTGCAGTGCGCGTGCCCTGCTGCGCAGGCTCGTACACTAACGCCGCTCCCGCCACGCTCTGCGGAGGCGCTGCCACGAGCGGCTCATCCGGAGCAAGCGGGTGTTCCGGCGGCAGGAACACCCGCGTCCGGTCGCCTTCCCACATCTCCTTCAACTGTCGATTCCACAGGAAGAAAATCGTCAGCACGATCGTCAACCCGGAAGAAAAGAGCACAGACTCCCAAGGAATCTCGGTGGCATTCACATCATTAACCTCGAAGACTCCACTCGAAAAAACCATCACATTATTGGCAATGTGCAAAGCCATCGGCAGCTCAAGGCCACCCGTCTTATGCGCCAGCAGAGCCATGCACGCAGCAAACACCGTGATGTCGATCAGACCCACCCAGTTGTAGTCGTGCGCTACCGTGAACAGCACCAACGGCACCAGATAACAAATCCACGGGTTGCGAACATACGCTCCCAAGAACTGGGGGAGCACACCTCTAAACACCAGTTCCTCCGCAATGGCCTGCGCAGGAACCATCGTAAAGACCACTATCAATAGGCCGAGGGCCTGAGGTTGGAGAACCGCGGCGTCGGGGCCATTATCGGCAATTGACGCCCCCCTGCCAATCAGGAACAGACCAAGAAACACAAACGCCATTCGCCACAACCCGGCCCAGAACAAGCGCCAACGCACTCGGCCGGCCACCGACCAGGCGAAACCCCACGCGCGGCCCGAGCCCAAGCGGATGCCGAACCAGCACGCAGGGATCAGAATCGCCAGGGACCCCAACAGGAAAAATATGAATACGGGATCGCTCATGTCATCCATGGGGAGTAGTGAATCGTCAGACGACCCGCTCTCGCTGGGGTCCATCATCAGATATACGACAACGAAGAGAAGAACGCTGAGCACTCCGTACAGCACCGCGGCGATTAGCAGCTCCAAAACAGGGCGCCACCAGCGATAACGCTCATTCAACAGAGCTACACGGTGGAAAGGAACCGTTGTCTCTACATAGGCAGAATGATGGAACGGAGCGGTCTGCACGGCCGGTGCTGCGTCATCCGGACGGGCTGCACGAGAGTTCAATTCGGACATGCACTTACAGTAGCAGGCAGGCTACACAGGCTCTACAGCGAAATCGAACACAAGATAACAGCGAGCTGAAAACGCTATCTGACCTGGCGTGTTCGAATACTTTTCGGCCAACTGCACACCAATGTAGGGCGAGGTCACTAAAGTAAATCCCGTGATGCAGACGAACCGAACTTCAGAACCGACGCAGCCCTCGCTGCTCAGCAGAATCCTGTCCTACCGGCCGGACCTGCTCATCGTGCTGATTCTGGCCGCCGTGGCTCTCGCGCTCATCGTTCCCGTGCGCGGGCAGGCCGCGGACATTGCAAACACCATCGTGACCATCGCGATCGGCTTTTTGTTCTTCCTCTACGGCGCGCGCCTCTCTCGCGAAGAAGCGTTCAAAGGCCTCATGCACTGGAAGCTGCACCTGCTGATTCTTGTGTTCACCTTTGTGGCATTTCCGCTGATAGGGCTTCTGCTGACGCCGCTGCGCGGACTCGTCGGCGACGACATGTTCATGGGCATCCTGTACCTGTGCCTCGTGCCGTCCACAGTGCAGTCTTCCGTGGCGTTCACCTCCATCGCGCGCGGACACGTGGCTGCATCCATCGTCGCCGCGTCGGTCTCCAGCCTGGCCGGCGTGTTCCTCACACCACTGCTGGTCCTGCTGCTGATGAGCACCTCCGGCGGCCTGCACATCGACGCATCAACCTTCCTGAAAATCGCCGTGCAGCTGCTGCTTCCGTTCCTGCTGGGACAGATCCTCCGGCCGTGGGTACACAAATTTGCAGCCAGCCCGCTCACCAAAAAAGTGGACCAGATCAGCATCGGCATGGTGGTGTACGTCAGCTTCTCGGACGGCGTGACCTCCGGGGCATGGTCCAGCGTCAGCATCTGGACACTGCTCGGCCTCATCGTGGGATCCGTTGTGTTTGTGTACGCAATGCTGTGGTTCACCAGCACCGTAGCCCGACGCCTCGGCTTCGACTACCGAGACCAAGTCGCCATCCAATTCGCTGGAACCAAAAAATCGCTGGCCTCCGGCCTGCCGATGGCAGCCGTGATGTTCGCCGGAGCGAACCTTGGCCTACTGATTCTGCCGCTCATGATCTTCCACCAAGTGCAGCTCATGATCTGCTCGGCTCGAGCCTCCAAGTATGCGAAGCGCTACGAAGCGTGGGAGCGGTCAGGTACTGGCAGTCCAACAACCTGGTAGCTGTCAGAAGCGTTTAGTCACCACGCAACTTATCCCCATTACGCTTCCGATAACCCATCCGAGGACGGAACCCCGCCGGATGCTTCATCTGCGCCACCGCATCCGCAATCACCAAACGAAAGCGAGGCTGCATCGGCGGCAATTGCGCCACCGAAAACCATCCCACATCCACAGACTCGTCATCTCCGACGATGGGTTCATCGTGGTGAGGCGTGGCGTCGTTTTTCATCACAGAAAGACGCATCGCAGTATCCATGTAGCTCGACACGTCCCCATTCGGATACTCCACCGGGCCCACCTGGCCCACGCCCAACAAGGCCTCCACCTGCACAGACAGGCCAGTCTCCTCCAAAACCTCCCGCACCGCCGCAGCATCCGGCTCCTCGCCAGGATCAACAATCCCCGTCACCGGAGTCCACTGGCCATTGTCCGCCCGGCGCACCAGCAACACCTCCGGCACCGCCCAGATCGGAGCGTCCGCCGGCACATCACGAATAACCACCGCCGTCACACCAGGCAACCACAACGGATCATGACCGATCTTCTCACGCAGCTTCACAATGAAATCAGGAGTTGGCATGCCGACCAGTTTAGCCTCATGTGCGGTGATAGCCTCCACAGCTGATGTCCACGACTGATGTTGTCCACAGCTCCGCCGGAAGACAGAATCACTCCCAGGCCAGGCCGCCACCGGACCTCTGCTTCGACGGAAAGCGATAGCCCGTCTGCGACAACTGCGCATGCAACTGCTTCAAATGTTCAATGTCAGCCCCCGACGCAAAACTCGCCTTGTCCGCCCGCACCACCACACACCCCGCGGCCATCAACGCCCGCTCGCGCGCACGCTCCTGCTCCACAGCCGCAGCAAACCTCACGGGGTCCCCGTGGCTGTACTTCTCCCGACCGTCGTACTCGCCAACAATCCCGTTCTCCCAGAAAAAATCCGCGCGACCCACGAACTCACCCGCCGAATTGTAGATCTTGACCTGCTGATACGGCGCCGGCAAGCCTGCCAGAAACATCTGCACCTTCCACTGGGACTCGCGAGGACTCTCGCTCAAACCATTAATCAAACGGCACGCCGTCCGGGCAACCCTCACCCCAGGCACTCCACGCAACTCATCCACCCGATCGACGAAATCTTGCTTGGTGAACAGTCCCTCACGGACGCACCACTCGGCAGCCACCACACAATGATCCAGGCCATGGTGCAAAGCGAGGTCGACTGCGGTTGTTAGGGGATCCGTCGCGGTCAGCCGGCCAAACTCCGTATGCACCACCGTCAAGCCACCGGACTTCGTCAGCGCCCGAGGACGAATGAACTTCGAACGACACGTATGAGCGGCGATGACCTCCGCACTGTCTGTGGGCTCCCAACCCACCAACGGCATCCCAATCGCAGCAGCGGCAGTTCTTCCCGCTAACGGACGCGGCTGAGTAATACGCGACGACCCAGCCGTCGCAGCAGCCATCGCCGCCGCCTGACGCTTCTTGCCCTGAGGGTCGCTCCCAAGCTCTTCCCACATCTGGACGCGCATGTACACGCCCGGCGCGAGCTGCCGGACCTTCCCCTGCTTCTTCAACCGATTCAACAATCGCTGGTGCTTCTTGCTGAGCTGGCTGACTTGGATCAGCGGTGGCCCCAGCACCAGCTGCCCGGTCGTTAATGACTCTTCTGAGAAGTTACTCATTCTGTGTTCCCCCTTGATGTTTATACGGTGCGGCAGTGCGTAGCCTGAGCAGCCGAGACAGCTGAGCATTTGAGACAGCCGATGCGGCTGAACCTGTTCACACTGCCGAGTCTCTACGAGACTCTGAAAGCAATTGTCTGTGCTGAATGAGGGATTGCGCTAGGGGTGTGCGCAAATTGTGGATAACTACTTATAGCAATATGCTCGTTCTCGGTTTTCTGTGTATTTAGATGTGGAAAATCTCTCAAGGCTATAGGGAGCAGTGTCTTAGAACGTCGACTCGATGAACCCCCATTTTCCAACACCGCAGGTGGAAAAGCCTGCATTTTTGAAGCCCCACTATCGAGTCGACGTTCTAAGACACGCCCCCAGGAAGAACGCTTCAAGATTCTTGGAAACTACAGTCAGCCTGCGCACATAGAAACCAGAGCCGAACGCAGTTGCCTTCCATCAGAAATCAGAGAAGCTCAACGACACGCACACAGTACCTATACCTACAGCAGTACCCAGCAGAAGCGTTGTGAAGATCAAGAAGCCGTCATCCGCCGTCAACTACACCGCGGAGGGAATTGTCAAGAGCTGTGAGCAAATTGTGGATAACTACTTATGGCAACATCCGTTCTTTTCCCCAGCATGTGTCATTAGCTGTGGAAAAGTGTTGCGCCATGCCAATGGCGCCTGACTGCAGCCTCATCTCAGCCGCACTCCACCCGACTGCAGCCATTCCTCCCCCCCCTCCTCGCAGCTATACCTCGCAGGCTGTCTTAGAACGTCGACTCGATGAACCCCCGTTTTCCAACACCGCAGGTAGAAAAATGAGCATTCTTCATGCGTATTATCGAGTCGACGTTCTAAGACGCAGCGCCGCCACCCCAGAACACACCCTCAGAAAACAAAGTTCACCAACACCGCATAAAACGCCGTCCCCAGCAGAATCGACAGCGTCGCGGACTTCCGCCATAGATGCAGCACCACGGTAAAAGCCAGCGCCAGCCCCACGGCCACATAACCGCCCGCCTCCGAGCCGCTGGAATGCACGGCGTACATCACCAGAATGGTCATCACGCCCACCGGCATCGCCAGCCCCAGCCACGCCACAATCGCGGAATCGCGCAGTTTACTCAGCGCCGCGAACGGCAGCGCGCGCAGCAGCAGCGTCACAATGAACACCGGAATCAGCACCGCGGCCACATCGCCGACGGTCACACCCAGCGGCAGCCCATGCTCGCCCAGATTCATCGGCTGCTCCACCGTCTGTTCGGCCAGCAGCCCCGGCGCCGTCGCGTGGTCGTTAGCGGTGAACATGCGCGCCTCCGTTTGTTCCCCATGTCAATATTTTGTCGACGCCAGGCGCCACATATCGCAAGATCAGTAACAAGAAGTAGAGTGTCATGCCGATCATGAGCATGTTGCTGGGGCTCACAACAAGTCCGATGAAGCCTGTGATGAGTGCGGTGATGGGGAGGGATACGTCGCGGTGGGTTTTGAAGGCTTCGATGGCGAGGACTGTGAACAGTGCGATGAGTGCGAATTCCATGCCTTTGATCTCGAAGGGCAGGGCTTGTCCGAAGAGGCTGCCGAGGATTCCTCCGCCGACCCAGCCGATCTGCAGCAGTACTTGAGCTGCGATGACGCGCGGTCCTGTCCATGCTTGGTGGTTTTTTGTGGAGAGCACGGCGTAGGTTTCATCGGTGAGGGAGTACACGCCGTAGAGGCGGCCTAGTCGGCTGGTGATGTTTCTGAGCGGGTAGTTGAGGGCGTAGAAGACGTGCCGGAAGTTGACGAGTAGTCCGTAGAGTGCGGCGCTGAGTGGGCCGACGCCCGCGGTGACCAGACTGACGGCGAGGAACTCCATGGATCCGGCGTAGATGACGAAGCTGAAGATGGGTGCCCACCACCAGGCGAAGCCTACTTGTGTGATGAGGAGTCCGAATGCGAGGCCGAGGGGGACCATGGACAGGGCGACGGGCCATACGTCGATGAGGCCTGCTTTCACCTCGGCGCGCCGGTCGATCGCGTGGCCATCAGTCCGGTCGATCGCGTGGCTGCCGGCTTGTCCGGCCTGACTGTCGGTGGGATCGTGGGGTGGTTGTTCGGAAGTCACTGGGTCCACTTTCTTAGGGTGGTGTGCATTCTCGGGTTTTCTGCGTACAGCCTATACCCGCCGGCTCAGTTCCTGAACGGGAAGCTCGCCCATGTGGACAGGAGGTTCTCCGGGAAGGGCCGCCTCCGCATCAGCGAGCGCCATATGTCCGCCGGCTTGGATGTGAAGACATCTTGAAGCGTTGCGTCTTGCGTTTCCAGGAGCCCGCCGTCAAGGAGGAGCTGCACGTGTTCAGTATCAAGCTTCTCAAAGCCACGGAACATCCGGATGCTCACAATGGTCGCACCATCCAGTTGATCCTTGAAGCCGGGATCACCTTTGTGCACCACCAGGCCCATGATTTCCCCGTCGACTCCTCCGTCGCTCTCAGGGTCGGAGTCTGGTCGCCGCACGTGTGCCAAAGCAATCGCCAGATCTTCCTCCCTGCCTCCGTTGAAGACCACTGTGGGTTTCGGCGCCAGGGGAGCAAGTTCGGGAAAGTGCTCGGCCAGCGGGATGTTCCACATTTCGCCCAGGCGCAGCGCCCAGAGTTGGCTCTGATCGCCGGGTGCGAGCCCCATCGTGAAGAGCACGTCGCTACCAACTTGACCTGGGCCGACGAGTTCTGCGGGATTGTCGTGGACGCGCCCAAATGCCTTGAAGGCGCTCAGCGCTTCTGCGTGCTGCGAAGATTGCGCCGCGAAGTCCTCCACCATGTCCGGGTTGAATATCAGGTGTGGGGAGGGGAAGAGGAGGTTTTTGATGTCATCCGTGCTTGTCATGATGTGCCCTACCTTGTGGCTTTACTGTGCCCTACGTTGTCCCTACGTTACGCGCCGTACCGACCCGATCGACGCCAACCTCGCCTCACCCTAGCCCGCGCGTTCTGCCCACCACGCGCGTAGTTCGGCTTCTGCGTCCTCTTCGCTCATGGGCCCGCGATCCAAAGCAAGTTCCTTCAGGAACGCCCAGGCTTGTCCGACCTCCGGCCCTGGTGTCAGGTCCAGGATTTTCATGATCGCGTTGCCGTCGAGCGCGGGGCGCACGGCGGCAAGGTTTTCCTTTTCTTGGAGTTCGGCGATTCGTTGTTCCAGCCCATCATAGGTGCGCTGCAGGCGCCGCGCTTTGCGCTCGTTGCGTGTGGTGCAGTCAGCTCGGACTAGGAGGTGGAGTTTCGGGAGCAGCGCGCCGGCGTCGTTGACGTAGCGGCGTACGGCGGAATCGGTCCATTCGGAGTTGCCGGCCTGCCCGTAGCCGTGGAATCGCATATGCAAGAAAACCAGTTGGGAGATGTCGCTGGTGAGCTGCCGAGAGTACTTCAGTTTCTGCAGGCGTTTGCGCGTCATTTTCGCGCCGACCACTTCGTGTTGGTGGAAGGTCACGCCGCCCTTGTCGGTAATTTTCCGTGTGGCTGGTTTGCCGCAGTCGTGCATGAGCGCGGCGAAGCGCAGTTCCAGATCAGGCTCCCAGCCGTTCTTTTTCTCCTGCTCAACGGCGTTTTCCAGCACGCGGAGGCTGTGCCAATACACGTCCTTGTGGTGGAAGTGTTCGTCTTGGGTCATCTTCAGCGCGGGCAGTTCCGGCAGGACGATGTCCGCCAGTCCGGTCTCCGTCATGAGCTCGAGCCCCTGGGCCGGCCGGTCGCCCAGTAGCGTTTTGTTGAGCTCCACGGCCACGCGTTCCGCGGTGATCCGGGACAGTTGTTCGTGCATAGTATGCATGGCCGTGCGGACGCGCGGGGCGACGTCGAAGCCGAGTTGCGCGACGAATCGGCAGGCGCGGAGCATGCGCAGCGGGTCGTCGTTGAAGGAGATCTGTGGGGTGGTGGGTGTGTCCAGGATCCCGGCGCGCAGGTCGTCGAGCCCATGGAGTGGGTCGTGGATCTGGTGTTCGCCGTCTGGCCGCAGCTCCACGGCGATGGCGTTGCAGCGGAAGTCACGCCGGATCAGGTCGCCGTCGAGGTCATCGCCGAACTGCACGGTGGGGTTGCGCGATTCGCCGTCGTAGGTGTCTGCGCGGAAGGTGGTGATTTCCAGCATTGCGCCATTAACCAGGGCGGATACCGTGCCGAAGTCGATGCCGGTGTCCCAGATCGTTTCCGCGTGGGGCTCCAGGATGTCGATGATCTGCTGCGGTCGGGCGTCCGTGGTGAAGTCGAGGTCGTGGGACAGGCGGCCCAGCAGGGCGTCACGCACACTGCCGCCGACGAGATACAGGCCGTGCCCGGCCTCCGCGAAGGCCGCGGCGAGGGGGAGGAGGTTGTGGTCTTGGTTTCGCAGGGCGACCCATGCGCGGGAGAGCTGTTCGGCGGGCGTGGCCGGCCGGTCCGCTGTCGGCTGGGTTGGCGTGGGTTGTGCCGGGTGCCGCGTGGGTTCTTGGGTATCCTGCGTTTGTTTCACATGGCGATTCTACCCGCATGTGGGTTGATCGACTATCCTTTATGGAATGAATGATAACGAGCGCTCACGGGGTGGCCAGTCGGGCCGCCAGGGTCGTCGCTCGTCGGTTGGTGCGTCTGGTCGTCATGATGATCGACGCCGAAAGCCCACTCGCCAACGCTCCCCCCACAAGGATGGGGCGTCCGATAGTGGCGGTTCTGGTGGCGACTCGCGTGGTCAGAAGCGCGGCACTAAGAACGCTAACACCAATAAAAACAACAGCCGCAATAGCGGCACTCACAACACCCGCAATACTAAGCGCAGCAGCAATAACGACAATACCAACAACAAAAGCAGCACTAATAGGAGCAGCAACAACCGGAACAACAAAAACAGCACGAACCGAACCGGAAACAATAAGAACGGAAATAACCGAAACAGCAACAGAAGCAACAATCACAACAGAAACAAAAACGGCAACAACAACCACGGCCGTCGTTCCCAAAACTCCCAGAGCCACCAGGATCCTCTCTATACTTCACACTCTGACCTGCCCGTTTCTGTAGAAACTTCCGCCGGCGGCCTGGTCCTCTCCGGACTCGCCGAGGCCGTCCAACCGGACGGATCCGTGGATCTATCCACGGTGTATGTTGCGTTGATCGGCCGCCTGGATCGCCGCGGCCGCCTGCTGTGGAGTATGCCGAAGGGCCACATTGAGCCAAATGAGTCCACCTATGTCACCGCCGAGCGTGAGGTATGGGAAGAAACGGGCGTGGAGGGCACCGTCTTGTCCGAATTAGGCACCATTGATTATTGGTTTGTCTCCGAGGGCATTCGCATTCACAAAACCGTTCACCACCATTTGTTGCGTTTTGTGGACGGCGAGCTCAACGATGAGGACCCGGAGGTCACGGAGGTGCAGTGGCTGCCCGTGAATCAGTTGGTGGAGCGGCTGGCGTACGCGGATGAGCGCCGCCTGGCCCGCAACGCGTTCGATCAGTTGCCGGAGCTCGCCCGCGCGGAGGCTCGGGCCGGCCGGGTCACGCCACGCTAGGGGAGTGCCATGGTGCTGTTTCCTTCTCCGTCGCCGTCTCTACACCGACGCCCACCTCTCGCCCCCACAGCCCGCACCCCCCTGCGGGCGTTGAGTGCGGCGGCGCTGGCGGCGTCGTTGATCGTGGCGGTTCCGACGGCAACGGTTGTGCCTGCTCAAGCCATGTACGACCCGCATGTGCAGGAGAACGCGGGCGTGTGGGCGAACCCGAATGGGCGGTCGACGGATCCGCAGCAGCAGGTGTCCGTGGCGATTGAGGACGTGCAGCCGCGGCTGGTGACGGCGGGGGACCGGAGCGTGGAGTTTAGTCTGCGGGTGCAGAATCATCGCGATACGCCGGTGGGGAATGTGTCTCTGCGGCTGCAGTCGTTGCCGGCGGTGCAGACGGCGGCGGGGGTGCGGCGTGCGTTGCTGTCGAATTCGGGGGAGTATCCGGAAGTCTCGGCGCCGTCGGATGTGGATGGTGTGGATTTTTTGGGGCCGGGGGAGCAGAAGACCATTCGGGTGCGCGTGTCCCGGGGGGCGGCGGGTGGTCCAGGCGCTGACACTGCCGGCAGTACTAGCGGCTCTGGCACGAGCGCTGGCTCCGACACAGCCGGCTCCGACAGCGCCCCCGACGTGACCTTCACCCTCCCACAGTTGAAGGACGAAGGCCCGCATCCGATCATGTTTGCGCTGATGGGGGACACTCTTCAGGGCACGCAGGACATTGTGTCCGTGGCGCGAACCACGGTCACGGTCACAGCACCGCCCAAGGAGGATCAGGCCCCCGCGCCGATGACTCTCGTGTGGCCGCTGTCCGCCGATACGGACGTCGCTCCCGGCGGAATGGGCGACGCCCCAGAACGCGCGCCGTTGGTCTTGCGCTCGGAGAACCTCGCGAAGGAGTTGGCCGACGGGGGTCGCCTGCGGGGCCTTCTGGACGCGTACCGGTCGGCGGGGGAGGGGCCGCAGGGGCGTGCGCTTCGGGCGTCGAGTTGCATTGCGGTGGACCCGGATCTGGTGGACACGGTGGAGCGGATGACCCACGGGTATCGGGTGGGGGAGCAGGATACGTTGATGAAGTCGCAGCCGCGGCGGCTGCGTGATTCCTGGGGCGAGATTTTCGGCACGGACGCCCCGAACCAGGTGGAGGGCACCGGCGTGGAGGATGCGCAGGTGTGGCTGGAGGACCTGCGCGCGCTGGTGAAGGACGCGTGCGTGGTGGTGCTGCCGTACGCCGGCACGGATTCGAATCTGCTGGCGGAGGGCGCGCCGGATCTGGCGCAGCGTGCCCGCGAGCTGGGCGTGGACGTGGTGCGTCGCGTGCTGGGCGTGGAGCCTGTGGAGGCCGTGAACATTCCCACGAATGGTTACGTGACGGAGAAGGGAATGGCGGCCGTGGCGGGGCAGACTGCCGTGGTGGCGTCCAACTCCATCACCGTGACGCAGGAGGCGCAGCTGCCGGAGCCGGATGACGCTGATGCCGATACCAACGACGCCGCCAGCGATGATGCCACTGACGCCGGTCAGGCGGCTGACGCTGATCCCGAGTGGGCGCGACGGCTCACGACCGTGGAGGCGCCGGCGGGGGCCGGTGGCGCTGGCGCTGCCGGCGCGGGCTTCACCGCGTTGCCCTTCTCCGATGATCTCGCGGCGGTGCTGCGCTCCACCGGCTCCCGCCCGGAGGTCGCGGGCTTCTCCAACCCGGACTTGCGCTACGACCCCACCAAGGATTCCCCCGCCGCGCGCATGGGTGATGCGCTGGCGGTGCTGGACCGGGAAGTGGCCTCCGGCAATCCTGTGTTGGCGGTTCCGCCGCATGATTGGTCGGTGTCCCAGGAGGACGCCGGCGCGTTCCTGGATGCGCTAACCAGCATGTTTGCTGAGCACCGGATCACTCCGGCGCCGCTGACGGACGCCGTCGCTGTGAGCGCCGGTGCCAGCGGCGCGCCTGCCGGCCCCGCACCCGCTCCCGAGCACCCCGCACGCCCCGAGCTCGCCAAGGGCACCACCTCCAGCCCCTTCGAGGACCCGGTCACCACGGCTCCCGAGTTCCTGGAGTCTCTGGCCCACGCCAAGGACGAGGTCATGAACCTGCGCAATGTCATGGTCAACGACGAACGCATCGCGCTGACCCGCGAGGTCTACACGCGTCCTCTCCTTCTGGACCTGCTGCGCGCGGCCTCCTCGGCCCGGGCGAATAACCAGGATTCCTGGGCGCACGAACGCAAGGTCGCGCACGAGCGCATCTCCACCGTCACGGACACCGCCCAGGCGTTGCGCTCCACGATTGCGCTGGTGCCTCCCGGCAATGTGATTACCCGCTCGTCGAATGGTTCGCCGATTCTCATCGTGGCCCGCAACGGCCTTCCGCTTCCCGTGCCGGTGAACGTGGGCTATCACACGGACGAGGGCCTGAACCTGCAGGTGCCAACGCAGCAGGTGATCCCAGCGGAAGGCTCGATCACGCTGTCGCTGCCCACCACCGAGGACTCGGATTCCGTGCGCCGCACCAACCTCTCCCTGTGGTTGGCGGACCCCAATGGCCAGCCGATCTCCGAGCCGGTGAGCCTCACGGTGCAGAAGACCCGCGGCCTGGGCGTGCAGGGCGTCCTCATCGTGATGGGCCTGTTGGTGGCCCTAGGCGTGGGGGCGAAAGTGCTGTGGTCGCGGCGTACCGCCAGCCGGCCCAGAATGCGCTCCATGCGAAAAGTTAAGAGCGGGCTGCAAAGAAACTGACCTATGAGACTCTAGTATGGTGATGTGACTTTCGAGCCAGAGCAGGATGACCCCCATACTGAATCAGCGCCAGCGGGCCTCCGCGGCCGTTTCCGAGACACGCGCCCTCCGGTGGTGTCGCGCTCGGAGGCGTCTGCGGAGCCGTCCGCGGGGCCATCGGGTTCCACCGCCGCCGAGTCCGGGGTGGGCCGTGATGGGTCGCGCCCGGCGTCGGGGGGATTTATCGCCGAAAAAAATCCCGACGCCAGCTCGCGTGACCACAGCGCGGGCGACGTAGCGAACGCGCAAAAGGCCAGCGATGAGGACGTGGTGCGCGCGGGTGGTTCGATGGCTATCGCCACCTTGATCTCCCGCATCACCGGCTTCCTGCGGACCGTGCTGATCGGTTCGGCGCTGGGGCCGGCGGTGGCGTCCGCGTTTAATACGGCGAATACGCTGCCGAACCTCATCACGGAACTGGTACTAGGGGCGGTACTAACATCACTGGTGGTACCAGTGTTGGTGCGCGCGGAGAAGGAGGACCCGGATAGGGGAGCGGCGTTCATCCGGCGCCTGCTGACCATCACCTTCACGCTCACGATCAGCATCACCCTCATCTCTGTGCTGGCGGCTCCGCTGCTGGTCAGGCTCAGTTTGGACGAGACCGGCCATGTGAACATCGGCATGTCCACCGCCTTTGCCTACCTGCTGTTGCCGCAGATCGTGTTCTACGCCATGTTCGCGGTGTTCATGGCGGTGCTGAACACCAAGGGCATTTTCAAACCCGGCGCGTGGGCGCCCGTGGTCAACAATGTGGTCACGCTGGCGGTGCTGAGTTTCTATCTGCTGCTGCCGCAGGAGACGAAGCTGCAGCCGCAGGATAGTGTGACGATCCTGGATCCGCATGTCCTGCTGCTGGGCCTGGGCACCACGGTGGGTGTGGTGGTGCAGGCGCTGATTATGGTGCCGTACCTGAAGAAGGCGGGGATCGATGTACGCCCGCTGTGGGGTATCGACGCCCGGCTGAAGTCCTTCGGCGGCATGGCGATTGCCATCGTGGTGTACGTGGCGATTTCCCAGGTGGGCTTCCTGTTGAATAACCGCATTGCCTCTGCAGCGTCTGCGGAAGCGCCGACGATTTACATGCAGGCCTGGCAGCTGCTGCAGGTGCCGTACGGCGTGATTGGTGTGACGCTGTTGACCGCGGTGATGCCGCGCTTGTCCCGCAACGCCGCCGATGGCGACGACAAGGCCGTGGTGAAGGACCTGGCCAGCGCCTCCAAGCTGACGATGCTGGCCTTGGTGCCGGTCATCATCTACTTCACGGCCTTCGGCACGGTCATCGCGCGGGCGCTGTTTGCCTATGGTGATTACGACGCGAACACCGCCGATATTCTGGGCTGGACCATCAGCTTCTCCGCCTTCACCTTGATCCCGTACGCGCTGGTGCTGCTGCACCTGCGCGTGTTCTACGCCCGCGAAGAGGTGTGGACGCCCACGTTCATCATCGCGGGCATCACCATCACCAAGCTAGTGCTGGCGTACGCGGCGCCACTCATTGCGTCCGAGCCTCGGCTTGTGGTGGTTCTGCTGGGTGCCGCGAACGGCTTCGGCTTCGTGGCCGGTGTGATCATCGGCGACCGTCTGCTGCGCCGCTCCCTGGGGCACCTGCAGTCCCGTTCGGTGTTGGTGACCAGCCTCTGGGCGGCGGGTGCCGCCGTGGTGGGCGCGTTCGTGGCCTACCAGCTGGACCGCCTGGTGATGGACATCCTGCCGGTGGTGCTGCGCCTGCTGCTCAGCGGTGTGGTGTTCCTTATCATGACCGGGCTGGTGCTGTCCCGCTCCAAGCTTCCCGAGGTTCAGCTTCTGGGCCGCACGCTGTCCCGGTTCCTGCCCGCGCGCTTCCGGCCCGCACACCTGCGCAGTACGCCTGAGCAGGAGGATGAGGAGCGCGAGCTATCTCCAGAGGAGTTCGCTGCCCGCGAGACCGCCGCTCTGGACCGCATGATGGGCGGCCAGTCCATGGGTGCCGGCGCGATGCTGCCACCGATGAACACCACCGCGATCCGGGGACCCCGTCTGGTGCCCGGCGCGCCACTGCTGAACGGCCGCTACCGCCTACTGGCGGATCACGGCGGCACACCAGCCGCGCGCTTCTGGCAGGCCACGGAGATGGCCACCGGCAAGACCGTGGCGCTGACCATCATGGACCCCACCGTGTGGGCGGATACGGCCAAGGCCAAGGACGACATTCTGCGCCGCTCCGCGAAGCTCAAGGAGTTGAAGTCCAAGGGCATGGCCACGGTCACGCGCGTGATCGACAACGGAAACGTTGTGGTGATTGTGGCGAAGTGGACGGAAGGCTCGCCGCTGGCGACGGTGGCGAAGACTGCGCCGGAGCCGCAGGCCGCGTCCCGCGCCGTCGCAACGCTGGCGGATGCCTGCCATCAGGCCGACGAACTAGGCATTGCCCTGGGCATCGACCACCGCGACCGCCTGCGCCTGTCCCTGGACGGAGCCGCATACGTTGCCTTCCCCGGCGTGCTGCCGAACACCACGCTGAAGCAGGATTCCAAGGGCATCGCCACGGCGCTGCGCGTGCTCATGGACCAGGTGGCCGCGGAGGACATCCCTCAGGAGCTGCACGATATTTACCAGGAACTGGAAGAGCTGAACGCCTCCCAGGAGGAGGTGGACTTCCAGGTCGCTGCCACGCACCTGCGGGAGATCGCCGGCGACACGGACGCCCCAGAGATTTCCGTCAGCGCGGACCACACGCCGTCGCCGAACCACCGTGCCGGCTTCGGCGCGGCGGCGAACGCGCCGGGCCGCTTTGCCAGTGCCGCGATTTCCGCGTTCGTGATTGTTGTGGTCGCGGCGTCTGTGGTGGTGGCTTTGCTGGGCTTCGTGGGTGGCAACCGCGAGGATTCGCCGATCACCCCGGATTCGATCCGCCAGGGTGCCCAGAGCGTGGCGGGCTCCACGGAGCCCGCCAGCGTGACCTTGAGCAACGCCCGCGAATGGCGCCCTGATACCGCCCGCGGTACTGCCGATAATCCGGAGCGCGCCCCCCTCATCATCGACGGCGACAGCGCCACCCGCTGGCAGTCCGATTCCTACCTGCAGCCGCTGGGACCCAGCGGCGCGAAGAACGGCATTGGCCTGATGGTGGATCTTCCGAAGGACACCTCCCTCACGGAAGCCACGCTGGCTGGCCTCACGCCGGGCATGCGCGTGGAGATCCGTGTGGCCGACGGGGACGTCACCTCCCTCGATCAGACCACGCTGTTGGCCACCCAGGACGTCACCGCCGAGGAGCACACGATCAGCCTGCCGGCATCCCGGGCCGACGATGCGGCCGGCGTGGACGGTCGAGACGGTGCAGCTGCCTCCGACGCAGCACGCACCCCAGGTACTTCTACAAATGGATCCACTCACACCACGGACTCCCAGCCTTCCGGGGGCGAACGCGGCGCCCGGGCCGAGGGAGAGTCCCCGAAGGCCAACCGCGTGATCTTGTGGATAACTAAGCTCCCTGACCCACAGGGCCAAGCAAGCATCGGCGAATTGTCCCTGGTCGGACGCTATCCCGGCGCGGCAAAACACAGCACCCCCACCCCCACAGCACCCGCCAATTAGCGCCCGCGAAGCCCGTCCCCCTGTCCTTCCAGCCTCCAGTTATCCACAGGCTGAGAAAGACAGGGGGACATTTATGTACGCCTCCGCTAGGGTTAAAAGCACAGCGATCGGGGGATCGCCACCAGCCGCCACACGAGGTGGTGGATACCAATACTGACAACCTTTGGGGGAGGGGAAAGACCCATGACCATCGCACTGCACAGGGCAATGATGGCGCCGATGAACCACGACGCTTGGCGTCGGGATGAAGAAAGATTGAGCATCGCACTCGACGACGTAGAACTACTACGTCGGCACCTCGACGGCCATCCATGGGCGTTCACGGCGCTGGTGCGCAGGTATCACCGGCAACTGTGGTGGGCGATCCACAGCAGCTGCGTACCCGCCGACCACCACATGGATGTCCTGCAAGAAGGCCTGCTGCGCATCCACCGCTTCGCGCGGAAGTTCCGAGGCCTGACGGCGGAGAGCACCTCCACGGTCGGCACGTGGATGGTCGCCATCATGCGCAACGCCTGCCACACCTTCCTGCGGGCACAGACGCGCCACGCGCCCAACCTGCCTCTCGAAGACAGCATCCTGCGCGTGGAGCATCGGGGTGGGGCTACGCCTCGGGCGACGATGCACCTCGCCGCGGATTCAGACAATGCGTTAGAGCGCGCAGTCATTCGGATGGATGTTCACCGCGCGCTCAAGCAAATGAGCCCGGAGCTGCGCGACGTGCTCATCAACACCAGCCTCAGGGGGATGAGCGTGGACGAGTACGCCCGGCGCGAAGGCATCCCCGTCGGGACGGTGAAATCGCGGCGCAGTCGAGCAAAAAAGCAGCTCGAGCGGCTGCTGAACCCTCAGGAATACTCTGTGGCCTCCGCTGGTTAGACTAAGGGAAGAATCAATACAGGAACAACACAAGGACCACCTGAGAGGACTGTCTTCCACATGTCGGACAACCCAACCATCCACGACGTCATCATCGTCGGTTCCGGACCAGCAGGCTACACCGCAGCCGTGTACGCAGCCCGCGCGGAACTGAAGCCACTCGTCTTCGAAGGCATCGAATACGGAGGACTGCTCATGCAAACCACCGAAGTGGAAAACTTCCCCGGATTCCGCGACGGCATCATGGGCCCCAACCTGATGGAAGAGATGCGGGCCCAGGCGGAGCGCTTCGGCGCAGACCTGCGCAGCGAAGACATCGAGAAGATGGACCTGTCCGGCGACATTAAGAAGGTGTGGGCCTACGGTGAGGAATACCAGGCACGCGCAGTGATCCTCGCCACCGGTGCGGAGCCTCGCTACCTTGGTGTTCCCGGTGAGCAAGAGATGTTGGGCCGCGGTGTGTCCGCCTGCGCCACCTGCGATGGCTTCTTCTTTAAGGACAAGAAGATCGCCGTGATCGGTGGCGGAGACTCCGCCATGGAGGAGGCGGACTTCCTCACCAAGTTCGGCGAGAGCGTCACGATCATCCACCGCCGCGAGGAGTTCCGCGCCTCCAAGATCATGCTGGAGCGCGCGAAGGACAACCCGAAGATCTCCTTCATCACCAACGCCAAGGTGGTTGAGGTGCTCGGCGACGGTGCCGTGCAGCGCCTGAAGCTGGAGGACACCGTGACCGGCGAGCAGCGTGAGGTGGAGATGGATGCGATGTTCGTGGCCATCGGTCACGATCCTCGCACCTCCGTCTTCGACGGCCAGGTGGACCTGCAGGACAACGGCTACGTGAAGGTTGACGAGCCGTCCACGCGCACCAATGTTCCTGGCGTGTTTGCCGCCGGCGACCTGGTGGATTCCCACTACCAGCAGGCCATCACCGCCGCGGGCTCCGGGTGCCGCGCAGCCCTGGACGCTGAGCACTACCTGGCGTCGCTGGGCTAAGCGCCGAGCATCTCGTACTCAGCAAGAAAGCTAGTGAAGGAACTCACATGTCCAATATTGTGAAAGTCACCCAGGAAACCTTCCGCACAGAGGTTGTGGAATCCGATCAGCCCGTGCTGGTGGACTTCTGGGCCGAGTGGTGTGGACCGTGCAAGCGCATGGACCCTGTGCTGGAGGAGCTCGCCACGGATCTGGACGGCACCGCCAAGGTCGCGAAGGTGAACGTAGACGAGCAGCGCATGTTGGCCGCCATGTTCCAGGTGATGTCCATTCCGGCGTTGATGGTCTTCAAGGACGGCAAGAAGGTCGCCGAGTTCAAGGGCGTGAAGTCCAAGGAAGAGCTGAAGGAAAAGCTGGAGGAGCTGGCGTAGCCTCAGGCCTCTGTGAACGCGTTTGTGCAGCTCTCGGCGCGTTTATGAACATCTGTCCCGTCTATGGGTAAAGTGGTTAGAGCACGGTCCCTGTGAATGCAGTGTGACCTCTTTGTTCCTGTAGTCCTTGATACGAAAGTGGTGCCTAAGTGGATCGACTTGTTCTCCAAGTCGGCGACCGTAGCCCGCGTGTCGCGGAGGTTCGTGCAACCTTGGCCCGTCTTGGACTTCTGGACGGTTTTTCCGGTGAGGTCTCCGGGTCTAACCAACGGTGGTCTCCCGAGGATGAATTTTTTGACGACGCCCTAGCGCACGCCCTTCGGGCCTTCCAACAACAACGCGGCATCATTGCCGACGGCATGATCACCAATGGAACGCTGCGTGCCCTGCGGGAGGCGTCCTACACCTTGGGCGCCCGCGTGCTGTCCTTGAACACCAACCAGCTGGTGGGCGACGATGTCACCCAGCTTCAAACGCAGCTTCATGATCTGGGTTTCTACACCTCCCGGGTGGATGGCCACTTCGGCACCAGCACCCACAATGCGGTGGTTGCCTATCAGACGGATTATGCCCTGAAGGCCGATGGGGTAGTGGGCCCGGACACTCTCCGTGCGCTGTCCTACCTGGGGCGTCGCATCACCGGCGGCTCCCCGCAGTCCATTCGTGAGAAGGAACAGATCCGCTCGTCCGGCCCTCAGCTGTCCGGTAAGCGCGTTGTGATTGACCCGGCGTTGGGTGGCTCAAACACGGGCTACACTGCCCAGGGCCCCTTCGGTCAGGTCACCGAGGAGGAAATCCTGTGGGATCTCGCCGGCCGCATCGAGGGCCGCATGATTGCCGCAGGCATGGAGACCATCATTTCCCGGCCCCGCTCCGCGGATCCGTCCTCTCAGGACAGGGCGAATATCGCCAACGCGTTCGGTGCGGACTTGTTGATCTCCCTCAAGGCCGACATCTATCCGAACGAGAAAGCGCACGGCGTGGCGTCCTTCTACTTCGGTTCACTCAATGGTTATTCCTCCCTGGTGGGCGAGCGGCTCAGCGGTTTCATCCAGCGCGAGATCTGCGCCCGAACCCCGCTTCAAAACTGCTTTAACCATGGCCGCACCTGGGATATTTTGCGCTTGACGGGCATGCCTGCCGTGCAGGTGGTGCCTGGTTATATGACAAACCCGGGGGACCTGAACGTCCTCACGGATCCCGCGATGCGCGACAAGATCGCCGAGGCCATCGTGGTTTCCGTGAAGCGCCTCTACCTCATGGACAAGGACGTCCACGCCACCGGCACGTTCAACTTCGCGGACATTCTGAAGGCCGAGGGCACCCACAAGTAGCGGCTAGTGCAGGCCTACGCCAGTGCGCACACTGCTAACTCCCGCGCGCCAGCGGCCCCTGAGCGGGCAGCTAGCGCGTCGCCTCCAGCACAGTGAACGTAGCGTCCCGGCTCACTTGAATCACCGTACCGAAACGCTGTTCCACCACGGGCCGGTAGCGCAGGTGCGCATTGTGCACGAACAGCAGCGTCCCACCGGGCCTGAGCAGCCGCGCGCTCGCATCCAGCAGCGGCTGCACCAGGGTGGGGTCGATGCGGGTGCCTTCATGAAACGGCGGGTTGAGCAGCACCAGGTCTTGAGTCTCGGCCTCCAGCGCGCCCGCTGCGTCGTCCCACGTGACCGTCACCGCGCTGTTGCCCTCCATCGCCCCCGACGCCGACAGCACCGCATCCAGATCCACATCCGTCGCCGCGATCCTCATCCCCGTGTGACCCGACGCCAGCATCGCCGCCGTCACAGTCCCATTTCCACATCCAAGATCCACGATATTCAGGTGACTGCGCCCGGCACCGCTTGCGCCGTTGCCATCACTGGTGCTGCTGCCGTTGCCGGTGCCACTCCCGCTTCCATCGCGGATAGTGCCTGCGCGTTCGAGCCACTGCAGTGCAGCTGCCGCCAGAGCCTGGCCTCCACGGTCTGGCTTCGCCCCTGAGAACACTCCGCCGTGGCCATGCAGCGTTGCCCCGCAGTACCGCTGCGTTGCAGGCTCGTAGGCCTGGACTCCATCTTTCGGAACCGTTGCCTCCAGGCAACGGTTCTTACCTTTGCCTCGCAAGCCATGCACCACGGAGAAGAAACGCTCCATCACCGCGTTCATGGACTTAGTCATGTGTTTGTTGACACCGCCCAGAATGAGGCGGGGCACGCCGTGGCGTGCGCAGCCGGTGGCCCATTCCTCCAGCGCGCTTAGGGCCTTCGGCAGGCGGCCGATCGCCAGGACCGGCTGTTGTTTCACGTGGGTGGCTAAGAACTCTTCCAGGCTCCCCGGGGCGCCGTCCAGGCCCGCGATCGTCACGGGCACGTCAGCGCTCTGCGCCTCATTGTTCTGCGCCTCAGCGCTCTGCGCCTCAGCGAGCCGTTCCACCGCCCGAGCCTCCCTCAGATCGCGGCAGCGGACCAGCACGGCCCCGCTGCCCCAGGCTTTTACGCGCTCCATCGCCCAGGCCGTCAGGCTGCCCGTGTGATCGTCCAGCACGATGATGGTGCCGGCTGGGGGGTCGGAGGCTTTGGCGTCGCGGATAATAAGACGATCGAGGGCGTCACTGGCAGGGGTAGCAGCGGAAGCGGCTGGGGAGGGGGACATGGCCTACAGTCTAGCGGCGGAAGAGTCGATCATCGCCAAGGCGCAGGAAGGTGGGCTGCGGCGTGCGGTGCGCGCGGCCACCCATGACGGTACCAAGGGCCTCGCGGCCGGTCAGATGCTCGTGGTCATCCGCCTCCACGCGGCCGAATAGTCCGGCACCCGCATCGATCTCCTTGCGGTATCGGGGGAACCGCGGATGCGCCTTCACCACAGTGAAGCCCTGCTCCTCCAGGATGTCCTCGGACAGCATCGGCGCGTGCTCCAGCTGCGTGCTGGTCTTCTCATTCGCCGCGGACTCCTGCGGCGGCTCCCAGCCCCCGTATGCCTCCGCGAAGAACGTCGGCGTTGCTGTCTCCTGCTGCGTACCCACATGCGTATCGACGCCGCCTGCGGCGGGGTCTGTGCCGGCCTTCTCCCCGGCGTTCATCAACTCCTCGACCAGGGAATGGTCAAGGTCCTCTGCGCGCGCGAATGCTTCGACAGCTTTCACGCCGCGGCGTTTGGCTTCCTCCAGGACGGTGTCGATCAGGCGATGCTCGAGGTAGAGCCCCATGTACGGCAGAGCCACGTACACGTTGGTGATGAGGATCGCATCGGGGGACACCGGAGCGGTGGGCAAGGCTCCGCTGCCTGGGAGGTAGTTGCACGGCGCAAACACCACAGTCGCGGCCGGGAGGGGAGTGGATCCTTCGTCTCCGGTGGAGACGAAGGCTGTGTAGGCACACGTGCCCCATTCCATGAGGACGCGTTGGATCCACAATTCTTTTTCAAATTGTGGATCCTCAATGCTGTCACAGATGTTGGCGTCACTATGGGGAATCTGCCAAAACATGCTCGACAGCGCCGTGGACTCAATGTCCCGCGCCGTGTCATAGCGGATACCGCGGATGCTGAGTTCCATCCCACCTCCCTTCCGGACTGAAGCGTCAACCGTGTGGCGCCGTCACGTGCGTTCTGGCGCCACTGGTTGCCACTGCGGTTCTCTTCTTGTGCTCGCGGGCTGCTGCGTATGCGTCTGCGCCCATAGTATCCCTGCGGGACGCCCATGGGTGCAGGATTGAACTTTTTCGAATGTTTCACGTGAAACATTGGGCGCCGGCAACGCTAGCGTCCCCGCCGCAGTCAGCCAGCGGCCATACACCATCGCCCGCTAAATAGCCGGATCCGAGCAGCCGGACCCATGCGGCCGGAGCCGAAGAGTCGGCAATGCCGCCGGCTTAGTAGCGATCGTTCACTCGACGATTCGCCGCGCGGCCCGGGTGAGCAGGCTCCTCAGCTGGGTAACCAGCAGCAATAACCAACGCGATCGAACGGTCGTCCCGGTCACCGATTCCGACGGCCTCTTTGACTCCCTGCTCATCCCAGCCAGTGGTGGGGGAGGTCGCCACGCCTTCGTTCTGAGCGGCGATCATGAGGAACGCAGCTGCCAGAGACGCATCCTTCAGGCCAGCCTCGCGCAGGAACTGTGGGGTCTTGTCCTTCAAGTAACCGGCAACAAATTCAGCTCTGTCGGCGCCGAGAATCTCGTTGGCGTCCTCTGGGAGCTTCTCGGAGCGTCCGACGAAAACGAACACCACGGGAGCATCCAGGAACTGCTGCTGCTTGCCCGCGTCATAGATAGCCTGTTTCACTTCCTGATCGCGAACGACTACGATATCCCGAAGCTGGGAGTTGAAAGCGCTCGGCGCCTCCAGCGCAAGGTTCACAATACGGTCAAGAACTTCATCGGAGATAGACTCCGACGAGAACTTGCGGACCGCCCTGCGATCGTTGATGACCTGATCGACGGTGTTCGCCATAGATTATTCTCCTATAGTCTGGGGATTCATTAGTTATTCTTCGAATAATTGATAAGCTCAATTATTCTTTCGAAGTCCTCGGGGCCTCCGAACTCTACAACAATCTTGCCTTTTTTCTTGCCCATCTGCACGCTCACCTTGGTGTCCAGCGCATCGCCGAAGTCATCCGCCCACTGCCGAACATCAGCCGGAAGCTGCCGCGTGGTGGCCTTCCGCTTCGGCGTGGCCTGCTCGCCCCCTGTACGGTTCAACGCCGTCACTGCCTCTTCGGTCGCACGAACAGACAGACCCTCGGCCACGATACGCAACGCCAACCGTTCCTGAGCATCCGCCCCGACCTTCACCCCCAGCAGCGCACGCGCGTGACCAGCGGAAAGCACGCCTGCTGCGACCCGGCGCTGGACCGCCACCGGCAGCTGCAGCAATCGGATCATGTTGGTAATGAGGGGACGGGAGCGTCCGATGCGCTCGGCAAGCTGCGCTTGGGTCACGCCGAACTCTTCCAATAGCTGCTGGTAAGCAGCGGCCTCTTCCAGGGGGTTCAGCTGTGCGCGGTGGATGTTCTCCAGCAGGGCGTCACGCAGCATCGCGGAGTCATCGGTTTCGCGCACGATGGCGGGGATAACATCCAGGCCCGCTTCCTTGGACGCACGGAAGCGACGCTCACCCATGATGAGTTCAAAGTCCGTCGAACCATCGGGGGAGTAGCGCACCACGATCGGCTGCATCACACCGAACTCACGAATGGAGTGTACCAGCTCGGCGAGCGCCTCCTCGTCGAAGTTGCTGCGCGGCTGTTTGGCGTTCGGGCGGATGGAGGCCAACGGTAACTCTTGGTACGTGGCGCCGAACTCGTTGGTTGCCCCGGCAGCGCCGGCACCCTCGTCAGCACCCGTAGCTCCTCCCTTCCCGGACGCTGTCGCCGACACCTTCGCGTCCTGCATTCCACCACGCGCTCCATCGGACACCCGAGAACGGGAATTCTCACCCTTCTCAGCTCCGCGCGCCCCACCCTTGTCCGCAGCACCTGCTTTGTCACTGTTACGTTTCGAAGCGCCCCGGGCGGAATCAGATGAACCACCGCCTGTAGCCCCCGACGGCCCCAAAATAATGTCGGCCGCACCGTGACCCAACCGAGGCTTCTGATCGCCGGTAGGAATCAGAGACGCCAGTCCGCGCCCCAATCCACCACGCTTGGCCTCTGACCCTATCGTGCCACCCATGTTCGGCATGGCTGGTTTTTTGGACGTGGCCATGTGTTAGATCATCTCCTTGTGTAGTTCCGGTGCAATGCCGATTGGGGCAGTGGATTCTGTTGGCAGGTAGTCGCCGCGCTGTGCGAACTCCACGGCGGCGTCGAAGTAGGCGAGCGCTCCCGGCGACCCGCTATCGTATTGCAGCACGGTCTGCCCGTAGCCCGGTGCCTCGGACACCTTGACGGACCGAGGGATATGGTTGTCCAGGACCACGGAACCGAAGTGGTTACGCACCTCGTCGGACACCTGCTCGGACAGCTTCGTGCGACCGTCATACATCGTCAACAGCACGCCAGAGATGTGCAGTTCCGGATTCAGGTTCTGCCGGATCATCGTGATGTTGTTCAGCAGCTGACCCACACCCTCCAGCGCGTAGTACTCACATTGGATCGGCAGCATCACTTCATTCACTGCGGTCATCGCGTTGATGGTCAGCAGCCCCAGCGATGGGGGACAGTCGATGAAGATGTAGTCGAACCCGTATTCGTCGATGAACTCCTCGTTCAAAGCCTCGACCAGCCGGTACTCACGGAGCTCCATAGAGACCAGCTCAATTTCGGCTCCCGCGAGATCGATCGTCGCCGGAATGCAGTACACATTCTGGTTGACCTCGTTCTGCTGGATCGCGTCGGCAGCCGTGATCTCACCGATGAGCACTTCGTAGCTGGACGGAGTGCCCATGCGGTGCTCTGCGCCCAGGGCAGTGGAGGCGTTGCCCTGCGGATCCAGGTCGATCACCAGCACCTTCTGGCCGTGCAGCCCCAGCGCCCACGCCAGATTCACCGTAGACGTGGTCTTACCCACGCCGCCCTTCTGATTGGCGATGGTGATTGTGCGGCATCGCTCCGGCCGCTCGAGCTTCAGCCGCGACGTATTCTGCAGCTTCGCCGCCTGTCGCGCCGCGCGCGCGATGGGCGTATCGTCCCACTCCATCTCAGCCATCTCCGTCCTTGTCATGCTCGTCGTGCGTGTGTTCAACGCCGTATTTCGTCCTTTAATATCCGACGCCCAGCGTTCCGTTATCCCAGCCAATGTTTCACGTGAAACATCGCGGTGTGAAGAGAACTCTATTCTATGTTCTAGCCCCTACAACCGCGAGACTACGTGAAAAGACGTTCGAGTGAATTACTTGATCCGCGGAACCACGACCACATGGGTGCTCTCCGCGAGAGTCTTCGCGCCCACTTCCAGGACCCTAGGCTGTCCGCCGCCGGCCTTTTTGATGATCGAGGCATCTCGTTCAATTTCGTCTGCAACACTCGAACCCTTCAGCGCCCTCATGTCGCCGTCCTTCTTCACCAGAGGCAAAGACCACTGAACAAGCTTGCCCAGAGGTGCGACAGCGCGAGAGGTGACAATGTCCGCACCGCCCAGCTGAGCAATGGTGTCCTTGTCTTCGGCGCGGCCGCGGATGACTTCCGAATTATCCAACTCAAGCTCAGTGACGACTTCGTTCAGGAACGTCGTCCTGCGGAGCAGGGGCTCCAACAGTTGCACCGTCAGGTCGGGACGTGCAATGGCCAGCGGGATACCCGGAAGACCGGCTCCCGATCCAACGTCAATGACACGGAGGCCGGCGTCGATTGCCTCGGAGAGGACGGCGGAATTGAGGATGTGACGGTCCCAGATCCGCGGTACTTCCCGCGGGCCGATCAAGCCGCGTTCGGTAGCGACAGTCTCCAACAGTTCAGCGTATCGGACCGCAAGCGGGAGCCGATCCCCGAAAATCTGTGCGGCTGCATCTGGATGTTTCACGTGAAACATTCTAGTGCCGGTTGGCGCTCATTCCTAACGCGAAAAAGAAAACCGCCCCGATGCTCGCGGTGAGCGTCGGGGCGGGGGGAGTAGGGGCGAGGCTACTTCTTCTTTTTCTTCTTCGGGTTGTTCGGGCGAACACCAACCTGAGGAGCGGAGGTGCGCTTTGCAGCGGCCTTAGCCTCGCGCTCTTCAGCCTCCTCGCGATCCATCTTGTCGAACAGCAGTTTCTGCTGCACGAAGGTCCACGTGTTATTAGCCAGCATGTAGGTTGCCAGGCCCACCTGCCACATGAAGCCACCCAACAGGTACAGGACAGGCATGACCCACAGCATCATCTTCTGCATCATGTCCATCTGCATCTGCATCTGGGCGGATTGAGGGGTCTTGTTGGGGTTAGCAGCCTGACGAGCCTTCTGGCGATCCAGAGACATGCGCGCGGAGAAGTGCATCAGCACAGCGGAGATCAGCATCATCGGAACGATCAGAAGGATGATGTTGGTGCGGGTGAAGTCCACGGAGCCATCGGCCGCGAAGGCGCCGTAGTTTTCCTCGGCCATGGAGATGTACGCAGACAGTGGCGTCCCGAACAGGCGGGCGTCCAGGAAGGACTGCACATCTTGAACGGAGAACACGTAGTTACCGGTGTTACGCGTCTCCTCGATGGTCATGCCCAGCTGACCGGTACCGGTGCCGGTGCGGTTGAAGGAGCGCAGCACGTGGAACAGACCAATGAAGATAGGGAACTGAACCAGCATCGGGAGGCAGGAGGCCAGAGGGTTCACGCCCATGTCCTTCTGCAGCTTGCGCATCTCCAGAGCCAGAGTCTGGCGATCGTTTTTGTACTTAGCTTGGAGCGCCTGCATCTTCGGCTGGAACTCGGCCATCTTGCGGGCCGAGCGCATCTGATTGGCCATAGGCTTCACCAAGAGGATACGGATGGTGAACACCAGGAAGATGATGGACAGCGCCCACGCTACGCCGGACGCTGGGTCAAGAACAAGGCTCCATACCTTGTGCCAGAACCACAGCACCGCGGAGATGGGGTAATAAACAAAATTCAGCACGGGTGACGGTGCCTCCTAGTTGTAATCAATAGTGAATTAATGCCGTTGTGTGCGGCGAGGAGGAACGGGGTCCCAACCGCCCGGATGCCACGGCCCACAACGAGCCAAGCGCTTGACCGTCAGCACAGCTCCTCTGAGAAACCCGTGACGGGTGAACGCCGTCAGGGCGTAGTTGCTGCACGTCGGATCAAAACGACACGTCGAACCCATCTTAAGGCCTGACAAGTGCTCTTGGTAAAAAAGGATCAACCGGCGCGCCGCAGGAGCGCCGTCGCCGTCGATGGCGGTGTGCTCAGCGTAGGCATCGCGCGGCTCACCGGAGCGGTTACAAGCTCCGCCGGATGCAGCTGTGCACATCTGCCTTAATCTCCTGATACGTCGCGTTCCCACTGGCGGGGAGGGCGCGAAGAACGATGTGGGCGCCCGTAGGAATATCCAAGGAGCGGAGGGCCTCTGCGCTGGCGTGGCGCAGCAGGCGGGACGTGTGGTGACGAGCCACCGCATTTCCCACAGCCTTGGACACGATGAGGCCCACGCGCGGGCCCCCCACGGACGCGACGCTCGTTTTATCCACGAGGGTGTACGCCACCACAGTGGCCGAGCCCTTTTTGCGACCCTTCTTCACGGTCCGGCCGAACGCCGCGGTGGAGCGAAGCCGGTGTTGTGGAGGGAGCATGTTCAATCCTTAGAGTGACGGGCACAAAGTGACAGACGCGAAGTGACAGGTGTGGGATGAACACGCATCACATACGCCAAATCCCCCGCATCGCCCTCCAGTGCGGAGGGCGACAGCGGGGGAGTACCAACTACCTTAAGCAGTCAGGGACTTACGGCCCTTACGACGACGTGCAGAAACGATTGCACGGCCAGCGCGAGTGCGCATACGGGTACGGAAGCCGTGTACGCGAGCACGGCGACGGTTATTTGGCTGGAAAGTACGCTTGCCCTTAGCCACGGTACTTCACTCCTTTTTCCGACGATGATGGACAATTCAGCGGGCCGATCTCACAAACGCTGGATAGTGACTATCCGCGAGGCCCGCGCGCAATCCGATGCAGGGTGTGCACAGGAATTGCAATCGACCGCTCAATGATACGCCCGCACACCCCCGATGACCAAATCTGTCCAGCGGGCAGAATCCTGTGTGGTGATCTGCGGTTCCTGTGCAGTGTCCTGCACAATTTCCCCACGAGCTGTGCAAAACCTCACGCCTCCTGTGGATAACTTTTCTACCCCCGAACCCTAAACCCTTACTTTAGGTTTAATCTTCGCAGGTCAAAGGCGTTTACCAGCGGTTTTAGAGTTATCCACAGGAAGGCTGTATTTTGGGTGTATCTTGTGGAAAACAGTTATCCACAGCTGTGCACAACTCTGGGGAAACGCAGGATAACCCGAAAAACTGCCTGTGTACTATCCCGTGTACAACCCCTGAAAAGAAAGAGCGCCATGTCCAACGACCAGCATGCTGACCTGAACCAGCACTTCCCAAGCATCTGGACTGCCATCGTTCAGGAGTGGACCAATGCTCCCCACGATGGCTCTACCAGCGGATATCCCAAGCTCTCGGCCAAACAGCGCGGCCTCATCCGGCAAATTAAGGCGCTGGCACTTGTCAACACCGTGGCGGTGTTCACTGCCCCTACTCGGTGGGCCAAAGAAGAAATCGAACGCACTTTGGCCCCCCAGATTCGGGACGTCCTGGACCAAAAACTCGGGATGCACGTCATCATGGCGATCTCCGAAGAAGAGGTAGGAAGCGCCGACGCCCACGGCACCGAGCACGACAGCGCGGACACAAACACTGATCACACCGAGCACAGCACACACAGCGCTTCCGCACAGCACCAGCACCAGCGCGAAGAGGACGACTACAGCGGACAAGGACGCACCCCGTCCTCACAGAACGCGCAGGAAGCCGGCGCAACCTCCGCCTCGCAGGGGGAGGGCGCTGGTAGGCGGCAGGCCGGCGTCGGAGAAAAAAATCACAACGGACCCTCCGACGACCCGCAACTATTCGGCCTCCCTAGCCTCGCCAGTGATGAATCGCCGCGGGGCGAGCAGCAGGCATTGGATTGGTCTGCCCTGCCCAAAAACCAAGAACGAGCAGGTCACAAGCCCGCAGCGCCGAAACCCAGCACGCCCGTGTTCGGTGAAGACGGCCAGCAGATTAAGAAGAATCCCAACTATCCACGGCTCAACGCGGACTACACTTTCGAGCGCTTCGTGGTGGGATCCTCCAACCAATTCGCCGCAGCCGCCTGCCGCTCCGTCGCTGAGCAACCCGCCAAGGGATTCAACCCGCTGTTCCTCTGGGGCGAATCGGGACTGGGCAAAACGCACCTGCTGCACGCCATCGCGCACTACGCGCTGGAGCTGCGGCCCGAGATGCGGGTGATGTACACCTCCACCGAGGAGCTCACCAATGACTTCATCAACAGCATCGCCAACGACACTCGCGAGGCCTTCAAGCGCCGCTACCGCAGCCTCGACATGCTGATCGTGGACGACATCCAATTCCTGGAAGGCAAAGAGTCCACCCAGGAGGAGTTCTTCCACACCTTCAACGCACTGCACCAAGCTGGTAAGCAGATTGTGTTGAGCTCCGACCGTCCGCCCATGCGCCTCACCACGCTGGAAGATCGCCTGCGCACACGCTTCGAAGGCGGGCTGATTACCGACGTGACCAGCCCAGACCTGGAAACACGCATGGCCATCCTTACTAACAAAGCCAAGCACGAAAAGATGATGCTTCCCGAAGACGTGAAGATCATGATCGCGGAGCGCTACGATCGCTCCATCCGTGCGCTGGAAGGAGCGCTGACGCGCGTCATCGCCTACTGCTCCCTGGAAAACCAGGAGATGAGCGTGGCCAACGCGAAAATTGCACTTCAGGACATCCTGCCGGACGAGGTAGAGGTGAATCCGCAGGTGGTGATTGAGGCCGTGGCCGAGTACTTTGACCTGACCTTGGAAGAGCTGACGGGGAAGGGGCGCTCGAAGCACCTGGTGTACGCCCGCCAGATCGCGATGTACCTCTGCCGCGAATTGACGGAGCTGTCCCTGCCAAAGCTGGGAGCGTCCTTCGGCGGACGCGACCACACCACGGTGATGTACGCCGAGCGCCGCATCAGGGAATCCATCACGGAGGACAAGAAGACCTTCGATCAGGTGCAGGAGTTGCTGACGCGAGTGAAGTCTCGGGCGCGGGCGTAGGCGGGGAGGCCGGACGCACGCGCGCCGCCGCGCGCCGCCGCGCGGCGCCGCGGTCCGCACATCATTATCGAACACACACTCGCATAACCCCTGTTCGAGGCCACACCGTGCCCCGCACACCCCAACTTTTCCACAGTTATCCACAATTATGCACACTTATCCACAGGCAAACTGTGGATAAGTCACACGGTGATGACCTGAGTGTTTACCCACCTATCCACAGTTATCCACAATTCCACAGGGTTTTCCACAGGTGTAATTACAATCTTGTAATTTAACTGTGGGGTGAACATCGATCGAATATCACTCGAACACCGCCCTCCACAGGCCGATACGTGCATAACAGAAATGTAATTCACCGTCCGATCTGTGGATAACTACCCCTCAGATGCGCACTGTCTTGTGCCTATCCTGTGGATAATTGCCCACCCCACTGAGTTATCCACAGGGGCCCCAAGTTATCCACAGGCAAGTGCACCGTGTTTCTACAAGCGCCCGCCCCGGCTACACTGCACAAACAAGGGTTTCCCACAGATTCCACACCGCCTACTGAAACTACTGGTTCTATAAATCTCCTTAAACAACAGAAAGAGGTGTGTGGAATAATGGCGGGGTAACACGTGCATCACGCGACCGAGTCACAGACGGACACAGGTCCACCGAACGCACGACGCACGCAAGAGAAGCACCATCACATCAAGGGAGTAGACCAGTTACATGGAGCCCAACGACGTTAAGTTCATCGTTCCTAAAGATGACTTGGCATCCGCTTTAAGCTGGATCGCCCGATCCCTGCCGGCGAAGCCAACTCAACCCGTCTTGAAGGGCATCTTCATCGAGGCCAGCGATGAGGGCTTGGAGCTGTCCGGCTTTGACCGGGAGACCTCCAACAAGATTCGCATCAATGCCCAGGTGGATGTCCCTGGCCGCATCCTGGTGGCCGGTAAGTTGGCCGCAGATATTGTGGGATCGTTGCCCGATAAGCCGATCACCATGGAGTACAACAGCACAAAGGTGCTGGTCACCTCCGGTAACTCCCGCTTCGAGCTGCCCGCCATGACCATCGAGGACTACCCGGTGCTGCCGGAAATCCCACGCGTCACCGGCACGATCGACCCACACCTGTTCAGCGAGGTGGTGGGCCAGGTTGCCATCGCCGCCGGCAAAGATGACACGCTTCCGATGCTGACGGGTGTGCACCTGGAGATCGACGGCGAGCAGGTAGTCGCCGCTGCTACGGACCGTTATCGCTTGGCGCTCAGGACCTTCACCTGGAACCCTGCTGATGCCTCCGCGCAGGCCGAGTTGTTGATCCCTGCCAAGACGTTGAGCGACGCCGCACGCTCGCTGGACCCTCACTACACCGACCCGATCGAAATCGCAGCGGGCTCGGGTGAGGACATTGGCCAGGACGGCCTGCTGGGCATTTCCACGGACACGCGCCGAACCACCACGCGCTTGCTGGATGCGAAGTTCCCCCAGGTCCGCCCTCTGCTGCCGACCACACACAAGTCCATCGCCACGGTGGAGTCCGGCCCACTGTTGGAAGCCATTCGCCGCGTGGCGCTGATGTCCGATCGAAACTCCCAGATCAAGATGGATTTCGACGCCGACAAGGTGGTCTTGTCCGCCGGTGGTGGCGAAGTCGGTACCGCCACGGAAACCCTCCCCTGCGCGTTTGCTGGCGAGCCGCTGTCCATCGCGTTTAACCCCACGTACTTGCGTGATGGGTTGAGCGTGATGTCCACGCCGCGTGTGTTCTTCGGATTCACGCTGCCGTCGCGCCCTGCCATCATGGTTCCCGAGCCAGCGGAGCTTCCGCAGGCGGATGAGGAAGGCAACTTCGCGACCCCGGACACGGACTTCACCTTCCTGCTGATGCCCGTCCGCCTTCCGGGTTAAGGCGCGGCTGTGATCCTTGTGCCCTGCCTGAAAGCACGCTAACGCCCGATGTATGTTCGCCGTGTTCAGCTCGCCGATTTTCGTTCCTGGGCTCAGCTCGACCTGGAGCTTCACCCTGGTGTGAGCGTGTTTTCGGGCCCCAATGGCCACGGGAAAACCAACATCGTGGAGGCCTTGGGCTACCTGGCGCACTTAAGTTCCCACCGGATTAATTCGGACGCCGCCCTGGTGCGAGAGCAGGCGTCGGTGGCGAAGGTCTCCGCCACGGCGGTCAATGACGGGCGGGAATTGACGGCGTCGCTGGCGATTCGACCTCATGGGGCGAACAAGGCGCACATCAATCGCACGGCGATGCCGTCGCAGCGCGATTTGTTGGGGATTGTGCGCACCACGTTGTTCTCGCCGGAGGATTTGGCGTTAGTGCGGGGTGAGCCGGAGCAGCGTCGGTCGTTTCTGGACACGATTATGGTGGCGCGTTACCCGCGTCTGGCCGGCGTGAAGTCCGAGTATGACAAGGTGCTGCGGCAGCGTAACGCCCTGCTGAAGTCCCCCGAGCCGGATGATTTTACGCTGGAGGTATGGGATGCGCAGCTGGCGGCGTTGGGCGGTCAGCTGATGTCCGCGCGTGTGCAGATTGTGCACGATATCGCCCCTCACCTGCAGGAAACGTATCACCGTTTGGCGCCCGAGTCCCGCCCGGCGCATCTTGCGTATTCCTCTACCATCGACGCCCAGCTTCACGATGTGGGAGTGCACTTGGGGGAATCGAAGCCTGATGTGGAGCCGGCGTTGTTGTCTCCCGATATTGCCGAAGCCGTGCTGTTGGAGGGGTTTGCGGCGAAGCGTTCCCAGGAGTTGGATCGGGGGACCACGCTGTTGGGTCCGCATCGGGATGATGTGGTGTTGATGCTGGGCACGCAGCCGGCGAAGGGCTATGCGAGCCATGGTGAGAGCTGGTCTTTTGCGTTGTCCTTGCGGCTTGCTGCGTTTTTTATGCAGCAGGGTGATGGGGCGGAGCCGATTGTGATTTTGGATGATGTGTTTGCGGAGCTGGACACGGGGCGCCGGCAGCAGCTGGTTCATCTGCTGGACGGGGCAGAACAGGTGTTGATTACGGCGGCGGTGGATGAGGATATTCCCGCTGACCTGCGCAGTATCGCTCATTTCTATTCGGTGGAGGCTGTGGTGACGGAGGAGGGGCGCATTTCTACGCTGACTCCGGAGGCGTCCACAGAGTCTCCGGAGGAGTGAGGGCGGGTGCGCAGCGCAGGGTGTGTAGGACGTGCCGACTACACTGTGGAGTATGTCGGACATGAACACACCTACCCAGCCAGCTCACGAGGAACCGCAGTCCTTTGAGCGGGCTGACCAGGCATTACAGCCCTTTCCTGGGGATTTGGTGTCCGAGGCGCTGGGTGCCATCCGCGCAGCGGGCGCTCGCAATGTCGGTGAAAGTTCGGTCGCGAAGCGGAGGAGGGAACGCTGGGCGTCGGGGGTAAAAAATAGAACAACGACCACGCAGAATAAGGTATGGCGGCGGCCCACGCGGCTGGATGGGCGGGCGGATACCCGGTATCGCGACCCTGCGCGGGCGGGGGATCTGCTGACGAATCTGGTGCGTGAGCAGCGGTGGAGCAAGAAGATCTCCGTGGGGCAGATCATGAATGCATGGCCGGAGCTGGTGGGGGAGCAGGTGGCTCAGCACACCACGCCCACGCGCTATGACGATAAGACCATGCAGCTGACGGTGCAGTGCGATTCCACTAGCTGGGCTACAAACCTGCGGCTGATGCAGACGCGGGTGCTGCAATCGATCGCGCGGAAGGTGGGGCCGGACGTTGTGGCGGAGGTGAAAATACTGGGACCGAACAACCGGATGCGCAGTTACGGGAAGCTGCGTGTGAAGGGCCGTGGTCCGCGTGATGATTTTGGATAGCTGATAGAATAGGCGGAGTTTCTATTGCAATTTCAAGGAGTTAATCCACGTGGCTGAAGCAGCTAAGAGCAATTATGGTGCGTCGTCGATCACCATCCTGGAGGGCCTGGAGGCCGTTCGTAAGCGTCCGGGTATGTACATCGGCTCCACCGGCGAGCGTGGCTTGCATCACCTGATCTGGGAGGTCGTCGATAACTCCGTGGACGAAGCCATGGCAGGCTACGCGGACACGGTCTCTGTCACCCTGCACAAGGATGGCTCCGTGGAAGTGGAGGACAACGGCCGCGGCATCCCCGTGGAGAACCACCCGTCCGGCCCGCCGACCGTGCAGGTTGTGATGACGCAGCTGCACGCTGGCGGTAAGTTCGACTCGGACTCTTATGCCGTCTCCGGTGGTCTGCACGGCGTGGGTATCTCCGTGGTGAACGCCCTGTCCACCCGTGTGGAGACCGACATCAAGCGCGATGGTTACCTGTGGCACCAGGAGTTCACTATGGCCGTGCCCGCGGAATTGCAGAAGGTGAAGAAGGCCCAGGGCACCGGAACCAAGCAGCGCTTCTGGCCGGATGCGGAGATTTTTGAAACCACGGTCTTTAACTTCGATACCGTGGCGAAGCGCCTGCAGGAGATGGCGTTCCTGAACAAGGGACTGACCATCAACCTCACCGACCTGCGCGAGGATGCTGCGGAGAAGGATCTTCTGGATGCTGCGGCTGAGGATGCCGAGGCACCGAAGTCCGCTGAGGAAAAGGCCCAAGAGGAAGAGAAGAAGAAGGGCCCGCGCACGCGGACGTTCCACTACCCAGAAGGTCTGAAGGACTATGTGGAGCACATCAACCGCAAGAAGACGCAGATCCATCCGTCGATCATCTCCTTCGAAGCCAAAGGCGAGGATCACGAGGTAGAGGTTGCTCTGCAGTGGAACAACGGCTACTCACAGTCCGTGCACACCTTCGCCAACACCATCAACACGTTTGAGGGCGGCACGCACGAGGAAGGTTTCCGCGCAGCACTGACCTCCTTGATGAACCGCTATGCCCGCGAGCACAAGTTGCTGAAGGAGAAGGAAAGCAACTTAACCGGTGACGATGTTCGCGAAGGTTTGGCCGCGGTGATTTCCGTGCGCGTGGGAGACCCACAGTTCGAGGGTCAGACAAAGACGAAGCTGGGCAACACCGAAGTGAAGGGCTTCGTGCAGCGCGCGGTCAACGAGCACCTGTCCGACTGGCTGGATGCTAACCCGGCTGAAGCGAAGGCGATCATCACGAAGGCCGTGGCCTCTGCGCACGCTCGCGATGCCGCGCGCAAGGCCCGCGATATGGTGCGCCGCAAGTCTGCGTCCGACCTGGGTGGACTGCCCGGAAAGCTGGCCGACTGCCGCTCGAAGGATCCGAAGCTGTCCGAGCTTTACATTGTGGAGGGTGACTCTGCAGGTGGTTCCGCTAAGTCCGGACGTGACTCCATGTACCAGGCGATCCTGCCGCTGCGCGGAAAGATCCTGAATGTGGAGAAGGCGCGCATGGACAAGGTGCTGAAGAACAACGAGGTCCAGGCCATCATCACCGCACTGGGCACCGGCATTCACGACGAGTTCGACATCAAGAAGCTGCGCTACCACAAGATTGTGCTGATGGCCGACGCCGACGTGGACGGTCAGCACATCGCCACCCTGCTGCTGACCTTGCTGTTCCGCTTCATGCGCCCACTCGTGGAAGAAGGCTACGTGTACCTGGCACAGCCACCGCTCTACAAGCTGAAGTGGAGCAAGGGAGAGCCAGGTTTCGCCTTCTCCGACCGCGAGCGCGATGCTCAGTTGGAAGAAGGCCTGGCTGCTGGTCGCAAGATCAACAAGGACGACGGAATCCAGCGCTACAAGGGCCTGGGCGAGATGAACGCGAAGGAGCTGTGGGAAACCACCATGGACCCCAGCGTGCGTACTCTGCGCCTGGTGACCTTGGAAGATGCGGCTGCCGCTGATGAGCTCTTCAGCATTCTGATGGGTGATGATGTTGTTGCTCGCCGTAGCTTCATCACGCGCAACGCCCGCGATGTGCGCTTCCTGGACGTGTAAGCACTGACGTCCTTCGCTGTTTTTACAGCGGAGGGCGTACGCGTAGGGCACAATATCAAGAGTGACTGCTGATAGCCCTATACATAACCCAGAAGACAAGAACGCCAGCGATGCGGCGGCTAGCACTGATAGAACGGCGGCTAGCACCGTGACGATGGAACAGCTCCCACTGACCATGTGGGATGAGTCCACCTCCACGCTTCGCCTCTTTAGCCCGCTGAACCAGAAGTCCTCCGCGTCCACTGATGAAAATTCCCGACCGCTCGTAGTCATCTGGCCCGGCTGGGGCGTGGGCGCGCGCTACTACGACCCCATCGCCCGAGAGCTCGCCAGCCGCGGTTTCCCCGTGGTGACTGGGGAGCTGCACGGCCAAGGCTCCTCCACTGCGGAGGCCAGCAAGAAGCACCGCTTCGGATACCATCACATGGCCTCCGGGGACTTCCCGGATACCATCCGTGCTGCAAAGAAGCACTTCAACCTGCCTGAGGATCATCCCACCTACCTGCTGTGCCACTCCATGGGCGGCCAGGTGGCAAGCCTGTTCCTGGCTCGCGAGGAAGCGACCACCCTGGGCGTGCGCGGCATGATGGGCGTGGGCGCCGGCAGCCCCCACTGGCGCGGCTTCGAGGGCAAGGCCGCGGCGCGACTGCGCTGGGGCACGTCCTGGATGTGGCTGATGGTGAAGATCTTCGGCTACCAGCCCGCCGGCCGCCTGGACCTGGCAGGCTACGGCCGCCAATCGGGCGCGCACTTTAGCGAGTGGCATCGTTACGTCCACACCAACCGCCTCCACAAGCTGGAGGATCAGGACCTGGATTATGAAGCGGCGAAGCTGGGCATTTCCGTCCCTGTCCTGTTGACTCGTTTTAGTAACGACGCCGACTGCACCCTGGAATCCTGCCGTAACCTGGCGAAATCGCTGCCGTCAGGGGTTGTCGAGGTGGAGGAGTTGCCGGAGACGTTGGGTCATAACCGGTGGGCTCGTGAGCCACAGCGGATTAGTGATCGTTTCGAGGCATTTGTGCGTGGCTAGCGTGTACTTATTTTCACGATGAATTGAACACTGGTGCCAGATATAGACTAAGTGGTCTACTTTGGGGCATGACTTCAACACATGACATCACTTTGCACTGGTTCCTTCCCACCTACGGAGACTCCCGCTCCATCGAAGACGGCGGACATGGCTCCGGATTTTCCTTCGGTCAGCGAGAGACAAACCTTCACTACCTCACCCAATTAGCTCTCTCGGCTGAGTCCAACGGCTTCGAGTCCGTCCTGGTTCCCACTGGCCTGTGGTGCGGTGAGGGATGGACTACCGCCGCTGCCCTCATTGCCCGCACCACCCGCCTGAAGTTCCTGGTGGCCTACCGTCCGGGTCTTATCTCCACCCCGCTGCTGGCGCAGCAGACCCAGAGCCTTCAGGACTTGTCCGACGGTCGCTTGAACCTCAACGTGGTTGTGGGTGGCGAGGATCACGAGCAGCGCGCCTACGGCGACTTCACCACCAAGGAGGAGCGTTACGAGCGCGCCAATGAATCCCTGGAGCTGGCTCAGAAGCTGTGGACCCAGTCAGAGCCGGTCACCACGGAAGGAAAATACGAAAAGGTAGAAAACGCGCAGCTTGCGAAGCGGCCCAACGTGGTGCCGCAGATTTACTTCGGTGGATCCTCGGCCCCGGGAATTGAGGTTGCCGCGCAACAGGCCGAGGTCTACCTGACCTGGGGTGAGCAGCCCGAGGACGTGAAGGCCAAGATCGACCATGTTGCCGAGCGCGCCGCCGCCTACGGCCGCACCCTGGAATACGGACTGCGCGTGCACGTCATCGCACGTCCTACGGAAGAGGAAGCCTGGGCGGAGGCTCAGCGCCTCCTCGATGAGATCGATCCGGAATTGGTGGAACGGATTCAGGCAGGCTTGGCGAAGAGCCAGAGCGAAGGTCAGCGTCGTCAATCAGAATTGCACAAGAAGGGCAAGGCCTTCACGCGCGGCACGGACGCCAGGGATCTGGAAATCGCCCCGAACCTGTGGACGGGCGTGGGCCTGATCCGCGGCGGTGCCGGAACGGCGCTGGTCGGAAGCTATGACCAGGTTGCCGAGCGTCTCAACGAGTACAAGGACGCCGGCATCAACCACTTCGTCCTGTCCGGCTACCCACACCTGGAAGAGGCCTGGCACGTGGGCGAGGGCCTGGTTCCCGCGTTGCAAAACCGGGGCTTGAGCGTCAAGAACCACAAGGATCCAGACGTCGGTGCCGCGGAGAAGGAGGACGCAGGACGCACTCCGTTTGTGTTTGATACTGCGTCGAACGCAGGGGCAGACTCCACGCCTGACTCTGAGCCAGAACCAGCATCCGCAGGAGTATAGGAATGACTACCCAAGCCTTGCCGGACACGCGCCGGGCTGAGAATAGTCATAGCCAGTCATATATGAGACGTGAGATCACAGACCAAGCCCCGCCCAGTGCCCGCCAGCGATTTCTTAAACTGACGACGCACAGGCGTGTCCTTCAAATCGGCAGCGTGCTGGTGTTCCTGCTTGCATGGTGGGCCATCACCCGCTTTGGGAACATCAACCCCACGGTGCTGCCCTCGCCGATTGATGTGTTTCACCAGCTCATCGTGACCAACCAGTGCACCACGTCCGAGACGGGCCGCGTGCGCTGTGGTGCTCAAGACTATTACCTGTGGCAACACCTGCTCGCCACGCTGCAGCGAATCGGCGTGGGCGTGGGCGCGGGAACTATCGTGGGTGTTCTCCTGGGATGGCTACTGGGTATCTCCGCTAATGCACGCGCGGTGGTGGAACCCTACCTGGGCTTCCTGCGCGCTCTGCCTCCTCTCGGATACATCGGTCTGCTGATCGTGTGGTTCGGCATTGGGGACGTCTCCAAGGTGGTCCTGCTCTTCGCCGCGGTGTTCCCCACGGTGGCTGTGGGCACGCTGGCCGGAGTGCTGTCCGTCAAGCAAGATTGGATACGCGCTGCAAAAACACTGGGTGCCAACTCCCTGCAGATTCTGCGCAGAGTGACCATCCCGGCGGCGTTGCCACACATCATCACCAGCATCCGCATCGGTACTGGCTTGGCGTGGTCCGCCATCGTCGCTGCTGAATTGAACGACGGTATCCCCGGCATTGGTGGCCTGGCGTATATCTCGGGAACTCAGCTGGATACGGCGCTCACCATTGCCTGCATCATTGTCATCGGTATTACGGCCCTTATTATTGACCAATTACTCATCCGCCTCGAGCGACGCTGCACCCCGTGGGTGGGCAAGTAAAGAGACTCATCATGAATCACGCGAAGAACACCTCGATAAAACCAGCCGCCTGGAAGGTATCTCTGGCGACGATGGTTGCCGCAGGCACTGTGTTTACCCAGACTGCTTGTGTGGGTGGGCCGGCAACGCCGAAAGCCTCGGCGTCGGAGTGTCCGGTACACGTTAATGAGGATTCAGCAACGTTGAGGATCGCCTATTTGGGTTCGCCTTTGCAGGATCTTTACGTGTATGACCAGGGATATTTGGATGCCTGCTTGCCGAATGTGGATGTGCAGTGGGCGCGTTATCCCACGGGTCAGGATATTGTGCAGGGTTTTGCGGCTCAATCGGTTGATGTGGGTGGCCTCGGATCAACTCCTGCGGCAAAGGCATTGAGTAGCCCGTTGGATTTGGACGTACTTGTGCCGCGTGTGAATACCATTGTTGGTAGCACGGAGGCGCTGGTGGCGAAAAACGCCAAGTCCATTAAGGACCTGAAGGGAAAGAAAATTGCGGTGCCATTTTCTTCCACCTCGCACTACAGCCTTCTGAAGGCGCTGGAGGATGCCGGATTGGACCCGTCTCGTGATGTGACGATCACGAATATCTCGCCGGATAAGCTGCCCGCCGCGTGGTCCTCGGCGGATATCGAGGCCGCGTATGTGTGGGACCCTACCCTGCAGACTTTGAAGGAGCACGGCGGACACGTGGTCCTGACCTCGGAGGATGTAGCGAAGTTGGGCGCCCCCACCTTTAACGTGACGATGGTGTCCCGCCCATGGGCTGAGACACACGCCGGCGTGCTGGACACGTGGCTGAAACTTCAGGATTACGTGACCACCAAAGCTGCCGACGCCGATCCCGGCTACGTGGAGGCCGTCTCTATCCAGTCCGGTATGAAGGTAGAAGACGGCCAAAGGCAAGTCACCGGTCAGGAATATATCCCTGGCAATAGGCAGCCCGAAGAATTGAAATCTTTGGGACATGCGTTGTATGACACGGCGGATTTCTTGTCCCAACAGTCGGAGGTATCCGGCGCACACGAGGAAAAGAAATACGTGGATGCGACCACACAATGGCCGTTTTATCGGGACACGTTTGGCAAAAAGTCTGCCGACCAAAAGTCCGATGATAAGAGGTAATCATGGTTCACGTTGTTAATGTATCCAAGGTTTTTGACTCGGATAAAGGACATCCCGTTCAGGCGATTGACGGCATTTCTTTGACCGTGCCCGAAGGACAAATCCTGGCCGTGGTGGGCCCCAGTGGCTGCGGTAAATCAACGCTACTTAAGCTCATCGCGGGCTTTGAAAAGCCGACGTCTGGCGCGGTGTATGACAAACAGGGTGAGGACATCACCGGGCCCGGGACTGATAGGGGAGTGGTGTTTCAACAACCCACACTCTTTCCCTGGTTGGACGTGGAGGCGAATGTGGAATTCGCCGCCACGGTCCGCGGTGCGGACGAAGGCCGGGCTATTAAGGAAGCGGCCGCGCAGCTCATCGACATTGTGGGCTTGTCTGCCGCGCGCACGCGCTATCCTCATGAGCTGTCCGGAGGAATGCAGCAGCGCGCGCAGATCGCACGCGTGTTGGCCACGTGCCCGGAGGTTGTGTTGATGGACGAGCCCTTCGGTGCGCTGGACCCTTTCACCCGCGAGCAGCTTCACGCCGAGCTGTTGCGCGCCTGGAATCGCTACCGGCCCACGATTGTGTTTGTGACGCACTCTGTAGAGGAGGCGTTGCTTTTGGCCGATCGGGTCGTGGTGATGGCGCCGAATCCGGGACGCGTGATCCGGGAGATTGAGGTTCCGGAGTCCGTGCGTGCCACGAAGATCTCTGAGGACGTGGTGGCTGACCGCCAGAAGCTGCAGGCAACCTTGCGCGAGCATGCCAGCGATCCTGTGTTGGTAGACCTGCGGCATGCGCTGAAGGAAGCCATCGTCGATGCGCACGGTCTGGTGAGTCAGTAGCGGCGTCGGATATCTTCGTTGCGCAACAACGTTTCACGTGAAACATCGGCCTACCCGGCGTCTCCGTCAGCCACTCTAGTTAACTGTGAAAAGCTAAATCTTTGGTAGAATGGCTGAGTTAAATACGTCAACAGAAAGGCCCTACGCACGTGAGTGACGTAACCAACGACGGCGAGACTTTTGACAGGATCAAACCGATCGATCTGCAAGAGGAAATGCAGAACAGCTATATCGATTACGCCATGAGCGTGATCGTGGGCCGTGCTCTTCCTGAAGTGCGCGATGGTCTGAAGCCGGTGCACCGTCGCATCTTGTACGCGATGTATGACAACGGCTACCGTCCCGATCGCTCCTACGTGAAGTCCGCCAAGCCCGTCGCGGACACGATGGGTAACTATCACCCACACGGCGACTCCGCCATCTACGACACTCTCGTGCGCCTCGCCCAGCCATGGGCCATGCGCTATCCGATGGTTGACGGCCAGGGCAACTTCGGCTCTCGCGGTAACGACGGTGCCGCCGCCATGCGTTACACCGAGTGCCGCCTGACCCCGCTGGCGCTGGAAATGGTGCGCGATATCCGCGAAAACACCGTAGAGTTCCAGCCCAACTACGACGGTAAGACCTCGGAACCCACCGTGCTGCCGTCCCGCGTGCCGAACCTGCTGATGAACGGTTCCGGCGGTATTGCCGTGGGCATGGCCACGAACATCCCGCCGCACAACCTGAACGAGCTTGCCGACGCCATCTTCTGGTTGCTGGACAACCCCGAGGCTGAAGACGCGGACGCTCTGGAAGCCTGCATGGCTCGCGTGAAGGGCCCGGATTTCCCGACCGCCGGCCTGATCGTTGGTGATAAGGGCATCGAAGATACCTACCGCACCGGCCGCGGCTCCATCCGCATGCGTGGCGTGACGGAGATCGAAGAAGAAGGCAACCGTCAGATGATCGTCATCACGGAATTGCCGTACCAGGTCAACCCGGACAACCTGGTGCTGAACATTGCGGAGCAGGTCCGCGACGGCAAGCTGGCCGGCATCGCCAAGATTGATGACGAGTCCTCCGACCGCGTGGGTATGCGCATCGTGATCCGCCTGAAGCGCGATGCCGTGCCACGCGTGGTGCTGAATAACCTGTACAAGCATTCGCAGCTGCAGACCTCCTTCGGCTCCAACATGCTGTCCATCGTGGACGGTGTGCCACGCACACTGCGTCTGGACCAGATGCTGCGACTGTACGTGGATCACCAGATTGACGTGATTGTGCGCCGTACCCAGTTCCGCCTGGATCGCGCCGAGGAACGCGCCCACATCCTGCGTGGTTTGGTCAAGGCCCTGGACGCCCTGGACGAGGTCATCGCCCTGATCCGCCGCTCCCAGACCGTGGACATCGCCCGCGAGGGACTGAAGGACCTGCTGGATATCGACGATATCCAGGCCGATGCCATCCTGGCCATGCAGCTCCGACGCCTGGCCGCCCTGGAACGCCAGAAAATCATTGACGAGCTGGCGGAAATCGAAGAGGAAATCGCTGACCTGAAGGACATCCTTGCGTCCCCCGAGCGCCAGCGCACCATCATCCACGATGAGCTGGCGGAGATCGTGGAGAAGTATGGCGATGAGCGCCGCACGAAGATCATCGCCGCGACGGGCGATGTGTCTGAAGAGGACCTGATCGCCCGCGAGAACGTGGTGGTGACCATCACGTCCACCGGCTACGCGAAGCGCACGAAGGTGGATAGCTACAAGTCCCAGCGCCGTGGCGGCAAGGGCGTGCGCGGTGCTGAGCTGAAGCAGGACGACGTGGTTCGCCACTTCTTCGTTTGCTCTACGCACGACATCATCATGTTCTTCACGAACTTCGGCCGTGTGTACCGCCTGAAGGCCTTCGAGCTGCCGGAGGCATCCCGCACGGCCCGCGGCCAGCACGTGGCAAACTTGCTGGAGTTCCAGCCGGGTGAGCAGATCGCCCAGGTTATCCAGATTCAGTCCTACGAGGACGCTCCGTACCTGGTGCTGGCGACCGCGCAGGGCCGCGTGAAGAAGTCTCGCCTGACGGACTATGACACCGCGCGTTCCGGCGGCCTGATCGCCATCAACCTGAACGAGGGCGATTGCCTGGTGGGTGCGCAGCTGTGCACGGCGGAGGATGACCTGCTGCTGGTCTCTGAAGAGGGCCAGGCGATGCGTTTCACCGCCGACGATGAGACGTTGCGCCCGATGGGCCGCGCGACCGCCGGCGTGAAGGGTATGCGCTTCCGCGAGGACGACCAGTTGCTGGCTCTGACCGTTGTGGCTGAGGATTCCAGCCTGTTCGTGGCGACGTCCGGCGGTTACGGAAAACGGACGCCGATGTCTGAATACCCGTCGAAGGGCCGCGGCGGCTTGGGCGTTGTGACGTTTAAATACGACGCCAAGCGCGGTAAGTTGATCGGCGCGCTGACCGTGTCCGAGGATGATGAGATCCTGGCTATGACCTCCGCTGGAGGAGTGATCCGTACCGAGGTGAAGCAGATTCGCTCCACATCCCGCGCGACGATGGGCGTACGCCTGGTGGATCTGGGCAAGGATGTCGAGTTGGTTGCGGTGGATCGCAACGTGGAAGACGAGGCTGAGGAGACCGCGGCTGTGGTGTCCGAAAAGGGCCTTGAGGCGCAATCTGGACAGGACAAGCTGCTCTAGGTCTCCCGGCCGGATGCCGTGAGGTAGGCAGGCCTTGAGCCTGACCTGCTTCAGGGTAACGGTTGTGATGCGAATGGCCCGGCTTATGGCCGGGCTTTTTCGCGTTCTGATTAACTAGGGGTGTGAGCGAGGCCGGCATAACCCAAGGAGAAGAACCAATGGCTTCAGATGATGAGAAGCAGGAGCAGGCGCGTGCTGCGGTGACCACTGAAGTGAACACTGAGTCCCGCACTGAGAGTGGTGCCCGGGCGAAGCGGGACGGCCAGGCGTCGGCCCCTTTGGAGACTCGGCAGCTGACGGTGTTCCGCGTGAATCCAGTGAGCGCGTTGAAGGTCGGTGCGGGGTTTGGTGTGGCGCTGTTTCTCGTGTGGATGATTGCCGTCACCATTGTGTGGATTGTGCTGAATGCAGCTGGGGTGTGGGACCGGCTCAATAATCTACTGTCTGACCTCTTTGGGCTGGATACCCTCGGGCCGGGAGTGTATTTCGGCCTGACGGGGCTTCTGGGCGTGCTGGAGGTGCTTGTGGTGGTGATGCTGGCGCCGTTGGCGGCGGTGGTGTACAACGACGGGCAGAAGCTGTGGGGTGGTTTGAAGGTGGAACTTGCCGAGGATGTTTCGCCGGCTGGGCATGAGGGTGCGGATGAGGATGCGCTCGGAGGTGTGCTTGGGGGCGCGCACGAGAATAAGCACGCGGGCAAACATGAGAGTAAGCATGGCAATAAACACAAGAAGAAAGAAGACTAAAAACAGGCTATGACCTGCAGATTTGTTAAAATTCTCTGCACTATGTAAAGTTACATTCTGTTCAAAGGGCCTATAGCTCAGGCGGTTAGAGCGCTTCGCTGATAACGAAGAGGTCCCAGGTTCAAGTCCTGGTAGGCCCACCATTTGAACAAACGGGGCATTAGCTCAATTGGTAGAGCATCTGCTTTGCAAGCAGAAGGTCAGGAGTTCGATTCTCCTATGCTCCACAGTCACCCGGCTGAGAGAACATCCTTTCTCTCAGCCGGGTTTTGCGTTGCGTGATTGCGGGTTAAACCGCTTAACCCTTCATTTGTCTCAGCAGTACTTGTGTAATAAGATGAACTGCTGTCTGGGGCATTAGCTCAATTGGTAGAGCATCTGCTTTGCAAGCAGAAGGTCAGGAGTTCGATTCTCCTATGCTCCACATTTTTATAGGTTCACCAGAACTTTGCCGTGAGGCTTTCCGGTGACCGTTGTGGCCAGAGCATCATTAAGCTCCTCGAGGGGGAACACTGGTCCTACCTGGGGCTTAAAGATGCCCTCGTCGGCCAGCGTGGCGATGCGCTGAAGGTCCTTGCCGCTGGGCTGGATGAAGAGGAAGCGGTAACTCACTCCATGCTTCTTAGCTAGCCGTCGAACTTTGAAACTTAACCCGGCAATAGCTAAGCGAATGAAAGGGTTCAACCCCAAGCTTTTTGCAAAGTGTGGCTCTGGTGGGCCGGTGATACCAATGACGGTACCGCCCGGGGCAGTGAGACCAAGCGACTTTTCCAGGACTTCTCCACCTTGGGTATCCAGCACCAGGTCGAACTGTTGTCCTTCAAGCTCCTGTGCAAAGTCTTGGCTTCGGTAATCGATGAGCGTATCCGCTCCAAGGTCCTTGAGGTAGTCGAAGTCTCGCGCTGAGGCTGTGGTGGTCACGCGTGCTCCGAGGTGCTTGGCGAGCTGGATCGCAGCGGATCCCACACCACCGGCGCCGCCGTGGATCAACACGGAGTTTCCTTGTTGCACCTTGCCCATGGTTACGAGGGCTTGCCATGCTGTCAGTCCTACGACGGGCAGCGCTGCGGATTCCTGTGTGCTCAGCGTGGTGGGCGCCAGAGCTACCTCTGAGGCATCAACCGCTACGTATTCGGCATAGGCGCCGCTCCCGCCCACGCCGACGTAGGCGTAGACCACATCACCTTTCTGGTAGTCGGTGACGCGCGCGCCAGTCTCAACGACGGTTCCGACGAGCTCGCCGCCCATGGTCTGGGGAAACGAGAGGGGGAAGAGTGCCTTGAATTCGCCGTCCCGAGTGCGTGCATCTGCATGATTGACTGCCGCGTACTCTACTTTGATGAGTACCTGATCCTCGGTTGGGGAGGGCTTAGGTTGCGTGATGATGTCCAATGGTTTCTTGTATGCGGTGAGAACGCCTGTGCGCACGTGTGCTCCTTCGGGTGATCTCCGGCGACCAACCGCCAGAGTGATTAAACTATGTAACTACTAAACCCCGATGCTAATATGAGTAGTTAAGAAAAGCAACCACCTAGGACGAGTGATGATCGACACCCCACGCTCCACCTGCCCCATCAACCGCTCACTCGAGCTGCTTGGGGACCATTGGAGCCTGCTCATTCTTCGCGACATTGCGCTCTACGACCGCCGCTCGTTCCGCGACATCCTCACGCATTCCGAAGAAGGAATCAGCGCCCCCATGCTCTCCCGGCGCCTCAAAGACCTGGTCAGCGCCGGCCTGCTCACCAAAGAAACCGCTGATCGCGGCAAGAAAGGCCGCTACAGCTTTACGGACAAAGGCCTGAGCGTCGTCCCTTTGCTCTTTACCCTCGCCGACCTGGGGCTCACCCTCGACGATCGAACTCGCCCTGTATTCACTGATTATCAATCCGACGCCCAAGCGCACCTCCCCACCGGTGTTCGTCGAGCCCTTCAGGACCTCAGGCGACAACACCTTGGAGAACCCACCAAGCCCGCACAGCAGTCACAGTGACCACACAACCCTCACATGGTTAGGAGCCATTTATGCTGAAGCCTGCCTCCACTCCACACACTCAGCACTGCGCATTTTCCCGCACATTCCAGGAGGGCCATCTCACGCTGGGTCTTGCCTATCCACTAGAAAACGTGGGCACCGATATGCGCAGCGAGCAGCATCCTCGCATGGATATCCAGGAACACGTGGCACTCACCCAACTCGCTGAAAAGGTCGGCTTTTCCGCAGTATGGGCGCGGGATGTTCCTCTCCACGATCCCGATTTTGGGGACGTTGGCCATATTTATGACCCCTGGACTTTCCTGTCCTACATCGCAGCATCGACTGAGACTATTGGGTTGGGGACTGCGGGCGTCGTATTACCACTACATCATCCCATTGACATCGCTAAACAATCCGCATCGCTGGATCAGATCTCGGGCGGGCGATTCATCATGGGCGTGGTCAGCGGAGATCGGCCTATTGAATATCCCGCGTATGGAAAAGATCAGGGGGCGCGCGGGGAAGATTTTCGCGCGAGCTTGGACTTCATCACCAAGGCCCACTCGGTCAGTTTCCGGCCGATTAACACCTCCAGCGCAACGCTGCGTGGCGCCGATGTGATCCCCAAACCCACCACTCACCACGTGCCCATGCTGGTTACGGGATCAGCCCAACAATCCATGGAATGGATTGCAGAACACGGCGACGGGTGGATTACATATCCCAGGGGGCCGCAGCAGCAAAAGGAATTGGTGGGGAATTGGCACCAGACAGTGCGCGAGCTCACCGGCGGATTTAAGCCTTTCGCACAGTCACTCGGTGTGGACTTGGCGGAGGATCCTGATGCTGAAATGCAATCGCGGCACATGGGATATCGCCTGGGGCGCAATGCTTTGGTGGAGTTTTTGAGATTCCATCGGGACGCAGGGGTTAATCACGTGATTCTGGGACTACGCTCGAAGGACCGCCCGATGCAGGAGGTTATTGAGGAGCTTGGAGAATACGTGCTCCCGGAGTTCTCGGCGGCACAACCGTAGCAGGCTGTGCCGCGCGAGCCTCGACGTACAGCTCCGGCCTAGGGCTGGGGCTGCTTACGCGCCAGCGGTTAGCGCTTCTGAGCGCGAGTGGCCTTTTGGGACAGGCTTTCCAGCTGAGTTCCCAACACACCGAACTTGGCCAAAGATACGGCAGCCGGCGAATCCGCGAAGCGCGCCACCATCATCTGCGTGAACTTCTTGTACTTCGCCTCCGTCAGCGGATACCAATTCGCTTCCAGTTTGTCGCCGTCCTTGTCCACAATCACAGACTTCACGTTGCACCAGCCGTGCAGGCCCTCCACGCCCTTGTGGCGGCCGAAGCCAGAGTTGTTCACGCCACCGAAGGGCAGCTCGGCGGTGGATTCGGTGGCCATCACGTTGTTGATGGAAATGCCGCCCACATGCAGGGCGCTGGCGACGCGGCGGGCCCGCTCCTCATCGGCCGACCACACGGAGGCGGTGAGTCCATATGCGGAATTATTGGCCCGCTCAATGACCTCCTGCTCGTCCGAGAAGGAGAAGACCGGGATCGTTGGGCCGAAGGTCTCTTCCGTGGCAGCCAGGCAGTCATCCGGAACGTTGGTGAGCACCATCGGCGGGATCAAGGCGCTCGTCCTATCCCAGTCCTGACCCGTGAGCAGTGTGGCGCCGCGTTCCAGCGCATCCTCCAGATGCTCGCGCACAATGTCAATCTGCATGGGCACAATCATCGCGCCAAGATCGTTATCTTTACTGTGCGAATCCTCCTGCTTGAGCAGCTTCACCTGGCGGACCAGCTCGTCCACAAACCTGTCGTGGATGGACTCGTGCACATACAACCGCTCCACCGACGTGCAGGACTGGCCCGTGGCCGTCAGACCACCGAATAGCAAGCCAGAGACCGTGCGGGCGATATTCACATCCTCAAACACGATCATCGGATCCTTGCCACCCAGCTCCAACTCCACAGGAATCAAGTGCTGGGCCGCCTGGGCCATGATCTTCTTACCCGTCCGCGTGGAACCCGTGAACATGATGTAATCCGGTTTCTGGTCAATCACGGCCTCGCCCACGGATCCGTCACCGTAGACCACCTGAACCCAGTTGGGTGCGAAGCCCGCATCCTCTAGCAGGGACTCAATGAGTCCCTGCAGCGGCGTGTGCTCCGAGCCCTTGTACACAATCGCGTTACCGGCCGCGAAGGCTGCAGCGATCGGCACGATCGCCTGGAAGAACGGGTAGTTCCACGGGCTGATGATAAACGCCACGCCCTTGGGCTCGTACCAGATCTCCGACTTCTTGCCCATGAGCGTCAGTGGGGTAGGAACCTTGTGAGGCTTCAGCGCCTTGGCGGCGTTATCCTCCACCCATTTCACGTTATCCAGCCCGCCGAACATCTCTGACATCAAAATCTCACTGCGGGATTTATGCGTATCGTCCTGAACGCGGTTGAGGATTTCTTCCCGGCGCTTCAGAATCACCGCGCGCAGCGAGGCTAGATGCTCTAATCGCTCTTCGACGCTGAGCGCGCGAATGGATTTCTGTGCCACGCGCGCACGCGCGACAACTCCTTCCAGGTTTTCTGACTGCTCGTGTGGTGTGCGAACTGTGTCATTCATCGTTACTTCTCCTCTTCTCCAGCGGTGCCGGCATGGTTAGCGGCGACCTGACCAGCGGTGGCGGCTTCTTCTGCATTTTCGGCAAGGTATTGCTCATACGCCTCGACATTCATCACCGGGTTATAGCGCAGCCGCTGGTGAATACTCGGCGTTCCCCCCACCTGTAAATCTGAGTAATACAGCGAATGCACAATGCCCTTAATTCCCACATGCGCCAGCCGAAACACAGCAGCAAGTGGGCCCGGAACCTTGGCATGCGCCGCCACCATCGTCAACAGTGCTGTGATGACCGGCCGGGGAAGATACGCACAGGCAAAGAGCAAACCCTTCAAGGGATCACGATCGCCCGCGTACATGTAGGGCAACATCCCGTCGATGCCCCGAGCCGCCCGGGATTCAGAAAAGCTGGGATACCCATGCCCACCAGGAATCACCAGGTCACCCAGGCGGTTCAGGCCTTTGAGTTGTGTCGCGTTAAGAGAATAGTCGTTGCTCATGGAATTAGCCTTCCGGTGTAATCTCTGTGCTGTTAGCTCTCCGCCAGGATGACTTCGCTGGCCATAAGAGACAGGGACATAATGGTCAGCGCCGGATTAATACCCGGAGCATTCGGGAAGATGGACGAATCCGCCGCGAAAATCCGCTTGGACCCATGCAACTGGAAACCAGGATTCACCACGGAGCGTGTTTGACTGGTACCGATGCACAGTCCACCCATCAGGTGAAGACCAATACCCATTTCGCCTTCGATGATCTCCCGCGCCCCCGTGGAATGGAAGAGGTTACGGATCGCATCCTTACCGGCCTTCACGCGCCGCTGGTCTTCCTTATTCAGCGACTTTTTAATGATCGGCTGGCCCTTTCGAGAGATCGTGATCTGCCCGGGATTGGTGTCCCGAATACAGACCTCCACGCAGCCCATATTTTCGTACTGATCCATGACGTGCTGGTGATCGGCGCCAAAACCAGGCATGAGCAGTGCAATAGAAGCAGGGCCCGCAAAGACATTCTCCAACTTATAACCTTGCCGGCGGAATCCGGGGTCATTGGACTTGTAATTTTGGAGAGGCCCTTCAAAGGCGCGAACCGGGGCGTCGTATATTCCCACGTTCATATATTGCGGGTGAGAATAGAAATGACGGCCGAGCGCGGGGAGCCGCCGCCCGTAACCGGAACGCAGCAGCAACGCGGAGTTGCCAATCGCACCCGACGCCAGCACCACGCGCGTGGCGGTGTACGTCACCGTCTGCTGCGCATCCAGAGGGCCACCCACCACAGCGGTCACTTCCACATGATCCGAACGCTCCCTGATGGTGCGGACCTCGGTGCGATCCTGGAGGGTGAAGCCATAGGCCTCGGCCACGGGCAGGGCGGTCACGGCGGTGGACTGCTTGGAATCGATACGGCACCCAGACAGGCACTCGATGCAGCAGTTTCCGTGCTCGAAATGGCAATCAGCCTGGGCGCGGCGCAACGGCGCGTACTCGTAGCCGTTGGCCTCGAAGCCCTTGGCGAAGAACTCCGCATTCTTATTGCGGTTGTCCTCCGGCACGGTCTGCAGGGCCATGTTGCCCTCGGCGCGGGTGTAGTACGGATCCAGGTCGTCCTCGTTGAGGAATGTCACGCCGGATTTATCCCGCCAGGAGCTAAACGCTACCTCGTCGAAGCGGTCCATCAGCGCCTGGTTCAGGATCGAGCCGCCGCCGACAACCTTGGGGCGCAGGATAGCCAGCGAGGCTTCCGTGTTCAGCTCAATGCCGCCGCCCCAATACATCTGGCTGGAGCCATAGGCTTCCTTTGTGGGGTAGGTGTGGCGATTGTAACGCGTTCCGGCTTCGAGCCCCAGGCAGTTCCAGCCTGCGCGGGAGAGTTCACGGGCAACGTTGAGACCGGAGGTGCCCGCTCCGATGATGATCGCGTCATAGCGTTCGGTGCTATCCGCGAGTGGTCGTTGTTGCTCTGACATGGCTACACAGTAGAACGCCAGTGGTTTCCATGTGCCATATTTAAGATTTTGATGACAAAATGGTGTGATGAGCCTGGTGAACGTGCCCCGTTTGTGGGGGAACAGGCTTTGAAAGTGTCAGTGTGGGAGGGGCATCTTGCGTTTTACATATTTAAACTTTCACACTGTGACAGTATAATGAGTAAGTATGGCAGCCAAGATAATCCGATCGGATCAATTGCTCGAGCTTCTGGAGGGGCTCCGCGCCCACGGTGGCGATCGCGCCGACGTGGAAGTGAAGCGGGCGCAGGGCGGGTTGCCCAAGAATTTACCTGCCACTACCTGCGCTTTTGCCAATATGCCCGAAGGTGGCACGATCATTCTTGGTGTGGATGAGCGCACTAATTTTTCCATCACAGGGGTGGATAATCCTGCGGACATGGAAGCGGCAGTTGCAAGTCAAACTCATAAAACTGTGGTGCCAGCTCCGGTCATTGACATTCACACTGTGACAGTATCCGGTGTATCGGTAGTCATTGTGCATGTCAATGGCCTGGGAGCGGTGGATAAGCCCGCGCGTTACAAGGGTGTGGCCTATCTGCGCCAAGCAGACGGAGACTATGCCATTCCAGAACCTGAGCTGAGAATGATAGAGGTCGCAAAGCTGCACGCTTCTGAAGAGGCGATGTATGATTCCCGGCCTGTGCCTCTGAGCAGCGTCGACGATCTTAATCCAGCGGTGCTGAAGCGCTTCATCCCTGACATTAAAAGCTCCATTGAGCAGTTGTCGCGCGAAGACGATGAGTCGGTGCTGCGCCTCATCAAAGCCATAACTCCCGATGGTGAACTCACACTCGCAGGGCTGTACGGTCTGGGAACATTTCCGCAGGGCGAGTATCCGGCGTTAGCAGTGACAGCCGCTGTGCGGCACAGAACTGGAGAGGCAGCTCGCACATCAAACTTGAAAACGTTCCATGGTTCTGTGAGCGAATTGCTGAGCCAGACCATGAATTGGATTTCTCGAAACATCACCACGCGACAGGTTTACCGAGCCGATGGGCACATGGTTGATGAGCCAGAGATCCCGTTGCACGCCATCCGCGAGGCCGTGTCCAATGCCTTGATTCACCGTGACTTGGGGCCGAACACCGTGGAACTGGGTAAGTCCATTGACGTTCGGCTGCTGCCAGATCGCTTAACCATTAGCAGCCCCGGTGGCCTGAAAGCGCTGTCCACATCTCAGCTAGAAAGCAGGGAGTTTACGCGCGTTGAGGTCAACCAACGCCTGTACAGGATCGCCAAGGAGCTCGTGGATGATCGTGGCCGCCGCATCATCGAGGGCGAAGGCGGTGGAGTGCGGGCCATGTTTGCTGCCATGGAAGACGCTGGCTTGCCTCGCCCAAAAATCACCGACACAGGCGTGAAGGTGACCGTCGAATTCTTCCGTGTCGATGTCCCTCGCCGACGCGCGACGACGCCATCCAACCCAGCATCCACCTGGACAGAGCCGACGGGTACCACGTCCCGTCAAGCGCAAGATCCCCGGCCGCGATCGGATCAGGCACAATCTGGCCAGCTGCACTATGGAATGGCAAAGAACTCACCGGCAATCCTGGCAGCGGCGCGCACGTTGCCGCGCGAGTTCACGCTGCGGGAGCTTGCGCACCAAGCCGGATTGAAGGAAAACCAGGTGCGCTACGCGCTTAAACCACTGTTGGCCGCTGGCGCGATCATTCGGCACGGCGGCCAGGGCCACCGCACGACAACGTACGAGCTGGCCCCGGAGGCACAGGCCTAGCAGCCTTCTCGCAGATTCCTAGCGGTGAAGGTCGAAGCGGTCTGCTTCCATGACCTTGACCCATGCCGCCACGAAGTCCTCGAGGAACTTGTCAGCGGCATCGTCCGCGCCGTAGACCTCCGCGATGGCACGCAATTCGGAGTTAGCGCCGAAGACCAGATCCACGCGGGTACCCGTGTAGGTAGTACCGTCCGCAGTTGTACCTTCGTAGCGGGCGTTAGACTCTGGGGCACCATCGTCCACGCGGGTCCAGGTGGTGTCAATGTCCAACAAGTTCACGAAGAAGTCGTTGCTCAGCTGGCCAGGGTTGCTGGTGAACACGCCATCGGCAGAGCCATCGTGGTTTGTGCCCAGCACACGCAGGCCACCGACCAGCACCGTCATCTCCGGAACAGTAAGGTTCAACAACGCAGCGCGGTCAATCAGCAGGTGCTCCGCAGGCAGGGCGGACTTACCGCTGTTGTAGTTACGGAAACCATCGGCGATGGGCTCCATGTACTTGAAGGACTGCTCGTCCGTCTGCTCCTGGGTAGCGTCACCACGACCCGGAGTGAACGGCACAGTAATGGAGTGGCCAGCTGCCTTGGCAGCTAGCTCCACACCCACGCCACCAGCCAGGACCAACAGGTCTGCGAAGGACACGTCCACGCCGGCGTCGTTCTGAATAGCCTCCAGCTTGTCCAGCACGGTCGCCAGCTCCTCCGGCTTATTGACCTCCCAATCCTTCTGAGGGGCCAAACGCAGGCGCGCACCGTTAGCGCCACCGCGGAAGTCCGTGATGCGGAAGGAGGACGCCGCAGCCCACGCCGTGGTCACCAACTCGCCAATCGTTACGGTGGACTCATCCACAGCGCGAGCGATCGCCTCCTTCAACTGGGCCACTTGATCCTCGGAAGGAACGTGTGCCGGTGGGTTCACAGGATCCTGCCAGTCGAACTCGTCCTCAGGAATTTCCGGTCCAACGTAGCGTGCCTTCGGACCCAAGTCGCGGTGGATCAGCTTGAACCACGCGCGGGCGAACGCATCCGTGAACGCCGCCTGGTCGTCCTTGAAACGGCGAGAAATCTTGTCGTACTCAGGGTCGTAGCGCAACGCCAAATCGCTGGTCAGCATGCGTGGCTCAATGCGGCCGTCACCGTGAGCCATCGGCACCATATCGGAGCCGCCACCATCAATGGGGCGCCACTGCTTCGCGCCGGCCTTGGACTCCATCAGCTCCCACTCGTAGCCGTAGAGAATGTGGAAGAACTCATTGTCCCAACGGGTGGGGTGGTAGGTCCACGTCACCTCTGGGCCGCCGCCCATGGTGTCATTGCCCACCGGGCCACGCCAGCCGATGCCCTGGTGCTCCAGCGGAGCAGCCTCTGGCTCTGGGCCGATCACATCAGGGGAGTTATTGCCGTGCGTCTTACCGAAGGTGTGTCCACCAGCGATCAGAGCCACGGTCTCTTCGTCATCCATGCTCATGCGCGCAAAAGTCTCGCGAATATCGTGCGCAGAAGCCTTCGGATCAGGATTACCGTCCGGACCTTCAGGGTTGACGTAGATCAGACCCATCTGCACAGCGGCCAGCGGGTTGTCCAGGTCGCGGGTGGAGTCCTCCGTTCCCGAGTAACGGGCGTTGCCCAACCACTCGGACTCCGGGCCCCAGTTCACCTGCTCTGGCTCGTAGGTATCCTCACGGCCACCGGCGAAGCCGAGGGTCGGGAAGCCCATGTCCTCCAGGGCAACGTTACCGGCAAGAACAATCAGGTCAGCCCAAGAAATCTTCTTGCCGTACTTCTTCTTCACCGGCCACAGGATGCGGCGGATGCGGTCAGTCAGAATGTTGTCCGGCCAAGAGTTAATAGGCGCGAAGCGTTGCTGACCCGTGTTAGCGCCACCGCGGCCATCCTGGGCTCGGTAGGTTCCCGCGGAGTGCCATGCCATGCGCACCGCGCCGGGGCCGTAGTTGCCGAAGTCAGCGGGGTAGAAGTCATGGGAGGTCACAAGAGCCTCGCTGATGTCCTTCTTCAACGCCTCGTAATCAATGGACTCGAAGGCAGCCGCGTAATCGAAGTCTTCCTCGAAGGGGCGGCGGGCCGGAGGATTCTGAGCCAGAAGCTGCAGGTTCAGGCGCTCTGGCCACCACTTATGGTTCTCGCTACCGGTGGTAGGGGAGCCGGCCGCCGGGCCGTGCATGACAGGGCACTTGCCTTCGGATGGGGCATTGTTCTGATCGGACATATACTAATCCCTCCTAGGAGACTGGTGTGGGAAAATTCTTCTATGGCGAGGCTCAATGTGGTGACAGCCTCACAGCCTAAGTGTCCGCCAGTCTACGCGTTTTTGTGGACTCGCGACGGGGCTTCAACTTCAGCCGGCCCGATACGGTCCTTAGCGTCCTGATCACACTTCGTTGGTATTCTCCAGGTTTTCCCATCTACTCACACGGAACAAAACCTGGGACACTTCAATTACATTGCTGCCGCATTAAGAATGAGAACGACAGCGCTGAGTGCCGTCATGCCAAGACAATTAACCCAGAATTCCTGCTTGAGGAAACCAGCCCTAATGTGGGCAATGATGGCGAAGATAAAGTATCCAAGTACGCCTGCAGACACTGTTGTCGTGACCGAAGCATCACCGATAGCAGCTCCGGCAATGAGGCCTGCTGCTGCGAGTGACTTGATACCGATGAGGGCCCACCACCAGTCCTTAGGGAAGTTGACGCCACTCAGGCATCGGCTGATGAACTTCGGAGGCCTAATCGACATCAGTGCATCGCCGGCAAGGACCGCGGCCAAGAGGTAGCTGCCACCAATTGCAAGTGAACTCATGTGGGCACCTTTCTCAGAAAAATTCTTAAAGCTAGCTGATCTCCCAGGGGGTAACGTTCTTCTCTAGGGAACGCGATAGTGATCTTACGCTCACAACGGCCAAGCCCTTGGGATCGCATGCTGTGTCCGTCCGATTGTTGAACATGCTTGGCGGTAGCAGTTGCCGTTGCATCTGTAGATCCGCTCCGCGCTGGAGACACTGTGCGCTTCGGCACCATCACAGCACCGCCCCAGCACCACCCGTGCTACCCCTTGTCTGAAAAATTTTGAGAAAAAATCCCCATTTCACACATAAACAAAACCAACAGTAGTACGTTCTTATGCCATGGGTCACATTAAGAAAACTCGATTTGCCGCAATCCTGGGCGTTGGACTGCTCGCCACCGCTGGTACAGGAGTAGCTGTTGCACAGGGCGGACTGTCCGCACACCTGGCATTGTCCAACCAAATCTTCAACCTCCAAGTCAGCCAGATGGACGGCGATAACATCAGTCTGTTCACGGACTCGGACAAAATGCACAATGGAACCGAAGCCATCACGCGCCTGCGCATCAGCAAGGTGAAGGTGAAGGACGTGTGCATGGCCGCACCGATGGACGTTCCGGGAATGGGACACAAAACCTTCCAAATGCAGGTTCCAGGCCAGAACTTCGAGGCAAAGAACCTGGTCATCGGCGCTAAGGACCTGCAGGGTGGCCTGAAGCTGGAGGGTGCACAGATTGGTATTGACACCCACCAGGTCGATTCCAATGCCGCCCCCGGAACCTGGGGTATTGCCGCCAATAAAATCCAGGCCATCAGTCAGAAGATTAAGGTGACTTCCATGGCCGCCGACGAACTCACCGCAGCAGGCGGAAAGATCAAGATTGTCAACGACGAAGACGCTCAGTGCTGATATGGCAGACACCAACAAAGCAGCCCTTAAAAAGCGCAATCGCCGTTTCGCCAGGTGGCGCTCCCGCAGGCCTTTCGCCGGCGGCTTGCTCCAATTAATGGCGGGCATCATTATCCTCACCCCGGCGTATGCGTCCTTTGAGGTGTCCAACTTCATCATTCAGATCTCCGCCATCTCTGGCGTATCCACCATGCTGATCGGCGCGTTGCTGATCGTGTGCGGCCTGTGCTCCTGGTTCACTCCGGACACGCGCATTCTGACCGGTGTAGCGGGAATGCTGCTGGGCATCGTCGCCTTGCCGATGTCCAACATCGGCGGGTTTGTGGTGGGCACGTTGTGCGCCGTCATTGGCTCGGCGTTGGTGCTCTCCTGGACGTCTGCGGATAAATCTCCTCAACCCGACGCCAACAGCGCGCCCCCCGCCGAGGAACCCGAATCGGACGGGGTTGTGCCGGACAGTTCCGGGGCTGACTCGGAGGCTGACTCCGCTGCAACCGTGGACACGGACGCAGCCGTAGACACGAGCACCGATTCCGGCACCTCCTCCGGAAAGTCCCCGGGCCTGCGCGTTCTGGCTCTGCTGACCACCCTGGGACTTGTGGCTGCGCTGGCCGTGGACGGCCGCGATGACTCCGTCGCGGAGGCTCAAGTGAACCTCCCCGCCCTGCCGAGGCCAGAGGACCTCCCGAAGCCAGAGGATCTGCTGCCCCAGAACAACCCAGAACTGGAGAAGCTGCTCCCACCAGCACCGGCGCTGCCTCTGCCGAACGCCAACGAGCTCATTGAGAACCCCCCGATCGACGTAGCACCACCCGAGGATATCCAGGGCGAAATGCCCCTCCAATACGGAACCTACGTCATCCAGACGGACTCAACCGCGCTCAAGGGCAAGGTGCGGATGTCCCTCATCCAACAAAACACTCCCAACGGTCCTGCGCCAGCGTTGCGTATCGACGCGGACAAGGCAGTGTTGGACAACCTTCGAGTACAGATGCCCGGCGTCGGAGGAATAAAGGACATGAACCTGTCCTCCGGCCCAGGCGAGATCACCACCCTGAGCGGCAATTTCCACATTGTGGTGCGGAAGATCACCATCTCCCCGGAACTGGCTGGAGTGCCCACCTTCCCCATCACCATCGACGCCAGCATGACGCCCGAGCAGATCACCCAGCAGCTCGCCCCGATCGGGCTGGGGCTCGGCGAGGAAGTTAGCGACCTGATGGTCATGAAGGACTGCTACATCGACACGTACTTCGTGAAGGCGGACTACCTCGAGGCGCCGCTGTCCAACCGGATCTCGGAGTAGCCGCTACAGCTCCTCGATGCGAGCGCCCAGCGCCTCCAACAGCGCGGACGCCTTCGTCAACGTCTCCTGATACTCCGCCTCCGGATCCGAATCCGTCACGATCGCACCGCCCACACCAAACGTGGACGCCACACCATCATCCACCACCGTGCGAATCGTGATGGACAGATCCCCCGCACCATTCGGCGACAGCCACCCAATCGCGCCCGAATAAAATCCCCTAGCCCGCCGCTCCAGCTGGTCAATAATCTCCATGGTGCGAATCTTCGGCGCGCCCGTCATGGACCCGCCCGGGAAACTCGACGCCAACACATCCACAGCCCCCAGGCCCGCGCGAAGCCGACCCTCGATCGTGGACACCAGCTGGTGCACATGCGAATACGTCTCTACATCGAAAATCTTCGGCACTTGCACGGTTCCCGGCTGGCATACACGCCCCAGATCATTGCGCAGCAAGTCCACAATCATTAGATTCTCCGCGCGATCCTTCACGCTGCGCGCTAGCTCGGCCATCACAGCGCGATCTTCGTCCTCCGACGTCGCCCGCGGCCTCGTGCCCTTAATCGGCTTCGCAGAAACCTGGCCGTCCGGAGTGACCCGCAGGAAACGTTCGGGAGAGGCAGACAGAACACTGAACCCCGGGAAAGACAGAAATGCGCCATAAGGAACCGGGGAGATTGCCCGCAGGCGCACGAAGGCCGCGAGCTCCGGGTGCTCCTGCCCGGCGAAGATCTCCCGAAGGGCAGGGCCGGTGGCCGTGTTCGTCAAGCACACCTCATAGGAATCCCCCGCGGCGATGAAGTTCTGGCACGCCTGGATGCTGCGCAGATACTCCTCATGGGACTGATCGAATACGAAGGAGGCGCCCGGTGAAGACGGTGCCGGCACTGGGGTGTCACGCTGATCGAGAGACAGCTCACGAAGCCGCTGAACCGCCCAGTCCAGCCACATGGTTTGGCGCTGGGTGATGGAAGGCTGGGCGTCGTCCACAAGAACGGCAACCAGCGCACCCTCAGCATCCAAGACCACGGCACGATCAGCGAACAACAGGGCAACGTCGGGAAGATCGGACGTCCGCGCGCCGGGCGAGGCAGGCTGGCCCAGCGCATGATGACGGGCCTCGTAGCCCCACGCACCAAGCCAGCCCAAGGCGAACGGATGCGGCCACTGCTCGGGGATGCGCATCGGGCGAAGGCCAGCGCGCACGCGATCGAAGATGTTGTCCGTGAGCGGGGAATCGCTGGCCTCGGCACAGAACAGGGAACTCAACGGGCCGCCGGTGCCCGCGATGATGGACACGGAGCCGGCCGTGGCGAGGGACGAGTCCAACCACACCGCCGCGTGGCCAGGCTGGCGGGAGAGGCCTTCCGGGAATAGAGCCTGGAGGATCGCGGAGCCGTCGGGGGTTCGGGGTGGTGTGCTTACGCCTGTGGCTGCGCGTGGGTCAGTTGCGCCTGCGCTTGTGCCGGTGAGACCGTCGACACCGTCGACACTGTCGACACGGCGAAAAACGAGGCGCAAGGGGACTGTCATGAGCACATCATGACCCCTTGCGCCTCGCGGAGCAAATTACCTCAGGTGGGAGGTAGCAGCCGGGATGTAGCGACTACTTGTCGTCGGCCTTCTTCGGAGCTGGAGCGCCAGGAGCGCCCGGTGCACCTGGGGCGCCCGGAGCTGGAGCAGCAGGCTTGGAGGCTTGAGGCTTCTGGGCTGGCTTGTCCTCAGCCTTGTCCTGAGCCTTGTTCACAGCGTCCTCTGCCTTGTCCTGGACCTTCTCAGCCGTCTCGGCAGCGGTGTCCTTAGCTTCCTTGGCCTTCTCCTGAGCCTTGTCGGCAGCCTTTTCGATCTTCTCGGATGCGGTCGACGCGGTGGCGGAGGCCTGCTCCTTCACCTTCTCCGCAGCGCCCGTAGCCTTCTTGGAAAAGTCCTGTACCTTCGGGGTGGACTTCGGCGCAGCGTTACCCTTGCGCAGCGTTGCGAACGCCGCACCACCGGCAGCCAACACGGTCAGCAGGACAAATACCCAGCGCCACGCGGTGTTCTTCTGCTGCTTTTTGTTCAGCTTTGCCTGAGCCTTCTGGGCCTTCTTGGACACCTTCTTCTCAGCCTTAGCGAAGCGCTTCTTGCTTGCCTTGGCGTTCTTGCGGGCAGCCTTCTCGGCCTGCTTGCGGGACTTCTTCAGCTCCTTGCGGGACTTCTTCGCGGAGTCCTGAAGGTTCTTCTGAGCATCCGAGGCGAACGCCTGAGCAGACGCAACAGCCGCAGATACGCGTGGTGCCACGTCCTTATCCACGGTCTTCTGAGCATCCTCGCGCAGCTGCTGACCGGCCTTCGATGCCTTCTTGAAGAAGCTCTTAGAACGCGCCGTGAGCTTCTTGTTGGCCTTCTTGGAAGTCTTCTTCGCATCCTTGGAGGACTTCTTCAGTTGAGCCTGAGCGTCAGCGGTGCGCTTGTGGGCGTCGGATACAACCTGGTCAGAGAACTCGCGGGAGTTCTCCGCCACCCCCTGAGCCCGATCCTGGGCAGCAGCGGACAGTTCCTGGAAACGCTGCTTCGCCTGCTTACGGGCATTCTTCAAAGCCTTCTTGTTGGCCTTCTTCTGGGCCTTCACGGCCTTCTTGATCTCGGCCTTCTTATCAGCCTTGGTCAGCGTGGTGGACACGTTGTTCTCCTTAGAGTTGTTGGTGGACGTCTGCGCGGCCGCTTCGTTGCGCTCGGCCTTGGCCTTCTGCGCGCGCTGCTTCTGCTCACGACGGCTAATCTCCGCGATCGCGGCGGCCTTGTTCTTCGCCTCAGCTGCATCGTTTTCTGCAAGGAGGTACTCGGCAATGGCCTTGTTGTGAGCCTTCGACCCGGCGAGGACCGCCTGGCGTCGTGGGTCATCGGGGGAGGAGGATCGGAGCTCGACGAGGGCGTCGTACTCCCGACGATCCTTGTCTTTCTTGCGCTTACCCATCGCCGAACGTGCAGTGGACGCAGCGTTGAGTGCCATGCGCAGGGTTGCTGGGTTCATGAAGAACTACCGCCTTTGATCGCTGTGAATGTCTTATTTTGTGACTATTTCTCTATACGATCTTAGAGAAAACTAGACCACGGCGTGGGCGATATGGCTGGAAAGTGCGTACAATCGGACAACGTGAGTATTAAAACTGCAACAGCAATCATGCACACCAACCAGGGCGATATCAAGATCGACCTGTTCGGAAACCACGCCCCTGTCACCGTCGAGAACTTCGTTGGCCTGGCACAGGGCACCAAGGATTACTCCGAAGCCAACGCTTCCGGAACCAACGAAGGCCCGTTCTACGATGGCGCAATCTTCCACCGCATCATCGACGGCTTCATGATCCAGGGCGGCGACCCAACCGGCACCGGCCGTGGTGGTCCGGGCTACCGTTTTGAGGATGAGTTCCACCCAGAGCTGCAGTTCGACCGCCCATTCCTGCTGGCTATGGCCAATGCTGGTCCGGCAACGAATGGTTCCCAGTTCTTCATTACCGTGACGGCTACGCCTCACTTGAACAACCGCCACACCATTTTCGGTGAGGTCACGGACTCTGAGTCTCAGAAGGTTGTGGCGAAGATTTCCCGTGTGGCAACCGACCGTATGGACCGCCCGCACGATGACGTGGTGATCGAGTCTATCGAGATCCAGGAGTAGTTCTTCCCACTACCCCTTCACACATTGTTCGACCATAACGCCAGATTTTCCACGAAATCTGGCGTTATGGTCGAACTTTTTTGGGCGTGCGGGTGCGGAGTGCAGCAGCACACTAGCTAGGATGAGATTTATGCCGCAGTCGACCCCTGAGCACAGCCCAAACACCCCGGACTCCCCGGACGGTCAGCATGGTTCACACACCGTGCATGGCTCGAACACCCCGGACACACCGGACGCCCCGAGTACCCTCCAGCGCACCCGGACCACTGTCCGCACCCTCGTGAAGGAAGCCCCCGTAACCTGGACTTTCCTTTTCCTGTGCCTGGGCGTGTACCTGGTGATGCTGGTGCAGTCCCGAAGCCTCACCGATACCATGGGCGGCTTCAGCTACGTCACTGATCAGTACGGCCACTATGTGAGGATGCTGGATCACGGCATCGGTTGGGATCTGATCTTCGCGTCCATTTCTGTGACCAAGGATCACGAGTGGTGGCGGATCTTCACCGCGTCTGTGGTTCACCTGGACGTTTTTCACCTGATGATGAACTCACTGATGATCTTCCTTCTGGGCAAGGAAGTGGAGAAAACCTATGGCGGTTTTGCGATGCTCTGCGCCATCGTGGCCGGTGCTGCTGGCGGATCGTTGGCCTGCATGTACGGCGCGCCGAACACTCCGGTGGGCGGCGCGTCCACCGTGGCGTACGCGTTATGTGCCCTGTTGGTTGCGGTGAGTGCGCAGACTCGTCAGCCTCTCAGCAGTCCGATGGCGCTTATCGGGGTGAACTTGGGCTTTTCGTTGTCGATCCCCGGGGTGTCTTTGTGGGGTCACCTGGGCGGCTTGGCCGCCGGCGTGGTCTTGGCGCTGATCTTTTATGACCACCACGCTCGCGTGCCAACGGTCTGGCTGTCCATCGCCAAGACGGCCTTCATCAAGGGGTCGCCGGTGCGACTGGCGTTGGCAACGCTGGCGACAGTAACGGTGTCCGTTGCCGCGGTGTATGTGGGTCTGAACGGGCTGTATTAGCTGGATCAATAGCCCAGCTACTCACAGCCCAACCATTGACAGCCCAGTTACTTCCATCCCATCGTCATCAACAGCCCCACGATCAGCAGCGCGAAGCCGATGAGGTAGTTCCAGGCGCCGAGGTTGGCCATGAAGTCGATGGAGGGTCCTGCCAGGTAGTTGACCACCAGCCATGCCAGGCCGAGGATCATGAGTCCCAGCATGAGGACGATGTACCACCGTGGGGTTCCGGTGGCGTTGAGTTTTACGGGGGTGCGGCTGGTGGTGCCTGCGGGTGCGGTGTAGTTGCTTGCGCCGCTGTTAATCTTTTGCTTTGGCATGAAGACCTCTTCTACAGTTCAGCCGGTTTGTCTACCCAGCGATTCTAGCAGTTCAGGCAACGCGCTAAAATCAGGCTCATGCGCATTCTTGTCATCGACAACTTCGATAGCTTTGTTTATAACCTGGTTCAGTACATTGGCCAGCTGGGTTTCGCTGGCGATGAGTGCACTGTGGTGCGCAATAATGCTGCGGAGTTGGGGGAGACCACGGAGGAGCTGGAGGCGTTTGTCTCCCAGTTCCAGGCGTTGTTGTTGTCTCCGGGTCCGGGTGAGCCTGCGGCCGCTGGTCGCATGATGGCCGCTATTGAGATTGCGGTGCGCCGGGGGATTCCTACGTTTGGGGTGTGCTTGGGTCACCAGGCGATTGGCCTTCATTTCGGGGCGGATGTGGTGCGCGCGGATGAGTTGTTCCATGGCAAGACGTCGCCGGTGGAGCATGATGGTTCGGGTGTGTTGCGGGGGATTCCTAGTCCGTTTCGGGTGACGCGGTACCATTCGCTGACGGTGGATCCGGCGACTGTTCCGCCGGAGTTGGTGGTCACCGCGCGTTCTGATTCTGGGATGATCATGGCGATGCGTCACCGTGATCTGCCGATCCATTCTGTGCAGTTCCATCCTGAGTCCGTGATGACTCAATATGGTCACCGGATGCTGGCGACGTGGTTATCCGACGCCGGGTTCCAGGTTGATGAAGCCCTCGTTGACCGTTTGGTGGCTGACCAGTTGGCGGTCACTGGCGTGATTAGTGCTGAAGCGTCGATGCTGTAACGCGGCAGTTCTGTCTCTAGTGCCCGAGGAGCAGTAGGCTTCCGGTGCCGGTGATCCATGCGAGTGCAAAGGGCATGGACAGCCAGACGACTGCGATCCACCACCGCCAGCGCTGCTGGGTTCGCCACTTGTAGTAGGTGATGTAACCGGCGAGGAACACGCTGCCCATGGCCACGAGGCCGGGCAGGAGGCTGAACCAGATTTGGGCGCCGCGGCTGCAGAGCCATTGGGCGTCGCCGGCTTCGCAGAGCGGTCCGCCGGTGGCGCGTGAGACCACCAGCACGATCCCCGCGAGGGCGAAGACCACAATGGGGACGGTGAAGAAGTAGATGAAGGCTTGGCGCGTGGAGCGCTGGTTGCGCTGTTCTTGTTCTGCGGCGGTCAGGCCTGCGGGGCGAGTGGAACTTCCCGAACCCCTGCTGCCTGCGGCCGTGTTGCCCGCGTTGCCACTGTGTTCGCTACCGTCCCGGCCGCCGCGACCACCGCGACCGCGGCCGTGCTGCTGTGGGAAGTTTTCGTCCAGCCCGATCTCGTAGGGCGATGGTACTGGTGGTGATTGTGGTTGGGACGCCCGGGATTGAGACTGTGGCCGGTGAGCGGACGGGTCAGAGGATTCAGGGTCGGTAGACATCACTGTTCACTTCTACCCGGTTTACACCGGGCTGATCAAGACGGGGACCTGGCTGTGGCGCAGGATTTGATTGGTGGAGGGGCCGATGAAAACTCGGTTGAACTCGCCCAACGTGGACGAGCCCATGACCAGAAGGTCACCCTTCTTCCATTTGAGTGCATTGATTGCCCCGGACCATCCGTAGCCGCTGCCGGTGGCGGTTTCGACAGTGAGGTGGCTGTGACGGGCCAGCGCCCGGTCGCGTCCCCGGTCCAGGAGCGCCAGGGCCTGTTCACGCCATTCCACCATCATGTCCGAGGAGCTATCGAAGCGAACTTGGGTGGGGTACATGGTGGCACCCCGAGGCGTGAAAGCTACGAGTCTGAGGGGTACGTTCCACCGGGCGGCCAGGTCGGCCGCGTTGCGCAGCGCCTGATGTGATTGGTCCGTGTCCACGTAGCAACAGTTCACCCGGGTCACGCCGCGCTTGGAGAGCCGGGGCGCTTTCGGCGCGAGCAGCAACGGGTAGGGGGAGCAGTGCAACAGGGCGTCGGCAGTGGAGCCGATGCGGAATTGCCCACGGGGTGCGGACGGGTGAGATCCGATGACCATGGCATCGGCGCCGAAGTCCTTCGCGGAGGTGATGAGCTGCTGGGTCTCGGAGTGATCCACAGACACCATGGCGGGCGTCTCGGCGTCAACCATGGAGCCGGGGAGCCCGGCGTCGTGCAGCGCTCGGGCGCTTGCGTCGGCACACGCCTGGGTTTCTTTGCTCAGCCATCGCTGATACGCGGTGTGCTCTTGGGAACCCGGTTGCTCGGACCACGTGCGGGAGATGACGGTGGCCGAGCGCACGCTGAGCTGTTCTGTCCGCGCCAGCCAGGCAACAACCTGCGCGGATTCGTCCCCGGGAGAGTCGGGCCGCCATGTCATGAGGACACGCAGTGGCCGACGCTGCCGGGTGGACTCAGCCGCGCTGTGCGCCGAGGGCTGGGAGGAGTGTTTGCTCATGCGGAGCCTAGCGGCCTACTTGGATTCCTGCTTGCTCTTGCTCTGGTGCTCGGTGAAGCGGGTCAGCAGGGTCTCGATCAGCGGAACCAGCTGCTCTGCCTGCTCCAGTTCTTCCGGCTGCAGGGTTTCCAGCATGGTCGCGAGCTGCTCGCTGCGCTCAACGGCCAAGTTGTTCAGCTCTGCGCGACCGCGGTCCGTGAGGTCCACGCGCACACCGCGGCGGTCACTCACGTCGCGAATGCGGGTGACCAGGTCCATGTTCTCGAGCTGGTTCACCGCATTGGAGGCGGTAGGCATACGGATGGATTCAGCGGTTGCAATCTGGTTGATGCGCATCGCGCCGTTTTCCTGAAGGATCATCAGGATGGACAGCTGTGCCTGGCTGATCTGCGAGTTGATCGTCTGACGGAAGTAGAGCAGGTACAGACGAAGCAGAGCGGGGCGTAGTCGCGTTGCGATCTCCAAAGGTGTGGTGGCCATAAAACTAAACTACCTCAAGTTTTCTCATGATACTAACTAATAACGTTCTACCACTATTTTTGACATAATGCTGAACTGGCAGGCCAGAAGCCTAAGAATATCTTAGGGAGGGGACGATAATGAGCAGATCATGCGCCACAGTACCGTTGCTACCTGAATTGCTGTCCGACCGCGCGCGCCGGGCGTTAACGATCCACCATGTAGGCCATGACGTAGGACGTGCCAGGGTTCTGCGCCAGCTGCGGATGGGTGAGCTTCGGCGTCGGGATATATGCGACGCCAAGCCCCACCTCCTTCACTCCGCTGACGTTCTAGGCGACGCACTGGCGGGGGCATGTCCCGTCTGCGGGCGGCACAGGCTGCGCATGATTCGGTGGATTCATGGCGTTGTGTTGGGGGAAAAGTCAGGAACAGCGCGTAATGTAAGAGAAATACGCAGCGTGGTTGATACCTTCCTGGATGAGGCGGATGGATCCGCGGACAGTCAGGAAATGTCCATCCACACTGTGGAAGTGTGTCTGGGCTGCAAGTGGAATTACCTCCTAGCGGAGGATATTCTACGAGTTCAGCAGTGACATATTTCTCACCGCTTCACACCTGAAACTCACGAACTGGAGCTTGACTAGTTTGAGTACCGACGACAAGAAACCGTCTTTGGCGAAGAACGCTCAGAGCAATGCCAAGAAAACGGCAGGTCAGAAGGCGAAAAAGAAGCAGAGTAGCCGAACCGTCAACGCCGGCGACTACACTGCCCGCACCCGCCGGAAGGCCAGCGTCCGCGACCGCGTGTTCATGGCGAGCGTCCTGAAAACCTGTGCCGCGTTGCTGGTGGTGGCCATCGCTGTGCCCGCCGTGGCCTTCATCACCGCGTACGCCGTGACCAAGGTTCCGGAGCCAGAGGAGTTGGTGAACAACCAGATCTCCACCATCGTGGCAGACGACGGCACCTCCGAGATCGCGCGTATCGTCCCGCCGGAGGGTAATCGCCAGAATGTGAAGCTGTCCGAGGTGCCCGCGCCGGTGCGCAACGCCGTGCTGGCCGCGGAGGACCGCGACTTCTATAAGAACCCCGGCTTCTCCGTCACGGGCTTCGGGCGTGCGGTGCTGGGCCAGCTGACCGGCAAGGATGACGCCGGCGGTGGTTCCACCATCACGCAGCAGTACGTGAAAAACGCGCTGGTGGGCGATGAGCGTTCCGTCACCCGTAAGGCTAAGGAGCTGGTGATCTCCTCCAAGATGGCCCGCGAGTGGACCAAGGACGAGATCCTGGAGGCGTACCTGAACACCATCTACTTCGGGCGCAGCGCCTACGGCATCTCGGCGGCATCCAAGGCATACTTCAACAAGCCGGTTGAGGAACTCACCGCGGAGGAGGGCGCAGTACTTGCCGCGTCCATTCAAGCTCCATCCGCGCTGGATCCGTGGATCAACCGGGAGAACGCTGAACGCCGCTGGAACTACGTGCTGGATGGCATGGAGTCCTCCGGATGGATGTCCTCGGCAGACCGTGCGGCCGCGAAGTACCCGGAGGTTGTGGACCCTGCGACTGTGCAGACCCAGTCCGTGGCTAACGGAGCGAATGGCTTGATCAAGTCTCAGGTGATCGCGGAGCTCACGGCTGCCGGCATTACCGAGGATCAGGTGAACACGGGTGGCTTGAAGATCACCACCACCATCGACCCGGCGTTGCAGCAGCAGGCCGTGGACACGATCCACAACAACCTGAACTACAACGAGGACATTCGTGGCGCGCTGGTGTCCATCGACCCCAAGACCGGTGCCGTGAAGGCCTATTACGGCGGCGACGATCCCGTGGGCTGGGACTACGCCGGCTCCGGACTGCAGACCGGTTCGACCTTCAAGATCATGGGCCTGGCCGCGTACCTGGACCAGGGAGGAAGCCTGAGCGACCTGTTCGATTCCTCCCCAGTGACCACGGATGGCACCACCGTGAACAACGTGGGCGGCGAATCCTGTGGCACCTGCTCCATCGCGCAGGCGCTGAAGATGTCTCTGAACACCTCCTTCATCCGCTTGGTCCGCGACCTGCGGGGAGGCGCACAGGATGTGGCCGACATGGCACACCGCCTGGGTGTGGCCACCGAGTTCCCCGGCATGGACAAGACCCTGACGGAAAACGGCGGCGCGCCCTACGAAGGCATCGTGCTGGGCATGTACCAGTCCCGTGTGCTGGACATGGCCTCCGCCCTGGCGACCCTGTCCAACGAAGGCGCCTACAACCGTCCGCACTTCGTGCAGAAGGTGGAGAACTCCGACGGCGAGGTGCTGCTGGATAACTCCCCAGCACAGCCGGAGCAGGTAGTGAGCGAAGATGTGGCCAATGACGTGGTCTCCGCGATGCAGCCCATCGCTGCCTACTCCAACGGCAAGTCCTTGGCCGGTGGACGCCCATCGGCTGCCAAGACCGGTACCACCCAGCTGGGAGACACCGGAGAAAACAAGGATGCGTGGATGATCGGATCCACCCCACAGCTGGCAACGGCTGTGTGGGTTGGCTCGAACAACAACACGCCACTGCGTAACGCCTACGGCGGAACGATGTACGGTGCCGGCGTGCCGGCGGACATCTGGAAGACCTTCATGGACTCCGCCCTGGCCAACCAGCCCGTGGAGCAGTTCAGTGGATCCACCAGCTACAACTCCTACGGTGGTGGCAGCTCTTCCGGAAGCAGCTATGGAACGAATGATTCCTACTCCTCCAACTCCAACACGGGTGACACCACCAGCCAGCCTGTGGAGGAAGCTCCAGCGCCAGCCCCAGCGCCCGCTGAGCCGGCTCCTAACGCCCCTGACCCAGGCGAGGCCGTAGGAAACATCAGCGACTTCGTTAACGGCCTGCTCAATCCCTGATGACTCCGCGTAGAGTTCTGCCATCGCGGACAGAACCGATGGCCAAGGACATCGTGACCTTCCTGGGAGGCCCTCCGGGTGCCCACGCGGCCATCGGAGGCGCCCGATGGTGGACTCCCGTGCGAGTCCTCCTGGCCCTGGGCTCCTTCGTCCTGTCCCTGGCCTACATGCAGAAAGCCCCCTGCCTGCGGGTCACCACTACCGCCGGGGGAAGCCCGGCGTTGGACTGGGAGGGCAACCGCGCCTACACCGCGGCCTGCTACACGGACGCTATCCCGCTCTACCACGGGCGGGGCCTGGACGCCCTGCACTTCCCCTACATCTATTCCTGGGTGGACCATGGCCACACTCGCTACATGGAGTACCCGGTGCTCACGGGCCTCCACCAGTATCTGGCCGCCCATCTGGGCCGGGGCATCCACGCCGTGTGGGAGTTTTTGCACCTACCGGCCGTGCCGCAGGTTGCCACCTACTGGATCGCCAACTGCATGATCCTGGCCGTGGCCTGGATGCTCGCGATTATCTTTCTGGTGAAGCTCACCAAGAACCGCGTGTGGGACACCGTGGTGGTAGTCGCGAGCCCGTTGGTGATCGTCCACGCCTTCACCAACTGGGATGTTCTGTCCATCGCCGCGTGCTTGGCGGGCCTGTACCTGTGGTCCCGGCACAAGCACCTGGCCGCCGGCATTGGCCTGGGTGTGGGCATCGCGTTCAAGCTCTGGCCGCTGTTCGTCTTCGGCGCCCTGTGCTTGCTGTGTTTGCGCCATCGCCAGTTTCGCGCGATGATCCTGGCGACTCTCGGCACCGTGGGCTCCTGGGTGGCGATCAATCTGCCGTTCTACCTCATCGCGCCGGACGGCTGGGGCGAGTTCTTCCGCATGTCCCGCACCCGATCCTTCGAAGGCTCCACCATCTATCAGGTGATTGCCGATATCATCGAGCAATTTTGGGGACGCGACACACTCACGCAGACCGGGTTGCTGTCCGTCGACTCCCTCAACACCCTGAGCCTGGCGTTGCTGATCGTGATCCTGGCAACGCTCAGCTGGGTGGTGCTCCTCAAAGCCCCTGTGAAGCCCGACGCCCCCGGTCCGCGCGTGGCCCACGTGGTCTTCGTCGCTGTGGCTGCGTTCGTGGTGACGAACAAAGTCTGGTCGCCGCAATTCTCCCTGTGGCTGCTCCCGTTGGCCGTCCTGGCGCTGCCGCGGTGGAGGCTGATCTTTGGGTGGGCCACCGTAGAAGCGGTCTTTTGGTACCTGCGGATGTGGCAATTCCTTCCCCACGACCTGGCACCGCCACCGGCGATCATTGATCTGATGATTCTGGTCCGCATCGCTCTCATCGGCTACATGTGCGTGGAGGTATTCCGCACCATGCTGGGACGCATCCCCGACCCCGTGCGCGACGCACATGCCGGTCACGACCCCGCCGCAGGGTGGGACGAGGGCATGGGGGACGAGCGGCTGGGCGTCGATGATAAAAATAAACAAGAATCACCCAGCGTCACCACGACAGAAAAGAGCAACACATGAATGCGACGATGATCCTCACGATGGCCTCCGTGCTGATCGGGTTCCTCTTCTTCGGTGCGGCGTTTGCCACCTTCTCCTATAAGAAGCCGCCGAAGCTGGTGTGGAGCCTGTTCGTGGTGGCTATCTTCTTCGTGACGATCATTCCCGTCACGTTGGCGATCTTCGTGGCGGCCTAGGCGACGGGGCTGTCACGTGCGTCGCAGTGGGGTCGCGGGCCCTGGTCGTGTTGGAAAATCCCCCAGCATCACGTAGAGTGAAAGGGTTGCTTGACGCAACGACCCTCCTGCCATGCCCAATCCGGGGCGTGGCCGAAAAACACTAGACCATAGGAGGTGATGAGGTCCGTGCGTCAATACGAGATGATGATCATCATCGACCCTTCACAGGATGAGCGCACCGTACAACCATCGCTGGACAAGTACCTTGAGATTGTCCGCAAGGAAAACGGTACCGTGGAGAACGTCGACATTTGGGGCAAGCGTCGCCTCGAGTACCCGATCAACAAGCAGAACGAAGGCATCTACGTTGTCCTCGACCTGAAGTGCGAATCGGCTACCGTGCAAGAGCTTGACCGTGTTCTGAACATCAACGATTCCATCATGCGCACCAAGGTTCTGCGCAAGGACCAGTAGACACGGCACGTGCCCCGCGCACGTACGCGCCTACACGCACGAATCCAACACCACACCACAGCCCGAAACCACACATAAAGGATAGGAACTATGGCACAGGGAGACACCCCGATCACCGTGGTCGGCAACATCGTTGCAGACCCCGAACTGCGTTACACCCCCAACGGTGCAGCAGTAGCCAACTTCCGAGTAGCCTCCACCCCACGCCGCTGGGACTCCCAAACGAACCAGTACGTGGACGGCGAGGCACTCTTCCTGACCTGCAACGTGTGGCGACAGGCCGCTGAAAACGTAGCCAACACCCTCAGCAAGGGTGATCGCGTGATCGTCACAGGACGTTTGCGTCAGCGCAGCTACGAAGACAAAAACGGCGAGCGCCGTCACGTCTTCGAGGTGGAGGTCGACGAAGTCGGCCCATCCCTGCGCTTCGCGACCGCTCAGATCACCAAGACCTCCCGCGGAGGCCAAGGTGGCCAGGGAGGCTACGGCGGAAACGCTGGCAACGGTGGACAGGGAGGCTTTGGCGGCGGAAACGCTGGCAACGCCGGTAACCAGGGCGGTTACAACCAAGGAAACCAGGGTAACCAGGGCGGCTTCGGCGGCAATGGTGGCCAGGGTGGCAACGGTGGGAATGCTGGAAACGGTGGAAACAACCAAGGATTCACCGGCCGTAACGCGGCCATGGACGATCCCTGGAACTCCGCTCCACAGCAATCTGGATTCGGCAATGGTGATGAGGAGCCACCGTTCTAACATCCTGCGACGCACCATCGGGGCTACGGCCTGTGGGCTTACATCCCGAGGAATGCACTCAAAGGATCACGAACTGACCGTGGCAGAACACAAGTAATCAGACACGTTGAGATAAAACGTCACACACTCTCGCACAACGAAAGGCTGGATCATGAAGCTGATCCTCACCGCAGCCGTTGATAACCTCGGTGTTCCTGGTGACATCGTTGAGGTCAAGGCTGGATACGGACGCAACTACCTGCTTCCACGCGGCTACGCAATCCTCGCAACCCGCGGCGCCGAGAAGCAGATCGAAGGCATTAAGCGCGCACAGGAGGCACGGAAGATCCGCGACCTCGACCACGCACGCGAAGTGAAGGAAGAGCTGGAGGCTCTGACCGGTGTGACCATCGCCGTTCGTACCTCCGATGCAGGCAAGCTGTTCGGCTCCGTCAGCGCCGACGACATCGTCGCAGCTGTCAAGAAGGCTAACGGCCGTTCCCTGGACAAGCACAGCATCGCGCTGTCTAAGGGCCAGGTCAAGACCACCGGCAACTACGCCGTGGACGTGAAGCTGCACTCTGACATCGTTGCTTCCCTGAACTTTGAGGTTGTAGCAGCCTAAAGGCACCCCTTCAGCTCGGCCATCAGCAACCCCATGGCTTCACGCACTGTGGACCTTTTATACGGCGCGCGCCTAGACACCGCGCGCTGAACCCCCAGGGCGACAGCGCCTAGACAACGCTTGACCCCAAGCCAGGACGGTGAACCAGCCGAGACTGAACGCTACTGACCTAACACGTACTTAGAGGCTTACTCTAGACAACAGCACACCACAGCCCCTACCGATCACGGTAGGGGCTGTGGTGTTTGCCTTTACGGTGTTGTTCAGAGGGTGGGTGCCGGGTGATCGCGGTCCCGGCACCACAAGGTTTAGTTTAGAGCCTTAAACCAGAAGATGTCAGCAACTTCAGGCTAATTTTTTAGGCAACCGATGCAACAGGGCCGGTCGCGCTCACGGCCGCGGCGCGGGCAGCGTCGTCAAACGCCATGTCCTTCAGCACATCGCCACGCTCGATCACCTTGCGTTCGCGCACATAGTCCTGCTCCATGCGCCATGGGTCGGCGTCGCCCTGACGGGGCAGGGAATGCACGGAGCGCTGGATGTAGCCGGAGCTCATCTCCATCATCGGGCGGTCGCAGGCCATGCCCTCCGGCACCACAGGGGCTGCCAGGGTGAGCCCGTTGGCCTCCATGTGCTTCCACAGGCGGATAAGGTAGCGACTGGTCATGTCCGCACGCAGCGTCCAGGACTGGTTCAGGTAGCCAATCGTGTACGTCAGGTTCGGCATGTTGGACAGCATCAGGCAGCGGTAGGCAACCATGGATGGACGATCGACCTCCACGTTGTCCACGCGGATGCTGGTGGCGCCGAAGGCCTGAAGCTCCAGACCGGTGGCGACAATCAGGATGTCTGCCTCCACCAGGCGGCCATCCTGCAGGCGCACGCCCTCGGGAACGACCGTGTCGATCTTTCCGGTCACGACCTCCGCGCCGGACTGCAGCGCCTGGTAGAAGTCACCGTCTGGAGACTTACACACGCGCTGATCCCACGGGTTGTACGGAGGACGGAAGTGCTCCTTCACGCTGCTGGCGGAGAGGTAGCGGCGAGCCCACAGCCAGAAGATTCCCTTCGCCAGGCGCGGAAACTTCTGGCACAGGTAGTACTGGGCCATATCGCGGTAGATATGCACATTTCGGGCGATGGCGTTGCCGCGCGCTCCCAGAGGCTTAAACAGGGCACTGATCTGGTCCGAGTTCGGCAGCGGCGCGATGTACGTGGGGGTGCGCTGCAGCATCGTGGTCTTCGCACCCATCGCGTGCAGGGACGGGATCAATGTGATGGCCGTGGCGCCGGAGCCCACAACCACACACTTCTTGCCGCGGACATCCACGTCATCCGGCCAGCGCTGAGGGTGAATAAGGGTTCCCTTGAAGTCCGACAGCCCCGGAATTGGGGCGGTGAAGCCGCTGCTGTGGCGGTAGTAGCCGCTGGCGAAGTGCACGCGCTTTGTCCACACCGTGACCGTTTTCTGCTGGTCCTCGCTGGCTCCCAGGCCTTCGGCGTTGTTGATGCCCTCAGCAGCCTGGCGCCCCGTGATTTCCCAGAGATCCTTGTCGGCGTGGAAGTTGGCGTCGGAAATCCACGTATTCAGCGTGAGACGGTCAAGCACGCCCGCGTCCTGGGCGACCTCACGCACATAGGTTTTGATCTGCTCGGCGGAGCCCAACGTGTTCGGGTGAGGCCACGGCTTGAAGGGGAAGGCGAAGGTGGCCATGTCCGAGTCCGAGCGGATGCCCGGATAGGTAAAGGTGTTCCAGGTGCCACCGATGTCCGAATTGGAATCGACGATGGCCCAATTCCACTGGGGGAAATCTTTGGAGATGTGGTGGGCGAGGTCCACGCCGGACACGCCTGCTCCGATGATCAGCAGGTCCAAGGGGGCGTCTGCAGAGGTGATGGGAAGTTCTTTCGTTTCTGACATGAAAGCTAACCTATCGCACTTATTGACGCGTGTGTGGAAAACTGTGGAAAAAGTTCAATATTTTTGGCGGCAGCGGAAATGCTACAGTGACCAGCGCTTATGTAAATAGGTGGAAGAGTGTGGCTTCTGAACGGGGGTAGAGGGAAGTTATCCACCGCTCGGGCGTTTCCCCAGGACAATGTGAAACATGCTCTGACCTGCTGTGATATACGTTTTCGCAGGTCAGCGAATCGCGTTTCCACAGGTTTTCCACAGGCCGAGCTGGGGAAAAGCGTGTTGTGCACAATTCATCCACACGTTTTCCACAACCCCCCTGTGGATAACTCGGATTTGAAGTTTGGATACGGGGTTGTTCTAAGGGGTCAGCGCGTGTGCGTGGAGGGGCCCACAGCCTGTGTAGGACGTAGGCACTAGAGTTATTGAGCATGAGCCCACACGACAACACCTCCGCCTCGAGCGCCGCCTCCGACGCATCACACCTCACGTCCTTCGACGATGTGCCGCTGCCTCCCCCTCCGGAGGAGCCGCCCATGCCGGATCAGGATGCGTACGGCAGTGGCGGGTTCTCGGGGAACGCTGGACAGGGTGGCGCTGGACGCGGGAACTCCGGTGGCCGCTCGACCTACCGCTCTGGCGGACAAGGCGCATGGAAGGACAGGGGCATGCAGCAGCTGAAGGACGCTGGCCGCGAGATGCCCCAGAATCCCGAGGCTGAGCAGGGCGTGCTGGGCGGCATGCTGCTCAACAAAGACGCAATTGCAGACGTGGTCGAGGTTCTGAGCAGTGATGACTTCTATCGCCCCGCTCACGCCACCATCTTTACCACGATCCTGCAGCTATTCGGCGAGGGCAAGGAAGTTGATCCGGTGATCGTGGCTGGGCGCCTGGATCGAGATAATCAGCTGGAGGCCGTGGGCGGCGCCACATACCTGCACAGCATCATCTCCAAAACTCCAACGTCTGCGAACGTGGGTTACTACGCAGAACTGGTGAAGGAGAAGGCTACCCTGCGGCGCCTCGTGCAGGCGGGTACGCGCATCGTCCAATTGGGCTACTCCGGCATTGAGGGTGCCGAGGTGGCCAACGTGGTTGATAATGCCCAGCAGGAGATGTTCGCCCTGACAAACTCCCAGGCCAGTGAGGACTACGACGTCTTCGGCAACCTGCTGGAGACCGTCATGGAGGAAATCGATGAGCTCGATGAGGTCGGCGGAAAGGCCATGGGCATTGAGACCGGCTTCGCTGACCTGGATGATCTCACCAATGGTCTGCACGGCGGCCAGATGGTGATTGTGGCGGCCCGTCCAGGTGTGGGTAAGTCCACGCTGGCGCTGGACTTCATGCGCTCGGCGTCCATGCGGCAAAACAAGGCGTCCGTGCTGTTTAGCTTGGAAATGTCCAAGTCCGAAGTGATGATGCGCATCCTGTCCGCCGAGGCGGAGGTGCGGCTGTCCAGCATGCGCGGTGGCAAGATGGACGACGACGACTGGGCGCGGCTGACGCGCCAGGTGGGTCCCATTGAGCACGCGCCGCTGTGGATCGACGATTCTCCGAACCTGACGATGATGGAGATCCGCTCCAAGGCCCGCCGCCTGAAGCAGCAGGTGGACCTGCAGCTTGTGGTGGTGGACTACCTGCAGCTGATGAGCTCCGGCAAGAAGGTGGAGTCCCGTCAGCAAGAGGTCTCCGAGTTCTCCCGCCAACTGAAGCTGCTGGCCAAGGAGATCGACGTTCCGGTGATCGCTATTTCGCAGCTGAACCGTGGTGTGGAAAATCGTGGTGACGACGCCCTGCCGCGCGTCTCTGACCTCCGCGAATCTGGTTCCCTGGAGCAGGACGCGGATATGGTGATGCTGATTCACCGCCCGGACTCGCAGAACCGTGACCATGAGCGCGCCGGCGAGGCGGACATTATCTTGGCGAAGCACCGCGGTGGCCCGATCGGTACTGTGACCGTGGCGCATCAGCTGCAGTTCTCGAAGTTCAGCGATATGGCGCGGGATTACACGCCGATGGCGTAAGCGGTGGGCTGTTAGGGGGTGAACTGGGCGTCGATTTTAGATAGGAGCTCACCCAGCTGAGCAGTTTCTTTCTCGGTGAGCGGCGCAAACAGGTTCTCCCGGACCTGTGCGACGTGTCCGGGCGCGGCGGCCTGGATGGCGGTGAGACCCTGCGGCTCCAGTTGCACGAAGGCGCCGCGGCCGTCTTCGGCGCAATCGGTGCGGCGGACGAAGCCGCGTTTGGTCATGCGCGTGATCTGGTGGGAGAGGCGGGAGCGGTCCCATTGGATCATTTTCGCGAGCGCGGCCATGCGGAGGCGATGGTCGGGGGCTTCGGAGAGGACGACCAAAACCTCGTATTCGGCGAGCGTGAGGCCGCTTTCTTTCGATAGCTGGCGGGACAGGGCTGCGTTGAGGCTGACGTGGGCGTGAAGCCAGGTGCGCCAGACGGTTTGCTCCTTGTCGTTGAGCCAGGGGGTTGAGGTAGTCATGCTTTCGAGTATGGCACACATGGTCTAAAAATGTGACATATCAACAAACGGGATGTGGGCTGAACGGGTGTGCTGGGCGGTCGTAATGAGTGGGGTGCCGAACGTTAGTTGACATATCAACAACGCATGCCTAAGGTAGTTGATGTATCAACAAATAAAGCAACGAAGCGCACAGCGCGCCAACGACACAGCGCACCAGCGCGAAAGGAACACACCATGAGCACCCTGAACACCTACTCCGGCACCTACACCATCGACCCAACTCACTCTGAGATCGGCTTCACCGCCCGTCACGCCATGATCACCAAGGTTCGCGGCGCATTCAACACCTTCGAAGGCACCGCTACCACCGGCGAGAATCTGGACGGCGCCTCCATCACCGTCACCATCAACGCGGACTCCATCGACACCCGCAACGCCGACCGGGACGCCCACGTCAAGGGCGCCGACTTCTTCGACGTGGAACAGTTCCCACACATCACCTTCACCTCCACGGACATCACCGCCGACGGCGAGACTCTGATCGTCACCGGAGACCTCACCATCAAGGACACCACCAAGTCCGTCACCATCAATTTCGACTTCGAGGGAGCCGCCACGGACGCTTTCGGCCAGGACCGTGTGGGCTTCTCCGGCAGCACCACCATCAACCGCCGCGAGTACGGCCTGGAATGGCAGACCAAGCTGGACAATGGCGGCGTGATGGTCTCCGACAAGATCACCTTGAACTTCGACATCTCCGCCATCAAGCAGAGCTAACGGCCAAGACTGCCACCGGGCCTCTCACCGCACTAACGGCCGAGCCTTCCAGGCTTTTCCGCGCCCCGCGTCCTGCGGCGAGGACGCACGGATCTAGACTGGTTCGCATGAATCCTGAAACGCGCCGGGCAGACACGTCCATGTCTGCGCGGCGTTGTTCTGTGCGTAGTTTTGCGCGCTGCCCTGTGCCGCTGGCGGTGTTCTTGGGCGGCACGCTGGGTAGCTGCACCCATTGGTTGTTCCAGGAACTGCTTCCGGATGCGTGGGATAATAATGGCCTGACGTTGCTGTTGATCAACATTCTGGGTGCGTTTATGTTGGCGCTTATTAACGTGTTTTTTATCCGACGCCCAGCTTCCTCCCCACCCGCCTTCCGCCCCTTTCTCACTACTGGATTTTTGGGGGCTTTTACCTCTTTTTCTGCATTATCGGCACAAAGTTGGGCGGCTACGGTGGCGCACCCTGCCCATGCTTCTAGCTCTGAACGGGCGGGCGTGTTCCGGTCCCTGGAGGGGTGGATTGGAGAGTCTGCGTGGAGTGCGGTGAGTGTAGCTGCGATGATGGGCGGCAGTATTGTGCTTGGTCTGGGTGCTGCTGTTCTGGGGGTTGCCTGCGGCCGCGCGTTGTGGGGAAAGAGCGCGCGCTGACATGATGAGCACTGTTATGCGTGAGGAGTGGTGGCTGCGGTGACTGTGGGAGCATGGGTTGCGTTTTCGGTGTGCGGCGGTCTGGGGGCTGTAGCTCGTTATGTGGCGGATACTAGTGTGCTGGCTGGGAGGCTTCGGGAGCCGTTAGCGCGTCTCACTGTGATCAACGTGGTGGGGTCGCTGCTGCTGGGAGTGGTGTATGCGGTCTTTTATGTGGACTACTACGTGGGATTCCAGGCTGTGCCCGTTGGGGGTCAGTTGGGTTATCGGGTGGACGAATGGAGCTGGTTACTGGTTCGGTCCTCGTGCGTGGGATTCTTGGGCGGGTTCACTACGTTTTCAACGGTGATGGTGACTGCCGTGACAGATGCTCCGCTGCGCAAGTCTCTTGGTTGGTTGGTGCTGATGGGTACCTTGTGTGTTCTGGCCTGGCTGGCGGGCTGTGTTGGCGCGTCAGCAGTGCTGCGGTAGGGGTGTGACGGTAGGGCTGCGATGTGCCAAGTGAGCTTAATTGTCATTAGGCTCTTGATAATGTGATGCACATCACCTAGCCTAGGATGTAGGTCACGATAGTGATTCGCCTCACACTACAGTTCCCGCCTTTGGGGAAAGGGAGATCGATGAACGGCTGCGAATGCCGGTTGCATTCGATCTTTGGCACAACCTAGGAGGATTCAATGTTGTGCATACATAAACCATTCATGCGATGGGCAACTGCCTTCATTGCTGCATTGACTGCTGTAATGATGCTTGTCATTACTGTGCCTTCTGCATCTGCAGAAGAGTATGTTTCTACCACTAGTACCTCCCCAGATGGAGATCAGTACGCTATTGGATGGACTGTGCCGTCAGTTCAAGGAACGTCCTTGCGCTCCAAACGAGAAAGCACCGACTATACCTTCGAAACAAACAGTCTGGACAATGGAATGCAGACGCTAATCCATATCGAGAATTCGGATGCTCCTACGGAATATCGTTTTCCTCTGACCATCCCACAAGAGGCAGAAGTGATTACCTTTAATGAAGGGGGCGACGACGTAGCGGGAATTCTCCTCAACGGTGAATTGCTTGCTACCATCGCCAGGCCTTGGGCCCATGATGCGATGGGTGAGTCGATTCCGACCTTACTCACCATTGAAGATGGTGTGCTGGTACAACGAGTGGAGTATGATTCGAACACAGCTTTCCCAATCACAGCAGATCCACAGATTGATTGGGGCTGGACCAAAACAACCATTAAGTTGAGCAAGAAAGAAACGCAAGCAACTGGAGTTGCTGGCGGAGCTGGAGCAATTGCAGCGCTCCCATGGGTGGTCGCGCTTGGCCTCACTGGACCTGTCGCGATCAAAATCTTGGGAAGTGCAGGAAAACTAGGGTATGATGCGATACAGGCGCACCGCCACGGAAAATGCCTGGGGATCGTTGTTAATCTAAATATCTTGAGTAGCAACGGTGGAATCTCAACATGGGAGTATATCTGCTGATGAGTTTCATTAAAAGCAAGTGGTACAGAACCGACAGAAACAAGAAGCTAGCGGGCGTCTGTGCCGGTGTAGCCGAGGTGTATGGAGTACATCCGGATACGGTCAGGCTTATTTACGCATTCCTTGTTCCTGGCATGATTACCGTGTACCTCATACAGTGGATGATTTATCCAAAGAGGTAGCCTGTCGCTGAGCAACCAATACTCTTCGGTTGTCTGGCACATGCCACATAGCCCACGCCCCTGACCGGCGTGGGCTATAAGCTATCAAGCGAATCCCATTTAGTTGGCTAGCTTGTTGCGACGGGTTAGAGAGTGAAGAAGTTGAGCGCTGCGAAGGCTAGTGCACCGACAATGGTGAACAGAATCGTAGCAATCGTAATGCCAGCAAATACCTTTAGTCCGGTCTCCAAACCGTCATTGTCCTCAGTGGTTGGGGACTGGTCGGTTTTCCTCGGTGCCGGTTGCCTGATCCGTCCACTCGGCCGACGGTGATTAACTTTTCGCCGTGACCCAAATGTCGATGGTGGCGGTCATTGGCTCCTGGCCTGCGTCGTCGACAAACTTAATGGTGACAGGAATCCGGCGGCCACCAGTCTCCTTCGTAATGGTGCTGAAATCTGGAAGATCCATCGTCGCAGTCAGAGTCAGTCCGCCAGTGGACTTTGCCTTGTACTCCGTGGTCATGCCCTGAGGCAGCCAACGGTGAGTATCAGGCAGAGAAATCTCGGCAAGGCAGCCCATCGCGAACTCCGCACCATTCAACGCAGAAATCACATGGAACGTACCAATGTGGTTCTGCATCAACCACCACTTCGTTAAGCGCACCTCCGCCAGACCCGGGCGAAGCGTCTTCAACTGAGGCTGGGACGTCATGAAGAACGGTGCCTTGAACGCCACAAGCGCGCCAAAAAGGCGCGTACCCAGGGGTTTCTTGGCCAGCTTCTCGTACAGCTTGGCGTTGGCATTGGGACGTGGATTGCCTGCTAGGGGTGAACTCATAACTAAAATGATAAAGGCTGGAATAAATCCGCGTGCAGCTATCGTTGGAAGAACCAGAGCGCTCACGAAACCCAAGAACTTAGCTGAGAACGCAATCGAGAACGACCACTCCAGAAAGAAGGACACACACATGGCAACGGTAGAGATCACCACCGACAACTTTAAGGACACCATCACCGCAGAGGGCGTTACCGTCCTCGACTTCTGGGCAGACTGGTGCGGCCCATGCAAGCGCTTCAGCCCCATCTTCGAATCCGTATCCGACCAGCACGAAGACGTCACCTTCGGCAAGGTCGATACCGAGGCGAACCAGGACCTTGCCGCCGCCCTGCAGATCCAGTCCATCCCCACCCTGATGGTCTTCCGCGACGGCGTGCTCCTGTCCCGTGAATCCGGAATCCTTCCAGAAAAGCCACTGTATGACCTGATTCAGGAGGCAAAGGACCTGGACATGGACGCCGTCAAGGCACAGCTGGCCGAGCAGCAAGCCGCAGCAGAAGAATAAAACAACGAAGAATAAGACAACAGCGCCTCCCGCAGCACAGGGTGCGGTGCGCGGCGCTGGTCGGCGTCGAACAGAATAATCCACCCCAACCCCGCCAACAATGAAAATTGGTAGGTTGGGGTGGACTCGTTGACGCAGCGACCGTCACCCCCGACCGCAAGGAGCGTGCACCATGGCCAACCCACTATCCAAAGGCTGGAAGTACCTGAAGCAATCGCTGGACTCCAAAATCGACGCCAACGCCGACCCCAAAATCCAGATCCAACAGGCGCTGGAAGCGGCGAAGAAACAGCACGCTCAGGTCACCGAAGCTGCCGCGGCCGTGATCGGGAACCGCAATCAGCTCGAGATGAAGATGCATCGGCTGCAGGAGGATCAGAAGAAGCTGGCGGCGTCGGCGCGCCAGGCGATCCAGCAGGCAGACGCGGCCACCGCCGCGGGCGATGCAGCCAAAGCGCAGCAACTAAACCAGACCGCCGAGGTGTTCGCCACCCAGCTCGTCACAGTGGAACAGGAGCTAGAGGACACGAAGACGGCCCACGCCGCGGCTGTGGACAGCGCGAAGCAGGCCGAACAGCAGCAGAAGCAGTCGGAGGCGCGCCTGCAGGAACAAATGGCCCAGATCAATCAACTGAATACCCAGATCGAACAGGCGAAAATGCAGGAAGCCACTGCAGACTCCGTCCAGAAAATGCAGGGCCTGACCACCGACGACAACGTGCCGTCGCTGGACGGAGTGCGCGACAAGATCGAAAGGCGCTACGCCACCGCGCTGGGAGCGCAGGAACTGGCGGAAAGCTCCGTGGATGGGCGCATGGCTGAACTAGAGCAGGCCACCACGGACTTTAAAGCTAGCTCCCGGTTGGAGCAGATTCGTGCGGAGATGGCTGGGGATGCTGGGGAGCTTGGCGGGTCCGCGGCCAGTGAGCTGCCTGAGGGGCACGGTTCGAAGTAAGTAGTCGTGGGGGATAACGACCACCCAGCGGCCGTAAAAGCCGTGGTAAACTCCCCCGAGTGCATAGGGCGCGCTACCTGCATGGGTAGCGCGTTTCTTTCGCCTTTAAGGCGTGTTGTAGAAAGTTTTATGTAAAGGAAAGATTTGTGAATCATTCAGAGAAGAAAGCGCCCGAGAGCCCGGACGCGCTCGCTGCCTCTGCGCTTCAGCCGGCCGAGGGCGTTAATGTGAAATTGTTGATCGGCATCTTGGTCTCCGCGGCATTCGTGGTGATTCTGAACGAAACCACATTGTCCGTGGCGCTTCCTGCCTTGATGCAGGAGTTCAATATCACGGCATCTGCTGGGCAGTGGCTCACCACCGCCTTCATGCTCACGATGGCTGTGGTGATCCCGATGACCGGGTTCATTATGCAGCGGTTTACCCTGCGCAGTATTTACATTATGGCGATGGCCACGTTCCTGGTCGGCACTATTGTGGCGGTATTTGCCACGCATTTTGCAGTGCTGCTGCTCGCGCGCGTGATTCAGGCTACCGGTACGGCTTTAGTGATGCCTCTGCTGATGACCACCATTATGCGACTGGTGCCAGTTGAGCGCCGGGGTAGCGTGTTTGGCCTGGTCACCGTTGTTATTGCAGTGGCTCCTGCGTTGGGTCCAACATTTTCCGGCATCGTCCTGGAGACGCTGGGGTGGCGCTGGATTTTCGGCCTTGTTGTGCCGCTGGTTGTCATTGCTCTTGTAGTGGGCGCGTTGCAGGTTCGCAATTTTGAGGAGCCTTCCCGTCCTTATCTGGATGTTATTTCTGTGGTGCTGTCCGCGGTGGGCTTTTCCGCCACGCTGTACGGAATCGCCGGAATGTCCGAGCTGCCCAATGGTGTTCCATGGGACCGCGTGATCATCCTGCTCGCAGGTGTGTTGGTATTGGTCCTCTTTTTCCGACGCCAGCTGTCACTTGCCAAAACCGCCGAGAGCACGGGCAAGAATCCTCTGCTGAACCTTGCTCCGTTGGCGTCGCGCGAGTACACGTTGTCCATGATTCTGATGCTGCTGTCCTTTTCCATGCTTTTCGGCTTCATCATCTTGATGCCGCTGTATGCGCAAAACGTGATGGGTCTTTCCCAGATGGCAGCCGGCATGGTGTCCCTGCCCGGTGGCTTGATTATGGGACTGATGGGCCCATTTGTGGGGCGTATGTACGATCAGCGCGGTGCCCGTCCGCTGATCATTCCGGGTTCTCTAGTCATGTTGGTGGCGATGCTTGGCTTCGCCAATCTTTCCCGGACGGAGAGCTGGTTTGCCGGCTTGGGGAGCCATGGCTCGCAGGTTCACCTGGTGGTGTTGACCATCTTGCTGAACGTGGGTGTGTCCTTGATGCTTACGCCTTTGATGTCCAATGCGTTGGCTTCTGTTCCTGATTCCTTGGCATCCCACGGCCAGGCCATTGTGAACACCTTCCAGCAGGTTGCTGGTGGTGCAGGTACCGCTGTGTTTGTGGCGATCATGTCCTTTGCCTCTGCGTCCTATGCCAAGAGTCTCGGCCTGGGCAAGGTTGCTGGACAGGCCTCTGGCGAGGGCGCCGGTGAGGCTGCGGGAGGTACTGCGGGTGACGCAGCCGCTGGGGCCGCGGGAGGAGCAGGAAGCGCCACAGGACACGCGCCGTCTCCTGAGCAGATGGCTCAGGTGACTGCGGACATTGTGGGCCACGGCATCGAGGTGGCCTTCTGGTTCGGTGTGGCTGTGTCTTTCATCGTGGTGGTAGCTGTCTCGGTGCTGAAGATTGAAGCTCGTCCGGTGGCGAAGGGACAGGCTACTGCTCAATAGGTAGTGCGTCACGGGCCTGCATTTCGAGACGATCGACCCGAGCCCAAATGCTGGATGCATGGATAACTCCTCCACGATTTCAATTCGTTTGGTATACTAAGTGTAGGCTGTAGGATGAATTCGTGAGACGAATAGGAGAGGACGATGGCCACACTCAAGAAGATTGGGCTCAAAGTGATCGTCATGGGATTCCCTCTTAAGCAAACTGCATGGATTGAAGTGAAAATTGTGAATGGTAACCCTGTATTGTCTTGGAATTAATTGGCCATTCACGATTTTAATGTAACTTAGGAGAAGCAATGGAATCAATTTTGATTATTTCAACGGTAGTTTCCCTAGTCCTGCTTGTATTCGTTTTATTTTTGTTGGTGTCGATTACGGTCATCATAATGCGGCTACTGAAAATAACACAACGTTTAATGGAGGAGTCTCAGGATAAGGGGGAGTCTCCTCGAGATGGTTCAGAAGGACAAATTCTACTCTGACGTTACTTTTGGAAATGATTTAGGTAAACGAATCATACGACCAGGGATATCGGGACGGTGAGAATTGGAAGCGTCCATGCCGCGTCATACGTGAGGAAGCCTGCGATGGGCAGAGCTTCCATGAAGTACCATAGAATACTAGAGACGACAGCGAGCGTTATAAGTAAGCTAATGCCTTTTGCTATGACTGCCTAAAATTATCCCTCTGGGTTTCCTATAGAGAAAACCAGCAGCCTGGCGTTTTCTGCACGCAGATCAGCAAGACTCCTATCATCACAGCCCAGGCGTTCTCGCTCGTTTTTGACCCATCTGCACAGCAGCCCGGCAGACATGCCGATCCCTCCAGCAACCCGGGTGATTGGCCTTTCAGACTTGATGACTAGGCGAACCGCCTCCCGCCGAAACTCGGGAGTGTACTTCTCCCTCTGTTGCTTACTCATAATGAACACCCTCTCCTACGAACACAAAAATCCGTATTAATTGGGTGTCCACTAAACGAGGGTAACCTCAAGAGCATCAAGATAGTCCAAAGTGGCGACATGGCAGTCGATCCAGTTGTCCATCTTTTCGTTCTTGGCTGCCTTCGCGAACAACATTCCTGAATACGGGTAGACAGCCACGAAAATTGATGCTCGAAACGCCGTCTTGCCCGTCGCAGGATCTGTGATAGCGACTTTGTCGCCAGCCTAATCCACATACAGCTCCTCACCGGGTTCATGGTCGATGACTTCGGTGAGTCCGTGGGTTTGGATGTAGGGCGCCAACCCATTACAAAACTGGGCGTACTGGTATTTCACCATCCCTGGCTCGGCTGGCAAGGAGTAATACTTCTCCCACAGCATGCACCTGGTCAGATGCTTGTTCTTCGCCGGCTTATCCGCAAGAGCCTTATAATCCGGCTGGACATACGCTGCTTTCCGCGTTCGGCGTCCATCCGGAAAATGCTCGTTAAAGAACTCCGGGGACAATCCCGCAAACGCCTCAGCAGTGATGCCATAGGCGTTGATGACATCGATCATGCGAGCGATATCGCGATTGGAGCACCCCAAGGCAGAAGCAATCGCGTCATAGCTTTTGCCTTCCAGCCGCATCGCCATGATCTCTTTGAATTCAGCCATGAACATGGCCTCCTTAGTCATGAAAACGTGTCACGATGCCGCAGAATTGACGACACCGCCAGACAGATCATGACCCGACCACCTAGCCAGAAACACCTCTACCACCTATGCGGGCTACCCCAACCAAATACCCGAAAACGGCACGCAAGGGTGATCAGTTGATTGTGTCATTCATGGATCGCCTCGCCCGCTCGCCGTCCGATCTGCATTCCATCGTTGATGACCTCACTGCACGCGGTGTCTCGGTGAAGCTTCTCAAAGAGGGGCAGATCTACTCGAAGGATTCGACACCTGTAGCCAAGCTCATGCTCGGTTTGCTTGGCTCAGCGGCCGAGTTTGAGCGTTTCATTATTCGCGAGCGCTAGGCCGAGGGCATTGCCCGGGCTAAAAAGCGCGGGGTCTGTCTACAAGGAGCGAGCGAAAGCACTGACTGCGGAGCAGGTTGATCAGGCAAAAAGGTGGATTGATGAGGGGATGCCGAAGACAAAAGTGGCTGAACGTCTCGGGGTGGGGCGTATGACATTGTATGAATACATTAAGTTTGGCAATCCTTGATTCCGTGGTGGAGGGACATCCAAAGGAAAGGGAAGCATTCTCCGAGTCGTATCTCTATTTCATTTTGCTGTGGATGGTTATTCCTTGCTTTCGATTCTTCCGATTAAAAACGCTACCGCAAGTAGAACGAGAGACGCCTCAGGAAAAGATATCTTCGCGATCGCTAATACAATAGAAGCGATCGCAAAGATGATGCTCAGATAGACAGGTAGGCTCTTCAATTTGGGCACTTTAGCACTTCTCCACGGCAAGGCCGATTCCGCCAGCACATTCCCAAGCGTTACGCGTCTGAACGCCCGTATTGTTCCGCAGATATGCGGCTAGCTGTTCATCCGTACTGTTCTCAACCACATCGTCTGGAATCGTGTCGATGTAGGCTAGCAGTTCGTCGATTTCCTGTTCATCCTCTGCGGTAAGTTCTTGTGCTTGCGCAGAAAGGCTTTCTGGGGATTGTTCGACGTTTGTGGTTGCGCCTGCGGCGTGTGCTGTTCCGACTGGGATGGTGATAGCAAGACTTAGGGCAACTAAGCGAGAAAGAGTCTTCTTTTTCATCTCAAGCTCCTGTTCTGGTGAGTTTTAGGGTGAGCGATTTCAAACTTAGGAGATTCTTCATTTTTCCTAAACAGGTGCACGGTTTTTATATCGCATACGATACCCCTTAATGGAGGTGGGACAATCAATAAATTGAGATTGTCTCTTGTCAGGGGGAGAGGAGAATATTTGCTTGAGGTTGATGTTAATATGAGTGTTTGATCGAGAGGTATTTGATGGCGAGGTCTACACGGTTCTTCGCGGAAAAGCGAAGAAAGAGTTGCGAGATTATTTTCCTGATGGTGACCTCTGCTAGTCGCATTGATTCGCCAATTTCTACATTTGTTTTACCCTCGCAGATCAGGGATAAGACAATCTGCTCACGATTAGTGATTTTTGGCATATGAAGCTCACTACTAGCGGCCTTAGCGTCAAGAAGTCGGCTGAGGAAGCCGGGAGAGAGATCTGTTCCTCCGTGCGTGGCATCGCGTAGACCGCAGCGTAATCCGTCTAGTTGTTCTGTGCTCCAGTCGAGGCGTTGGATTACTGCCGAGAGACGGTGCGGGTGCCCGTTGAGCCACTGTGTCACTGTCTCAGCATCAAGCGGGGCATCGACTTCAATGATGCGTTCGACAACCTTCGTGGCGACCTTGCCCTCCCTGGCAGCGCGGCGGATTTCGCATGCTCTGCTCCGACAGGTTTGGCTGCAATACCGGGGGCGGCGACCGAGTCCTGCGTAGTACAGTTCCGTGCCGCATTCGAGACATGTTAAGGGCGGGCTACTAGTACGTGGAGGCATGGGCTTTAGCCTACCTTTTCGTTACAACGTTTTCCGACCCGCATGATGTGCATACGGTGTGGTGGTTTGTGCTGCCGGGTTGGCGGCAGCAAAAAAGCGTGTGTGTATGCGCGGTGCCGGAGTAAAAAGATCGTCAAATGGTCTTGTGGAGACAAGCCGAAGGTGCTGTCACACAAGTGTGCCGAGGCGTGTGAGGGGTGTTTTGTTCGGCTGTCAACCCCACAAGGCCTACAACAGCCTGACGCATCTATCCCAACCGACTACAGTCATAACCTAGGCGTACCAAAAGGATGGATAGGAACCTAATCCCCGACATGGGGTAGCCACTCCGGACACACATTGTGTCGCATAACCCCTTAACTCCAACTCCGGAAAAGAAGAAGATATAAGTGGATCCCGTGGAGCAGCCCTAAAGGGGGGGATCGTGGGCGCTCGACACGGGATCCGGGATACTGAAGGGGGGTCACTAACGCTCCATGGATGCGCTAGTATCAGTACCCTCCTCCATTATACGCATGCTCGCGCGTTTGTCTAATCCGTCCGCGTAGCTTTTCCCGTGCCGAACAAGACTCCAAGTCCGTTCCATAGCTTTAGGAACCAAAAACAGTTTTGACCAGCGCAAAGTTTGCACAGCGAGATCTTGGGCAGGGAAGACATAAACCCCCGCACCGGCCATCACGGGCAGATATGGGGGTAAAAATCGGGGGTGATTGAGATCTTGCTGTAGACGCGTTTCGCGTTGGTGCATCCGCAGAGTGCCAGTAGCTCTGCAGATTAGCCAGTACCGCAGCAGAGTGCCGGTGCCTCCGCAGCGCACCGGCACAACGTCCTGCACTCCTACAAAGGAAGCTTCCGAATAATCGGCAACGGCAAGTGCTTCAAGATCATCATGATCGGGCGGAACAGCGGATGCACCCAAATCAAGGACTTGTTGTTATCTACAGCCTTGGCGATAGCCTTCGCCACGTCTTCCTTATCCACAGTCAACGGAGCATCGTCCAGATCCTTCGTCATATTGGTACGAACCTGGCCAGGACGAACCGTCAGAACCTTCACACCAGAACCGCGCAGAGCCTCGTTGAGCATCCGGTAGAAACCATCCAAGCCGGCCTTCGTGGAGCCGTACACAAAGTTGGATCGGCGCACCATCTCACCAGCCACCGTGGAGAAGGCAATGATTTGGCCGTGTCCCTGCTTTTTCATGTAATCCGCCAGCAGCACGCCCGCAGACACAGCGCCCGTGAAGTTCACCTGAGCTGCCTGAACGGCAAGCTTCTGGTTCGTCCACTGGGCTTCGTTGTCGCCCAGGATTCCGAAAGCCACGATCGCGATGTCGATGTCACCGTCAGCAAAAATCTCCTCAAAGACAGCCGGGTGAGAATCGAAGTCCACAGCGTCAAACTCCACACGCTTCACTTCGGTGGCGCCGGCCGCGCGGACGCGCGCTTCGGCGTCGTCCAAAGATTCCTCAGCACGTGCCGCAAGGACAACGCGAGCGGGGCCGCGGGACAAGAATTCCTCGACGACCGCCAAACCCATGTCCGACGCACCGCCCAGCAGAACAATAGACTGCGCTTTTCCTACAGCATCAATCATGACAAACTCCTTATAGCTCGAGACGGCGGGACATATCGGACGCGAATACGCCCGTGGGGTCAATATCACGGCGAGTTTTCAACCAACCAGGCAAACCTGGGTACATCTGGTGGAAGTTCTCCGCGGACGTGCGGGATTCCTTTGCCAAATACAAACGGCCACCAAATTCCATGACGCGGCGGTCCAAATCATCCAAGAATGCGCCCAAGCCCGGCTTAATGGGGAAGTCCACGCACACATTCCAGCCCGGCATTGGGTAGGACAATGGCGCACGGTTACCCTCGCCGAACAGCTTGAACACATTCAACGCAGAGTAGTGGCCGGACTTCTGAATATCCTTGATGATCTGCTTGAACGGCTCCACGGCGTCCGTGGGAACAACAAACTGGTACTGCAAGAATCCCTTCGAGCCGTAGCCGCGATTCCACTCGCCAATCAGGTCCAACGGCTGGTAGAACTGCGTCAGGTTTTGCACCTTATTGCGGTATGTTCCGGACTTCAGCCACCACAGCTCACCGATGGCGATCATCGACAGCTTATTCATGGTGAAGTTCGGGAAAATATCCGGCACGGTCAGCAGCTGGGGAGCGTTAAACTTCAGAGGCTCCTTCGCCAGCTTCGGAGCCAATTCCTTCAGCTGTTCCAGCGTGGCCAAAGAACCACGGGAGATTGCTGCGCGGCCTAGCTTTGGTTCGGGAGAAATGGCGTCGAACCAGGCGGAGGAATAGGTGAAGTTATGCTCCGAGCCATCGGAATGGAATTCGATGGTCTCATCAAGATTCTGGGTCAGATCGCCATCGGCAATGAAATATGCCGTTTCCGTCTTCGTCATCTTGATCCGGGCGCGCAGGATAATGCCGGTGAGGCCCATGCCGCCCACGGTTGCCCAGAACAGCTCGCCATCTGGGTCATCTGCCGAACCCTCCGGCTCCAGGTGCAGGACACGGCCGTCGGCCACCAGCAATTCCATGGAGATCACATGGTTGCCGAAGGAACCCGCGGAGTGGTGATTTTTGCCGTGAATATCTGGACCAATTGCGCCACCAATTGTGACCTGACGGGTGCCCGGCAACACAGGAACCCATAGACCATAAGGCAGGGCAGCCTTCATCAATTGATCCAACGTCACACCGGCATCCACATCAACAATGGCCGAATCCGGGTCAATGGAATGAATATGATTCAGCTGCTGCATGTCGATCACCAAGCCGCCGGCATTCAGCGCAGGATCGCCATAAGAACGGCCCATGCCGCGGGCAATCACGCCACGCTGTAAATGGGAGGGCTTATCCGCATTGTCATCTGCGACCTGGGCAACTGCCTGGGAGATGACCTCAATATCGGGAGTGGACAAAACCTCTGCGGTGGATGGCTGCGTTCGGCCCCAACCGGTCAGAGTCTTCGTGCTGGTATGCAAAGTCATATCTTCCAGACTAGACCGATACAGCCGGAGCTTGGGGGAAGCGGCGCTAGTACAGATCCATTATGTCCCGGATCTCCTTCGGTAGCTCCTCCACGCTGGTGATCTCTGGGCCGTCGTAATTCTGCAGAATCTCCCGGACTATCCGGCGGCTGGTGGAATCCAGAATGGGCAATTCCTGAGCCATCATTCGGGTCATATATTCGTTGAGCGGCAGGTGCGTCCGCGAGGAAGCCTCGTAACTGGATTGCTCACCAACGCCGCCCACGCGGATGGGATGTGCGCGTTGCTCTTCGTCGGCTTGGGTGCGCTTTTTCTTGGTGAAGAAATCAAAGACTGCCATGAGCCTCATTTATAGCTGCTTTCGCCCGACGCCGCCGCGTCCCTAGCCTCACCGTGTGTGCCCGAACGTGCTGTCTCCAGCCGGAGTTGCCGCCTTCACCCGAACTCCCAGCCTCCACCCGGAGTTGCCGGTTTCGTAGGCATTGCGTGGGTGGGCAGACTAATGTGTGATCCATGCAAGACATCTTCAGCACCGTGATCGGTGCCATTAACTCTTCTTTGTGGACGTGGGTCCTGCCCTGGGTACTCATCGCCGCAGGTGTATTCTTTGGTATCCGCACGGTCGTGGTGCAGCTGCGCATGGTGCCGGATATGTTCAAGGCCGTGACCGAACGCCCGGACGGCGGTAGCTCCGGGGCGGATGAAGACGCCGAATATGGCGGCATTTCCGCCTTCAAAGCCTTCACTATTTCCGCGGCCTCCCGTGTGGGAACCGGAAACGTCGCGGGTGTGGCTGTGGCTATTTCCGTGGGTGGCCCCGGCGCCGTGTTCTGGATGTGGATTATCGCCATCCTGGGTGGCGCGACGTCCTTCGTGGAGTCCACGCTGGCTCAGCTGTGGAAAGTACGCGATGGTGGTGCCTACCGTGGTGGGCCTGCGTACTACATGTCTCGCGGTCTGGGCTGGAAGCCTTTTGCCGCGGTCTTTTCCGTGGCTATTGCCATTACTTTCGGATGGTTCTACAACGCTTTCCAAACCAACGCGATCTCTGAGTCCTTGGCTACGTCTTTTGGCCAGGAGGGTGAGACGTTCAAGATTCTGGTTGGTGTGGCCGTGGTGCTGGTCTCCGGAATTATCATCGTGGGTGGCGTGCAGCGTATTGCAAAGATGACTCAGCTGATTGTCCCGTTTATGGCGGTGGCGTATTTGCTGGTGGGCATCATTGTGGTTGTCCTGAATATCGGCGAAGTTCCTGGGATGATCGCGGATATTGTTGGCTCTGCTTTGGGCTTCCGTGAGGTTGCTGGCGCCACCGTGGGTGCTGCATTGATGAAGGGTATCCAGCGTGGTCTGTTTTCAAACGAGGCTGGTGAGGGTTCCGCTCCGAACGCCGCGGCGACCGCTACTGTGTCTCACCCTGTGAAGCAGGGCCTTGTTCAGACGCTGGGCGTGTATTTCGACACCCTTGTTGTGTGTTCGATTACCGCCTTCATTATTTTGCTGGGCGCTGATCTGCATACGTTCGGTTCGGATGAGATTGAAGGTGTGGCGTTGACGCAGTCGGCGTTGGCGGACACTGTGGGAAGTTGGGGTACCCACTTCATTACCTTTATTTTGTTCTTCCTGGCGTTTTCTTCGATTCTTGGTAATTACTACTTGGCCGAGTCCAATGTGGAATATCTGTCCGAGAAGAAGAGCGTGTTGTGGGGTTACCGCTTGATTGTTCTTGCCTTTGTTTTCTATGGTGCTGTGGCGCCGTTGGGCACCGTGTTTGACTTGGCAGATACCGGTGCAGCGGTGATGGTGCTGCTGAACGTGTGCGCTATCGTGCCGCTGTCTGGCATTGCGATCAAGCTGCTGAAGAACTACAACGAGCAGCGACGCACGGGCGTGGATCCTGTGTTCCATCGTGACATGCTGCCGGAGGCGAAGAACGTGGAGTGCTGGGATGGATCTGATCCTGTTACTCGCCGTAGTGAAGAAGATCGACGCCAGCTTGCGCATCGTCATAGCACTGGCGACCGAAAGAGCTTGCGCGAGTATTAATGGGTGTCATGACTGATTCCACGAGTACGTCCGGTCAGGTTGCTAGCATGTCGACCACGTCCACGTCTGTAGATCCTGTGATGATTGCCTGCGTGGTGAATGGGACGTGGGCGATCTGGCAGGTAGAGACTGACCCGGATGTTCAGGTGGGTGACTTCAGCGGCGCGTGGATCATCGGGCAGGAGGGCATCCAGGGTTTTGCGGCGGATGCCGACTGGATTGAGGGGCGCGATGATCCGCTCACGATGCTGAAGACGGTCATCCGCTACCCGGTGTTGCCTGTGGATCCTGCCACGCGCGTGGCACTGGAATCTGCCGGGTTTAAGGATGAAGAGATCATTGACTGGGCTGCAGTTCAGGACAATGCGCACCGGTGGTTTGACCGGGCTAGGAAGGATTTTTCTGAGGAGTTTCCGGGCAAGAAGCAGCCTCCATGGGGTACACCTCCAGTGTGGGAGGAGGCAGAGGTTGCGCCCATCCCAGGGCTCGAGGGTCACGCCGGTGTGGCAGCACGCAGTGCTCTGGCATATGCCAGAGCACTGCGCGGATGGATTCGGGAGTGGAATGCTTTCGATAAGGTCCGCGTGCGCCGCTTGGGCCCCACGATGACTCGCTATTCTGAACTCTCAGGCCTCCCGTTTACGGCGCCGGTTTCTTGAAACGGGGCGGAAAAGATAGGGCTTTTGGGCGCAGGGCACTAAGATAGGTTCAGTTTTGAGTGAGCTTCAGTAGGTTCACTGTTAGTCTTCCCGTAGTCGACGCGAAAAGAACATATGACCAGCATTGAGCAGACCGCCCATCAGGTAGTGGTGGGGCGTAAGCGGCGCATCTTCCGTCAGTTCATACAGTTTGGCGTAGTGGGAGCGTCTGGCTTTGTGGTGAACCAGGTTGTGTTCGTGTTGGCGAAGAAGCTCACGGAATCTGGGTGGGATATTCATGTGGAAGACCCGTTCATGAATCTCCTGGGCAGTGAGTTTCATATGCGCTGGTACCACGTGTTTTCTATCGTGGCGTTTCTCGTAGCGAATATTTGGAACTTCTGCTTGAACCGCTTTTGGACCTTCAAAGGTGAGCACAAGAATGCCTGGTGGAAGCAGCTTCCTCTCTTCATGGCTGTGGGGGTGTTTGGGTTGGTCATCACCCTTATGGTGCAGACTGCGCTGGTGAACCCCGAATCGCCGATTGCGTTGCCGAGTGACATTTTTGATAATTCCACTGGGCTGCGCACCAAGTCCTACTGGGGTAACTGCATCGGTGTGATTGTTGCCGTGCCTGCGAACTTTGTGTTCAACAAATTGTGGACGTTCCGAAACGTGAAGGCCAAGCCGAGCACGGTCAAGGCTGTGAAGCGCGTGGCGCCGCGTACCGCACAGGGCGACAGCTAGGGGACGAGCCGTGGGAAGCAAGAACATGGATAAAAAGCTGGTTGCCCTGCTTGATTCACAACTGGTGAAGTTTGTACTGGTGGGTGGTTTTTCTGCCATCGTAGACTTTGGTTCTACGGCGTTTTTCACATTTGTGTGCGGCTTCAGCGATGGTGTGGCCAAGGCACTGGGCTTTGTATTGGGGACGCTTACGGCTTACTTCATTAACCGGCGATGGACGTTCCAGGCAGAGGCATCCACTAAGCGGTTCATCATCACGATGATTACCTATCTGGTGACCTTCGTGGTGCAGTGGGGCCTGTACAAGATCAGCATTCCGTGGTTGGAAGGCTTCGATCTGAACGCGTTTTGGGTGCGTTTGATTTCCTTTGTGATTGCTCAGGGAACCGCGACGGTTCTGAACTTCCTGATCCAGAAGTTCGTGATCTTCAAGAAGTAGTCCTGCCGATCGAGTGCGTGAAGTCAGACAACTAGCGCCCCACACTGTCAGACAACTAGAGCCTCACACTGCGGTTCCGAGCACTGAGAACGAATGGTGGCGACCACGCGTTGGCACCACGCTGGAACCGAGTGGCGGGCTTGTGGTGTATCCGGATATCGGACCCGTAGGTGCATCCCATCGTCATTGGAGACAAACCACGCCATCACGCCATTAGTCTTGATATCTGCAGATATATGCTGAGGTTCTAGTCCCGGCTCGATATCGACAGGAAGTTTTCTATTGTCCAGCCAGGACAGCGCGAACATTCCTTCGGTTGGGGGCATCGCACCACCCCATGGTTCCATAATCGGCGCCAGTGGGTACGACCCCAGCTGGATAGCGTCCCGGATAGCTTCCTTGACTCGTGTCGTACCTCCACGATCTAGATTGGCCTCTGGACAATCGAGGATTGAATTCGTAATAAACCACCCTAGGGCATTCTCCCATGTCCCAGCAGGGGTGGAGGGCTGCCGGCGGGAATGAATGGGGAATACGGCACGCACTGGCGCCATCGCCGCCACTGCCAACCCCAACATCGAACAGTTCCGTCTGGCCGCGGCATCCTCAAAGCGAGCGAGCCCTTGGGCATCCAACACTTCGATGACGTCCACTACCTGCTCTCGAGGTTGGGATACATCTCCCAAGTCGCCGGGAAACACAGGCATGTGCCCGCTTTTCAGGTGCTCATGCCACTTCTCGACAACATGATTCGGTGCCTCGTTGCGATCTAGAAGCTGCTGCGAATGCTCGCCGAAGCTCAACGTGGGCTCCAGGGCCACGGCCGGGTCATCGCCACGTACTATCGCATCAAGCAACGTGGTGAAGTCTCGAATAGTGAGAAGTAGAGACCAGGCATCTGAGTGAGAATGATCGAAGCCGAGCACGATTGTCGCGTCCTCCACATAATCGCCACCCGGCTTGCCGCATCCAGTAACCGTTTCGCTATCCAATTGGCCATGATCGTTATCATGAACAACCACACATAATTGATGCGATGGGCTCGCGAAGGGGTTACACTGCTGATCGAAAATGTCCCTGAGGATCAGCCGCGGATCTAATGCGTCCGAACGATTGTCGGCACGAGCACCCTTTTCCAGGCGCCATGTTCCTGGATACACATTAACCACGTGCAGCTGCGGATTGTTCGGATCAACCACCACTGTCCGCAACGTGCCGTGCTGAGTGATCAAGTGATGGTACGCGGTAGAAATCTGCGCCAGGGTCGCTGTTCGGGGGAGACGAAAACTGACCGCCATCCAGCTTCCAGCGCGAGGACCCCGCGCACAGTGTTGCCGCTGGTCAAAACTGATCGGCGGCGGTGTTATTCCCGTCCTTGCTTGCGTTTTTACTCCGTAGGCGTACACGCTGCCTGGACGCAGGTGCATGGTATTAATCGTGGTTAGTCGCATAATGGAGACATTAGGTAGGAAATGTTTCAGGGAAGGGTCAGGCGCGTTGACATTATCGAAACTTACTGTGGGGAAGTGGCGTATCGCCTATGATCTTTTTTCCGACGCCGGCCTCCACCCCCAGCACCCTCACTCTCTTGATCGGCCTCGGGTGGTGCAGCTTCATGGGCTCACCAGTTCCATGCAGCGCGATCAGGTGCTGGGCCTGAACTTTCTGTCCTCTCTGGGGGAGTTCGAAGGACTGCGCTTTGATGCGCCGGGTCACGGGCAAACCCGCCTCGTTGATGGGGCCGAGGCCGTTGAGGATGACTTTGTGTGGGGCGCTTTAGCCGAGACGCTGCATGGGGTGTTGGGACAGGTATGGCCTGAATGTATCGAAAAGAATGCGGGCAGTTCCGCCCCTTTGGTGGGTATAGGCCAATCAATGGGGTGTGCGACCTTGCTGACAGCCCAGGTCCGCTACCCAGGTCTTTTTGACAAGCTTGTTCTGGGTATTCCGCCCACGATCTGGTCCACTCGGAGCGAGCGAGCACACGGGTATGAGCTTTCAGCTGCGTATGTGGAGGAGCATGGCCTGGAGGCCTATTCCGAGTACACGCGCCAAGAAGCTCTTCCTCCAGCGGTACGCCCTGATCGGCCGCACACGGCTCCCGATGTCCTGGAATCGATCCTTCCCATTGTTTACCGCGGGGCCGCCCGCGCGAACCTTCCTGCTCAAGAAGATATTGCGGGTATTGAGTGTCCCGTGCTGATTCTTGGGTGGGTAGGGGATGCCGGTCACCCTGTGGAGAGCGCGGAAACATTAGCGGAGGTGCTGCCGCATGCGCAGATGCATATTGCTCGCACGCCGGAGGACGTGGATGCGTGGCCTCAGTTGATGAGGGACTTCATAAGATAGCGGATTAGCTGGGCCGGTTAAAGCGCTCTTGGCGACCTGCCTTGTGCAGGTTGAACCACTCTCGAAAGCCCTTAACGTCCCTATTTTGCACCAAGAAGAACCACGCAAAGCGGGCATATTCTTGGGGAAGCAGCCGGCGCATTCCCGGCTGGTTCATGATGTAGCCGCGATTGCGGTATGTGAAATAGCGCTTGAAATCACTATCGGGATATTGGGTGTGCATCTTCCCGCCCAGAATGGGCTTAAACTCGTCGCTGCCATCCGGGTGCAGGTACGCCGTGGTCAGGCACGTTCCGAATGCCAAGCCGCTGCGCACTAGGCGGCGGTGATACTCCACCTCGTCACCGCGGATAAACAGGCGATAATCCGGCACGCCGATGATCTCCATCGCCCGTGCGCTGATTAACGCGCCATTGAAAAGGCTGGCTATTCCCGGCAGGAAATCACCGTCCAATTCATCCCGACGCCTACGCCACACCACTCCCTGACGCAGAGGGAACGCCAGCTTGTCTGGGTTGTCGATATTGCAGACTACCGGGCTGATCTCATCTAGCCCCTCCTTGGCGGCAACTGCTTGGAGGGTTGCCAACACATGGGGGCCTTCGGGCCGACCATCATCATCGGCGCACCATACAGCGTCCGCGCCCAGTCGCAACGCGGTTAAGAAACCTAAAGCGAAACCGCCTGCGCCGCCTAAGTTCGTCGCGGAGCCCACGTAGTGGGCACGTTCCCCCGCAACTTCTGTCACCAGTGCCTCGACCTCTGGATCGTTGCCATTATCCACTACGATGATGTGCTGGACATGTGCCCCTTCCTGATTCGCTACTTGAGTCAGGGAGGCTCGCAGAAGGTCCGCTCGGTTGTGGGTGACAATAACTGCAGCAACTGTATCGGTGGTGCGAAGACTCATGGCTTCTAGTGTGCCATGACGCAACCCTTACTGCGCGCATCCTCCGCCAGTTCATGCTGTGTGACACGGGCGAAGTGTCTGGCTTTCTGGTCAATCAGGCTGCGTTTGCATGGTTTGAGAAGCTCATGAACTTTATTTTTGGAAAAACCTGTGCGCAACCTGTGTGCTGTCTGTTAGCATGGTGTTTATGTAGTACTTCTATACTAACCACTGAGGAGTGTGGGTAGGTCATGCAGGTAAAACGTTCATGTCTAGCGCTATTGACGAGTGTGGTCGCGGTGATGGGGCTCGTGCCTACTGTTGCTGCTGACGAGGAGAAGCACGCGGCCGGGGTCACTAATCCTTTTGCAGATGTGGTTGCCCCGGGTCGTGAGGGGTTGGTGCCTGGTGAGGCTGGTTTTGGTGATAATATGATTGATAATCATGCTGGTGCGGGGTGGGTTCCTACTGCTGATCCGAAGTCTCGGGTGGTGGCCGGTGGGATGCGTTCTGATCGGGAGGAGGTTCCTGGAGGTTTTTCGAAGGAACAGGCGGATCGGGCTGAGGTGCAGGAGGCTGCTGAGAGGCGGGGTGTGCGTTTTCGTGGGGTGGGGCAGGATTGTCGGACGTATTGGCCGAGTCCTTTTAGGGTGTGTGGTGCGATTCGGGTGAAGTATGATCAGTTGGGTGGGCCGCAGAGTTTTTTGACGTGGCCGAAGTCGGATGAGTTGGGTGTTCCGGATGGTGTGGGGCGACGCAATGAGTTTGTGAATGGGTTTATTTACTGGCATCCAACTACCGGAGCGCACCCGGTTACTACTCACTTTTCTACGGTGTGGGCGCGTAATGGTTGGGAGGCTGGTCGGATGGGGTATCCGGTCAGTGATGAGTATGGTCTTGGTGATGGTGTGGGTCGTCGGCAGGATTTTCAGCGGGCTCATGTGTTTGGTTCGTTGGCTGGGTTGGCGTCTGTTGAGGGGCGGATTTTTGATCGGTGGGTTGAGACTGGTGCTGAGGGGGGTCCGTTGGGTTATCCGGTTGCTGATGAGGCGGGTACTCCTGATGGGCAGGGAAGGTTTAGTCGGTTTACCGGGGGAATGGTTTACTGGCATCCACGTCATGGGGCACATGAGATTCTCGGTTCCGTATTAACCCAATGGTCACAGATGGGCTACGAAAGAAGTAGATTGGGCTATCCGGTAAGTGCGCCAGAGTCTAACGGAGCATTTCGTCTTACCCAAGCCTTCGAAAACGGCAAGCTCAATGGCTACGAGTCCCCCGTGCCCGAGTTGGCGCAACTACTCGAGATAGACGAAGCAGAAATCGACGCCTTCTATCAAGAACTTGAAGAAGACTTTAAGGCGCATGGTATCGATGTGAGGGAAGGATTCCTAGAAGCCTTCCGCCGTGGACAAGAATCTCTTGACTTCACTGGTTCTTTCAATCCTGATGAGTATGGGATAGATCCGGACCAAATAGTGCGCAAGGACTCGTTTACTCTCAGTAGGGCATGTACCCCTCCTGACTTTGTTAAGCCGGGTAATGAAAGGACCAACCGAGGCGATCTATTTTACTCAAAAGCGGTGAGGTACAAAGTTATAAACCATGGCCACAATGGAATATTTGTCACGCAGGGAAATGAAGATCCAAATAAGATCGAAACTGTGGAGGCGGTAAACGCAGAAAGGGGAGTAGAGCGCCTCATAGGAAGCAAGCGAATCGGAGTATGTAAGCCAGTATATTTATCTGTAAACACAGATAATGCAACTAGGGAACGTGCGGCAGCATGGGCGGAAAGTAAAGTGGGAAAGGGATATCAGAGTAACTTTGCAACTACGCGCATCGGAAAGATCGATCGAGATTCATATAATTGTTCTCAGCTAGTGTGGGCTGCGTATAAGCATGCATCTGGTGGAGGGCTAGACATTGGAGAGCGTTTTCCTTACGAGCCATATCAACCTGCGGTCTATCCTAAGGATATTCTGGATTCGCATAATACAAGGATTTTCAGATGATGTTGCGCCATAAACTGACAAGGCGCCAACGACTGATAGCGCTGTCTGTGGTTGTTGCGTTAGGCCTCGTAATAGGTGGTGTGTATATCTGGAGCAGTGGACCAGAAAAGGTTCCGGTTCCTGAGTCTGACTCGGCTACAGCGAGAACGTTCGTCGGCATTTCTATGGAAACGGCCTTGCCCCTTAACCGCTCAGATAAGAATAATGTATTCTGGTCTGCGGAGGACGGCTCGGGAGGGAGAGTTCATTCGATCGCCCCAACGTATTTTCCCTCCATAGAGAGGATAGATGATGGCTTTATCGCTCCAGATAGAGATTCAATCGTTATATATGATGACAAACTGAATGAGCGTAATCGGTTCGAGGTTCCAGATTTGGGAGCTGGCATGCAATCTTTCTCGAAAAGCTCGAATAATGGGCAATATGCTGCATTTGTGTTTTACGAATCTCCTGCTGATGGTGATGTCAAGTCCCAAGTTGTTGTTGCCAACTCAGAAGAATCGAGAACGACTGATCTCCCCAGAGATATTGACGGCTTGACCATGTGTGATGACGGCACCGTTCGGTGGGTTGAATTCGATCCGAAAAATGAAAAAGATAAATTTGGTGAGGGATCGCTGAAAGTGACGAGTTGGGGTCAGGAAGGCGAGCCAACAACTATAGAATTGGCTAATTCTTTCCCTTCAAGGCCAACTGATGCAAATCTATTGCCTTGCGGGTCAGGGAAGGGCTACATATTAGCGACTGATGCCGATGGTAAACGACTTGCGTTCCCAGTATTAGAAGGAGAGCAAGGATTACACATTGGAAGTCCAGGCACCATAGTAGATGTTGAATACCCCTCGTTGTCGCGGTTCGATGTAGTGCAAGGCGATGTATTCTATAGCCTTGATGGCGAAAGCTTTCTCACGGCCACGGATTTGAACACCGGAAAGCTCATATACAAGCATCAGCTTGATGTTAAAGGGCCGAACCCAGTCTCAGTAACATACGACAACGGCAAAGCTTTCGTGGTTGCCCGGCCAACCGAGTTCGACAACGGGCAGGCGATCTTACCTGTGGATCTCAAGAACCCAGAATGCGTAGGAGAGCTCATCAGGCTGCGTGGATATAACGAAATTCCCAAAAAAGCCTATGTTAAACGGTTCGGGGAATCATTTATGGTCGTGATGAACGTGCTTCCCGTTGATAAGGACTACACTGTACGTTGTTCTTAGGCCAAGGCTCTCCCGCTAGCTTTCCCGCTCAGTCTTCTCTACCAGCTCCTGCACCTCGCGGCGACGCACCTTACCCAACTGATCCGCAGGAAGCTCACGGAACGCGTGGAAACGACGCGGTACCTTGTATCGCGTCAAACGCTCCGCCGCGAACTCGCGGAACTCAGCCGTATCCACGGTGGCGCCATCCGCCAACACCACGGCCGCCACCACGGTTTCTGAACCGTCACCACGCTCAACGCCCACCACAGAGGCCTGCTCAATGGACGGGTGCTCGCACAACACCTCTTCCACCTCCGCGGGGTACACATTGAACCCGCCGGTGATGATCATCTCCTTAATACGGGAGACTATTTTAATGAAGCCGTCAGGCTCCATCACCGCCATATCGCCTGTTCGGAACCATTCGCCGTGGAAGGCGGAGGCTGTGGCGTCGGGCTTATTCAAATATCCCTTGAACACCTGTGGCCCGCGGACAAGCAGTTCCCCCGCCTCGCCATCCGGCATGGTGACATCAGGATCATTCGGGTCGGCTATGCGCACCTCCGTGGAGGGGAACGGAACGCCGATGTAGCCCTCGCGGCCGCGGCCCATCGGATTACCGACGATGATCGGCGCGGTTTCCGTCAGCCCATATCCCTCAACGATCTTGCCGCCGGTGAGGCGCTCCCACTTCTCTACGGTGGAGGCGGGTAGCGCACTGGCGCCGGAGAAGCTGGCGCGGATTCCGCTGATGGAGATGTCCTGCTCGTCTGCGGTTTCCATGATCTTTTCGTAGAGAGTCGGCACACCCGGCATCCACGTAGGCATGTTCTTCTTCATCACCTTCATCACCAGATCCATCTCCGGCGCAGGAAGAAGCTGTAGATGCCCACCGATCAACGGGGCCATGGTGATGTTCATCGTCAGGCCGTACGCGTGGAAGATCGGCAGCGCCGCCAGCATAACCTCCGGCTTCGGACCCGTGCCTAGACCCTTGACCCAGGCGAGCCCTTGTCGCAGATTCGCAATGAGGTTCCGGTGAGTCAGCACAGCGCCCTTCGGCTGGCCCGTCGTGCCGGAGGTGTACAGGATCAGCGCCGGATCCTGGGCCTCGATCTTCTGCCCGCTGGTTGTCTGCGCGTAGGCAAGGCCGTCCGCGCGGATCTGGCCGGCCTTGTCCTCGCCACGCTTCATGAACTCCGTCCATGCCAACGCCGCCGGTGCCGGGCCCGACAGCTTCGCCCGCGCCTTCTTCAACGCCGGCACAGGAAGCTTCAATGCCTGGCGCAGCGGCCACGGCATCTCGTCCATCAACGTGACCGCAATGATGGTCTCCACAGGGGAGTTCAGGCGCAGCTTCTCCGCAACATCGGCGGACTTATCCCAGAAAAACGCAACCTTCGCCGCGTGATCCTGGAAGGGGTGCTCCAGTTCCTTCGCGGTGTACAGCGGGTTATGCAGCGTGGGGATCGCGCCTAGGGTCTGTACCGCGTAGAAGGCGATCAGCGCCTGGGGGCAGTTCGGCAGAACGAGAGCCACCGTGTCTCCCGGACGCACGCCGAGTCCTTGGAGGGCGGCCGCGGCTGTGGCGACCTCAGTGCCAAAGCGCTCATACGTGCTGGACCTGTTGAAGAAACTAAACGCCGTGCGGGTGGAGTAATCGCGCACGCCATTCCAAAAAATCTCCGGAAGCGTGAAGCCGCGAGGGTTGTCTGCGGGGTCATCCAGATCGATGGTGTGTGCTGTCCAGGGGGTGTACTGCTCGAGCCATGCCTTGGTGTCGTAGGCCTGCGATCCGGTAGATTCCTGCTGGTCGGGAGTGTTTCCGCTGCTGTTGTCTGGATGTGTCACGCTTGAGCTCCGCTTTCTGTGCGGGGATGCCGCACGAGCGTTGTTTGATGGAGTTGATGTCTCGGGGTCAGGGTCGAGCATACGCCCGTGCGCCAACGAGTGGCGCGAGCTAACGGCGCCCCAAGTCCTTCAGCACCGTGCGCACGTGCGCCCCAGCCTCAGGGCCTTCATAGGCTTCCACCACGTCATCCACGGCGCCATGCTGGCGGATCTCCCCATGGTCGATCCACAGTGCGGAATCGCACAATTGCGCCAGGAACTCATTGGAGTGGGAAGCGAACACCAGGATTCCGGAGCGTTTCACCATCTCCTCCAGCCGGGTGCGAGCCTTGGCCATGAACGCGGCATCGACGGCGCCGATGCCCTCATCCAGAAGCAGAATCTCCGGGTCAATGGACGTCACCACGCCCAACGCCAGGCGAATACGCATACCTGTGGAATAGGTGCGCAGCGGCATCGCCAAATAATCGCCCAGCTCGGAAAACTCCGCAATTTCGTCCATTTTCTTGTGCATCGCACGGCGCGTCTGACCCAGAAAAAGGCCGCGGATAATGATGTTCTCGTAGCCAGAGATTTCGGGGTCCATGCCCACACCAAGATCAAACACGGGCGCCACACGGCCCTTCACCACAGCGGAGCCGCGGGTGGGTTCGTAGATCCCAGACAGGAGGCGCAGCAGCGTGGATTTACCCGCGCCATTGTGGCCCACCAGGCCCACGCGATCGCCATCCTGGAGGTGGAGATTAATGTCCCGCAAGGCCTCCACCATCACTGTATTGGACGCGTTTTTGCCGATCACACCACCGGCCGCGCCCAGGACGGTTTGTTTCATGGAGCGAGTCTTGGCGTCGAAAATAGGGAAATCGACGCAGGCGTTATAGGTATCGATGGAAACCATAATGAAAAGTCCTGACCAGTTTGTCCTGCTTGTGTTCTCTTAAACCCAATAGCTCACGCGGAAACGCCACCGGCGCATCACCAGCAGCGCAGCCACCAGGCCCACCGCGGTGAAGCCCAGTACGATCCACCAGTGATACGTCTCCAGGTGCTCGCCGATCATCGGCGCGCGGACAATCTCCAAATAGTGGTAGAGAGGATTCAGCTCCGCAATTTTCGCGCGCTGAGCAACCTCACCACCCTGCTCTTCCAGCGTTTTCGTGGTCCACACAATAGGGGTCATGTAAAACGCCAACTGCACCAAAGAATCCAGCAGCGGCGCCACATCGCGGAACCTCGTGGCAATGATTCCGAAGAACATGGACACCCACACGCCATTAATAACCAGAAGGATCATCGCCGGAATGGCCAGTGCCAACTCCCAGCCCAAATGCGGCCGGAAAATAAGCATCAGAATCACCCAGATCACCAGGTTGTGCAGCAAGAAAAGAAACTGCTTCCACACCAGGCGATACACATGCACCGACAGTGCAGAGGGAAGCTGTTTAATCAACCCCTCATTGGCAATGAAGACCTCGGAGCCCTCCTTAATACAGCCAGAGATAAAGCCCCACAGAATAAGTCCCACCGCCACGTGAGGAAGGAAGACCTTAATATCCTGCTGGAACAGCAGGGAGTACAGCAGACCCAGAGCCAGCGCCATCACACCGGTGGCGATGGTGATCCACAGGGGGCCTAGCGTGGAACGGCGATACCGCTGCTTAATGTCCTGCCAACCCAGGGCCAGCCACAGTTCTCGTTGTTGGAAGCCTTGGCGTAAGTCGCGCCACGACGCACCGAAGGTCTGGGAGCGGGACGAGGGGGTTTCCGAGGCATCCGTCTGCGCAGTCATGCGCGCAAAGTCGGGTGAAGGAGTGGGCGTAGTACTCATTGCACCTAATTTACTCCCGCGGTGCCTTATTCTTAAGAATTCTCACGCGGTAGGCGTGTGGCGGCGTGGGCGCGGAGGGGGCTGGACGGCGTCGATAGTGATGGGGAGCGGCTGCATACGTGAGGTATTACGAATGTAGGAGTGAGGCGCTAAGATCATGAGGACGTCGATCGGCGGCAGGCTATGGCACGTCTGCAGCGCAGGAGCAACGAGGAGGATGTGTGTTCGATAATCCCAGGGTGCGCGGCCTCTATGCGTCCTTGTCGGATGGATGGACCTATGTCAATGCACAGTCACACCCCCAGGTTCCCGAGAAGGTTTCCGCGGCTGTGGCGCGGGCCTTCCGAGTCTCCAACTTGCAGCAGCCGATCGAAGTGGGATCCGGATTCCACTCCCGCACTGAGCAGCCGGGGCGCCGCCTGGGAGAAACCTTCGAACATGCAGCCCGAGTGGCAGCGGCCGACCTCGTGGGAGGCCGCCCCGAATGCGTGATCCTGGGGCCTTCGCGCGCAGCGCTGCTGGATGGGCTGGCGCAAGTGATGGGCCACAAGCTGCGCTTGGGCCAAGAAGTTGTTCTCTCTCGCGTGGATGACCCGGCCAACATCACGCCGTGGACCCGCGCCGCCGACCTGTTCGGCGCGCATGTCCGCTGGGCCGAGCCCGAACTGGCTACCGGCGCGCTGCCCAGCTGGCAATTCGCGGAACTGGTGGGGGAGCACACCGCCCTCGTGGCCGTGGGCGCCGCCAACCGTCACGTCGGCGCGGTGAACGACATCCCGGCGATCACCGGAGTTGTGCGCAAGAAAACGCCGCAGGCCCTGGTGGTGGTCGACGTGGACAATATCGCGCCATACCGCATCATTGACCTGCCGACGCTGGGCGCCGACGTTGTGGCAGTGGACATCGCCTCCTTGGGCGGGCCGCAGATCGGCGCCCTGGTGTTCCACAACCCAGAGGTCATGGATCGCCTCCGCCCCTTCGGTGGGCGCAGCCTGCGCACCGTCCTGGAGATCGGCGGAGTATCCGAGGGCCTGTTGGGTGGCGTGCCCGAGGCCGTGGAGCACCTCGCCTCCCTTGACGGTGAGGCGCGGGGGACGAGGCGGCGTCGATTGGAAACAACGTTGCCGCAGGTCAACGCCTACACGGGCGGCCTGGCGCGCCGGGCGGTAGAAGGTCTGCAGGCGCTCGGCACGGTCCACGTGGTGGGAGTGGACGGAGACTTCCACGCCAACCCGTCTTTCGACAACATCGACCGCATCCCGCGCGTCACCTTCATCGTGGACGCCGTCCCCGCCGACGTGGCACAGCAGCGCCTCGTGGCCCACGGGGTCGTAGCGGATGTCGTGCGGCCCTCCCAGTCCGAGCTGCTGCGCGTGATGGGAGTGTTCGGCGACCCCGAGACGGCCGACGCGGGACGACGCGCACGGCGAGTCCGACCGGGGCGGCACAGTAGTGCGGCGGCGGTGGCGTCGGTGGATGATCCCTACCGCCGGGCCGCATGGGGCGAAGAGCCCGCGGACGAGGCAGGTGCGGTGACGCTGTCCTTCTCGCCGCACAACACGGCCTACGACGTGGATCAGGTCATCCGGGCGGTGGCGTCCCTGGCGTGAGCGGGGCGGTGCAGTCAGTCAGCGTGATGAGCGCCGCTAAACCTGCGGCACCTCCAGCACGATCTTGCCCGTGATCTCGCCCGCGAGCAGCGCCTTGTGTGCCTCGGCGGCCTGCTGAACCGGCAGGACCCGGTCCACGTGCGTGCGGATCGTGCCGTCGGCCAGCAGCGGCCAGACGTTTTCGTAGGTGGCGCGCACGATGCGGGCCTTATCCTCCGGATCGCGGTAGCGCAGCCCGGTGGCGCTGATGGTGCCGCGGGTGGCGAGCAGGCGTCCGATGTTCAGCTCGCCCTTCACGCCGCCCTGCATGCCGATCGTGACGATGTGCCCGTCCGGCGCCAGGGCCTTGATGTTCGAGTCCAGGTACTTCGCGCCGATGATGTCCAGAATCACATTCGCGCCGCCCTCCGCTGTCAGTACCTCGGCGAAGTCCTCTTCCTTGTAGTTGATGAGGATGTCCGCACCATAGCGCGCGCAGGTATCGAGCTTGCTTTGCGAGCCCGCGGTCACGGCCACGCGCGCGCCGAGGGCTTTGGCGGTTTGGATGCCGAACAGGCCGATGCCTCCGCCGCCGCCGTGGAAGAGTACCAGGTCGCCCTCGTTGACGTGGGCGGTCATCATGATGTTGGACCACACGGTGGTGGCGACTTCCACCACGGAGGCGGCGTCCCGCAGCGAGTAGCCCTCGGGCAGCGGCATCAGCTGGCCGTGCGGGACCGTGACGTGTTGCGCGTACCCGCCGCCGGAGAGGAGGACCGCCACCTGGTCACCCGCCTGCCATGGTGATCCGTCCGGCCGTTGCGCGCCGTTGGGATCTTCAACGACGCCAGCAGCCTCCAACCCGATAGTGTTCGTAGTGCCTTTGGGTGGTGGGTAGTGGCCGGCCGCTTGCAGCGTGTCCGCCCGGTTCACGCCCGCGAACTGGATCGCAACCAGGGCTTCGCCGTCTTTCGGGGTGGGCTTGGTGACGGGTTGCCAGGTGAGGGAGGAGGGGTCGTTGGTGTCCGTCTGCACGATGGCATGGGAAGTGTTGTCGGTAGTGGGGGACGTGTTGTTGTGGGAAGCGTTGCTGTGAGTCATGTTTCCCACCCTAGCTATTTTCCCCTGGGTGCTGTGGTTGTGGTTATGGGAAGCCAGTGTTGTAACATGGTGCCTGTTCACTACGTGAGGTTGTTCGCGTGTACCGCCAGGTGGCGTGGCGAATCGAAGTGTGAATGCCTGGAAGTATGGCAGAGCGGCCGAATGCACTGGTCTTGAAAACCAGCGTCGTGAGAGCGACCGGGGGTTCAAATCCCTCTACTTCCGCCAATCACTTTCCCCAGTTCAGCGATGAGCTGGGGATTAGTTGTATCTGTGCAGGTTGGCGGGGGAGGAAGAGTACGTCGTGTCGAATGCGCGATCAAGCGATGCTGACCGGAGATACGAGTGCCGGAAGTCAAGAACCTTATGGACATTTCGGCAGCCAAGCGCTAGGTTAAACTCTATATTTGTTTACCCAACTACCAATATCGATAGGAGATCGTCTCATGCATAGCATGCGAGGGCGTATCGCAATACTAATGGTATGTGCTGTATTGGTGTGTATGGGAGCATCGGTCAACGCTCAAGAACATACAGTTCCCAAGGATGCAACAGGAGACGCTGCAGGGGTGGTTGAGGATGCCGATATTCATACCGTCTCCCCGGGTCGTGAGGGGTTGGTTCCTGGTGAGGCTGGTTTTGGGGATAATGTGATTGATAATCATGCTGGTGCGGGGTGGGTTCCTACTGCTGATCCGAAGGCTCGGGTTGTGGCCGGTGGGATGCGTTCTGATCGGGAGGAGGTTCCTGGGGGTTTTTCGAAGGAGCAGGCGGATCGGGCTGAGGTGCAGGAGGCTGCTGAGAGGCGGGGTGTGGGTTTTCGTGGGGTGGGGCAGGATTGTCGGACGTATTGGCCGAGTCCTTTTAGGGTGTGTGGTGCGATTCGGGTGAAGTATGATCAGTTGGGTGGGCCGCAGAGTTTTTTGACGTGGCCGAAGTCGGATGAGTTGGGTGTTCCGGATGGGGTGGGGCGGCGTAGTGAGTTTGTGAATGGGTTTATTTATTGGCATCCGGATACGGGTGCGCATGCTGTGACGACTCATTTTTCTGTGGTGTGGGCTCGTAATGGTTGGGAGGCTGGTCGGATGGGGTATCCGGTCAGTGATGAGTATGGTCTTGGTGATGGTGTGGGTCGTCGGCAGGATTTTCAGCGGGCTCATGTGTTTGGTTCGTTGGCGGGGTTGGCGTCTGTTGAGGGGAAGATTTTTGATCGGTGGGTTGAGATTGGTGCTGAGGGGGGTCCGTTGGGTTATCCGGTTGCTGATGAGGCGGGTACTCCTGATGGACAAGGAAGGTTTAGCGACTTTCTTGGTGGGAAAATCTATTGGACTCCGCATACTGGTGCCTGGGAGGTAACTGGATTACATCTGCTGGAGTGGGCCAATGAGGGATATGAAAGAGGTCACTATGGCTATCCAGTTGGGCCGGTGGGTGACATTGAGCACATGGAGGCAACACAGCCCTTCCAAAACGGAAATATTCGCCAGTACGTTCCTGGTAGCGCAAATGTGGGCGCTGACCTAAGTCAATTATTTACCTGGAATATTGAGGAAGATTAAGAAATTTGGGAGTTTAAAATGAGCATTGGGATAAGATTCGCAGCGCTATGTTCAGCGGTGATCGTTAGCTTTAGTATTGTTTCTCAAGCTCAAGCGGAACCGCGCAACAAAAGTAATGATGATCCAGTCACACTATCAAATATTGACTGCGGTGGAAAGGCTGGGCAGCCTCACGTGTCCGCCACTGCAAAAAGCAGAAATAAATATGAAATACATGCTAGAGCTACAAACTGGTGTAACAATTTGCCTAACGAACTATATTTGGGAGGAGTTCTCAAAAGAAGCTCTTGGCGCGGGTGGCTAATACAACAAAATTATGGAAATCGCGGTAACCCTGCTACTAAAATTAATGCAACTTCAAATCGACCGAATGTTGTAGTGCTTGTAACGCCTTGTACTAAGGGAACTCGATACCGTTGGAAGGCGGAATTCGACAACGCGGCCATTATCCAAGGCAAACGATGGGGAAGCGTAAATCCGGTTATGGTACGACAGACTGACAGTGAAATCACATGTGAATAGGAGGCAGTATATGAACTATCTTCCAGGCGTTAGGCGCTTTTACTCAAGGCGAAATTTAGCGTTGTCAATCGTTATTTTAAGCGTGATGATTGTGATAAGTTCTTGTGTTGTAAAAAATCAGCCAACGAAGGACTCGCCTCGCGGCGATTCGAATGCTGAAGCTTCTATTAAGATAAATACAAGTTCTCCTAGTGTTATTCTTATCGATAAGGGATATATAGATAATAATCATGAGTATCGGTCGGAACTGCGGCTCAATGAAGATGAAATAGAATTCCCGGACCCGGTTATGCAGTCAGTAGTTCGAGATGTTGCATTAGAATTCGGCGGTTATAAAATCCGCAATATGGATATTTCTTATTTCTGCCTCGATGATTCTGGTAATCCGCAACTGGTCGATACACTGAGTTGTCTGAACGACAGTGGAGAGTTTCAGGATAAATGCCCAATTGCCGTAAAAGAGAGCAACGATTCGTCTTTAAGGGCAGCGATAGACATTCCCGCGCTTCAGCAGGCGACCCTGCAGGTAGATTTTCAGCCTGAAGATTATCCTGGCAAACCTGTCCAGCGACGAACCTGGATACTCTGAACTGATGGGTTGTTATTAGGATTCAGATGAGAAATAATACCTTAGATTCAGATACTTCCCTCGTTCCTACATGGAACTTTAGCAATGAAGTTGAAATTCCCTTTTCTGATCTATTGCCATACGATATGCTCAACGATACCTTCGTCCTTGCTCTAAAAGATCAGTACAGGTTTTGCGTAATAATGCTACTGGAGGTGGACATTAGAGACAATTCTAATGTTTGCCGCGGTGCTACTTGGCAAGAAGTTGCCCGTCGATTCAAATTGAAATTAGACCCTACAAAACCGTTCGGCGAGGCATTTGTTGCTGAGCGTGAATCCACCTTATATAGCCAGTTTGAACGTAAAGTTATTCCTCCAGATTATGTGGATTTGGATGTTCCTTGGCAATTTTTAAGGCCAATAATGGGATTGCCCGATGGGGGATACATTATTGATGAAGGCGAAATTCCTAAGGGTGTAAATAAAAGGATTTTCAATGGGTGGGCTGTTGCTACGGCTTTTTGTACCGGCGAGAGGATGGATGTTGAAAAAACGAGAAGTACGCTGACAACAGCGTGCTGGAAAGCCAGTGAATGGCTGTACTTCGTACCGATTGACGGCACTCGCGTGATTATATGCACGAATCTCCAAGAGCAGGTTGACGAGATACTCAATGAGCCTGAGATCGAAAGCGCCCTGTTGTGGTCTCCTCCGGGGACCGGATAGCCGCGGGTGTGCGGATGGGGTTAATTGAAAATATTGCGTTGCCTCGGGGGTACGTCGAGGGGTAGGTGTTACCCCTGGTCAGGGCTCACAGCGGCTGTTATTGACAACCTATTGAACATGGACTATTTTCAATAGTAGAGCAACAACGATCGCAAAGGAGCGAACAATGAGCTGCACCACTCACGCAGAACACGACCACAAGCACGGCCCAGACTGTGGCCACGTCGCAATCCCACACGGCGACCACACCGACTACGTCCACGACGGCCACCTGCACCGCGAGCACGACGGCCACTACGACGAGTGTGAAACCACCGAACACCACATCCACGAGGGCCACGACCACGAGCACGGACCCAACTGCGGCCACGTCGCAGTTCCACACGGCGACCACGTGGACTACATCCACGACGGGCACCGCCACGCCGCACACGACGGCCACTGGGACGACCACTAAACCGGCCAATCCTCGCTACTGAGGTAACAAAAGGCACCCTCCATCAGGAGGGTGCCTTTTATTGTGCGCAGAACTCGATATTTTGACTAGGCTCGAAACCGAAAAAGAACAGCACAACTGGAGGCAGCATGATCATCCGCAATGCCACCCTAGAAGACATCCCCTACATCACCGACATCTACAACGAAGCCGTCGAAAACGGCACCGCCATCTGGGACGAAGTCGTTGTCGGCGTGGACAACCGAACCGAATGGTGGCGCAAACGCACCGGCGAAGGGTTCCCGATGTTTGTCGTAGAGGACGACGACGCCAACAGCCCCACTCACGGAGAAGTGGTCGGTTATGCCACCTACGGCCGCTTCCGCCCATACCAGGGGTACCGGTATTCCGTAGAACACTCCATCTACATCCGCTCCGATCAGCGCGGCAAAGGCATCGCTGTCCCGCTCATGGAAAAGCTGATCGATCGCGCGCGGGAAGGCGGACAACACGTCATGGTTGCAGCCATCGAAGCCAGCAACAAGCCATCCATCGGGCTCCACGAAAAGCTGGGCTTTGAGCACGTCGGTCACATGAAAGAGGTGGGCATCAAGTTCGGAGAATGGCTGGACTTGGTGCTGATGCAGCTCAAGCTGAACGACGACCCAGCCCCCGGAGCGAAGCAAAGCGACGAACGCCATGCGGTGCCCCAACGCGACGAAGCGGCTGAGTAACAGCCGCTTCGGTTGGGGGTGAGGTTGGCGCGGGAGTGCGCCGGCTCGGAAGGAGGCCGGCGTCGGGATTAACCCGGGTGACCCGCGCGACCCGCACGGCCCCTGGATTGGGTGGGCAGCGCAGGAGTGGGCGGCGTCGGGATTAACCCTCTACGCCATTGAGCTCGTTCAACGCCTCGGGCGTCTCCACGGTCTTGATGATCTTGCCGGACTTAATGTCCACAGCATGCAGCTTCTTGGACTGAGGCTCGGAAACGTACGCCACATCACCCAACACGAACAACGTTGGGCGCTCCTTCTGCCACTTCTCAGGCTCCTTCCACTCCTCGGTCACCTTGTACTTGCCCGTGATCTCGCCAGTCTTCGGGTCAATCTTGCGCAAATTACCATCGGTGCCGAGAATCAAAGCCTCACCCTCCGGGCCACGGCCCAGAGAACGGAAACTGTAGCTCGCCTCCACATCAACGATCTTCAGCTCACCAGTCTCGGTGTTCGTCAAGGTCACACGCGTAGGACGCTCCAGCTCGGCGTCCTTGTCCACCTTGTAATCACCCAAGACCACAGGGGACTCCTCAGAACCAGCCTGGTTACCAATGCGCCCATAAGAATCCTTGGACTTCACCTTCTGGAACGCACCATTCTTAAAGATCACGATGCCATCCTGGCAACCCACCGTGATCGCACCGGCCGCGGGGGCCTCGCCGTGCACGCCTGGGCAGTCCTCGGTACGGGCAGTTTCCTTGCCGTCCTTATCCACAGCCACCACAGTGTGGCGCTCGTCCTCCGTGCCCTCAGTGTGCACCATGCCACCATCCGGCAACGCCACAGCAACACCGTGGTGAGGATGAACCTTCGTCGTCTTTTCAGGCTTCGCGAATCCCATACGCTTGTTCGCGCGCTTCACATCCGACAAGGAAATGTCCTGGATGGAACCATCACCATCGCCAAACAGCAGCGCGCGGCCCTCATGAACAACCACGTGACCAGGCTTCACCGCTTCATACGTATGGTCCTTCAAGGACGGCGTCACAGTGTAAGAGTGAGTATGGTCGCCATGCGGTTCGGTCCACGCGCCGGCGTCGAATATTTGGAAACCATCCTTCGTGGACACCAGAACAGTACGGCCATCGCCCAACTGGTTAAGGCGGTTGAAGCCGTCCAGCTTCGTATCGTTAATGACCTCCAGGGTCTCCGCGTCAAGGGTCAGAATGCCGCCATCGTACGTTGCGACCAGGCGAGGCTGAGGGCCTGCAACCTCTTCCTGCTTGGAATCGCCTTCGTGGTCGTGGGCGTGGTCGTGCTCGTGGGAGGCATCGGCCTGAGCGGACTGGTTAGTGGAGTTGTTGGAGCCGTTGGAGCCGTTCGAGTCCTTTGAATCCTCGGAAGAGCAGGCGGTCAGTACGAGACCGCTGGCCAGGAGGGCTGCCAGAAGAGTGCGCTTTGTAGTCATGGTTTTCCCGTCGATCTTTTAAGGAGCATGGTCCTAAGGGGGCATGGTGGTCAGGGACTTGATGTCCGGGGGCTTGGTGTTCGTGAACATGGAGTTCGTGAACATGGCGTCCGTGAACAAAGAGTTCGTGAACATGGCGTCCGAGAGCATGGCCTTAAGGAACATTGGTGAGAAGGAACATCATGTTAAAGAACATGGTGTTCGAGAGACTGACTATAGACGAGGTTAGAAAGTTTTGGAAGCTATTTTCAATAGTAGTTCAATTAGTGGGGGTGGTGGCGGGTTGGGTTGTGGGTTTGCTTGCTGCTGCACGGGCGCACCCACCACGTTCTTGGTCCCACTTTCCTGGATCGAGGGCAAACTGTCGTGATTCTAGCCAAATCACAACACAGTGCCCTCGAAAGAGGATCTGAAGCCGCGTAAAAGGAGGGGCCGCACGGGAGGGCCCGGCTTTGCGAGTGCGAGGAGGAGCGTGCCTGCGTTGGCGAGAGCATAAGCACGGGAGCGACGGGCCTGCGTTGGCGAGAGCATAAGCACGGGAGGGATGTGCCTGCGTTGGCGAGAGCATTAACCACGGGAGGGGTAGGATCCGCAGCCGCACGGGAGCAGGAGAAGGAGGTGCTGCAGTGAGTGTCAGGGTAGTTCCTGAGGGCCGAAGAGCTTTCGGTGCAGCACCTCGTCGAAAAGCGGGAGGCTCCGAAGCACCTCGATAGAAATACGCTGGACAACCAAACCATAGGAGTCGCACGTAAGGTTAGAACGCGTATCGAAATCGCGCTGAGCGCGATTAAGATGATGCTGGCCATCATATTGCAAACCCACATGCCTGGAAGAACGTAACAGCTCTCCTACCTGCGCTAATTCCAACGAATATTTCTCTCGCGCATACGCCCATAAAGCACTTCCCACCTCCACAATCAACAGATCCATGACCGTCACACGCACACCGCCGCACAGAATCTCCACTTGAGGAAAGACCTCAAACCGAGATCCGCATCTACTGCGGGATAAAAGTCGTAGAGCAGTCTCCGGAGGTGAATCCGCTAACGAGGAAGAAAGAGTCCACACTTTCTTAAATACCTTTTGATTGACCACCCCTAAAGCCTCGGCGAACGCAACCTCCTCAGTGGCGTGAGGTGATAAAAAGCGCCGCACGGCATCCATCACCTGCACTTGCTGCACCTCTATGTCGGTCAGTCCTGGAACGAGAGGCGTAAACCATGGATCAACACTCGGCCGATTATGCTCCAACGCATCAATCACAGATGCACATGCAGCCATGGGAGTTAACGCATATAAATCAGGAGATGAAGCGTCCGGAGAATGGGTAGATAAACGCCGAGTATTCATGGACCGTCGGCGTAAGATGAGTTTATTGGCGGGAACTGTGGCGTCGGATAAAAAATAACGAATTTCCGTAGTCCCAATGGTCAGAAACGAGGTTGGTTGTTCATTAATCCACATCGATAAACCTGCTAGCGCTAACGCAGAAAAATGCGTGGCGACGCTGCGCGGATTAATGAGAAAATAGGCTCGCGTGCGCGTGACCTGCGAAAGGCCGTCGGTGGCGGCGTCTTTGGGAACAAGCACCCCACGGCCCACGCGGACGAATTCTCTATTGGCTCTCCAACGGCTGATTGTGTCCGCGCGCACGGGCATGATGTCCGTCGGCGTGCGTTTCTGCGGTCGATGGCGTTCTGCTTGATCCCTCCACATAAGGCATACCCTGCCAAGAATCGGCAGTAGTGCACAAGGGGGTTGTGGAATTTTGCGAAAATCTGTGGATAACTTCGCTTGGAGGCGCCGTGTGGGCGCAATGGCTGTGGATAACTCGCTGCGCATGGGGGCTTGGAGTGTGGCGGGGTGCTTAGTGGAGCTTGTTGTGGAGTGCGTTGTGGGCCCTGTCGTGGGGGCTCGTTGTGAGGCGTGTTGTGGGGTGCGGCGGGAGTCAGCTTTAGGGCGCATATGCTTTTTGCCGTGGCCTCTGCACGGCTGCAGATCTTCTTTTGAGGGCACTTTGTAGTGATGTGGCTGGAATCACGACAGTTTGCCCTCGATCCAGGACGGCCACCCTCGCACAACGATAGTTTGCCCTCGATCCAGGAAAAGTGAGGCGCGGGATCGGCGTGGGAACGGGGTGGGAGCGCCCGCGCACTGGCATTCCGTCCTCGATTTTGGATGGTCAGTTCGCTGTGCGCAGCTGCAGATCTTCTTTTGAGGGCATTTTGTAGTGATTTGGCTGGAATCACGACAGTTTGCCCTCGATTCAGGACGGCCACTCTCGCACAACGACAGTTTGCCCTCGATTCAGGAAAGTGGGGTGTGAGATCGGGGTGGCAGCGCCCGAACGTAGCGCCCCAACACACGGCCCTAGCGCTCGAACTTCTGCAAGTACTCCTCAGGAATGCCCAAGGCAAGAAGGTCGTTGCGGGACTTCGTGGACTTCTCCAGCGCGGCGTTGATGACGTGTTCCATCTGCTTTTCTGGGGAAGGGATGCGTCGTTGTTCAGACATCAGGATGGTCAGGATCTCGGGTTGGTCGCGGAAACAGTGCCACACAACGGCCGTGGCCAGGGACTCCAGGACCAGTCCGCGTGGCTCGCGCGCATGCTTCGGGGCGGCTACGCGGGTGGCGTTTTTGCGTGGTCGGACGTGGAGGTCTTGTTGCCCGATGCCCACCACGGAGCCGTCTTTGTTTTTCACGATGGAGGTGTAGGGCACGTTGCAGTAGCCGTCTTCGGCGACGGTGTTGCGTACCCATTCCAGCATGGTGTCGCTGAATTCAACTTCTAGGTATGCGCCGTTGCGTCCGGGGGAGATGTATTGGAATTCGCCGGTGCGTGTCCAGGCTTCGTAGTCCCGGCCCATGCGTCCCATGACCATGGTTCCGAACATGACGTCGGTCATGGCGAAGAGGGATCCGCCGAAGGCTGCGCCGTGCATGTTTTGTGTCCAGGGCCGTAGTTTGAGTTCGATGCGTGCGGTGGACCAGTCGTCGGCTACGTGGGTGATGCGGATGCCGGATCCGAACAGGGGTGCCCAGGCGTTGAGGAATCGGCGGGTGAGCTGTGGGTTTTCGATGCCTTGGGTGGCGATGTTGCTGATAGTTTTGCGTAGGTTCATGACATCACATCCTTCTTATATTTTTATCTACAATACCCAATGGGTCGCGGCGCCTCGGGATCGCCCGCCGCCCCGTGGAACGTATGTCCGAATATGCGAGGGGTGTGTAGGAGCCGCCCGCTAGAGTGTTTGACATGCGTACCTCTTTCCTTGCCGTGTTTCTTGTTGCGATGGTGGGCTTGTGCGCGGCGGCCTGTTCTGATGTTTCTGAATATCCGACGCCCAGCGCACCGTCCTCCCACCTCACCCACGATGCTGAGTCTGCTAGTGAGAAGGCTTTTGAGACTCAGGATGAGGCGGCCGAAGATATAGATGAGCGCCCTGGTGAGGACGCTTCCGAGGCTCAGGATGAGGTGGGGGCTGGTGGGGACGAGAGGCGGGCGTCGGGGCAAGTATGGGCGCATGTGGTCGGCGTCACGGGAATGAACACGGCGGACGTGTGGACGCAGTGGGAGACGCTGGCCGTGGCCGGCAGGGCCCCGAAGACGGGGTACGAGCGTGGCCAGTTTGGCCAGCGGTGGAAGGACGTGGATCGGAATGGCTGCGATCAGCGCAATGACGTTCTTGCGCGCGATATGACAAACATTGTGGCGCCGAAAGGGTGCAAAGTGCTGAGCGGGCATTTGGTGGATCCGTTTACTGGAGAGATTATTGAATTTCAGCGAGGGCCGAAAACCAGTAATGCGGTGCATATTGATCACGTGGTGCCGTTGGCGGATGCGTGGCAGAAGGGGGCACAGGGATGGACGCCGGAGCGCCGGGAGCAGTTCGCGAATGATCCGATGAATTTGCTGGCGGTTGATGGGCTGCAGAATCAGAAGAAGTCTGCGGGAGATGCGGCGACATGGCTCCCTCCGAACAGTGCTTTTCGTTGCCAATACGTGGCGACTCAGATTCGTGTGAAGCATGAGTATGGGTTGTGGGTGACGGAAGCGGAGAAGGACGCGATGGCTCGTGAGCTGGGGCGTTGCGGCGACAGGGTTGCGTAGAGGCGCGCGTGTGCAGCACTTTTCTTCACAGAGTGTTGCCAGGGAATGGTTAAGGGGCTTTTAATCCCAGGTCATGGGTCTGCAAGGTCGAGGCATCACTATAGAAATCACTGCGGTTGAGCGCATCGGCCGCACAGAAGATTGGTTAATGGATTGGTTAATCCGTCAATATGGATAATACGTTCGCTAGTGTCGTGGTGAATGTCAGCACAACCCTGGGAAGTCAGAAGCCCAGGGTTTTGTTGTGCGCGGGGTCGGGGCTGGAAGGGATGGTGGACAGTTCCGATGGGGCGGTCGTGTAGAGCTGTGTGTAGGACAGGCAGGGTAGGCTGCTCCTCAAGGAGTCGGTCGCAACCAACGCACCTTATATACAGCCACCTGAGGAGGCTTACGCCATGCCACCAGCCAGCCGCATTCAACGACGCACCGTTCGAAGGACGGGCGGGAAAACCGCCACGGACGCGCGGGCGGGAGTTGGGCAACACAGTTCCACGGACGCGCGGGCGGATGTCGAGCGCCGTACCGTTACAGACCCGCGCGCGGACTCAACGAACACACGCGCGGAGGCCGAGCACTACAGCTATCGAGTTGCTTGGGACCCCACGCACGAACAGTTCCTCTGCACATCGGTGGAGTTTCCGGATGTGAGAGTGCTGGCGTCGGATTCGGAAGGGGCATTGACCCGCGCACAACAGGACGTCGCCCGCGTTCTGGAGCGCGCAGCCGCAACAGGCGCGGACGTGCCACAGCCGCTGTCCACGCGGACATATTCCGGAAGGCTGCAGGTCAGGCTGGGGGAGGACCTGCATCGCGCGCTCGCATACGAGGCGGCGGAGAATGGCATCAGCCTCAATCAACTCATCCTGAAAAAGCTGGCCGCTGGGTAAGCGCCGCGTGTGCGGGTGCTACAGTTGCAGTACATCAAACGATTACAAACCCAGTCGGACGCGCTGCCGCTGGGTTTTGTTGCTCATTGTTGCACAAGGGCTGGCCGCGCCCACATAGGAAGAAGGTGTCCGCAACGTCCGCTTCAACGTCTGCCTCGAAGTCCGCGAAAACATCCGCGACAACGTCCGCGAAAACGGAGAAGATCATCTCCCCAACTTTTGTGCTCGCCTGGCTGGTGAACTTCGCGCAATTCATGGTGTTCTACCTGTTGGTCACCACGATGGCGCTGTATGCGGTGCAGCAATTCCAGGCGTCTGACACTGCGGGTGGTTTCGCCTCCTCGTCCTTCGTGGTGGGCGCGACGTTCGCCCGCATGTTCTCCGGCTACATCGTGGACGCGATGGGTCACAAGCGCACGCTCCTGTTTTCCCTGGTCGCGGTGGCTATTTCCTGTGCGCTGTATTTCCTCGCGCAATCACTGCCACTACTGATAGTTGTACGCATTCTGCACGGCGTGAGCTACGCCGTGGCCTCCACCGCCATCATGGCCGTGGCGCAATCCCTAATACCGAGCAGCCGTCGCGCCGAAGGTACCGGCTACTTCACGTTGGGTGTGACGCTGGCGACCGCGCTGGGACCGGCAACTGGCCTGGCGCTGTCGCAGCACGTGGGCTACAGCGCAATCTTCGTGACGGTGCTGAGCCTGTCCGTGGTGGCGCTGGGACTGGGGTTGCTGTTGAAGCTGCCCGAGCCGGGCGACGCGCAGGCTGGTCACGGCCCCGCTTCTGGCAATGCCGACAACTCCACCCCACGCAAGCGCTTCTCCCTGGCGTCAGTGATCCACCCGAAGGTCGCGCCGATCGGCTCGTTCATGCTGCTGGTGGGTGTGGCGTACGCCGGAGTGATCACGTACTTGAACGCGTACTCCGAGGCCAACGGCCTGATGACCGGCGCCAGCTTGTTCTTCCTCGCGTATGCCGGCGTGTCCTTGGTGATGCGTTTCATTCTGGGTCGCGTGCAGGATGCGCGTGGGGACAACGTGGTGATTTACATGGCGTTGGTGTCCTTCGTGGCGGGCCTGGCACTGTTGGCGTGTGTGTCTACCGATTGGCAGGTTGTGGTGGCTGGCGCGTTGGTGGGCTTGGGGTATGGTTCGCTGATGCCGGCTGTGCAGGCGATTTCCGTGCGTTTGGTGGATGTGCGGGAGATGGGCGCCGGCATTTCTACGATGTTTTTGCTCATGGACGTGGGCGTGGGATTCGGCCCGTTGCTGTTGGGTCTTGTGGTCACCCAGCTGGGCTTTTCCCCGATGTATTGGCTGTTGGCGGGCCTGACGGTGGTGGCTGCGGGCGTGTATTTCGCGGTGCATGGCCGCAAGCCGGTGGCGCGGGCTGATTATTTCGAGGAGTCGGAGATTGCGTCGCGGGTGACGGTGGCGCCACGTGCGGGTGCTGCGGATTCCATTGATCCTTTAGAAACCGACGCCGAACCTCGCACTCCATAAACCTCCCCTTAAAGTGAACAGCTTGGTCTAGTTGCGATACACTGCGTTCATGTACCTGTGCGCAGTGGCACCCGCCAGCGCACAGTGGTTCGCTCCAGCGCATACTAGTGCGCCGGCGCGCTGATAGCCCCGATGTCTCGTTTAAGGAAGGTCTTCCATGAGCGCCCACGATTCCCACGGCTCTGATTCCCACGGAACTCATGAGTTCAGCGGCTTCGACACCGCCGCCATTCACGCTGGTTGGACCCCCGATCAGCATATGGGTTCCATCAACGTTCCTATCTGGGCGTCCACCACGTTCGCCCAGAATGCCCCGAACGACCTTCGCGGTGGGTTTGAGTATGCGCGAGTGGCGAATCCCACGGTGGCGTCGTTGGCACAGACGCTCACGCGTCTTGAGGGCGGACGGTACGGCCGAGTGTTTGCGTCGGGTATGGCGGCGACGGATATCCTGCTGCGGGCGCTGCTGCTGCCGGGGGATCACGTCATCATTGGGCACGACGCCTACGGTGGCACCTACCGCCTGCTGAACACGTTCTTCCGCGAGTGGGGCGTGGAGCTGACCGTGGTGGACACCACCGACGTGGACGCTGTCGCCGGTGCGCTGCAGGAGAACACCAAGGTGGTGTGGCTGGAGACTCCTACGAACCCGCTGATGGCGGTGACGGATATTCAGGCCGTGGCCGAGCGCGTGAAGGCACACAATGTGCGCAATGGTGTGGTCGCTGAGGAGGCTGAGGAAGCTGAGGGTATCGCTGGTGTCGGCGCGCCGGGCGAGGGCGCTGTAAACACGGCGAACCCAGCGAATGCCGAGAACCCGGCCGAGGCTGCGGACGCTGCCGGTGCTGGCGAGAATGCGAGCCCCGTGAAGGAAGCCCAGAACCTGGTGCACGCCACGAACTTCGACGCCATCATCCCCGGCGCCCAGCTCATCGTGGACAATACCTTTGCCTCCCCATACCTGCAGCGCCCCCTGGAGCAGGGCGCGGACGTGGTCCTGCATTCCACCACGAAGTACATCGGCGGCCACTCGGATGTGGTCGGCGGAGCGGTGATCTGCAACAACGAGTTGCTGGACCAGAAGCTCGACTTCCTGCTCGGTGGAGTGGGGCCGGTTGCCTCGCCGTTCGACGCCTACCTCGCTGCCCGAGGAGTGAAAACCCTTGGTGTGCGCATGGAGCGTCACAGCTCCAATGCGCTGGCGATTGCGGAGTACTTAAGCGGCCGGCCTGAAGTAAAGGAAGTGCTGTACCCCGGTTTGGAGACGCACCCCGGCCACGAGGTGGCTGCCAAGCAGTCCACGGGCAAGGGCTTCGGTGGCATGATGTCGGTCCGCTTCCACAACCAGGAGGCGGCGCTGAAGTTCTGTATGTCCACGAAGCTGATCTGTCTGGCGGAATCCCTGGGCGGTGTGGAGTCCCTGCTGGAGCACCCGGGCACCATGACGCACCAATCTGTGAAGGGATCCCAGCTGGAGGTGCCGGATGACCTGGTCCGTATCTCCGTGGGCATTGAAGACATCAACGACCTGCTGGCGGACGTGGAGCAGGCGCTCGCGCAGCTCTAGCGCGGGCGCCGCGAGCGGCGCTGAGCGTTGTCGCGCGGAGCCTACTCGGCGCGCAGCGCTGGGTCGCGGCCAGCGTCAGTGCGCTGCACGGCGCTAGTGCGTCGCTGTGATCGCAGCCCGGACAATATCCAGAGTTTTCGAGCTGCTCACACCCACGCCAGGGGAGAATCCCTGGCGCACCACGATCAGATTCTCCGACGGCACCACCACCATGAACTGGCCATCGTGCCCATCGGCCCAGAACATGTCCGCAGGAAGGTCTGCGTAGGTGCGGTCGTCGGTCTGCGTGCGGCCACTCGTGCCCGCGCTGCCGGTGGTAGCCGCACTCGCACTCACGCTCTCGCTTGCGCTGCCGTTCGTGCTGTACGCGTCATCAGTCTCGCTGCCGAAGGCCGCCTCGCCCGTGGTGGCGCTGTTTAGCCACCAGCCGGAACCGTAATGCCCCGGATCCGAGCCATCCTTGTTCTTCTGCACCTCATCCACCTCATGCTCCGTCAAGGAGGCCTTCATCCACCCGGCCGGCAGCAGCTGCCGCCCATTGACCACACCGTTGTTCATGACGAACTGCCCGAACTTCGCCCAGTCACGAGGCGTGGCATAGGCGCTGGAGCCGCATTGGAGTGTGCCGTGGGCGTCGGGGGAAATCATGGCACTGGCCATCCCCACCGGCCTGAACAGCGTTTCCCACGCCAACGCCACGCCAGCGCGCTGCGCCACGGTGGATTTTTCCTGCATCGCGGCGCACGCCAGCGTGGTGGAGCCGGTGGAGTACTCGCGGTACGTGCCGGGCGCGTGCTCGAGGTCCTTGTCCGCGACGAACTTGCCCATGTTCGAGCTGGTGTAGAGCATGCGGGCGACATCACCGGTGGTGTCATAGGTTTCATCCCAGGCCAGGCCGGATTGCATGCGGAGCAGGTCAGAGTAGGTGATGTCCGCTTTGGTGGCCTTCTTCTCGCGCGAGGTGGTGGTACTACCGGCAGTACCGTCCGAATTAGCAGTACTATCAGCAGTACCATCAGCAATACCACTGTCAGTATCAACCCAATCCAACCCAGTCAGCGCCGAATCCTGCACAGAAAACTCCGGATCCAGCTGCTCCACACGCCCCATCAGCACATTCGCCACAGACTTCGTCATCGACCACCCCAGCTGCGCGTTATACGCCTTATAATCCTTCGCGTACTCCTCCGAAATCAGATTCCCATCCTTCACGACCACCACACCCCGCGTGCCGTCCACCTCAAAAGCCTTCTTCACCGCAGCATCCACCGCACGCTGCGCCTCCCCATTAGCCAAAGGCTTCTCCGGATGCCCGATGCCCTTCGCCTCGATCACCTGGCGCACACGCTCATCAATATCCGGCACCTCGTTCTTAAACTCGGGCCGCTCCTGGGCGACCGTGCACCCCACCCCCTCGGTATAAAAAGCCTCAGACGCATACAGCCCAAACACACTGGCCTGCACCTTATCCTCCGGGACGTTGAAGCTGGTGCTAAGCAGGTTCGCGATCGGCTCATCTGGCAGATCCGGCCCCGAGCCGGTCTTGTTAATGAAATGCTGCACGCAGGACGCCTGCGCCGCATAGCCCGTACCCACCCGAGCCTCCGGCGCGGCTTGAGTGCCAACGACCGTGCCCAGGATGACAGCCGTGGCCACCACGCCGCCTCCCACTCCCGCGGCGATTTTCGTGCCAGTGCGCATGCGTCCTCCTGTGAAAAGCGCCGGTGACAGCGCCTGTACAAAGCTTCGTGTATGACAATACCGCCGATCCGCGAGGCGACTCCGCCACGCCACCCACTGGGTTTAAGATTGGCGACATGGGTAACAACATGGATATTAACAACGTCAATCTCCCCGTCGGCGGCCGAATTGCTGTGGTGACGGGGGCGTCGGCGGGAATTGGGGAAGCCACCGCGAAATTGCTTGCGAAGGACGGATGGATCGTTGTCCTGTCTGCCCGACGCCCAGCGCACTTGAATCGAGTCGCCGACGAGATTAAGGCGCTCGGCGGGAAAGCATGGGTGGCCGAGACGGACGTGACGGACCTGGAGAGCGTGCAAGCGCTGGCGAGCACGGTGGAGGAGATCGTCGAGGCCGAAGGCGCGCAGGGCGTGGACCTGCTGGTCAACAACGCCGGAGGCGCGCGCGGGCTGGAGCCGATCCTGGACACGGACGCCGCCGATTGGCGCTGGATGTACGAAGCGAACGTGATGGGCACGCTGGAGGTGACGCGCGCTCTGTTCCCCGCCTTGGAGAAGGCGGAGGCACCGCAGGTGATTAACGTGGTGTCCGTGGCGGGGCGCGGCGCGTACCGCAACGGCGCTGGGTACAACGCCGCGAAGTTCGGAGAGACGGCGCTGACCGATGTGATGCGCATGGAGTTCGCGGAGCGGAACGTGCGCGTGTGCCAGGTGGATCCGGGGCGCGTGGCGACGGACTTTTCTTTGAACCGGTTCAAGGGCGACCAGGAGCGTGCGGATTCTGTGTACGCGGATGTGCAGAACCTGGTGGCCGAGGATATCGGTGAGACGATCCGGTGGATCGCTGCGCGACCAGCGCATATGGATGTGGAGTCCATTATGATCCGGCCGATCGACCAGGTCTAGGCCCAGCTTCTTACAAATTGTTCGACCAAAACGCCAATTTTCGCCCCAAAATTGGCGTTTTGGTCGAACTTTTTTCGGTTGGCCGCGCCCCACATGCCTGCCGGGCGGGCTGCGCCCAGTCTGGGCCAAGGTGGCCGTGCCAAGGCGACCGCACCCGTTGGCTGGGCCCGGTGGCCGCGCCCGTTATGGAAACATAACTGAAACACGGAGGCCCGCTTCGGACGAGAGTGAAACACACCTGTTACCGAAGTAGACCTAGAGGTGAAATATTGCCCTCATACAGTGCAGGGCATGACTCAATCACTCACACTCAACACAGCAGACACTCCAGCTGCTGGACCATCAGGCAAAGCACCAGCTGGACCATCACCCGCAGGCACGCCTGATGCCTCGCAAGCTGCCGAAGCTCGCAAAGCCGCAGCAAAGTCCTCCGAGGACTTCTCCTTAAGGTTCGCACCGCGCCATTACCGCAGGTGGACCCCAGCTGTGGTGGCGGGATCCGCTCTGGGTGGCATCGCCTACCTGGCCGATTTCTCCATCGGCGCCACGATTGGAATCCAGCACGGCACGGTCAATGCGCTTGGCGGAATCCTCATCGCCACAGTCTTGATCTTCATTTCTTCGTTCCCGCTGGCCTATTATGCGGCCCGCTATAATGTGGACTTGGATCTCATTACCCGCGGCTCAGGTTTCGGGTACATGGGATCTATTCTCACGAACCTGATCTTTGTCTCCTTCACCTTTATTCTGTTCGCCACAGAAGGCGCGATCATGGCCCAAGGCTTGAAACTGGGCTTCGGGCTGCCCCTGTGGGCGGGCTATCTTGTCTCCTCTCTCATGATCATTCCGCTGGTGATCTATGGAATGAGGTTTCTCGCGAAGCTGCAATCCTGGACTAATCCTCTGTGGTTGGTCATGATGATTCTCCCAATGGTCTACTTGCTCGTGAAGGAGCCGGGATCCATCTCGACATTTCTGGAGTACTCAGGGGAAAACGGTTCCGGTGTGTCTCTCGCGGCTATGATGCTGGCGGCGGGAGTGTGCTTGTCTTTGGTAGCTCAGATTGCTGAAAACATCGACTACCTTCGCTTTATGCCAGCCAAGACGCCCCAGAATCGGCGAGCATGGTGGACAGCAGTGATCCTGGGTGGCCCGGGTTGGGTGTTTTTTGGAGCGACGAAGCAGATCATCGGCGCGTTTCTGGGCGTGTACATTATTGCGACTCTGGGTCAATCTACGGACCTGGCTATTGAGCCGGTGAACCAGTTCTTCTCACTCTATTCTGACCTTATGCCCCCGTGGTTGGCTTTGGTGCTTGCTGTGTTCCTGGTGGTTATTTCGCAGATCAAGATCAATGTCACCAACGCGTATTGCGGTTCAGTGGCGTGGACCAACATTTACTCTCGATGCGTTAAGCGCTATCCGGGTCGTGTGACGTTTGTCCTGCTGAACGTGGGTATTTCTTTGGCGTTGATGGAGTTCAACCTGTTCCAGGTTTTGAGTTTCGTGCTGGCTTTTTATTCTAATTTCGCGATTGCCTGGATCTTCACGGTCGCCGCGGACATTGTGTTTAACAAGTATCTGTTGAACTTGTCCCCGCGGCAGCCGGAGTTCCGCCGTGGGATGCTGCACGACTACAACCCGGTCGGCATTGTCTCCGTGCTGCTGGCCGGTGGCGTGTCCGTGGCCGTGTTCTTCGGCGCGTTCGGTGCGCCCCTCGCGGCGTTTGCTCCTTTGGTGTCCGCGCTGCTTGCGGTGGTCGTCACGCCCCTGATGGCTGTGCTCACGCGAGGTAAATATTATCTTCGACGCCGGTCCGATGGCATCGACCTCCCTATGCTCGATGAGCATGGGAATCCGAGCGCGGAGACGCTGACCTGTGCGATCACCGGGGAGGAAGTGGAGCGGCCGGATATGCTCGCGTCACCGCAGCATGGTCCGGATGGGGAGAGGCTCTATGTGTCTTCCATTGCGCTGACATTGGATAAGGAAGGAGCGCATATCTTGCCGGCGGACGCCGACCGCTGATCCCCACACTTCTCTTTCACAAATTGTTCGACCATAACGCCAGATTTCGCCCCAAATCTGGCGTTATGGTCGAACAATTTGTAGAAGCCGTGGATAGGAGAGCTATTCAGGGCGTAGGGTCACCGCAGTGCCGGTAGCAGTGACCAGCATCATGCCGCCCGTGCCCACGGATTCGTAGTCGATCTTCACACCGATCACACCGTTGGCGCCCTGCTCGATAGCACGATCAACCATCTCCGCTAGTGCGGTTTCGCGTGCCTTACCGATGGAATCCTCGTAGCCCTTGGAGCGCCCGCCGAAGATGTCGCGGAATCCTGCGCCGATGTCTTTGAGCATGTTGATGCCCACGACCGTCTCACCAGAGACGATGCGGATGTAGTCATCGACGACGTGGTTTTGCACAGTCGCAGTTGTGCTGACAATCATGATATTCTCCTTAATCCTTAGTCTTCGTTGATTGTTTCCTCGAAGCATGTGTCTTCCTTCCCCATCCTAGAGAAGGGTTTCCTGCGCGTCATGCCCCAGCAACCTGCCCAGACCTCTTCACAGCAACCGCCCCGTCGCATCACGATCCTGCTCTTCGACGGCTTCGAGCTTCTCGACGTTGCCGGCCCAGTCGAGGTCTGGTCCAAGATCGATGACCTCGAGCTCGAGTACGTGACGCTTGACGGGCAACCAGCCAGAAGCTCCCAAGGTGCGGTCTTCCAGGCTGACCGCGCCTTAGTTGATACAGCCTTAGCCGACACAGCGCTAGCCAGCAACCCCCAGACCAGCACCACACAACCCAACACCACACAACCCAACGCCTCAGGCCACGCCCTTCTGGTCCCCGGCGGATTGGGAACGCGCACGCTGATCGAAGATCCAGATTTCCTCCAGGCACTCACAGACACCGCGAAGAACGCCACGCTCCTCACATCCGTCTGCACGGGCTCGGCCCTGCTCGCCGCGGCGGGCCTCCTGGACGGCTACCGGGCCACCACCAACAAGCGCGCCTACGACTGGGCGACCAGCTTCGGCCGCACCGTGGACTGGCAGCGCCGTGCCCGCTGGGTCCACGATCGCGACCGCTGGACCTCCTCCGGTGTGGCCGCGGGGATGGACATGGCCTGCGCTTTCGTCGCCCATTACTGGGGCGCCGCCCGCGCCGACGCCATTGCCCACGCCATCGAGTTGCGCGCCCAGACCGACCCTGAGGATGACCCCTTCGCCTAATTTTTGTCCGACGCCCGCCTCTCAACCACGCCACCTCACGCCCCACTACGGCCGTCCCATCCCGTCCCCAACACCACACCAACACAACCGCCATCGCCTCCCCGTCCCCATCGGATTAGGCGCGTTCCTAAGAAAACCCCTAAACTGTATTTTGTTATGGCTACCCCCACTGGCCGCTCGGGCGCTTATAGAAACGACATAGATGGGCTACGCGGATTCGCAATTTCGCTGGTCGTGATCTTCCACATCTTCGTAGGACGTGTGTCCTCAGGTGTGGATGTCTTCCTGTTCGTCGGGGGTGTTTTCTTCTTCGCCTCTCAGATTCGTAACGCGGTGAACCCCCAGGGCCTCACTGTGGTGCAGGCGATCGTGCGCATGCTCCGCCGTCTCTTCCCGGCGCTGGTCACGGTCGTGGGGCTTAGTTTCCTCCTGGCCCTGCTGGTGTATTCACCTGCCAGGTGGGGTCCGGTAGGGCAGGACGCGGTGGCGTCGATGACGTATTGGCAGAATTTCCAGCTGGCGTTGAACAATAGTGATTACGCCGCGATCAGCCGGGACGTCAGCCTGTTCCAGCATTTGTGGTCGATGTCGGTGCAGATGCAGATTTACGTGGGTGGCCTGCTGGTGATCGCCCTGATTGCGGCGCTGACCCGGCGTGCGCACTGGTCGGCCACGGCGCTGCGGACGCTGGTGGTGGTCGCGACGATCGCGAGCTTCGTCTACGCGCTGTACCTGCACGGCACGGACCAAGGCTGGAATTATTATTCGCCGCTGTCTCGTTTCTGGGAGATTGGCCTGGGCGGCATTTTCGGCATGTGGGTGATTGCGAAGCCATTGCCGAAGGCGCTGGATGCGTTCCGGCTCCCCGCCGCGGTAGTGGGTCTGCTGCTGATTGTGGGGACGGGCGTGTTCCTCAACGGCGCCGAGCAGTTCCCTGGCCCTGCCACGCTGATCCCGCTGGCTGGTGCGGCGCTGGTGATCCTCGCGGGAAATCCTTCCGCGACGGGGGAGCATCCGGCGGGCGTGCGCGCGCTGTTGGAGTCCGGTCCGCTGCAGTTCCTGGGCAAAACGTCCTACAGTCTGTATCTGTGGCACTGGCCGCTTCTGGTGCTCGCGACGTTCTATTTCGCCGGCGATGACCGCCGCACCGTGCACAGCGGCATGGGTATCTTCGCCACGATCCCGGGCGGCCTGGGTGCGGCTGTGGGCGTCGGGACGATCCTGGTGTCCCTGGGTCTGGCGTGGCTGACCTACCGTTTCGTGGAAACTCCGCTGCGGCAGGTCGTGAAGCCGCGCTCGCGGAGCTGGATTTTCTTCGACGCCGCCTACATGAAAACAGCCTTCCACTCCGGCCATCGCCGCCGTCTTGGAGCGGCGTATGTGGCCGCCGCCGCTGTCGCGGTGGTGGGTCTGTCCGTAGCGGTGGCCCCGCGGGACGTGGATTCCGAGGCCGTGGTCAGTGCCGAGCCTGAGGTGTACCCCGGCCCCCAGGACCTCCTGTCTGGGCAGAAGGTGTCTAGCGCCACACCGATCCCGGATGCGAACGCGAACGTGGATTCGATGTATCCGAAGACTCACGTGGATGGCTGCTCGGCCTTGTTCGAAGAGGCCGAGCCGGTGCTGACCCACGACCGTAATAGCGGCTCGGACCCCTGCGTGTACGGCGATGTGGATTCCGATCGGACGATTTACCTGTTCGGTAACTCCCATGCTGAGCACATGCTGCCGGCCCTGGATTCTATGGGCAAGGAGCGCGGCATCAAGATTAAGGTGCTGGTGAAGATGAGCTGCTACCCCGGCGGCGGTGCGGTCCGCTCTGATGGCGGCGATTACCCGGAGTGCGGCGAATGGCAGGAATCCACCACGCGCTACATCCTGGACAACCCGCCCACGGAGGGCGTGTACCTGATTTCCACGCATCCTGAGCCGGGGACGAAGGGGCCGGAGGAATTCGCGCCGGGTGTGCGGGATCTTGTGACCCGTTTCAACGACGCCGGGATTCACGTATGGGCGCAACGCGATACCCCGTGGCCTCACGATGACATCGGCGATATTGATGTTCGTTTGTGTGTGGCCGATGGCCTGTACGACCCGGAGGATGTGGACGCGAACTGCGGCATGTCCCGCCAGGCGGCCTTCCAGGATGTGAACCCTGCATTGGAGGGCTTGGCCGGGTTGGATGTGACGCATGTGGATCTGACCGACGGGTTGTGTGACGAGCATGTGTGCCCCGGTGTGATTGGTAATGTGCTGGTGTACCGCGATTCTTCGCATCTGACGAACGTGTTCTCCCGCATGTTGGCTGGGGAAGTGGAAGCGCAGATGTTCCCGCACGCTGCCTGAGAGTTCTCAGGCGCGTGGGCTAGACTCTGGGGTGATGAAAGACAGCGCGCACTCCAGACTTGGTACTTTGATTGATTTTTTGACTCGCCCGTCCTACCTGGGCGATGCTCAGCACGGTGGTCCGGGCAGGTCTTTGGCTGCGAAGTTTCTGTTTGTGGTGGCGGGAGTTGCCGTCCTGGTGGCCGTTGTGTTGCAACCTTTAGGATCCTCCGGTCCGGATTTCGACCCCATCTGGAACGCGGTCACCAAGTACCTCTCCGGCCAGCCGGTGTACGACGAGGACTATTCCACACAAGACCCTCACTATCTGTACTCGCCCGGAGGAACCCTGCTCATCAGCCCTCTTGGCTGGCTTCCGGGCCGCGATCTGGCGCGCTGGGTGATGCTGCTTGCCGGGGCCGGCTGCATTCTGCTGGCGATGTACCTGCTGTCCAGGGCGGTGGCGGGACCGGGGCGCCGCGCGCTGGTGGTCTGCGCTGGCTTCGTGACCGTCACATTCTTCTTCGCGGAGCCCGTGCGATCGACCTTGAAGTACACCAACATCAATGGCTTCTTGCTGTTACTTCAGGTCATCTTCATTCTGGCGACGGTGTCCCTTCTGCGTGCTCGGCAGGCCAGCGACGAGCCGCTCGTTCCGTGGATGGTGAGTAGCCTCAAGCGACCCGATACTCTGGTTGCCGCGGTGGTGCTGTCCGTGGCCTTGAGTATTAAGCCCCAGTTCGTGGCGCTGGCGGTGCTGTCTGTTCTCACATTCCAGTGGGCGGTGCTGCTGGTGGCTGGTCTGTTGTTCTGCCTGTACTTCGCGTTGGGTTATGCCACCATGGCCCGCCCAGGGGACTATTTCGAGCGCCTGCTGCCGTACATCGGCGAGCCCCGGGATTACAACAATGGCTCGCTGGACGGCATGGGCCTGCAGCTGGGGTGGAACCCCGAGCTAGTGCTGGGACTGAAGGTTGTCTTGATGCTGGTCACTCTCGGCGCCGTGTGGGCACTGTTCGCTTGGCGGCATCACGACCCATTCTTCTGGGCTGCTACCAGTGCGAGCGTCCTGTTCTGCGGTCTGCTCATGTGCAGCGGGCTGGTGCAGGGCTACTACTGCATCTGGCTGTTCCCGCTGCTCATCACGGTGCTGCGGCCGTCCTCTCCCATGCATTCCGTGTGGATGTGGTTAGCCTACTTCTGCCTGGTGTTTGCCTTCGAAGTGCCGGAGGACTGGGGAGTTATTCATAGCGTGCTTCGCTGGCAGGCGTCGATCGCCTGGATGTTTATCCCTACGTTTGTCCTGGGCTGGGCGCTGAAGAACCGGCCCTCGCAGGCTCGGGTGGCGCACAGCCAGGCGGCGCACAGTCAGGCGCAGCGGAGCTAGCCGGCGCTGAGCCGCGGTGCGCAGCGCGCCGGTCGACGTGCGCCGGTCGACGTGCGCCGGCCTTTAGTCGACAGTCACGCTGCCGAACATCTGGCGCTCAATTTCCTGCGCCAGGGTGCGCGCGAACACGTTCGTGTAGTGGTGGCTGTCTCGGTACACCACCACGTTGCCGATGATGCCCGGGCACCAATTATCGCGGCACAGGACTGGCGTGAGGTCAAGGTTGGTCACGCTCAGGCCCTTGTAGGCGCCGTTGTTGGGAAGAGCCTTGGTGCCAGAGTCGCGCTCTGGTTCGGCAGCATCGCTGCTCGTGCTCGATTCAGTGCTCGTGGCTGTCTCGCTGGAACTGCTCGAGGTGCTGGTGGCACTGGAGGAGCTGGACGTGCTGGAGCCGTTCGAGTTCTTGTCTGAGCCCTTGGACTTCTTTGAGTCCTTATCGGAGTTCTTCGACGAGTCGCCCTTCTTCGACGGTGCGCTGGACACCAACATGGAGTTTCCATACGCATCTTGCTGGTACAACGCGCCCGCAGGGGTGGTGTAGAACACCGCACCAGCGCTGTTCACGTAGAAGCGGTTGCCCGACGGATCAACATAGCCCGTGGGAACCAGTCCCGCCATCGGCGCTGTACCGCCCGTGGCGCTTGCACTTGCACCATTCGTGCCTTGTGCTAGCGTGCCCTGCGCCAGCGTGCTCTCGTGGGCACGCAAGGACACCTCCGGGGAGGAGTCCTTACCCCAGGCAGACGCAGCTGTCTTCGAGCCCGTCGCCGGATTAATTTCCTCCAAACGGCTGCGAACAGTATTGCCGCACACGGAATTAATCTCGGAAATCTCCTCGGAGGTCACCGACATTTCATTGTGGACCCCAGGGTAACCACTGCCGGCGTCGTTTTCTCCCCGCTTTCCCTCCATCATGTCGGCAACGCACAGGCGCATGTCCATCAATCCCTGAGAATCATCGGAATTATTCATGAACCACACATTGTCGCGAACAAGGTAGGAATGAATGCCCCACGAATCGAACTGCTGAACAGTTTTCAAAAACTCATCGGGAACGACCTCGGGACCCTGGCCGAGTAGACCGGTGGGGCGGGTGCCCGTCATGAAAATGCCCTCGGTGGGAGGATTATCGTGGATGTACTGCATTACAGCTTCCGACCACACTGGGCAGGTCGGGTTCGGGGAACCATCGGCCAGCGGCAGGGAAGAATTAATCGGGCAGGCCATTTTCATCAGCGGCACCAGCTTAATTCCGCGAGATTTCATCACCACGTCCAACGCCGGCAGGAAATGCTCCGAGTGGGACGCACCCACAAGATACAGCGTGCGGTCACTATGCACATCTCCATATGCGCACGGCACAGGGGAGCGGTTGTAATCCTGCGTCAGAACCAAGAATGATTCCGTGAATCCTTGCGAGCAGCCATCAAAAGCTGTCTGAGGCGTGAGTGCATCAAAATCCTCCAGCGGTGGCACCAGCGGAAGATTCGCCCGCACATCCTCATTGTTCACGTTGGCGCGCGCGCCCGGATACATGTCCGCGTTGGAGGCATATTGCCACAACAAGTCGCCCTTATCGCGCGCACGGGAATCCACCACAGTCGGCGCGTACAGAACCGCCGCCACAATCCCCGCCAACGCTACGGCCGCCGCCACCTTGAACGGCTTCACGCCGCTAAACAGCTTCACCCACGAGCGCTCCTGCTTGGACTGCTGCCGCAGCGGCTTCTCCACCACACGCATCGTGATCCACGCCAGCACGATGGACCCCGCGATCACCAGAAGCCCCAGCATCGCCGGGACCTGCGTGCGGCCGGACAGGTTCAGCGCAAGAACCAGCAGCGGCCAGTGCCACAGGTACAGCCCATAGGAAATGCGGCCGAAGAACTGAAACGGCGCGCTTTCCAGCAGACGGTTCACCGCGATCGCTTTACCATCAGTGCCCGCGGTCTCGTACTCAGTGCCGGTGCCCGCCAGCACAATCAGCACCGTGCCCAGCAGAGGAATCAGCGTCCACGGGCCAGGGAACTGGTGCGCACCATCCAGGAACAGGCCCGTGAAGATGATGCCGGCGATGCCGACCACACCCATCACCCAGCGAGTCCACCGCGGCGCCCGCGCCATGAGCAACGCAGGGCTGCCGTCGGTGCGAGTGCGGCTGCGTCGGCTGGTAATGACAATGCCCAGCAGGCCGCCCAGCCCGATCTCCCAGAAACGTGAGAACGTGGAGTAGTAGTTCAACGTTTGATCGTCGACGTGGAGCCATGTGGCATAGATAAACGACGCCAGCGTTGCGACCACCAAGGTGACCGTAAAAATGGGGCGTGAATACTTCCGCACCACCAGGGCAAACAGCCAAATGAACAGCAGACTGCCCACGTAGATCTGGAACTGCACCGCCATCGACCACAGGTGCTGATACGGGCTGACCTGTTGCTGGATGGCGGCGTACTCACGCCCTGTATTCGCAAGCGACCAGTTCTGGAAGTAGCCCAGGGACGCCACGGCGTCGTGAGCAAGGTTGGAATGCTGCAGTGTGGACAGCGCAATCAGGCCGCCACCAAGCGTCGCCGCGACCACCACCACAAGATGCGGATACAGGCGGCGGATAATGCGCACCAGGGACTGCAGCAGCGTTTGCCCCTTCGGATTCAGCGCATTATTCAACTGGCCTGAGAAGAAGAACACGCCACCGAGGAGAAGGAACACGTCCACACCAGAGGACACTCGTCCCACAAAAACGTGGAAAACAACAACCAGTGCGATGGCGAATCCACGGAGGCCTTCGATATCGGTGCGGAAACGCCGTGTGGGCGTGCTGTTCCCTGATGTGCTGCTAGACATAACCCTTCAAGAGTATCCGGGGACTAGGCCCTATTCAAAGAAGACATCCTCTAAACGCAGCACTTCTGCGTTCGATCCCGTTGCGCGCGCCTGCGCCTTCGCGGTGTTCACGTATTTCGCGGCATGGGTGATGAAATACTCGGACTCTTCCGTGCTGAGCTCCCGGCGGACCTTCGCCGGAACGCCTGCGGCCAGAGACTTAGCCGGGATCTCCTGGCCCTCCAGCACCACGGCTCCCGCGGCGATGAGGGTGCCCGGGCCCACGTGGGACCGAGACAGCAGAGCCGCCTTCATCCCCACCAAGGTTCCCTTCTCCACGTGCGTGCCGTGGAGCAGAGCCATGTGGCCCACGGTCACGTCCTCTTCCAGGATGCAGGGAGCAGAGGACTCCTCGTGGATCACGGAGTTGTCTTGAATGTTCGTCCGGGCGCCGATTCGGATGGAGCCGACATCAGCACGGAGGACGCATCCATAGAACACTGAGACGTCGGGTCCAATTTCCACATCGCCGATGATCGTCGCATTCGGGGCGATATACGCCGAGCGGTGGATACGGGGGACTTTGCCGTTAAACGGCAGGATGAGTGGTTGAGCGTGTGGGGGCGTGTTCATGCTTTTTAAGGATAATGGGAACATGACCTCTACGCGCACGATTCTTGTAATCCATCACAGCCCCACGCCCACAGCTCGCGATGTCGCAGACACAGTGTTGACGGCAGTGCGGGAGGCGGCAGAGACGATCAACGCCAGTAGCGACTTCGATGTCCACGTGGACGTGGTGGAACGCACCCCGCTGGAGGGCAAGACAGAGAAGGAACTCGCTGAGGAACTGGTGGCCGCGGACGCCGTGATTTTCGGAACCACCGCGAACTTCGGCTACATCTCCGGCGCGCTGAAACACTACTTCGACGTGGTGTTCGTGCAGGCGCACGAGCGCACCGAAGGCAAGCCCGCCAGCTGGTGGATCCGCGGCGGCTACGACACCACAGGTGCCGCCAAGGCCATGCGCACCCTCACGACGGGCTTCAGCGTGGACGTGGCTGCTGAGCCCGTGGAGTTCTGCGGTGAGGTGGATCCACACCGCGAAGCGCTGACGGAGATGGCGCAGACCATCGTCGGCGCGGCGTTGGGGTGAGGTGCTGACGGGGTGAACCGGCGGCGTCGGTGTTATTGGGAATCAGACAATGCGTAAGCCAGCCCCGCGACCGTGCCGGTCACGGTGAGCACAGCAGGCCACGCCCCGATCTTCTTAGCTAGCGGGTGAGACGCACCGAAGGCACCCACGTACGCGGCAGTCAAGCCCGCAGCGACAGGAGCCCCGGCCTTCGCCGCCCAGGAGCGAGCCGCGTAGCCGCCAGCAGCAGCCAGGATCACGCCACCAAGAGGACGAATGCCGGTCTCGCGGGCGGTGAGCCACCCACCAATCAGGCCGGTAGACACCACAGCAACAGTGTTGACGTCGTGGGCGGACTTCAGGGAAAACTGGTTGTTCTTAGCCATAGTTGTCATAGTACTGCCTGGCCCCTACACACGCGCTGAAGTAGGAGCGGTCGCCACCCCTTAAACCGGGGCTCTCGCCACCCCTTGCACGCGCTCCACGTGGTTGCTAGTCTGTGGCACGCACTTCAGTGCCGAACGCCATGTGACAGTAGGCACGCATCGTTATAACGTCTAAACTAATAGGTATGAGCTCTTTCACTACTCGACTGACTAGATTGTGGGGTATCGACAAGCCCATCGTCTCCGCCCCTATGGCCGGACGCGCCGGAGGCGAGCTGGCTCGAGCAGTCAGCCTCGCCGGCGGCCTCGGCACCTTTGGCGTATCCGCTTCGGCATCGCCCGAATGGATCACCGAGCAGGCCGCCATCGCCCGCCAGGGCGGCGTGTACGGCATCGGCCTTATGCTCTGGGCGATGGAGAAGAACCCAGAGCTGGGTGAGCAACAGTGGAAGGCTGTCTTGGACGCGCGCCCAAGCGTCGTATCTCTAGGATTCGGCGACTCCACCCGCTACGTGGAAGAGGCGCACGACCACGGCATCAGCGTGGTCCAGCCCGTCAACACCATCGCCCAGCTCCGCACGGCCCTGGCGGCCGAGGCGGACGCGATCACGGTGCAAGGCACAGACGCCGGCGGTCACACCGGACGCCTGGGCACCACCCCATGGATGCAGATCGCCCTGGACTACATGGAAATCCACGCGCCGGCGATCCCCGTGGCTGTGGCGGGTGGCATCGGCTCGGGCCGCGGTGTGGCGTCCGTCCTGGCCGCCGGCGCCGACGCAGCGTGGGTGGGCACCGCCTTCCTCGCCAGTCCCGAATGCCTCGGCGGCGAAGAACTGCAGAAGGCGTCCGTCAACGCCCGATCCACCGACGCCGTGCTCACCGATATCTACGATATTGCGGAACAGCAGGCATGGGACACCGAAACCTGGCCCACCCGAACCATCCGCAACTCCTTCGTGGATGCGTACGCTGAGCTGCGGGAACGTGGCGAAGTGAGCGACGACGAACTCATTGCCGCCCGCGCGCCGGGTGGTGACTACGCCGATGAGCTGAAGCTTCACGCGGGTCAGGGTGTGAGCCTGCTGCGCTCGCGCATGCCGGCGGGCAAGGTGGTGGACATGCTCCACGACGACGCCATGCATTTCCTGGAGCGCATGCGAACCCGGCTGGGTTAGTGGTGCGGGCTCGGCTGGGTTGAGGATGCAGGCCTGGCTGGGTTGAGGATGCGAGCGCGTCTGGAATCGTAATAGCGTGGAGTCCATGAGCATGTCAGTGGATCGTGTGTACAACGTCCGAGATGAGCAAGACTCCGCGAAGGTGTACTTCCTTGTTGATCGGCTGTGGCCGCGCGGGGTGAAGAAAGAGTCCCTGTATCTGGGCTTCGAGGGCGATGACGCGGGGTGGTTGAAAGAGCTCACGCCGTCATCAGAGTTGCGGAAGCGTTTTCATGCGGAGTCCGGCGGAATCGACTTTGAGGAGTTCACCGGCCTGTACCTCCAGGAGCTGGAGGACGCGCAGAGCACAGGGGAGTTGGACGATGCTGTGGAGCTGGTGCGGAGGGCTGTTCGGGGTGGTGGCCAAGGTGGTCAGGGAGACGTTGTCCTGCTGACGGCCAACAAGGACGAGAGTGAGAATCACGCCGACGTGTTGCGGACGTGGTTGGAGGAGCAGCTGTAGGCAGAGGATTCATCGTTTCGTCTTAATCGTTTCAGCGCCCACGACCTGTGCCGCGGGATCCTGGTACCCTGGTTCGCATGGAAAATATTATTCTCGCAGCAAGTGCAACTCCTGCCCTCGGATTCTTCGGCTGGATCATCATCGGTGGTCTGGCTGGCTGGATCGGATCCAAGATCATGGGCACCGATGAGCAGATGGGCATCTTCGCCAACATCGGAGTCGGTATCGTCGGTGGTTTCCTCGGCGGTTGGGTCTTCTCCCTGTTCGGCATCGAATCCGGTGGAAAGTGGTTCTCCTTCCTGACCTGTCTGATCGGTGCATGCCTGTTCCTGTACATCCTGAAGCTGGTCACCGGCAAGAAGTAAAACCCCTCAACCTCTCACAACGCACGGCCGACCGATCACCGGCTGTGCACCAGACAACCTGGCTGGCAGATGAAGTTCATCTGCCAGCCAGGTCTTCTTTATAGGAAGCTTCCGTCATCGCGGGAAGCTCCTTTCATCGTAGGAAGTCTGTCATCGGCGCTTTCCAGATCGGCGGAGGGTCAACGGGGGAAGCTGATGGTGAACGGTGTGGCACAACCGTAGGATTATGGTGAGTTGTCGCAAACATCTTTCCCTCGGAGGAGGAATCGTGAAGAACAACAAGCATATGGCCACGCTCGTGATTGCTGCTGTGACCTCTGCACGCGCAAGCGCTCCGGCTGGAGCCGTGGAAAGCGCAACTATAGCCCAAGCCTCCGAGCTCCGATGAAGGCACCCGCTTACGCATCATTGAGCAACATATTTTGGCTCACGTTAGCTGTCTCGACCTTCGGGTTTCTTCTCCTCACGATTGCAGTGGGACGCCACACGCCAGCTGCCGACTCATATCTGGGCGACTACTGGGGAATCGTCGCGATTGGGATTGTGCTGGCAATTGTGTACAGGTACCTCGACGGCCGTCGCCTGTCTCGCGCACCTCATGACACTCAGAAACACACGGGTGAATCTTTAGTGGTCCTTGTCATCACGATCATGGCAAACCTTATGCTTTGCCCTACTCTTATTTTCACTTCGGTTCCCCGTCTACTGTGCCTTGCTGCCTGTGTCTTCCTCGCCGCTCTACCGTTGGCCCAGGCCCGTGTGCGTACTTAGGCCTCGTTTCTTTGCTGCACCGTCAACGTCTTCTAGAAGAGTAGGCCCTGACAGGGGTTGTGTGGCCTCGAGATGCAGGAAGCGTCATTTAGATCTGTGACAGGAGAAGTCCCACCAGGACAGCCGCCAGGACCGCGAGCACGCATACGCTGATGCCCGCCACGATTGACGGGTACTTCCGCACGAAGGATGTGATGAATCCTGAGGTGGAATCCTCTTCAGCGTCGCCCGGTGAATTGTCTTCCACGTCAAGCGTGTGCTCATCAGCGGAAGCGTGGGATTTGTTCCCCGTATGGGAGCCGTCGCTGAGAGGATGAGCGTTCAGCACATGATGACTCTTGTAGACCTCCTGCGAAGAGGAAGGGGGAGCAAGCTGAGTCACAGGAACGCCCGAGGACGTCAGAAAACCACCACGCTGCAATGGCGCGGCAATGAACGTACCGCGATCGCCATTGTGCTGTTCCTGGACACCATGGGGCATAGCTTCCTCCGTAACTTTTTCCCTTAGCTTATCCATGCAGGTGAATCGATAAAAATGTGCAGGCGGGGGGCTATGGGCACCGCCGACGTCACCGTGAAGGATCAAGGGTGTTCGATTATGGAAACAGTCTATGTAGGACGGTGCCGTTAGGCTAGGGGTAACGATCAAGGGGTATCGATAAGGAGGAGATCGCATGACTACACCCGAACCGCTCGCCATCACGTCAGGTGGCCAATTCATGGGACCCGACGGAACGGCGCGCCCAGAGTGGGCCTACCGCAGTGACCTGGACCAGGATTACTTTGACAATGAATGGGGACGACCCGTCATCACCGAGCATGGGCTGCTGGAAAGAATCACCCTCGAAGGGTTCCAATCCGGCTTGAGTTGGGCGACTATTTTGCGCAAGCGCCCCGATTTCCGGCGTGTGTTCCACATGTTCGACCCGGAGCGAATCTGCGCCATGACGGAGTCTGACAGGCAGGAGGCTCTGGCGGACACGCGCTTGATCCGTAACGAACGCAAGCATGCGGCGCTCTATGCCAACGCTCAGGCTGCCCTGGAGCTTCGGGAAGACCCGCGCTGGCAGACTCTCCCAGAGGACGCTCGAGCTCGAGACATTCTGCAGGGCGCGGCAGAGCGCCTGGCTCCCGGATTGCCGGTGCTGGTGTGGTCGTTCGTGCCACAGGAACACCGGCGACCCAAACACGTGGCAGAGGTTCCGAGCCAGAGTGCCGAATCAAAGGAGCTGGCGAAGACCTTGAAATCCTACGGTTTCGCTTTCGTGGGACCCACCACCGCCTACGCCCTGATGCAGGCGATAGGCATGGTGAACGACCGCGTGGATGAGGCGCCAGGGGGTGGGGCCTAGATCTTTGCCGCTGTTTCCACCGCTTGGCGGATGGCGCGCTTGGCGTCCAACTCCGCTGCCACATCAGCGCCACCGATGATGTGAACGCGAGGATCGTGGGTATTGGAGGCTGGCTCCGGCGCGGCGTTGGAGGAGGCATCGGAGGATGCGCCCTCGGAAGCCCATTCGGCCGACAGGTCATCGGACTTCTCCGGTGCCGTAGGCTCCCAGCCCTCGGGGCGCACAGACTCCTGGCCGGTGCACAGCACCACGGTGTCCACCGGCAGCGTGATGGCGATGCGGTCCTGGCCCTCGGCTGCAGCTGCTTCTGCAGCCTTCGCCGCGGCCTGCTCGCCAGCATCGCCACCGCCGAACAGGTACTTCAGCGCGCGGGAATCAGAAGGCACAGTGATGTGGAGGCCGTCTTTGGCTACCTTCTCGTAGCTCACGCCCGGCACCTGCAGAGCACCACCCATCAACACGGCAGCGCGGTGAACCCAGCCGGTGGTCTTACCCAATCCCTTACCCAGAGAGGAGGTTTTACGTTGAAGCATCACAATCTGACGCGGTGCCTTGTGTGGCTGCGGGCGGCCCAAATTGCCGACCACATCGGTGCTATCCACCACGCCCCACTGCGTGCGCCACTCGTCAATGGACTGCGGATGAGGAACATAGTCCTGCTCAGAGGAGGCATCTGTAGCCGACGAGGCAGTTTCCCCAGGCTGTGCCACGGGAGCATCCAGCAGGAACTCCGCCACGTCGAAGCCAATACCGCCGGCGCCGATGACAGCCACAGCCTGACCTGCCTGCTTCTTGCCGCTGATGAGGTCCGCGTACGTTATCACCTGAACGCCCTGACCATCCGCGTCCAGCAGGCGGCCAGCAAGGCCGTCCTCCACTCCCTCAAACTTCGGGATGCGAGGGGACACGCCGGTGGCCACGATAACCTCGTCGAATCCCTGCTCCAGCAACTCTTCGGGAGTCTTGCGCTGGCCGTACTCGATGTACACATCGGCGCGCTTGAGGCGTTCCTGCACCGCGGTCAACGTGGACACGAACTCCTCCTTGCCGGGGATGCGCATCGCCAGCTGGAACTGGCCGCCCGCCCGGTTCGCCGCCTCAAACACGGTGACCTTGTGGCCTCGCTCCGCCAGAGCTTCGGCGGCGAACAGCCCGGCCACGCCAGCGCCGATCACACCGACGTTCTTCGTGGTGCGCGTAGGTCCCAGCACCAGCTCCGTTTCGTAGCAGGCGCGCGGATTTACCAGGCAGGTAGAACGCTTATTACTGAACGTGTGATCCAGGCAAGCCTGGTTGCAGGCGATGCAGTGGTTAATGAGCTGCGCATCACCGGCGGCCACGCGGTTGACGAACTGGGCATCCGCCAGCAGCGGACGCGCCATGGACACAAAGTCCGCATGCCCGTCAGCCAGGACGTTCTCGGCCACATCCGCGGTGTTGATGCGGTTCGAGGCAACCACGGGCACGGAGACGTGCTCGCGCAGCGCCTTCGTTGCCCACGTGAACGCGGCCCGTGGAACAGACGTGACGATGGTGGGGATCTTCGCTTCGTGCCAGCCGATGCCGGAGCTGAACATGTCCACTCCGGCCTCCTCCAGGCGGCTGGCGAGTGCGAACACCTCCTCCTGAGTCTGGCCATCCTCCACAAGCTCCAGGACAGAGATGCGGTAGTCCACGATGAAGTCATCCGGGACCGCAGCGCGGACCGCCTTCACGATCTCCACGGGGAAGTTCTGGCGCTTCTCAACGCTTCCGCCCCAGTTGTCCTCACGAGAGTTCGTGCGCGCGGCCAGGAACTGGTTGATGAGGTAGCCCTCGGAGCCCATGATCTGCACGCCGTCGTAACCAGCGCGCGCCGCGTAGGAGGCCGCGGTGGCGTAAGCGTTGATCGTGTCCCAGATCTCTTCCTCGGTCAACGCGGACGCGGGGAAGGGGCTGATGGGGGACTGGGTGTCCGACGCAGACTTCGCCATCGGGTGGTACCCGTACCGTCCAGAGTGCAGCAGTTGCAAGATAGCGAGCGCTCCGCCGTCATGGACGGCGGAGGTCACGGCGCGGTGGGCGTCGGATATGTCCTCGTTATCAAAGGGCAAACCATACGGGGTGAGGTTGCCGGCGAGAGTGGGGGCGTAACCGCCGGTGACGATGGCGGCCACACCACCCTCGGCACGTTCTTTGAAGTAGGCCGCGAGCTTCGGGATGTCGTCGAGGCTGTCCTCGAGGCCAGTGTGCATCGAGCCCATGATCACGCGGTTGCGGAACTCGCGGCCGCGGATGCTGAGCGGGGAGAGAAGTTGTGGAGTCGTCATGAGAGTCATTGTGGCGGAGATTACGGAAAAAGTCAGGGAAAGACATGGAATTGCTGCATTGGGGTGCGAATTGGGGTGTGCCGGACGGTGTGTCGGGCGGCGTGTTGCGCGGACGTGGATGCAGGTGTGGATGCGCATGGGGAGGCGCGCGTGGATGCATGCGCGCATGCGCCCCCACGGACGCCGAGGTGCCCTCAATGCACGCACTTGCACATATGCGCATAAATGTGAAGCCCGCCATAGTTCTCAGTAACGCAAAAGTTAATTGAGGCTGGCCTAATTTTACATGGTTGCGGAATTGAGTGAGTCTATAAACCCATTCTTATGAAAAGAAGAGTTAATGAGAGTTAGGCCGTTACTCATGAATAATTATCCTGCACGCCAGGGTCTCTACGACCCGCAGTTCGAGCATGACGCATGTGGTGTTGCTTTCGTTGCAGACATGCACGGTCGTAAATCCCGCGACATCGTGGAAAAAGGAATCCAGGCACTTGTCAACCTGGACCACCGTGGAGCAGCCGGTGCTGAAACCAACACCGGTGACGGTGCCGGAATCCTGATCCAGATCCCAGACCGCTTCTACCGCGAAGAAATGGCAGCCCAAGGCGTAGAGCTCCCACCCGCCGGCCAATACGCCGCCGGCATCGCCTTCCTGCCCAACTCCCGCATGGCCGCACTGGACGCCCAGCGCGACATCGAACACATCATCTCCGAAGAAGGCCTCACCTTCCTTGGCTGGCGCGAGATCAAAACCGACGACTCCTCCCTCGGCGCCATCGCCCGAGACGCCGAACCGATCTTCACTCAGCTCTTCCTCTCCGGAACCGACGCCAACGGCGAACCCCTCGAAGGCCTCGAGCTGGACCGCCGGGCATGGTTCGTCCGCAAGCGCGCAGAGCGCGAACTCGGATTGAAGGGGCCAGGAGTAGGAACCGGCGCAGACACCGTCTACTTCCCCTCCCTGTCCTCCCGCACCGTGGTGTACAAGGGCATGCTCACTACGCCACAGCTGCGCGACTTCTACCTGGACCTCCAGGACGAGCGCGTGGAGTCCGCACTCGCCATCGTGCACTCCCGCTTCTCCACCAACACCTTCCCCTCCTGGCCACTGGCACACCCCTACCGCATGCTGGCCCACAACGGTGAAATCAACACCGTCCGCGGAAACGAAAACTGGATGCGCGCACGCGAATCCCAGATCCACTCCGAGATCCTGGGCGACATCAACCGCGTCCTGCCCATCTGTGACCCAGAAGGCTCGGACACCGGCCGCTTCGACGAAGCCCTGGAGCTGCTGCACCTCGGCGGCCGCAGCCTGCCACACGCCGTGCTGATGATGGTGCCGCAGGCCTGGGAGCGCGCAGAAAATCTGGACCCAGAGCTGCGCGCCTTCTACGAGTACCACTCCACCTTCATGGAAGCCTGGGACGGCCCAGCCGCCCTGGCCTTCACCGACGGCACCATCATCGGTTCCGTCCTGGACCGCAACGGCCTGCGCCCCGGACGCATCTGGATCACCAAAGACGGCCTGGTTGTCATGGCCTCCGAAGCCGGCGTGCTCAACATCAAGGACGAAGATGTTGTCAAGCGCACCCGCGTGGAGCCCGGCAAGATGTTCCTGGTGGACACCTCCCGCGGTTGCATCGTGGACGATCAGGAAATCAAGAAGGAACTCGCCTCCCAGCCATACAAGGAATGGGTAGACACCCAACTGGTCCAGGCGGACAACCTCCCTGCCGGCGAGGTGGAGCAGATGAACCACGAGCGCGTGGTTCTGCGCCAGCGCGTCTTCGGCTACACCGAAGAAGACCTCGAAATCCTCATCCGCCCCATGGCCGCCACCGGCGCCGAGGGCATCGGATCCATGGGAACGGACACGCCCATCGCGGCCCTGTCCGACCGCCCACGCCTGCTCTTCGACTTCTTCGCACAGCGCTTCGCGCAGGTCACCAACCCACCACTGGACTCCATCCGCGAGAAGATGGTGACCTCCCTGTTCACACACCTGGGTGCACAAGCAGACATTCTCAACCCAGGCCCAGAAGCCGCCCACCGCATCCACCTGGATACGCCGGTCCTTCTGAACGAGCAGTTGGCGTCGTTGAAAAAAATCGGTGAGACGGCCGAAGATTCCGCATTCCGCTCAATCACCATCCGCGGCCTCTACCCCGTTGCACACGGCGGACCCGGCCTGCGCCAAGCGATTGAACGCATCCGTCGCGAAGTCTCCGAGGCGATCAACAAGGGCATTTCCCTCATCATCCTTTCCGACCGCGAATCCGACGAGCGTTACGCACCGATCCCATCGCTGCTGCTAACCTCCGCGATCCACCAGCACCTGGTGAAGGAAAAGACCCGCACCCGCGCCTCCCTGATCATCGAAGCCGGCGACGCCCGCGAGGTACACCACCTCGCCATGCTCACCACCTTCGGCGCCGACGCCCTGAACCCATACATGGCGCTGGAGACCGCAAAGGAACTCGCCGAGCAGGGACGCCTGAACACCGGCGACGCCACCGTGGACGCCGCGACCGCCCAGAAGAACCTGGTGCACGCACTGTCCTACGGGCTGCAGAAGGTGATGTCCAAGATGGGTATCGCCACCGTGGCGTCCTACCGCGGCGCCCAGCTCGCCGACGTCACCGGCCTGCACCAGTGGCTGCTGGACGAGTACTTCACCGGCGCCTTCAGCCCGATCTCCGGCATCGGCCTGGATGCCATCGCCGAGGACGTGTCCACCCGCCACCGCGCGGCATTCCTGCCACGCCCCGAGGAGCAGGCGCACCGCGAGCTGCACATCGGCGGCGAATACAAGTGGCGCCGCGAAGGCGAATACCACCTGTTCAACCCAGAGACCGTCTTCAAGCTGCAGCACGCCACCCGCACGGGTCAGTACCGCATCTTCAAGGAGTACACCTCCAAGATCAACGACCAGTCCAAGCGCCTGGCTACGCTGCGCGGCCTGTTCGAGTTCACCTCCGACCGGCCGTCGATCCCGATTGAGGAAGTAGAGCCCGTCGAATCCATCGTTAAGCGGTTCTCCACCGGCGCGATGTCCTACGGCTCCATCTCCGCCGAGGCGCACGAGACGCTGGCCATCGCCATGAACCGCCTGAAGGGTATGTCCAACTCCGGTGAAGGTGGCGAAGACCCTGCGCGCTTCACCCCAGAAGCCAACGGCGACTGGAAGCGCTCCGCGATCAAGCAGGTGGCGTCCGGCCGCTTCGGTGTGACCAGCCACTACCTGAACAACTGCACCGACATCCAGATCAAGATGGCCCAAGGTGCCAAGCCCGGTGAGGGTGGCCAGCTGCCGCCATCCAAGGTCTACCCATGGATCGCTGAAGTGCGTGTGACCACCCCAGGTGTGGGACTAATCTCCCCACCACCACACCACGACATCTACTCCATCGAGGACCTGGCGCAGCTGATCCACGACCTGAAGAACGCCAACCCAGACGCACGTATTCACGTGAAGCTGGTGGCAGAGCAGGGCGTGGGAACCGTCGCAGCAGGTGTGTCCAAGGCTCACGCAGACGTTGTGCTGATCTCCGGCCACGACGGCGGAACCGGTGCCTCGCCACTGACCTCCCTGAAGCACGCCGGTGGCCCATGGGAGCTGGGCCTGGCTGAAACTCAGCAGACCCTGCTGATGAACGGCCTGCGCGACCGCATCACCGTCCAGTGTGACGGCCAGCTGAAGACCGGCCGCGACGTAGTGGTTGCCGCGCTGCTCGGCGCCGAAGAGTTCGGATTCGCCACCGCGCCGCTGGTGGTGTCCGGCTGCATCATGATGCGCGTGTGCCACCTGGACACCTGCCCCGTGGGTGTGGCAACCCAGAACCCAGAGCTGCGTAAGCGCTACACCGGCCAGGCGGATCACGTGGTGAACTTCTTCACCTTCATCGCTGAAGAAGTCCGCGAATACCTTGCCGAGCTGGGCTTCCGCTCCATCGAAGAAGCCGTGGGCCACTCCGAGTGCCTCACCGGCGGAAGCATGGACGTGGAGCACAAGACCGCTGGCAAGCTGGACCTGCGCCCCATCTTCGCCCGCCCAGAATCCCCATTCATGTACCAGGATCTGCACCAATCCAAGAAGCAGAACCACAACCTGGAAGCGGCCCTGGACAACCAGATCCGCGCCGAGGCCAAGGAAACCATCGAACGCGCCGCCCGTGGCGAGAACGTTCAGATTTCCCTGGACTACCCGATCACCAACGTCAACCGCTCCGTGGGAACCATGACCGGATCCATGATCTCCCGCGTGGCCGGCCGCGACGGACTGCCGCTGAACACCGTGAACCTGAACTTCAACGGCTCGGCTGGTAACTCCTTCGGCGCCTTCACCACCGCGGGCATGACCCTCACCCTGAACGGTGACGCCAACGACTACGTCGGCAAGGGACTGTCTGGTGGACGCATCGTGATCCGCCCAACGGATCGCGGCGAGGCTGCCCTGGAGGACACCCAGCACGACGTCATCGCAGGTAACGTGCTCGGATTCGGTGGCGTGACCGGTGAGATGTTCATCCGCGGTACCGTCGGCGAGCGTTTCTGCGTCCGTAACTCGGGTGTCACCGCCGTCGTCGAGGGAATCGGCAACCACGGATGTGAATACATGACCGGTGGCCGCGTGATCGTGCTCGGCTCCATCGGCAACAACTTCGCCGCGGGTATGTCCGGTGGCATTGCCTACCTGCTGGACGACGGCACCGACGTTGCCTCCCGCATCAACCCTGAGCTGGTGGAGATCGAAAAAATTACCGACGCCGATGAGCTCGCATGGCTCACCGAGACCATCGATACTCACCGTAAGCTGACCGGCTCCACTGTTGAGGTAGAGCCACAGAACATGATCAAGGTCATGCCACGTGACTACGACCGCGTTCTGAAAACCATCGCCCGTGCCGAGGCCGCCGGCCTGGACAAGGACGGCATTGCAGCCGCAATCATGGAGGAAGTGAAGTAATGGCTGATCCAAAAGGCTTTCTAAAGCACACCCGCGAAGAAGCAGAACACCGCCCCGTGCCGCTGCGCCTGCTGGACTGGAACGAGATCTACGAGGACTTCTCGGACTCGAAGGTCCAAACCCAGGCAACCCGCTGCATGGACTGCGGCATCCCCTTCTGCCATGACGGCTGCCCGCTCGGAAACATCATCCCGGAGTGGAACGACCTGGTGCGCAAGGGTGAGTGGAAGCAGGCATACGACCGCCTGCACGCCACGAACAACTTCCCGGAGTTCACTGGCCGCCTGTGCCCCGCACCGTGCGAAGGCGCATGTGTACTGGGTATTGCCGACGACCCAGTGTCCATTAAGTCCGTGGAGCTGACCATTGTGGAGCACGCCTACGCCAATGGGTGGGTTCAGCCGGTCAAGCCCACCTTCAAGACCGGCCAGTCCGTCGCCGTGGTGGGCTCCGGACCTGCAGGAATGGCGGCAGCTCAGCAGCTGACCCGTGCGGGTCACGACGTGACCGTCTTCGAGCGGGCCGACCGCATCGGTGGCCTGATGCGCTACGGCGTGCCAGAGTTCAAGATGGAAAAGAAGTGGATCGACCGCCGCATCGAGCAGATGGAGGCCGAAGGCACGAAGTTCGTGGTGAACACCTCCCCAACCGGTGAGGACCTGAAGGACTTCGACGCGATCGTCATGGCCATCGGCTCCACTGTGGGCCGTGATCTCCCCGTCCCGGGCCGTGACCTGGAGGGCGTGTACCAGGCTATGGAGTACCTGCCTCCCGCTAACCGAGTGGGCTACGGCGACATGGAGACCTCCACCATCGACGCCAAGGGCAAGAACGTGGTCATCATCGGTGGTGGTGACACCGGTACCGACTGCTTCGGTACCGCGCTGCGCCAGGGTGCGAAGTCCGTGCACCAGTTCGACATCATGCCGAAGCCACCGAAGTCCCGCGCGGCCTCCACACCATGGCCTACCTACCCGCTGAAGATGCGCCTGGCAAGCGCCCACGAGGAAGGCGAGTACACCGTCACTGGTGACGAATCCGCCGACCTGGCAGAGAAGCTGGCCTTGGCCGAGCGTAAGCCCGGTGAGGCTTTGGGTGAGCGCCGCTGGCAAATGAACACCGTGGAGCTCATCGGCGAGGACGGCAAGGTCACCGGATTGAAGGGTGCTCAGTGCCAGTTCGGCCCGAACGGCCTGGAGAACGTGGAGGGCACCGACTTCGAAATGGACGCGGACCTGGTGCTGCTGGCCATGGGCTTCGTGTCCGTGGAACGCAGCGCTGCCGTGGCTGACCTGGACCTTGAGGTGGATCAGCGCGGACGCCTGGTGCGTGACGAGAACTTCCGGGCAACGCCGCAGGCGCCGGAGTTTGCGAAGAAGAAGGTGTTCGTGGCCGGCGATGCGGGCCGCGGACAGTCCCTGATCGTGTGGGGCATTTCCGAGGGACGTGCCACGGCGGCTGCTGTGGACCGGGCTTTGATGGGTGAGACGGCTCTGCCTCGTCCGATCAAGCCGACGGATGTCGCGATGCGCGCATAGCACCACCTTCTAAGCCTTACCTTCTAGGCTCTACCTTCTACCTGAGCCCGGGGAATCCTTGCCCCGGGCTTTTGTTTACCCAGGCTCCCACAAATTGTTCGCTCAAAACGCCAGATTTGACCCCAAATCTGGCGTTTTGAGCGAACAATTTGTCTAGACCGGTGCTGAGGCGCCCGCCGGCTCAGTGCCCCACACCCTCCGGGTAGACTGGCCTGCATGCATATCCCCGAGATCTCCATCCGAGACCAAGAGATCAAACTCGGCCAGTTCGTGAAGCTCGCCAACCTGGTAGAGACCGGAGGCGTGGCCAAAGAAGTCATCGCCTCCGGAGCCGTGAACGTCAACGGACAGACGGAAACCCGCCGAGGAAAAACCCTCAGGGCTGGTGATGAAGTGACCCTCGTCGACCTCACCACCGGCGAAGTGTTGGTCGGGGCGCGGGTTGCGGTGAACGAGAACTTCGGCGTCGATGATGATGACGACCTCGGCGAGTACTTCGACGAAGCCACCGCAGACGACGATTTCGACCCCGAAAAGTGGAGGAACATGTAATGCCAGCACTCATCGCGCAGCCCGGAATGCCCATCTGGGTGGACCTAGCCACCACGGACCTCGACGCCGCGAAGGCCTTCTACGCCGGCGTGCTGGGATGGGAGTTCCAGCAGGTCAGCCCCATGTACGCCCTGGCGAAGAAGGACGGCATGTCCGTCGCCGGCGTGGCCCAGGTGCCGAAGGACAACGTCTCCCTGTGGGGCATGATGCTCTACACCCCCAACGTCGCAGACGCCCACGCGAAAGCCCTCGAGGCCGGCGCCACCAGCGTGCTCGAGCCGCAGGACATCAAGGACGGCTCCTCCATGGCAATGATCGTCGACCCGTGCGGAGCGACCGTCGGGTTGAAGCGCCCAGCCGATGAGATCGCCCTGTTCGCCGCCGGCGAGCCGTCCACCCCTGTGTGGCACGAGCTGTTGGTCGGCGCCGAGTGGGACAAGACCCTGGAGTTCTACCACACCCTCGCGGGCTGGGATATTCGCGCGATGGGTGGCGGCAGCAACGGCGATGCAGGCGCTAGCGATAGCGATGCCAGCAGCAGCGCCAGCTCCCGCTACGCCGTGGGCGAATACGACGGCGCCGCGCTGGTCGGGATGTGGGATACCTCCCGCATGCTGACCCCGGACACCCTCAATACCGACGCCACCAGCGCCGCGGGCGTCCCCGAGGCCACGGATGCTTCTACTGTGTCCATGTGGACGTTGTACATGGGCGTGGGAAACCTGAGTGAGGCGATCGGCAAAGCCCTGGAGCTCGGCGGCACGCTGGTGCGCGAACCATGGCTGTCCGAATTCGGACGGATGGCCACGATTCAGGACGCCCAAGGCGCGCTCCTCAACCTCTGCGAAGTGGAGGAGTACGTGCCGAGCGAGGACGAGGTGCACGAGCCAGACTTGTTTGCGCCGGAGGACTTCCGGGCGAACTAGCGCTGCGGCGCCGCGCTACCAGATCGTCACGCGCTGATCCTCATCCAGCCACATGCCGTCGCCAGGGGCCACATCGAAGGCCTCATAGAACTCGGCCACGTTCGAGCTGATCACATTGCACCGGAACTCCGCCGGGGAGTGCGGATCAATGGACGCGTACTGCGCGGCCATCTGCGGACGGATCGCGGTCTGCCAGATCCGCGCCCAGCGCAGGAACACCCGCTGCAGGGCAGTGAACTCTCCCTCCATGCCCTCCACGGGGGCGCTGGGCGCTGTGTCGAAATCAAGCCCCTGGTCCGCCAGGTAGCGCCGCAGCGCCACGATCGCGATGCCCAGTCCTCCCAGGTCACCGATGTTTTCACCCAGCGTGAAGCGCCCATTGACCGTGTGGTCCTCAATGCCGCGCTGACGCAGACCCGTCGGCACCAGCCCGTCGAACTGCTCCACCAACTTGTCCGTCAGCGCGCTGAACGCAGCGCGGTCCTCCTCCGTCCACCAGGAGTTCAGGTTGCCGTCGCCGTCAAACTTGGAACCCTGGTCATCGAAGCCATGCCCAATCTCGTGGCCAATCACAGCACCAATGGCTCCAAAGTTCGCTGCTGCATCCGCGCCGGCGTCGAAAAATGGGGGACGGAGGATCGCGGCGGGGAAGGTAATGTCGTTTTTGACGGGATTATAGAAGGCGTTGACGGTCTGCGGGGTGCAGAACCACTCGTCGCGGCGGGCGGGCTTGCCGAGCTTCGCGACCTCGTAATCGTGGTTGAACGCGGTGGCCGCGCGCACATTGGCCAGCACATCCGCGCCGGTGGGGGAGAAGGACAGACTGTCGAAGCTGCGCCACGAATCCGGATAGCCGATGTTCGCGGTGAACTTCTCCAACTTCGCCAGGGCCTTGTCCTTGGTGGCGTCCGTCATCCACGGCAGTTGCTCGATGCGCTCGCGGTACGCGGCGATAAGGTAATCCACCAGCTCCAGCATCTTTTCCTTATTCTCCGGTGGGAAGTGCTCGGCCACGAAGTACGTGCCGACCTCTTCGCCGATCTGGCTTTCGACCAGGCCTACGCCGCGCTTCCAGCGGGCGCGCTGCTCGGTAGCTCCGGAGAGGGTTTTGCTGTAGAACTCCCAGTTGCGGTCCACGATGGGCTTCGGGAGCAGGCCGGCGCGGGAGGTGAGGACGCGCCAGGCGGCCCAGAGCTTCCATTCGCTGAGATCGCGGCTGGCGAGCGTGGCGACGTGCTCCAGGTAGCTGGGCTGGTTCACGATGATGGTGCCGTGGCTGGCGGGCACGCCGGTGGCTTCGAGCCAGGTGGCGAAGGGGAAGCCGGTGGGCAGGTCGGCGATGGCGGTGGGGTTGTAGGTTTTGTCGGCGTCGCGGCTGGTGACGTTGTCCCAGTGGCCTTCGGCGAGGGCGGTTTCGAAGCCGATGAGGGTGTCCGCGAGTTCGGCGGGGTCGCCGGCGAACTCGGGGAGTTCCTGGGCGAGCGCGATCATGTCCGTGACGAAGGCCTTGTAGGCTTGCCGGGTTTGTTCGTGTTGCTGCTCGCGGTAGTAGGCCTCGTCGGGGAGGCCGAGGCCGGTTTGCACCAGGTAGAGCTGCGTGAGGCCGCTGGCGCCGAGGCTGTCGCCGGAGTCCTTTTCGATGTAGTAGCCCACCACGCCGCCGATTCCTGCGCGGTCGAGGTGGCCCAGCGCTTCTGCTAATTCTTTAATATTCGACGCCGAGCGCACCCCCTTCAGGTCTTCTTCCAGAACTGCGAGGCCTGCGTTGTCGATGCCTTGGGCGTCCATGAAGGAGGAGTAGAGGGCTCCGATGCGGCCGTGGGGGTTGTCGGCTGCCTGCTGTTCGATGATGTTTTTTACGTCTTTTTCGGATTGGTCGCGCAGGGTGTGGAAGGTGCCGTCGACGGGGCGGTCGGCGGGGATGGTGTGGGTGGCGAGCCAGTGGCCGTTGACGTGGCGGTAGAGGTCTTGGGTGGGGGCTATGGGGTGGCTGGGGCCTTCGGTGATGTTGTCGGGGAGGGTGGTGGTTGCTTCTTGTGGAGTGTCTTGGGTTGGTTCTTGGTTTGGGTCTGCGGTTGTGTCTTGGGAGTTGGTTGCTTCTTGGGTTTCGTTAGACATGCTTGCCAGCCTATAGAAAACCTCTAGACAAGGTGTGCAGAACAGTGTCCGGACACTGTCCTGCAAATTGTTCGCTCAAAACGCCAGATTTGGGCCCAAATCTGGCGTTTTCGTCGAACAATTTGCAGAGAGCACTGGGAGAAAAGTGCAAAAAGTTTACTCACGTTGCGCGTGTTTTACGTGTTAAAACTGTGACGGATGTGTAGTGTGTGGCTCATGTTCTCTATCTCTAAGCGCCGCACCAAGCGCACAACCCCAGCACGCATCACCGCAACCGCACTCGCGGGAACTGGCCTGACCGTCGCCGCCCTCGTCGCCACCGAAGTGGTAGCAGTCCCATCCTGGGCAGACCTCGACGGCGTGGACGTCGCCAGCCACCAGCACCCAGGTGGCGCCGCCATCGACTGGCAGCAGCTCGCCGCCCAAGGCCAAAAGTTCGCCTTCGTGAAGGCCACCGAAGGCACCGGCTACACCAACCCGTTCTTCACCACGGATAGCCAAAAGGCCCAGGAAGCCGGCATCATGCCTGGTAGCTACCACTACGCAAAGCCGGGCAACCGCGACCCTCGCGGCGAAGCCCGCTTCTACGCCACCACTCTGGCCACCGGCCCTCAGCCATCCCTGCCGCCAGCCCTGGACTTGGAGGAGACCGGCGGACTGAGCACCCCAGAGCTCCAGAGCTGGGTGCGCGAATGGGTCGATGAGATCAAGAAGCAGACCGGCCGCAAGCCGATCATCTACACCTACTACGCCTTCTGGAAGGGCCAGATGGGCAACACCACTGAGTTCAGTGAATACCCACTGTGGTTGGCCTACTACAACGACACCCCTCCAGGCGACATCCCAGGCGGATGGGATGAGATGACCTTCTGGCAGTACACCGGTCAGGGACGTCTGCCGGGCGTCGTGACTGATGTGGACCTCAACACCTACTACGGCGACGACGCATCCCTGAAGGCCCTGGCCTCTGACATGCCAGCCAACACCACCGCGGGCGCTATCTCCCAGGCCCTGAAGCCGATCAAGAAGGCGACAGGTAAGGAGGCGCAGGTGGCAAACACCATCGAGCATGTCACTGGTGTGGATGTGCCTCTGACCACGGACTTCATGATGCTGGTCCTGGGTGTTGTGGGCGGCCGCCTGCCGGCCGAGACCCTCCTGACCCAGGGGGCTGTGCAGACTCAGACCCAGGGCAAGAGCGGCACCAATGCGTCCGGTTCCTCTAACGGCGACACCATCACGATCCCCACCGCCGAAGGCGCACGCGGCTCCGTGGTGTCCAGCCAGCAGATTCTGAAGGCTGTCCAGGCCCTGGCTCATGCGCTGAATGAGACCAATGCGAACGGCAAGCAGATCCCTGTGGATCAGCTCCTGGCTCTGGCGAGGCAGGCTGGCATCAATCCTGGCGCTGGCAACAAGGTCAGCGACGTCAACATGGGCCAGCTGCTGAAGCTGCTGCAGCAGTACGGCGAGACGCAGGACTGGGCTGGCAAGCTGGCCGCCGACGAGGTGGACGCTGACCCGATGGCATACGTGAATCTGGCGAAGGCGCTGCTGGGCGCCACCCCGACGGAGGCTGGTCGCCAGGCCGCGGCGGGCCTGGATCTGCCGGCGCTGCTGCGTCCTATCGTGGCGGCCGCTGCGGAAAATGGCGATCTGCCGCCGGAGTTCGCTCAGCTGATGAACGCGGGTAGTGCCGTGTTCGGCGGCTCGAGCAGCGAGGCTCCGGACGCGAGCGCCGAAGAAACCCCCGAAGCCCCTGCCGCTCCAGAGGCTGCGGAGGCTCCGGCTGCTCCGGAGAACACCGATGCTCCGCAGGGTGCCGACGCCGCAGCGGAGTAGCCCCGCGGCGTAGCTACGCGAACTCACCCAGCCGCGTGGCACCGCGAAACCACCCAGCTGCGTACCTCCGCGAGGTGACCTCGCGAGGTACCACAGCTGGTACTACAGAAAAATGCCTTGAGGGAATCGCCAGATATGGCAGAGAACAGGTTCCCTCAAGGCATTTTCTGTGCGCCCCGTCCCGCCGGACCGGCTTCAGCCACTCCGGCCGGCCGCGCCGGGCTACTTCTGCTTGTACTTCATCGGCCCCGGGCTCCACAGTCCGGAGTGCGTGGTCTCACCCAGTTCCAGCTCGGCCTGCTTCGCTGCCTCGCCGGTACTCCGCGAGTGCGTGGTCAGCTCGTCTAGAACTCCCCAGTCGCGCTGCCAGTCGTTGTTCAGGTACGTAGGCATCTCGTTGGCGGTGGCCGTCATCTGGGTCAATCCCACGGAGCCGCCTCCGTAGTAGTCCATCACGGGCGTGTGAATCTCGCGGGATTCGTGGCTTGGGGACACCCGGTAGTGGGGAACTTCCGCCACGCCAGCGTGGTGATCGTACGGCTTCAGGCATGGGAATTGGAAGGCCACGGACCAGTCCAGCAGGGTTGGTACATCGGAGCCGATGTGCTTCTGTATGCTCTCCAGCTCCGGCGCGCGCGGTGGCGTGAAGGCCACCCATTGGTCTTCGGTCAGGTTGGTGTCCACGGCGCGGATGCGGATCACTGTGGCGTCTTCGGGGATCTGGTCCATGGGGACGCGCATGTTGCGCCATTCGGGCTCGGTGCCGATGTCGAGCGGCTCCAGCTCGCCCATGGAGAGGAAGCGATCTTGGGATTCGGACCGTCCGGGTTCGTCGCGTTGATCCTTGGATTTTTCGTCGCGGGCTTTCGTTTCGGCGAGCTCGGCGTCGGTTTTTTCACGTCCGTATTCCACAACGACTTCCTGGCCGTATTGCTCGACCCCATTCATGTCGTGGTGGTAGATCGCTCCGGCGGCGCTGAAGACAACCAGCGGGTGTTGCTCGTCGCGGGCGGGCAGGGTGAACCATTTTGTGGTGGCGTAGGACGGCTCTTGGATGCCGTCGGTGAAGGAGCCGATCACGGGTACTTTCTGCTCGTCGAGGCCGAAGGGCAGCTTGGCGTAGGAGCCGTTGATGCCCTTGTCGCTGGTCACGCCGCCTGTGGTGCCGGTGTCTTCCTTTTTTGTTGCATTCGACGCCGAGCTTGCGTCATCACCGGACTTCGCCGAATCCTGGTGTGTTTGTCCGGAGGCATTGGCGGAGCTGGATGCGTTGCCGTTGGAATTATCGGACTGGTTGGCGTGGTTGGAGTTGCCCGCTTGGCTGTTTTTGTAGAGTTCTTGGGCGGAGACGGAGGTTTGGTCGGAGGAGTCGCTGGAGCCGGTGCCCGGGTCGATCTTGGTGGGGATGTTGTTCGGGTCGAATCCAGCGGATTTGCCTGCGATGAGGGAGTCCTTCAGCTCGGAGCCGTCGGCGACGGGCAGGAAGGATTCGTTGGTGTTCTTTTCGACCATGACGTCGTTGGCCATGAGGCAGGTGTTGCCGCTGAGGGCTTTGATGTTGCCCTTTCCGATGGAGTAGGCGGGCCATTGGGCCACGAAGCCCTTGCCGAGAGAGGCCAGGCTGAACAGGACAACCAGGGCAGTGAGGGCCGCGATCGGGGCGGTGGCCACGGTGCGGAAGCGCTGCAGTTTGCTGGATTCCTTGCGGTCGAGTTCCTCGATGTCGCGGGAGTCCGTGAGGCGAGCGTGCTTGGCGTCCGAGAGGAAGCCGACAACTACGCCCCAGACCAGAACGATGAGGGAGGTGCCCAGCATGACGGTGGACGCTTCGATGTGGTTGACCTGGATGGACTTGTCCCACCAGGGTACTCCGAAGGAGCCGACGTACCACCAGCCGTTGCTGCCGGAGAGGCAGAGGGCGAACAGCATCAGGGCGGCTCCGAAGAATACGATGCGGTTGCGTTGGGAGCTGACGGTGATGCGGGAGGCCGCCACGGCGGCGAGTGCGGTGACTGCGGCGCCCAGTCCGGCGTACACACCGAAGTGGTGGGTCCACTTGGTGGGGGTGAACACCATGAAGAACATGGTGCCGAGGAAGATGAACGCCAGTCGGTTGGTGGGGCCTACGGCGGCGCCGGGTACGCGGCGGTAGCGCAGGAGGGATGCGATCACCACGCCGAAGCTGAAGAACAGCATGAGCACAGCGAAGCGGCGGGTGAAGGAGCCGTCGACGGTGCTGTCCAGGAGGCTGGTGTAGCGGATGTATTCCTCGTACCAGGGCAGGGATGGGCCGATGGCGCTACGGACGCGGGTTGCTTCCATGACGGAGGCGAAGGTCTGGTCTGCGAACATCCCGGCCAGGATGGCGGTGCCTGCGGCCAGGAAGGGGGCGATTTGGGCCATGATGGCGACGATCAGTTTTCCTCGTGGGGCGCCGGCGGGCGCGCCGAGCGCGGGGAGGCGCTTGATGAGGATACGGATCATTGCGCTGAGGGAGACCAGCAGCGCGGCCACGGCCATGAGGCCGGTGGGGCCGGCGCTGAGCGCCAGGGTGGCGAACATCGTTCCGATGGCGGCGGGGAACAGGCGGTGGCTGGCGATGGCTCGTTCGAAGCTGACCCATGCGAGCAGGGAGAACATGGCGATCACGGGCTCTGGGCGCGTGCCGTTGTTGTATACCATCCACAGGAGGAGGAAGGTGGAGGCCATGGTGATGTGGGCTACCTTGCGCTGGTTAATGCGGGTGCCCAGGCGCGGCAGGATTTCACGGGAGAGCACCAGCCAGACCACGATTCCTGCGATGAGGGATGGCAGGCGCATCACGATGGAGGTCTCGGAGAAGCGGGTTATCACACCCAGAAGGTCGTAGAAGGGGAATCCGAAGGGGGATTCAGACACACCGAACCAACGGTAGTAGTTGGCCATGTAGCCCGAGTGTTTGGAGGCTTGGGCCATGGTGCGCAGGTAGCCGTCGTCGGCGGTATTCGCGCCGATGAAGTACCAGATGAGGAGCACGCCACCCACCACTGCGTCGAGTGGGCGTGGCTTGAAGAAGCCTGGGGGCAGCAGGGCAGCGCGGCGGGAGGAGCGGATGCGGCCATCGAGGGTGTCGATGGAGTGGAGGGACCACAGGGCTACGATCAGGGAGATTAGTCCTGCCACGATGGCGAGGATCTTCACAGCCGTGGGGCTGGAGGTAAAGCGGGAGTCTACGGTGACGGTGGCTCGGAGGTCGCCGCTGGCGGAGGCCTGGTGGGTGGCGTCGGTATCCCGAATCTCGGAGTAGATACCCGTCAGCATGGGGCGGATATCGTCGTTGATGGTGGAGTCGAAGGGAGTGCCGTCGGATCGTTGTTCGTTGGGGATCCACACGTGCGTCGACTCGTGGTCGGAGGTGATGCGCAGGTTCGCATCCTTGGGGAGGGCCGCGAGTTCTTCGTCGGTGATGGAGAGGGGCACCACGTTGCGCACGATGACGTCCACGCCGTTGTCGGTGGAGCGGACGAACATGCCTCGGAGGGACGCTTCTTCTGAGGTTTCTGGGACGGTGGACACAATGGTGGTCTGGCCGTCGTTGAGGTTGGTCAGCTGCTCCACCGGGATGGAGATGTCGATGTCCTGGGGCATGTAGGACATCAAGGGGGCAGTCAGGTTGGTGGGGTTGCCCTGTTCAGGCCAGGTGAAGCTGGCTTCGGTTTGTTTGACAGGGAGAAAAGGCACCAACAGGAAGAGCAAGAATCCCAGCAGGCCGCTGACGATGCTGACTGTGGTCAGCTTCTTGCGGTGCGCGTGGGAGGTTGGTGCTGTCCTGTCTGTGGGTGGGACAGGGGACTTCTCTCTATCTTTTACCTGTGACACGATTAGTTATCCTACGGCACTTCACGTCTTAAGAAAACTGAGAAAATCATTAAGCGGCGTGTCATAAGTAAACTCCTGTGAAAATTGTGTTTAGGTTTCCGCCGCCTGACGGACCGCCACCACGAACGGACCAACCTGCGTGAGGTCCCAGCCCTCAGTGAACGCCTGCGGCTTAAAAGTCACCGTCCGGAAGCGCACATTCGGGTTGTTCGGGTAGATGTCATCGGCAATCTTGTAGCTGAAGCCGTCCTTGCCCACTCCCGTGGTGGTGGGGAATTGCCCCTCCTCTGGTTTGAGCTCCGCCAGCTGCTTCGCGCTCTCCTTGAGCTCCAGCTGGCCCCGCAGCACTAAGGCATCCGGTTGCTTGAAGCCATGCTCCCTCTCAGCCGTGGCCATCGCGTCCTGGAGCTCCTGAGGATCGCTGATGGTAGTCCATTCCTCAATGTCCTGGGCGCGCTTGGAGTATTGCCCCAGCGGGTTCGCGTAGTGGGCCGTGAAGGCCTGGAAGCTGTTGTAGGGATAGTAGGCCAAGAAGTTGGACTCATCCGTCAGAACCACCGAGCCCGCGCGTTGACCAAGCGCGTCGTGAAGCACGCGGTCAATGTACTGGTAGTAGGTGGTTGCGTCGGCAGGGAACTTGTCCCCGCGGTTGCCGTTGCCATCCGAGTCCGTGTATGCCAGATCAATCTTCTCCTCATTTTTCTCAGGAATGAGGGACGTGTAGCTCACGCAGGCTAGGGCCAAGACGATCACCATCAGACGAGTAGCCAGCGTCGATTCCCGCAGATTCCCCAGCTCTGGATAGAACTTCTTCAGCCCGTTCAGCCGGAATTGTGCCACGCCCAGAACACCCGCCACGGTCAGCAATACCGCGATGGGGCCGCCCACGCGGAAGCCTAGAAGCGTGGATCCCGCCAACGGCATCAGCATGGACATGACGACCCACAGGAAGCACGTGGCCAAGCCGATGGTGACGGCGCGCGTATCCTCGTCGCGGTATCGCCAGATCAGCCAGAACAGACCGATCAGGCTGGCGATGGCGATCGTGGGATCGTCGAAGAAGGGGGTGGGCAGTTCTGTGCCTGCTTCGGGGAGGTAGTGCTGTGCGGTGCCCGCGGGGTCGTGCGGGTCGCTCAGCAGGCGCAGGATGTACGGTCCCCATCCCACGGCTGCGATGGCCAGGGAGCTCACACCGATGATCACCAGCCGAACAATCGGGGCGAAGGCCTTGCGGCTCCAGGCAACACCCAGGGCAATCATCACCACAGCCAGCGCAGAAATAGCGGTGAACAGCGTGTACAGGTTTGCTGACAGCCCCAGGTAGGCAATCGTTGCAATCAGCGCGGCATTCCCGCCCGTGACCGCGCGCCGGGCGAGGATCAGCCCCGGCGCCATGCCCAGTGCCACCACGGCGGCGTACGGCTCCTCAGGCGCGACCACCAGCACCACGGCCGTGCTGGCCAGGGCAGTGGCGACCGCCACCACGAAGGACCCCAGAATCCGGTGCCACACCACGGCAACCATGGAGCCTGCCATGGCGATGGTGGCCAGAGCCCACGGCTGGAATACTGCCCAGCCGGACATGCCCACCAGATGCGCCAGGGCTCCGCCGCCGAAGAACCACAGCCCTGGGTAGAAGCTCGGGATGTCCACGTAGGCCATGTCCGCGTGGCTCAAGCTATCGGCCATGCGGGTCAGATACTGCGTGCGGAACTCGTTGTCCACGCTGATGCCGTCTAGGTAGAGATGCGTGGCCGCCAGGGGAATGGCCGTGGATGTGATGACTAGCCCGGCGGGCGCGAGGTAGCCCAAGAACTGGAGGATGAAAGCCGCAACCCGCGAGCGTTGCGGCTTCGCCGTCCCCTGCCTGTCCGCGGCCTCCGCTTGCGCATCCTCCGACCGACGCCGAGTCCCCGTCTGAATCCAGCGATAACAAATCCAGGCCGTCGTAACCGTGACGATCATGGACCCCGCGGTGGCCAGGGCGCGCAGCACCCAGCTGCTGTTGTAGGCCGGCCAGGAAATGGAGCGCAGCACGGCCCAGGCCATGAGAGTCACCACAGCTGCGGTGATGCCCACAGCGATGAGGCGCAGAAAGGTTTGTTTCAGGCTCAGGGGGTCCACGGCGTAGTCCGCGTGAGCATGAGTTTCTTCAGGCACGTCGCAGGAAGTAGTGCGGTCACGCACATCCACATCAGTCATGCCACATATTGTGACACACTGCCCCTACATCGCCATTGTTCTCACAGCCTCGCCGCAGTCCTGCCGCCGGCTTTCGGCAGCCTTCCCGCGGTTAGTCCAGTGGATTCTTGATCAAAATATTGCGGATGCCGGAGTGGAATCCATCGCGCAACCCCACGCGCTGATTCTCCGACAGCGTGTATTCGTGCAGCGTTTCGCACGCGAATTGCAACAGTGGGCGATCGATTTCAGGAGGTAGTCCGCCTCCGGTGAGCAGGTGGGCGTCGTCGATTTGGTGTTCCTCGGCGCCATGTTCCCACCACCAGACGGCATATTGTTCGCCGATGTCGAACGCGTTTTGGCTGCCCGCAGCGGCCCAGACCTCGCTGGGCAGGGGCACGTAGCGGCTGCGGAGCTTGCGGTGCCGCGCCATCATGCCAGGGTTCGGCCGGGTGCTGCCGGAGCTCTTTCCACTTGGCTCCACCTTCTTCGACGCCATGTCTGCCGGGCTCGGCGACGTTCCAGTGCTCCCTGAATTAATATCCGACGCCGGCCTCTCGTCCCTCGCGGCTTCCTCCCGACCTGGTGATTCCTGCTGGGTGGCCTGCTGCGCTGCGTTATTCTGCTGCGCTGCACTCTCCTGCTCCGCAGTGCTGCTCGGCTCCGCTGCGCTGTTCTGCTCCGCAGTGCTCTCCTGGGGCGCGGCCTGCTGTGCCGAAGCCTGCGAGGCCGCCTCGGCACGCACCGGTGCCGTGCGGCTGGTATCCGCACCGTAATGCGTGGGCATAGGGATCGGGCTTGGTCCCGGCTCCTCAGGCTTCTCCGCGTCGCCCAACGGCTTTTCGATCACAGGGGGAGGAGTCTGCCCGTCGAACAGGCTGTCCTCGGGATTCTCGGCGGTAGCGGTGCGCGGTGCCGAGAAGGCAGTAGAAGAAGGCGACGACGAACTTGAAGACTCAGCGGTGCCGCCGTCGCCATCAGTCGTGTCTTGATCGGCGAAGTTGTCCGCGATCAGCGCTTCGGCCTCGTCGGCTCCCTCCGGAATGACCGGCTCGTCGATAATCTCCAGGCGCATCGTGTCCCGGAAGTCCTCGCGAGGATCAAGGATAGTGACGGAGTCGCAGGCGAATCGCAGCGCGCTGGACATGGAGTCCCAGCCGAATCCGTAGAGGTGCACGCGAACGCCATTGTTCGTGGCTTCCTCCACACCGGGAAGCATGTCGGCGTCGCCAGAAAGAAGGATCATGTCGCTGGTGGTGCCGCGCATCGAGTGCATCACCATGTCGGCAACCAAGCGAGTGTCCACGGCCTTCTGGGTGCGGCGATCTCCCCACTCGATCAGCTGGCCAGGGCGAAACTGAACGCCGGATTCGGCGCGCAGCGAGCGTTGATAACGATGGGGCCCGGCCTCTGGGACGCCGTCGTACCACAGTTGTCGGTGGACAGGCTGTTTGAGGTGCTCAGTGGCCATTCTCTTGAGGGTGCAGACTACCTCGGGTAAGTCGATCTCTAACTGGGAGCGAGCCCCTATATTCCAGGAGTTATAAAAGCTCGCCAAGAGATAGGAGGTATCGACGTAAATCTGAGTGCGTTCCAACATTGCTAGTCCTTTTGTCGTTCGGGTTAGTTCTTAAAAAATTCTTCCCTGTCCTCCCAGTGTGCCTCAAATCGTGGCCGGGCGGTATCGAGGGGCGCAGAACGAGGCGGCTAGGGAGGCGGTGGGCCGTTGCGTGACCTAGTGACTGCTCTGCTGTTTGTAACCCACGTGAGATGCCTATGCCGGCTGATGCGTGGGAGCTCTGCTGGTTGCGCCGTTGGTTGTGTTTTTTGGTGCTGTTTTTGGTGTGTTTGTGTGTGGTGTTTTTGGGGCTTTGAGCTGGGGATTTGTGTTGTGTGTGGGTTGTGTGTAGATTAGTTCAAGTCAGAGCGACCGACACCGGCTCCCGGACAGGCCACACAGAGTGATTGTGTGGGGTTGTTGTTAGGGGAGGGGCAGGAAAACGGCCCTGATGATCTGTACCGGAACGTGTTTGTTTCTGGTTTTGCTTCATGATTTGCATTCAATGTTGTTGGGTGTGGTTGTGTGTGCGCAGGTTGTTTGAGAACTCAATAGTGTGATGAACCAAGTTTAATTTGTTTCCACAGTACTGATGCACCGTGTGGTGTGTTGGTGTGAGGACATGGTTGGTGAATGCCCCTTTTTGCATGTTGTGGTGGCCTGGCGTCGTGTTGCTGGGTGGGTGTTCATTCTCATGATGATGCTGTTTGTGGTGTTGTTGTGGGGCTGTTTGTGTGCCAGTGTGCGGTAGCGCGCATGTGACACGGGAATAGTAATCGATGATGGCGCATGCTGGTTTTTGTGTGTGTTGTTGTTGTCTGACTGTGGCTTGTTGTTGTTGGAGGTCCCTTCTTCCCGTCGGGGCTGGTGATGGCAGTGACAGGTTTTTGAATGATTTATTTTGATTCTTTTGTCAGTAGT
>NZ_WIAR01000005.1:0-5371 GCF_024701495.1 Corynebacterium sp. zg254
GGTTTTTGTGTGTGTTGTTGTTGTCTGACTGTGGCTTGTTGTTGTTGGAGGTCCCTTCTTCCCGTCGGGGCTGGTGATGGCAGTGACAGGTTTTTGAATGATTTATTTTGATTCTTTTGTCAGTAGTTTTATTTTTTTGTAGCTAGTTTTTGGCTCTCTTGTAGTGCTGATTTGCTTTTATGGAGAGTTTGATCCTGGCTCAGGACGAACGCTGGCGGCGTGCTTAACACATGCAAGTCGAACGGAAAGGCCTCTTGCTTGCAAGGGGTACTCGAGTGGCGAACGGGTGAGTAACACGTGGGTGATCTGCCCTGCACTCTGGGATAAGCCTGGGAAACTGGGTCTAATACCGGATAGGACCATCGTTTAGTGTCGGTGGTGGAAAGTTTTTTCGGTGCAGGATGAGCTCGCGGCCTATCAGCTTGTTGGTGGGGTAATGGCCTACCAAGGCGACGACGGGTAGCCGGCCTGAGAGGGTGTACGGCCACATTGGGACTGAGACACGGCCCAGACTCCTACGGGAGGCAGCAGTGGGGAATATTGCACAATGGGCGCAAGCCTGATGCAGCGACGCCGCGTGAGGGATGACGGCCTTCGGGTTGTAAACCTCTTTCGCTAGGGAAGAAGCCTTTTGGGTGACGGTACCTGGATAAGAAGCACCGGCTAACTACGTGCCAGCAGCCGCGGTAATACGTAGGGTGCGAGCGTTGTCCGGAATTACTGGGCGTAAAGAGCTCGTAGGTGGTTTGTCGCGTCGTCTGTGAAAGCCCGGGGCTTAACTCCGGGTCTGCAGGTGATACGGGCATAACTAGAGTGCTGTAGGGGAGACTGGAATTCCTGGTGTAGCGGTGAAATGCGCAGATATCAGGAGGAACACCGATGGCGAAGGCAGGTCTCTGGGCAGTAACTGACGCTGAGGAGCGAAAGCATGGGTAGCGAACAGGATTAGATACCCTGGTAGTCCATGCCGTAAACGGTGGGCGCTAGGTGTGGGGATCTTTCTACGATTTCCGTGCCGTAGCTAACGCATTAAGCGCCCCGCCTGGGGAGTACGGCCGCAAGGCTAAAACTCAAAGGAATTGACGGGGGCCCGCACAAGCGGCGGAGCATGTGGATTAATTCGATGCAACGCGAAGAACCTTACCTGGGCTTGACATATGCAGGATCGGCACAGAGATGTGTTTTCCCTTTGTGGCTTGTATACAGGTGGTGCATGGTTGTCGTCAGCTCGTGTCGTGAGATGTTGGGTTAAGTCCCGCAACGAGCGCAACCCTTGTCTTGTGTTGCCAGCACGTTATGGTGGGGACTCGCGAGAGACTGCCGGGGTTAACTCGGAGGAAGGTGGGGATGACGTCAAATCATCATGCCCCTTATGTCCAGGGCTTCACACGTGCTACAATGGTCGGTACAGTGGGTTGCGATACCGTGAGGTGGAGCTAATCCCTTAAAGCCGGTCTCAGTTCGGATTGGGGTCTGCAACTCGACCCCATGAAGTCGGAGTCGCTAGTAATCGCAGATCAGCAATGCTGCGGTGAATACGTTCCCGGGCCTTGTACACACCGCCCGTCACGTCATGAAAGTTGGTAACACCCGAAGCCAGTGGCCTAAACTCGTTAGGGAGCTGTCGAAGGTGGGATCGGCGATTGGGACGAAGTCGTAACAAGGTAGCCGTACCGGAAGGTGCGGCTGGATCACCTCCTTTCTAAGGAGTATTTTTGTTTTTGTTTTTTCGAATCTGGGTAGATCGCATGGATGGTGATTGTGTCTGACTCGCACCGAAGAGGGTGTGGGTGTGGAAGTGGATTGGTGCTTGGTTTGTTGCTACTGTTGGGTGTCTGGAATGACGTGTGTTATTCCTGTACATGGGGAGCATGTGGACGGTGACTACCGGTAGGTGGTTGGTGTTTGTGTGTTTCGTGTTGTTTGAGAACTGTATAGTGGACGCGAGTATCTTCTTTTTTGCAATTGACGTGAGTACTCACCGCGTGCCCGGTTTTTCGGGTTCGTGTGTGTGGTTTGCGTGGTTGTTTTAGTGTTTTTTTGTAAGCATTCTGTGTTGTGTTTTTGTTAAGGGCACACGGTGGATGCCTTGGCACGATAAGCCGATGAAGGACGTGTAAGGCCACGATAGGCCTCGGGGAGTTGCCAATAGAGCGTTGATCCGAGGGTGTCCGAATGGGGAAACCCGGCCGTAGTTGTGTGCGGTCACCTGCCGATGAATTCATAGTTGGTATGGAGGGAACGCGGGGAAGTGAAACATCTCAGTACCCGTAGGAAGAGAAAATAAATTAATGATTCTGCTAGTAGTGGCGAACGAACGTGGATGTTGGCTAAACCATATGCGTGTGATACCTGGCAGGGGTTGCGTGTGTGGGGTTGTGGGGCCTTGTTGTGCGGTGCTGCCATGCCGTGCATGATGCGTGTGTGTTAGCGGAAGTGGTTTGGAATGGCCTGCCGTAGACGGTGAGAGTCCGGTACGTGAAAGCATGTGTGTGTTGTGTTGATGAGTGTCCCCGAGTAGCAGCGGGCTCGTGGAATCTGCTGTGAATCTGCCGGGACCACCCGGTAAGCCTGAATACTTGTATCGTGACCGATAGCGGAGTAGTACCGTGAGGGAATGGTGAAAAGTACCCCGGGAGGGGAGTGAAATAGTACCTGAAACCGTGTGCTTACAATCCGTCAGAGCCTCTTGTGGGGTGATGGCGTGCCTTTTGAAGAATGAGCCTGCGAGTCAGCGGCATGTCGCGAGGTTAACCCGGACTGTGGGGTAGTCGTAGCGAAAGCGAATACTAACGAGTGTGTTTAGTGGCATGTCCTGGACCCGAAGCGGGGTGATCTACCCATGGCCAGTGTGAAGCAGCGGTAAGACGCTGTGGAGGCGCGAACCCACTTAGGTTGAAAACTGAGGGGATGAGTTGTGGGTAGGGGTGAAAGGCCAATCAAACTCCGTGATAGCTGGTTCTCCCCGAAATGCATTTAGGTGCAGCGTCGTGTGTTTCTTGCCGGAGGTAGAGCTACTGGATGGTTTAGCGGGACCAACATCTTAGCGACATCAGCCAAACTCCGAATGCCGGTAAGTCAGAGCGCGGCAGTGAGACTGCGGGGGATAAGCTTCGTAGTCGAGAGGGAAACAGCCCAGATCGCCGGCTAAGGCCCCTAAGAGTGTACTAAGTGGAAAAGGATGTGGGATCGCGAAGACAGCCAGGAGGTTGGCTTAGAAGCAGCCATCCTTGAAAGAGTGCGTAATAGCTCACTGGTCGAGTGGTTCTGCGCCGACAATGTAGTGGGGCTCAAGTACACCGCCGAAGCCGCGGAACTCCATTTTTGGGGTTGGTAGGGGAGCGTCGTGTGGCCGTTGAAGGTGCGGGGTGACCCAGTGCTGGAGGCTATGCGAGTGAGAATGCAGGCATGAGTAGCGAATGATGAGTGGAAAACTCATCCGCCGAATGACTAAGGGTTCCTGGGTCAAGCTAATCTTCCCAGGGTGAGTCGGGACCTAAGGCGAGGCCGACAGGCGTAGTCGATGGATAACGGGTTGATATTCCCGTACCCGTGTGTGCGCGCCCAGTGGTGAATCATTGATACTAACCGCCCTGAACCCGCACGGGCACCTTTTGGGTGTTTGTGTGTGGGGATGCGTGGGACCTGATGTGGTAGTAGCCAAGTGATGGGGTGACGCAGGAAGGTAGCCAAGCCACTTATTGGATTGTGGTGTAAGCGTGTGGCCCGTGTGTTTGGTAAATCCGGCGCACATTTGAAGGGTGAGGCGTGATGCGTACCCGTTGTGGGGATGTTGGTGATCCTATGCTGCCGAGAAAAGCCTCTAGCGAGTGCATGGACGGCCCGTACCCATAACCGACACAGGTGGTCAGGTAGAGAATACTAAGGCGATCGGGTGAACTGTGGTTAAGGAACTCGGCAAAATGCCCCCGTAACTTCGGGAGAAGGGGGGCCACTGCTGGTGACAGACTGGTTGAGCTGGTGGTGGTCGCAGAGAATAGAGGGAAGCGACTGTTTACTAAAAACACAGGTCCGTGCGAAGACGGTAAGTCGATGTATACGGACTGACGCCTGCCCGGTGCTGGAAGGTTAAGAGGACCTGTTAGATCACTGTGTGGTCGAAGCGGAGAATTTAAGCCCCAGTAAACGGCGGTGGTAACTATAACCATCCTAAGGTAGCGAAATTCCTTGTCGGGTAAGTTCCGACCTGCACGAATGGCGTAACGACTTCTCTGCTGTCTCAACCACAGGCCCGGCGAAATTGCAGTACGAGTAAAGATGCTCGTTACGCGCGGCAGGACGAAAAGACCCCGGGACCTTCACTATAGCTTGGTATTGGTGTTTGGTTCGGTTTGTGTAGGATAGGTGGGAGACTGTGAAGCTATCACGCCAGTGGTGGTGGAGTCGTTGTTGAAATACCACTCTGATCGTATTGAGCATCTCAACCTCGGCCCATGATCTGGGTTAGGGACAGTGCCTGGTGGGTAGTTTAACTGGGGCGGTTGCCTCCCAAAGAGTAACGGAGGCGCCCAAAGGTTCCCTCAGCCTGGTTGGCAATCAGGTGTTGAGTGTAAGTGCACAAGGGAGCTTGACTGTGAGACTGACAGGTCGAGCAGGTACGAAAGTAGGGACTAGTGATCCGGCACCGGCTTGTGGAAGCGGTGTCGCTCAACGGATAAAAGGTACCCCGGGGATAACAGGCTGATCTTCCCCAAGAGTCCATATCGACGGGATGGTTTGGCACCTCGATGTCGGCTCGTCGCATCCTGGGGCTGGAGTAGGTCCCAAGGGTTGGGCTGTTCGCCCATTAAAGCGGCACGCGAGCTGGGTTTAGAACGTCGTGAGACAGTTCGGTCTCTATCCGCCGTGCGCGTTGAAACTTGAGAAAGGCTGTCCCTAGTACGAGAGGACCGGGACGGACATACCTCTGGTGGGCCAGTTGTCACGCCCGTGGCATGGCTGGTTGGCTACGTATGGAAGGGATAACCGCTGAAAGCATCTAAGCGGGAAGCCTGTTTCGAGATGAGGTTTCTTTTGAGGTTCCCTATAGATTATGGGGTTGATAGGCCGGATCTGGAAGCGCTGTGAGGTGTGGAGGTGACCGGTACTAATACACCGAAAAAAACACAACCTGTTTAATCAGGGTGTTTACAAAAAACCGTGTTTGAGTTGTTGCTCGCGTCTGTTATGCAGTGTCTGGGATGACACGGCACATCCCCTTGGTGGGTGGTGTGTGTTTTCCTTTGTTTGGTTTGTCGGTGGTTTTAGCGATGGGGTCACGCCCGGTCCCTTTCCGAACCCGGAAGCTAAGCCCGTCAGCGCCGATGGTACTGCACCTGGGAGGGTGTGGGAGAGTAGGTCACCGCCGGCT
>NZ_WIAR01000006.1:0-3887 GCF_024701495.1 Corynebacterium sp. zg254
GTCGGCGCGTTGAAGGGGTGTTGTGTTGCGGGGGTGGTGGAATGTGTGTCTGCCTGTCGGGGAAATGCCTGGTCATGTGGATTTAAGGTCGCTGTTTCTGTGCGAGAAATACAAGAGGCGGGGTTAGCATTAGTGCAGCGGTAGTTGTTTTTTCGTGAGAGGGTTTTTATAGTTCCGTAGTGATTTAGATCTCATTGGATCATATGAAGAGAGGGATTGTCGTGAAATTGTCCTCGTTCGTTCGTGGTGTTGTTGCGTGTTCGGCGGCCAGTATGGCGGTGATTACTGGAGCCGGATCGGCTATGGCATTGCCGGCGTGGGTTCCTGTGGTGGAGTTTCCTTATCCGGGTCCTGTCGTTGGTGGTGAACGTGATATTGCTGATCGGCATGTCGCGCGCACTACTGCTGATGGGTGGGTGTTGCATGTGGATAAGGTTAATGAGGCGATTAATTTCGCTCCCGCGTTGGATGGCGGTGTGACTACTGGTGAGGCATTTGGTTCGTTAAGTGGCCGTAGCTGGATTGATGGTGCATCGGATGAAGAGTTGACTGGTGCGTTTTTTGAAACGGGTTATCAGATTGGCTGTGGTGTGGATGTTTCCGATGGTGCTGATGTTCAGGTAGCTGGTGTTGCTGGGGTGTCGCCGTCGGTGGGTGTTGCGCCCTCGGCTGAGGCTGGTGTGGATGCGGGTGTTCAGGCTGGTCCGAGTGTGCAGGTGAGCCTTCCTGATGGTAGTGGCACTGTTGGTGCTGATGCTAAGGGGGATGCGGGAGCGAAGTTTGGGGCGAAGGTTAATTCTGAGGCTAAAGCGGATTCACGGTTTGAGGTTGCTCCTACTGTGAACTTTTCTTTGAAGCCTGGTGGGGTTACTAATGTGACGTTGGCAGGCTATGACATGAACTTGGATAAGAAGCGTGCTGCTGGTGGTTTTACGGGTGCGCATATGCAGATTAATGGTTGTGCGGGACCTGTATCTATTCGTTCATATGTGTCTTTGTCGACTGTGACTGATACCAGTGTTGACTCTGTTGCGGTGTATGGCGATGCGCGTCGCATTCGCTAAAGAAATAGGCGAATGAAGCCGTGGAGTGTGGGGAGAACAATCATGTCAGATGATGTATCGGTGCTTGGTGAAGAGTTTCCGTCTGGCGGTGGTGTAGAGCGTGCTGCTTCTGGAGTGTCTGAGGGGCCGTCAGGTCGTGATGTTGCTCGTGGTGTTGTTACTGCTATGGCTGGTGCGATGTTGTTGCTGCCTGGTGTCGCTGTGATGCCGCGCTTAGGGGTGTGGATGGTGGAGCATGGTCCGTTTGTGGTGATGCTTCCTTTTATGCTGTGGATGATGCTGGCCGGCGGCTTGGTTAGTTCTGGTGTGATGTCGGTGTGGCACGCGGCGAAGGGACAGTAAGGTGAGGCAGCGACACCGTCATGGTGGGGCACGGTGGGTGCGGTACGGGCATCAGGTGCTGTTGAAGGTGGGTGGCTGTTGTACGGTCGCGTCCTGCATGGTGTTGTTGGGTGGGCCATGGGTCGTTGATCTGGGGTTTGCGTCTGCGGAGACTGCTGAGCAGCGGTGCGAGCGTGAGACGGCGCAGTATAACAGTGCCCAGCAGGCAGTATGGCAGGCATCGCATCCAGGGCAGCAGGTCCCATCACCGGCGCCATGGCCGGCATATCGGTGTGTCGGTGGGCCGGGTGTGAATGCGGGGACGTCTGGTAAGCCGGGTAGCGCATCGGGAATGGGGGATAGTTCGAGGCCCGATCGGTGGTCGGGTGGTGGTGATGGCACTAGCCCGCAGGTGGGGTGGAGTGATAATGGCCAGTCGGTGGGTGGGCCTCATAGCGAGGTATCTCCGGTTGTTCCATCAGGTGTATCTGCGCGGGATTCAGCCCGGTCGAATGTGCGTGTTCCTGAGCATAGTGGACCTACCGTAGGTAATACACCGACACGAGGTGATGATTCTGCTCGTGCGAGTGACGGGGTTGCTGCTGGTGAGCGTGCTCATGAGGTAGCAAACGTGCACGAGCAGACTGTTGATGGCAGTGGGAAGCCTACTGATCCGAGGGATACTTCTCGTCGTATCAATCATGGAGGTTCTGAGGATAATTCTTCCCCTGGGGTTGTTCGTGATGATGCAGAGGCGAGCAGCTCTAGGGCTGCAGAGGATGCAGAAGTTTCTGGTGGTACTTCCGGCGTGGGGATGCTAGAGGGGGGTCATTCCAGTCAGGGGGATGTGCTTGCTGCTGTGGGTGGGGCTGTTGCTGTGATGATGGGAGCGGTGGGTGCTGTTGTGGCGCGTCGTCGTGGCACAGCATCTGATGTGTGGGAGCTGGGGTGGGTACGTCCGGATGGGGATCGGCAGCGTTTTATGGTGGTGCCGGATGACTCGGCACCGCATGAGCATCGGTTTGAGATGGATGTTCCTGATGGTGGGCGGATGATTGCTCGTGAGGATGGGGGTGTGGATGTTGTGGATTCGTCGGGGGCGGTGGTCGATCATGTGCAGCCACCGTGGGCGGTGGATGCTATGGGACGCCCGGTGCCTACGTGGTATGAGGTGGATAATGATCAGGGAGTGTTGGTGCAGAAGGTAGCACCTGATGCGCAGGCGGTGTATCCGATTGTGGCTGATCCACGAGAAAAACGTGGTGGGGTGGGCCAGCGGCGTAAAACATCGCCAACGTCTGGGTCGGTTGTTGGCCCGGATGCGGGAGATATTGTGCGCAGGCAACGTGCTCAGTCAGGTCAGCGCCACACGTCGTCGAGGAAGGGCCCATCACAGACCCGGCAGGCTCATACACAGGCAAGGCCTCAGCGTAGTCATCGGCCGTCGGGTCAGGAGTCTGCAACGCAGCAGCGACGGAAAGACCAACAGTTGCCGACCCGCCAGCCAGGATTTATCGGCCCGGTCACGGCTGAGGATGCTGCAGGTCAGGAGCGTAATAAACGACGTGCGCAGCACCAGGCAGCACAACGTCGTGGCCGGGGTATCTACACTCCTGAGGAGGAGTACCAGCAGGCAGTTACCGGTCGTAAGCTGCCGGTAGAAACGACAGTCCACCGTGGAGATCAGCGGGCACAGCATCCTGTGTGTGAGATCTCTGCTGAAGGTGATGCTGTGACGCGTAATAAAGATGGTTTTATCGATGGGGTCTATCCCGCCGGAGCGCCGGCTGGGACGGATGTTATCCGTCACGGTGATGGTTCTGTGACGGTGGTGAAGGGGGATCGTCGGACGAGGTATTTCCCGGCGCCGCGGTCTGGTTCGGTGGGTGATCGGCCGGTGGTGGAGTCACAGACGTATGATGCGGGTGCTGGTCAGACCCGTCAAGTGTTTGTGCGTTCGGATGGCACGGTGGTGCAGCAGGTGCAGGAGGGGGTGCAGGAAATAAGCTCTCCTGCTGATGGTCGTGTGCATGTGATGCCGGTTGCAACTCCTGGTGATCCGGTTGTGGTCGGGCATGGAACACCGGTGAAGGTTCACCAGCTGGATCATCGGGCAGGCGCAGCATCGGATATTCTGCTGACTCAACCGATTAGGCAGGGTGATGACGTATCCACTGGTGGGGATGATGGTGGGATGGATTTTGGGTGGTCGAAGTCGGATACGGGCACGGCTATTTATGGTGTGGCTAATGATACGAATTTTGGGTTAGCTGAGAAGTCGGCGGAGGCTGTGGGTGGGGGTGCTGATGATGTGGCTCGTGCGGCGCGTATCGGTGGGCGTGCCCTGGGTGTTGTTGGTGGGGTGATCGGTGCGGAAAGTGATCGGCGTGCGGGGATGGATGCCACCGAAGCCTACACCACCAACGCCATCGGAACCGCCGCCGGAATCGCCGCAGGAGCAGCCCTAGGCGCAGTCGCACCAGTCATCGCAACAGCAGTACT